>NZ_MLCT01000019.1:0-515556 GCF_001806145.1 Pseudomonas sp. BS-2016
TCCATGGCCCAGCACGGCTGGCTCGGCTCCTGCCGACCCACCCCCGCAACAGCACCTGCGTTCAGCCTGCTGTGAGGGGCCTTTGCGGTGTGCCTGCAATCGCGTGGCAGCAGGGAGACTTTTCAAGATCAAGATCAAGATCAAGTTCACGAGCACGATCAAGATCCCTTAGGTGCTTCGCTCATCCGTTCGGGATGTAACCCTGTGTACGTTTTTTTAACTGATCCATGTGAGATCGGTCTCAAACCCCGTACGAATCCTCCCTTACCCTCGGCTATACTCCCCCTCATTTCAACGGCACCCCGAGGATCGACTGTGAAGAACTGGACGTTACGCCAACGCATCTTGGCGAGCTTTGCCGTAATCATTGCCATCATGCTGTTGATGATCGTCGCGGCGTATTCACGCTTGGTCAAAATCGAAACCAGCGAAGACAAAGTCCGCACCGACTCGATCCCGGGCCTGTACCACAGCTCCATGATCCGCAGCGCGTGGGTCGACAGTTACGTGCAAACCCTGCACCTGATGAATGAAGGCGAGGGCCGTCCCCTGACCAAGGACGAACAAGCGCTCTACACCTCTTACGAAACCCGCCTGGCCAACGAACTCGCCGGCTATCGCGCCACCATCAGCGGTGACGGGGATGAGACGTTGTATGAAGAGTTTGTCGCGCTGCATAAAAAATACGACCAGTCGCTGAACACGGTTCTCGCGCTGTTTGAAAAGAACGACATGCCCCAGGCCCGCACGGTGTTGAACGCGCAATTGACCCCCGACTGGAGCGCCGGTCGGGTGCAGCTCAATAAGGTGATTCAGGACAACCAGAACGCCGCGATCCGGGCCAGTAACAACATCTCCGATGCGGTGCTGACGGCTAAGGCCAGTATGTTGATTTCGCTGGCCATTGCGGTGCTGGCGGCGGGGCTGTTGGGCTTTTTGTTGCTGCGCTCGATCATGTCGCCAATGCAGCGCATTGTCTCGATCCTTGAGGTCATGCGCTCCGGGGATTTGAGCAAGCGGCTGAACCTTGAGCGTAAAGATGAGTTCGGGGCCGTCGAAACTGGCTTCAACGACATGATGGCCGAGCTGACGGCGCTGGTGTCGCAGGCGCAGCGTTCTTCGGTGCAGGTCACCACTTCGGTGACCGAGATTGCCGCCACGTCCAAGCAGCAACAGGCCACCGCTACCGAAACCGCCGCCACCACCACGGAAATCGGCGCCACGTCCCGCGAAATCGCGGCCACGTCTCGGGATCTGGTGCGCACCATGACGGAGGTCACGTCGGCCGCCGATCAGGCGTCGATTCTGGCCGGTTCCGGCCAACAAGGGCTGGCGCGCATGGAGGACACCATGCACTCGGTCATGGGCGCCGCCGATCTGGTGAACGCCAAGTTGGCGATTCTCAATGAGAAGGCCGGCAATATTAATCAGGTGGTGGTGACCATTGTGAAGGTGGCCGATCAGACCAACCTGCTGTCGCTCAACGCCGCGATTGAGGCCGAGAAGGCCGGTGAGTACGGGCGCGGGTTTGCCGTGGTCGCCACCGAGGTGCGCCGCCTGGCGGATCAGACGGCCGTGGCCACGTATGACATCGAGCAGATGGTGCGCGAGATTCAGTCGGCGGTGTCGGCCGGTGTGATGGGCATGGACAAGTTCTCCGAAGAGGTGCGCCGCGGTATGTCCGAGGTGCAGCAGGTGGGCGAGCAGTTGTCGCAGATCATCCATCAGGTGCAGGCTTTGGCGCCACGGGTGTTGATGGTCAACGAAGGCATGCAGGCCCAGGCCACCGGCGCCGAGCAGATTAACCACGCGTTGGTGCAATTGGGGGATGCCAGTAGCCAGACCGTTGAGTCCCTGCGTCAGGCCAGCTTTGCCATCGATGAATTGAGTCAGGTGGCGGTCGGGCTGCGCAGCGGCGTTTCGCGTTTTAAAGTCTGATGAGCGTGCCTCTCGCGCCGCGCGAAGCCGTCAAGGCGTCGAAGCAATGCCTGTTTCTGGTGTTTTTTATCGGCACCGAACGCTATGCCTTGCAAGCGGTGGACGTGGTGGAAGTGTTGCCGCGTTTGCCGCTCAAGCCCATTGCCCATGCACCGGCGTGGGTGGCCGGGGTGTTTGCCCATCGCGGGCAGATGGTGCCGGTGATTGATGTCAGTGCCATGACCTTCGGCCAGAGCGCCGTGGCCCGCACCAGCACGCGTTTGGTGTTGGTGCGCCATCACGGTCACTTGCTGGGCCTGGTGCTGGAGCAGGCCAGTGAAACCCTGCGCTGTGAGGTGGCAGATTTTCAGCCATACGGGCTGGATAACCGCGAGGCGCCATATTTGGGGCCGGTGCGTAAAGACAAGGATGGCCTGTTGCAGTGGATTCGCGTGGATGATCTGTTGACGCCTGCCGTGCGCGGGTTGTTGTTTCCCGAGCAGCACATTGACTTGACCCGGCAGGCCCGCCCATGAGTGCCGATCAACGGTTTTTTTATTTTCTGAAACGGCGCATCGGGCTGGATGTGGCGTCGGTGGGCCCGGCGATTATTGAGCGGGCGGTGCGTCAGCGCTGCACCGCGCTGAACATGCAGGATCACGATGAGTATTGGCAGCGGCTCAATGCCTCGGCCGACGAGCAGCAGGCGCTGATCGAGTCGGTGATCGTGCCCGAGACCTGGTTTTTCCGTTACCCCGAATCATTTGCCACGCTGGGTCGCCTGGCCCGCGAGCGGCTGGCCGCGCAAACGGCTCCGCGGGTGCTGCGCCTGCTGAGCCTGCCGTGTTCGACCGGCGAAGAGCCGTATTCGATAGCGATGGCGATGTTTGACGCCGGGTTTGCCGCGCACCAGTTCAGGGTCGAGGCGCTGGATATCAGCCCGCTTTCGATTCAGCGTGCCCAGCGTGCGGTGTATGGCAAGAATTCGTTTCGCGGTCAGGACATCGGTTTTCGCGAGCGGCATTTCACCCTCGAAGCCGACGGGTATCACGTGTCGGCGCGGGTGCGCGAGCAGATCGAGTTTAAGGTCGGCAATGTGCTGGACCCGGCCCTGACGGCGAGTCAGCCGCCTTATGATTTTGTGTTCTGCCGCAATTTGTTGATTTATTTCGACCTCAAAACCCAACAGCAGGCGCTCGACGCCCTCACGCGTATGACGCGTCTGGACGGGGTGCTGTTCATCGGCCCGGCTGAGGGCAGTTTGCTGCACGGGCTGGGCATGCGTTCGATCAACGCCCCGCAATCCTTCGCCTTTTGTCACAGCCAAGAGCCGCCCGCCGTGTTGCCGAGGCCGGTTGAGTGTACAGCGCCGGTCAAACCTTTGCCGCTGCCGATGGCGCCGGTCAGTCGCCCGTTTGCGGCGCGCCCTCACACACCGCCCCCGCCGCCGGCTCAGGTCGCGCGTGTGCCCGACGAGGCGCCGCGCGGGGTGCTGGAGACCATTGCGCAATTGGCCAATGAAGGCAAAAGCCGTGAAGCCCGCGCCTTGTGCGAACAGGCGTTGCAGCAGCATGGGCCGCAGGCTCAGGTGTTTTATTGGCTGGGCCTGCTCAGCGATGTCGAAGGCCAGACCGCACAGGCCCAAGGCTTTTATCGCAAGGCGTTGTACCTGCAACCCCAACATGCCGAGGCGCTGGCGCATCTGGCGGCACTGCTGGCCTCGCAGGGCGATGTGGCAGGCGCTCAGCGTTTGCAGGCCCGGGCTGCGCGCAATGAGCGGGCCCTTCACAGTGAGCGCAAATCATGAACGGTCTGTCCGCCCAGAGTTTGATCCACACCGAAGCCCAGACGATTGATGATTGCTGGAACCGTATTGGCGTGTACGGCGATAAATCCTGCCCGCTGCTGCCAGCACACATTCATTGCCGTAACTGTTCGGTGTATGCGGCGGCGGCCACGCGTTTGCTCGATCGCTATGCCTTTGTGCAGGACGAGCAGGATTTTGCCGCGCCGCAGGACCTTGAGCACGCCCACGCGACCCGTTCACTGGTGGTGTTTCGCATGGGTGGCGAGTGGCTGGCGCTGGCGACCCGTTGCCTGGATGAAGTCGCGCCTTTGCAGTCGATTCACTCGCTGCCGCACCAACGCTCCCGGGCCCTGATGGGCGTGGCCAATGTGCGCGGCGCGCTGGTGCCCTGCCTGTCGCTGGTCGAGCTGCTGGGGCTGGACCCGACGGTGAGTGTCACGCCCGCGCAGCGGGTGATGCCGCGCATGCTGATTGTGGCCGCGCCCGGCGGGCCGGTGGTGGTGCCGGTGGACGAGGTCGATGGCATTCACAACATTGAAGAGCGTGTGCTCAATACCGCGTCGTTGTCGGGCGAACACGCCAGCGCCATTTTCACCCGGGGTGTCTTGCACTGGAAAACCCGCAGCCTGCGCTGGCTGGATGAAGAGCAGTTGCTCGGCGCGATTACCCGGAGCCTCACATGACCCCCGAGCAAATGCGCGACGCCTCGTTGCTGGAGTTGTTCAGTCTGGAGGCCGAAGCCCAGACCCAAGTGCTCAATGCCGGTTTGCTGGCGCTGGAGCGTAACCCGACCCAGGCCGATCAGTTGGAAGCCTGCATGCGCGCGGCCCACTCGCTCAAGGGCGCGGCGCGGATTGTCGGGGTCGAGGCCGGGGTCAGCGTTTCCCATGTCATGGAAGATTGCCTGGTCAGCGCGCAGGAAGGGCGCTTGTACCTGCAACCCGAGCACATTGATGCCTTGTTGCAGGGCACTGATTTGCTGATGCGCATTGCGACGCCGGGCAATACGGTGACCTCGGCCGACATCGAGGCCTACGTGGCCTTGATGAACCGGCTGGTCGAGCCTTCTGCCCCGACGGCACGGGTGGCGCCACCGCCGTTTGATGTGTCGCAACTGCTGCTTACGCCCGAGCCTGTGGTGCCTGAGGCACCTGCGCCGGTCGAGCTGGCGCCGCTGCCCGAGCCGGCGGCAGAACCGGCGCGTCGCCCGCAACGCCTGACTGAAGGCGGTGAGCGGGTGTTGCGCGTCACCGCCGAGCGCCTTAACAGTCTGCTGGACTTGTCGAGCAAGTCGCTGGTGGAAACCCAGCGGCTCAAGCCTTACCTCGCCACGATGCAGCGCCTCAAACGCATGCAAAACACCAGCTTGCGGGCGTTGGACCATTTGGGCGATCAGCTCAAGGTGCTGACGCTCACCCCTGAGGCCGAAGAGGCGCTGGCCGAGGCGCGGCGTTTATTGGCCGAGTCGCAGCACGTGCTCAGTGAGCAGACCGCTCAACTGGACGAGTTTGGCTGGCAGACCAGCCAGCGCGCGCAGTTGCTGTATGACACGGCGCTGGCGTGCCGCATGCGTCCGTTCGCGGATGTGCTGGCCGGGCAAGAGCGCATGGTGCGTGATCTGGGGCGCAGCCTGGGCAAACAGATCCGTCTGGAAATTGAAGGCGAGAAAACCCAGGTGGACCGCGACGTGCTGGAAAAGCTCGAAGCGCCCCTGATGCACCTGTTGCGTAACGCGGTGGACCACGGCATTGAACCCCCTGAGCAGCGTTTGCGCGCTGGCAAGCCGGCCGAAGGGGAGATTCGCTTGCGCGCCTCGCATCAGGCCGGGCTGCTGGTGGTGGAGTTGAGCGATGACGGCGGCGGCGTTGACCTTGAGCGTTTGCGCCGCTCCATCGTGCAGCGCCAACTGTCCACCGAGGCCACGGCCGCGCAGTTGAGTGAAGAAGAACTGCTGACGTTTTTGTTCCTGCCGGGCTTCAGCCTGCGTGACACCGTGACCGAGGTGTCCGGGCGCGGTGTCGGGCTGGATGCGGTGCAGCACATGGTGCGCCTGCTGCGTGGCTCGATTGTGCTGGAGCAGGTCAGCGGGCAGGGCAGTCGTTTCCATCTGGAAGTCCCGCTCACCCTGTCGGTGGTGCGCAGCCTGGTGGTGGAAGTCGGCGGCGAAGCCTATGCCTTTCCGCTGGCGCACATCGAACGCATGCGCGATCTGGCGCCTGACGACATCGTGCAGGTCGAAGGCCGCCAGCACTTCTGGCACGAAGGGCAGCACGTGGGCCTGGTGGCCGCCAGCCAGTTGCTGCAACGTCCGCCCGGCCAGAACGATGACGACACCCTCAAGGTGGTGGTCATTCGTGAGCGCGAGGCGGTCTACGGCGTGGCGGTTGAGCGGTTTATCGGGGAGCGCACTTTAGTGGTATTGCCTCTGGACCCGCGCTTGGGCAAGGTGCAGGACATTTCGGCCGGCGCGCTGCTCGATGATGGCTCGCCGGTGCTGATTGTGGACGTCGAAGACATGCTGCGTTCGGTCGACAAGCTGCTTAACACTGGGCGTCTGGAGCGCATCGACCGGCGTAATCGGCACACCGCTGAGGTGGCGCGTAAACGCATTCTGGTGGTCGACGACTCGCTCACCGTGCGCGAGCTGCAACGCAAGTTGTTGCTCAATCGCGGTTATGAGGTGGCGGTCGCGGTGGACGGCATGGATGGCTGGAACGCGCTGCGCGCCGAGCATTTCGATTTGCTGATTACCGATATCGACATGCCGCGCATGGACGGCATCGAACTGGTCACCCTGTTGCGGCGCGACAACCGGCTGCAATCGATGCCGGTGATGGTGGTGTCTTATAAAGACCGTGAAGAAGACCGTCGGCGCGGCCTGGATGCAGGGGCCGACTATTATTTAGCGAAAGCCAGTTTCCATGACGATGCGCTGCTTGATGCAGTGGTTGAGCTCATTGGAGGAGCCCAGACATGAGAATTGCCATCGTCAACGACATGCCCCTGGCGGTAGAGGCCTTGCGCCGGGCGTTGGCATTCGAGCCCAAGCATCAGTTGGTGTGGGTGGCGGGGAACGGCGAAGAAGCCGTGCGCCTGTGCGCCGAGGACACCCCGGACCTGATCTTGATGGACCTCATCATGCCGGTCATGGATGGCGTGGAGGCCACGCGTCGGATCATGGCGCAAAGCCCGTGTGCGATTGTGATCGTCACGGTCGACCGCCAGCAAAATGTGCACCGCGTGTTTGAAGCCATGGGCTTTGGCGCGCTGGACGTGGTCGATACGCCCGCTTTGGGCGCGGGCGATGCCAAGGAGGCAGCAGCGCCGTTGTTGCGCAAGATCATGAACATTGGCTGGTTGATGGGCCAGCAGCCCCCGAAACGGGTGCATCCCGTCGAGAACCCGCCGCGCAAATCCCTGGAGCAGCGCAGGTTAGTGGCCATCGGCTCGTCGGCGGGCGGCCCCGCGGCGCTGGAAACCCTGCTCAAAGGCCTGCCGCGCTCGTTTCAGGCGGCCATTGTGCTGGTGCAGCACGTGGACCAGGTGTTCGCCGCCGGGATGGCCGAATGGCTGAGCAGCTCGTGCGGGGTGAATGTCCGGCTGGCCCGTGATGGCGAAACGCCCCAGGCCGGTACGGTCCTGTTGGCCGGGACCAATCATCACATTCGTCTGTTAAAAAACGGCACGCTGGCTTACACCGCCGAGCCGGTGAACGAAATTTATCGGCCCTCGATTGATGTGTTTTTCGAGAGTGTGGCCCGGTACTGGGACGGTGAGGCCGTGGGCGTATTGTTGACCGGCATGGGTCGCGATGGCGCGCAGGGGCTTAAACTCATGCGCCAGCAGGGGTTTCTGACCATCGCCCAAGACCAGCACAGCAGTTCGGTATACGGCATGCCCAAAGCGGCAGCGGCAATTGATGCGGCTGTTGAAATTCGACCCTTGGACACGATTGCGCCACGCTTGCTGGAGATCTTTCATACATGACTGACACAACCCGGCAGGACTGGCTTGAAGGTGGTAATTCAGGTGAACGCGCATGAATGACTTGCAGATGGACGACGTCAAAACTGACGAAAACGCCGCCATGGTATTGCTGGTGGACGATCAGGCGATGATTGGCGAAGCCGTGCGCCGGGGCTTGGCCCTTGAGCAGAACATCGACTTTCACTTTTGCGCCGACCCGCACGATGCCATTGCCCAGGCCATTCGCATCAAGCCGACGGTGATCTTGCAAGACCTGGTCATGCCGGGGCTCGATGGTTTGACGCTGGTGCGCGAATACCGCAACCACCCGGCCACCAAAGACATCCCGATCATCGTGTTGTCGACCAAAGAAGACCCGTTGATCAAGAGTGCGGCCTTTGCGGCCGGGGCCAACGACTACCTGGTGAAATTACCGGACAACATTGAGCTGGTGGCCCGCATTCGCTATCACTCGCGCTCTTACATGACCCTGTTGCAGCGCGATGCCGCTTACCGCGCGCTGCGGGTCAGCCAGCAACAACTGTTGGACACCAATCTGGTGTTGCAGCGCCTGATGAACTCTGACGGCCTGACCGGGCTGTCCAACCGCCGCCATTTCGACGAGTACCTGGAGCTGGAATGGCGCCGGGCCCTGCGTGAGCAAACCCAGCTGTCGTTATTGATGATCGACGTGGACTACTTCAAGTCTTACAACGACACCTTCGGTCATCTGGACGGTGACGAAGCCCTGCGCAAAGTGGCGGCCTCGATCCGTGATGCCAGCTGCCGGCCTTCTGACCTGCCAGCGCGTTACGGCGGGGAGGAGTTTGCGATTGTATTGCCCAACACCTCTCAGGGCGGTGCGCGGCTGGTGGCTGAAAAGCTGCGTCAAGCGGTGGCGGCGCTGAAAATCCCGCACATTTCACCGGCCGATGGCAGCAGCCTGACCATCAGCATCGGCCTGTCTACCATGACCCCGCAGCACAGCGGCAACTGCCGCGACTTGATTTCGGCGGCCGACAAAGGCCTGTACCTGGCCAAAAACAACGGGCGTAATCAGGTCGGAATCGAATAAGGCTCCCGCTCTTGCGCGGCGGCTTCACGGGCGTAAGCCCGCCCGTAGTCGCTGACGGGCTGTGCAAGGCGTTGATCCGGTCGCGCAGTCGCGTGCCTGTTCAGCGGCTGCACCGTGGGTATGCGTTCAAGGACTTTTTTTCCTGAGCAGCAGCAGGCCCGTGGAGTACGCCGTTTTGTAGCGGCCCACGCAATAGTGGGCGTAGAGCTTCTGGTAGTAGTCCGTGATGGCCAGTTCGCGGATGGTTTCGTCAAACTGGTTGCGCACCTTCGCGCTCGCGCCCCAGTGCCAGTCCCGGAAGTCATTGAGGTTCTCGAATTCGACGGTTTCTTCAATGCGCTGTGAGCGGATGATTTCAAAGTCGCTCAATGTGTCCAGCAGGGCTGGGCGGCTGAGCCGGAAATCATCAAACACTACGGGCTCGCCGATACACGGGTATTGATGGCGAATCTCCATCAGCGCCCGCTCTTGAATGAAGCGCTCATCGGGCAAGTAATCGAAGTCGAACGCGCAGGATAAAAACACATACCCCCCCGGTTTGAGGGCGGCCGACAGTTTGTCGATCGCCGCTTGTTCGTGGGGCATGAAGCCTTGCAGGCAACCGGCACACACCACGGCGTCGAACACCGGCAAGCGGTCAAGGTTGCACGCCAGAAAATCGCTGACGATAAAGCGCACGTTGGGTGCGGCATGCACCAGATTGGCGTAGGCGATCTTGTCTTTGGAGTGATCGATGCCGACGTATTGCTCGATATTGTTGGCGTCCACAAACAACAGGCTGTTGCCTGTGCCGCAGCCGATGTCCAGCACATTGCCCTGCGGCGTGGCGAACGACAGCAGCAGTTCGAGGCTGCGCTTTTTCACATGCCTTGAATTGCGTTGAAAGCCCTGCGGGTTGGGCCTGGGGTTGTTCATGGTCATGCTCCTGGGGTGTTCGCAGGATCAGCCCGTGCGGGGGCCAATGGGCAGGCCGTGTGTGTTCGGGGCGGTCATGTTTTAGGTATAGCGAGCCGGGTTTGATGTGCAATGCGCGGGCGCGTAGTCCATTTCCCTTAAATCGGGTAACTATTCTCAAGTAACGCTGCGATGAGGTTTGAACGGGCAGGGGGATTGCAGAGGGCGATAACGCCTGCTGGCTGCGGCAAATGGCCTGCATTCCACCGCTGGGCGGGCTGCTGTAACGGTATATTTTCGGTATACTCTTTGGCTTTGTAAAAATCGCCTACGAGTGCCGCCAGCCATGGAAATCAACCCAATCCTTAACAGCATCAAGGACCTGTCAGAGCGCTCCGAAACCATTCGGGGGTATCTTTGACTACGATCAAAAGCATGAGCGTCTGACCGAAGTCAATCGCGAGCTTGAAGATCCGAGTGTCTGGAACAACCCTTCGTACGCCCAGGAACTGGGGCGCGAGCGCTCCCTGTTGGCGCAAATTGTAGAAACCCTCGACGAGATGCACACGGGCCTGGCCGATGCCAAGGACCTGCTGCTGATGGCCGCCGAGGAAGAAGACCAGGCCGCTGTAGATGACGTGTCGGCTGAAGTCGAACGCCTGCGCGAGTCCCTTGAAAAACTCGAATTCCGCCGCATGTTCAGCGGTGAGATGGACGCCAACAACGCTTACCTGGACATTCAGGCAGGCTCTGGCGGCACCGAAGCGCAAGACTGGGCCAATATCCTGTTGCGGATGTATTTGCGTTGGGCCGACAAGCGCGGCTTCGATGCCACCATCATGGAATTGTCCGCCGGTGAAGTGGCCGGGATCAAAGGTGCGACCGTGCACATCAAGGGCGAATACGCCTTTGGCTGGCTGCGCACCGAGATCGGCGTCCATCGTCTGGTTCGCAAAAGCCCGTACGACTCGGGCAACCGTCGTCATACCTCGTTCTCGGCCGTGTTCGTTTCGCCGGAAATCGACGACAACATCGAAATCGACATCAACCCCTCGGACCTGCGGATCGACACTTACCGCTCCTCCGGTGCGGGTGGTCAGCACGTAAACACCACTGACTCGGCCGTGCGTATTACCCACGTTCCGACCAACACCGTGGTGAGCTGCCAGAACGAACGTTCCCAGCACGCAAACAAAGACACCGCGATGAAAATGTTGCGGGCGCGTCTTTACGAGCAGGAAATCCAGAAGCGCAACGCCGCTTCCCAGGCGCTGGAAGACACCAAGTCCGACATCGGCTGGGGTCACCAGATCCGCTCGTACGTACTTGACGCGTCGCGCATCAAGGATTTGCGTACCAACATCGAGCGCAGTGACTGCGACAAAGTGCTCGACGGCGACATCGACGAATACCTGGTGGCCAGCCTGAAACAAGGGCTGTAAGTCGCGCAACAAACGTAAAGTGCGCCGCTGACGCGATGCCTTGAGGGCGCGCCGAAGCCCGCTTCCCCCTGCCGCAAGGCGGGGGCAACGAACCTGTGATGGAATTTTTAAAACATGAGCGACCAACAACTCGACCCGCAAGATTTGCAACAGGAAGAAAACGCCCTGATCGCCCTGCGCAAGGAAAAACTTGCTGCCGAGCGCGCCAAAGGCAACGCCTTCCCGAACGATTTCCGTCGTGACAGCTACTGCGCCGACCTGCAGAAGAAGTACGCCGAAGCGACCAAGGAAGAGCTGGCTGAAGCCGCCATCCCGGTCAAGGTTGCGGGTCGCATCATGCTTAACCGTGGTTCGTTCATGGTGATTCAGGACATGACCGGGCGCATCCAGGTCTATGTCAACCGCAAGACCCTGCCGGAAGAAACCCTGGCCGAAGTCAAAACCTGGGACCTGGGCGACATCATCGCCGCCGAAGGCACCTTGGCCCGCTCCGGCAAAGGCGACCTGTACGTTGAAATGACCCACGTGCGCCTGCTGACCAAATCCTTGCGTCCGCTGCCCGACAAGCACCACGGCCTGACCGACACCGAGCAGCGCTATCGCCAGCGTTACGTTGACCTGATCGTCAACGAAGACGTGCGCCACACCTTCCGTGTGCGTTCGCAAGTCATCGCCCACATCCGCAACTTCCTGATGGCGCGCGACTTCCTTGAAGTTGAAACGCCGATGTTGCAGACCATTCCGGGCGGCGCGGCAGCCAAGCCGTTTGAAACCCACCACAACGCGCTGGACATGGAAATGTTCCTGCGTATCGCGCCTGAGCTGTACCTCAAGCGTCTGGTCGTGGGCGGCTTCGAGAAAGTCTTCGAAATCAACCGCAACTTCCGTAACGAAGGGGTTTCGACGCGCCACAACCCTGAATTCACCATGCTTGAGTTCTACCAGGCGTACGCCGACTACGAAGACAACATGGACCTCACCGAAGAGCTGTTCCGCGAGCTGGCGCAGCTGGTTCTGGGCAGCACTGACGTGCCGTACGGCGACAAGGTGTTCCACTTCGGCGAGCCGTTTGTGCGTCTGTCGGTGTTCGACTCGATCCTCAAGTACAACCCTGAGCTGACCGCTGACGACCTGAACGACATCGACAAGGCCCGTGCCATTGCCAAAAAGGCCGGCGCCAAGGTGCTGGGCTTCGAAGGCCTGGGCAAGCTGCAGGTGATGATTTTCGAAGAGCTGGTCGAGCACAAGCTGGAGCAGCCGCACTTCATCACCCAGTACCCGTTCGAAGTGTCGCCGCTGGCCCGTCGCAACGATGAAAACCCGAACGTGACTGACCGTTTCGAGCTGTTCATCGGTGGCCGTGAAATCGCCAACGCCTACTCCGAGTTGAACGACGCGGAAGACCAGGCAGAACGCTTCATGGCACAAGTGGCCGACAAAGACGCCGGTGACGACGAAGCCATGCACTACGACGCCGACTTCGTGCGTGCGCTGGAGTACGGCATGCCGCCAACGGCCGGTGAAGGTATCGGCATCGACCGTCTGGTGATGCTGCTGACCAACTCCCCGTCGATCCGCGACGTGATCCTGTTCCCGCACATGCGTCCGCAAGCGTAACGCTGCTGACTAAAAAGCCGCCGCCAAGGGCGGCTTTTTATTGCCTGTCGAACAGGGGCTAGCCGTAACCACCCGACTTAAGGTCCTCAACAAAGGGAAACATGCGTGAACCTGCCCAAGGCTCAAACGGGTGCCGTCGACGTCGCCACGGCGGTGGCCGAGAGTGTTCAATACCAGGGCCGCAAAGCCAGTCGCCATGGCAGTGAACAGCGGCGGCAACTGATTCTGGATGCGGCCATGCGTATCGTGGTGCGCGACGGTGTACGCGGCGTCCGGCATCGGGCAGTCGCCGCCGAAGCCGGGGTGCCGCTTTCGGCCACCACGTATTACTTCAAGGACATCGATGACCTGATCAACGACACCTTTGCGCAGTACGTCGAACGCAGTGCCGCCTTTATGGCCAAGTTATGGCAAAGCACGGAAGGCAAGCTGCGCGAGCTGGTGGCGTACGGAGACGGCAGCCCGCAGTCACGTTCACAACTGGCTGACGAGATTGCCGCCATGACCGCCCACTACGTGGAGCACCAGTTGGTGACCCGTCGCGATCAGTTGCGCGCCGAGCAGGCGTTCCATCAGGCCGCGCTGCTTAACCCACGGCTGGCGGTGCTGGTGCGCGCCCACGAGCAGATTTTTCTGCAGGGCACGTGTCAGATCTTCCAGGTGCTGGGCTCCAAACAGCCGCAGCACGATGCCAATGTCTTGACGGCGATTATCGGTCGGATGGAATATCAGGCCCTACTTAATGGCGCGCAGCCAGCAGCCGATGCACAACGGCTCGCTCTCCTTACGCGCTACATGCACTTGGTGTTGGCCGCTCTATAGAAGGATGCAGGCATGAAAGGTTGGCGCGTAATGCTGTTGGCGGTGTCGTTTTTACTGTTGAACGGGTGCCTGGTTACGTTCAAGGAAGCGCCGCTGGTGGCTCAAACGGCGCCTCAGGCCTTGCTCGGCAAATGGACCAGCAAGGACGCCTGGGGGCAGGCGCGACGCCTGAGCATCAGCGCCATCGATAAAACCCACTATCAGGCCGAGGTGTACCCCAAAGGCGAACCCAAGGCGCGTCAACGTTATCGGTTCATCGTCGCCAAACACGGCAGCCGCTGGTACGCCTCGGCCGCCATACCGGCTCGGCTGGGCGGTAATTTCACGCTGAACGGGTTTGAATTGACCGACGGCGGCGAGTTGGTGATCTACGAGCTGGACCTTGAGCAAATCCGTCAGGCCATCGGTCAGTCGGCGCTGGCCGGCGACACGGTTGAAACCGCCGAAGGCGCAGGCGTTCAGATCGACAGCCCATCGTCTACAGTCTTTGCTTATCTGGATGACCCGGCGAATTCCGACGTCTTTGTCGAAACCGCCCGCTATCAGCGCGCGGCCAAGTAACCGCCTTTTTCAAGGAGCACCGGGTGGACGATTACCAACGCACGATTCGCACATTGTCAGACCGCATCGTGCTGGCCCAGACCCCGATCCGCGTGCTGGATGCGGTGAAGTGGGACGACAGCATCCGTCAGGGCTTTCTCAAGGCCAAGGGTAAACAAATGCCGGCGGTGGATCGGGATTATTACCAGGGGCGGCCGTTGTCCTTCGATTCGGGCGCGGTGAAGCTCGAATTCCAGAACATCGAGCGCGACATCACCCGCCAGTTGGGCCAGTTCAACCCGGTCGGGCAAATCATGCGCCGCATGTGCAAGGAATACCGCATGGTGGTGCGCATGCTCGAAGCGCGCGGCACCGAAGACTTCGGGCTGATCTCGCAAGAGCTGTATGGCGCCGCGTCCGATGCGTTTCATGCGGGCGACCCGACGCTGGCCGACCTGGGGTTGATGATGTCCGATTACCTGGACAACATCGACGACCGTGGCGCGCTCAAGGACGAAGCGAAAACCCTCACCGCCAAAGATGCCGTGCACCTGTTGCAAACGCGGCTGAACAAGGTGTTTGGCGAGGCCGAAGAAACCATCCGGGTGTTTGAGTCCGACGGCATCGTCGCGGACGCGGCGGCGGGTGCCGATTACATCAAGATCCGCACCGATGCGATGTTCAACCACCGCGACGTGCGTGCGCTTGAAGTCCACGAAGGGCTGGTGCATGTGGGCACAACGCTCAACGGCCTGAACCAGCCTATCTGCACGTTTCTGGCCAAAGGCCCGCCATCCTCGACGGTCACCCAGGAAGGGTTGGCCATCCTGATGGAGATCATCACGTTTGCTTCCTACCCCAGCCGCCTGCGCAAACTGACCAATCGCACCCGCGCCATTCATATGGTGGAGGAGGGCGCGGACTTCATGCAGGTGTATGAGTTCTTCCGTGAGCAAGGCTTTGAAATGCCTGAAAGCTATGGCAATGCGAGTCGGGTTTTCCGTGGCTCGGTGCCCAATGGCCTGCCATTTACCAAAGACTTGTCCTACCTCAAGGGCTTCATCATGGTTTACAACTACATTCAGCTGGCCGTACGTAAAGGCAAGCTGGAACAAGTGCCGCTGCTGTTTTGTGGCAAAACCACGCTGGAAGACATGCGCACCTTGCGCCAACTGGTCGACGAAGGCCTGGTGGTCGCGCCCAAGTACCTGCCGGAGCAGTTCCGTGACATGAATGCGCTGGCCGCCTGGATGTGCTTCTCCAACTTCCTCAACCACTTGAGCCTGGACCGGATCGAAGCCGATTACTCCAACATCTTGTAACCCGGTCAGCGGATTCAGGGCCGCTGGGGCCTCGACCGCGACTGCGCCGCGAGGTGCAACCTTTCACACATGGTGGCTCGTTTGATCAAAACCCTGGCTGCATGCTGCCTGCTGCTGGCACTCGGCGGATGCAGCTCCCTGTTGTTTTATCCGGAACCCGGCCAGCCGATCACACCGACGGCGGCGGGTCTGGACTACCGCGATGTGACGCTGACCGCCGCTGACGGTACACGGCTGCACGGCTGGTGGCTGCCCGCTGCGCCGGGCGTACCGCTCAAGGGCACGGTGCTGCACCTGCACGGCAACGGCGGCAACCTCGCTTACCACTTGGGCGCCACGGCCTGGCTGCCCGCGCAGGGCTATCAGGTGCTGATGATCGACTACCGCGGTTACGGATTGTCACAAGGCGCGCCCCGGTTGCCTGAGGTGTATCAGGACATCGATGCGGCGTTCGACTGGCTGCAAAAGGAGCCGTCGGTCAAAGGCCTGCCGCTGATTGTGCTGGGGCAGAGCCTGGGCGGCGCGATGGGGGTTCACTACCTGAGTGAGCACCCGCAGCAACGCCAGCGCATCACGGCGATGGTGCTCGATGGGGTGCCCGCCAGCTACCGCGAGGTGGGTCAATTTGCCCTGAGCACGTCCTGGCTGACCTGGCCTTTGCAAGTGCCGCTGTCCTGGCTGGTGCCGGACGCGGACAGCGCCTTGTATGCCATCGCGAACATGAGGCCGGTGCCGCTGTTGATCTTCCACAGCCTGGACGATCCGGTCGTGCCGCTTTCCAATGGCATCCGACTGTATCAAGCTGCGCCGCCGCCCAAGGTGTTGCAATTGACCCGTGGCGGGCATGTGCAGACCTTTGCCGACCCGACCTGGCGCGAGGTCATGCTGCGCTACCTGCAAGACCCGCAACATTTCACGGGCGTGAGGCGCCTGGGGGAAATCCCCAACTACCCCGCCCCCCCCCGAATTCGAAAAACGTTGAACCAGAGAGCCAACCATGAGTGAAGAACGTAACGCCATCCCGCTGATCATTACCGGTATTTGCACCATCATCGGCACCGTCGGGGCCCTGTGGTACTACGGCTACCTGCATTTCGCCAAGCCGCAAGACGCCTTGCTGCTCAACGACTTCACCATGCTCAAGACCGTCCCCGGCGAGGACTACAAAATTTCCCTGACCCCGGCCAATCAGGTCGCCCAGTGCGTGGACGGTATCATCGTGCTGTTCGACACCGAGCAAAAAGGCCTGACCGGCGTGCTGGTGAACAACAAGAAGCAAGCCGTTCACTGCATGGGCCAGGAAACCCCGAAACTGCAACAGTAACGTCGCAACGCTCCCGAACGCGCAGCAAAAAGCCCCGCCTGATCGCTCAGGCGGGGCTTTTGTTTTTACGCGTACAGACTTACTGCATCGACGAACGCGGCGCGACTGGCTGGTTGTCGTTGGAGATGGTCACTTCAACGCGACGGTTCTGGGCGCGGCCAGAGTTGGTGGCGTTGCTGGCCACCGGGTATTCCTTGCCATAACCCTGAGCGACGATGCGCGAAGGATCGACACCGGCACGTACCAGTGCGTTTTTAACCGCATTGGCGCGACGCTCGGACAGGCCCTGGTTGTAAGCCGCCGACCCTTTGCTGTCGGTGTAGCCTTCAACGATCACTTTGCGATCCGGGTTTTTGATCAGGTAGTTGGCCAGCGTGGTGATGCTGTCACGGCTGTTGGCTTTCAGGCTGGCCTGATCGAAATCAAACAGCACGTCGCCGAAGGTGACCAGCGTACCGCGCTCGGTTTGCTTGGCGTTCAAGCCACGCAGTTGCTTGATTTGTGCATCACGGGCATCCAGCAGTGCCTGGGCACGGTCGGAGCCAGCGTTTTTGATCTGGTTTTCAGCGGTGCGCAACGCGATGGTTTGCTTGGCCACTTCAACGCGCTGGTTGGTCAGGTAAGCCAGTTGGTCAACCGTGGACTCGTCTTCTTTGTCCAGGTAAGCCTTCTGGGCTTTGTCCAGCCACTCGCTGGCGTCTTTGGTTTCCAGCGCCGCGACTTTGGTCGCTTCAGGGTTGGTTTGCAGTGCCGAGAAGTTAGTCTTGGCATTTTCCAGGTTTACGTTTGGCTGGTGCGAGCACGCCGCCAGGCCAACGCTTAGAGCCAACAGGGCAGGGATCAGTACGGTATTGCGCATAATATTTAGTCCTTTCAATCGATGAGGAATGCTGTGTCGTCAGCCGCAGTCAAAAGAGGCGACTTACTGCAGCGGGCGCATGCCTTCCTGACGCAGTTGCTGAACGGCTTTCTGAGCATCCTGAGCGGCCTTCTCGGCTTTGGCGGCCTGGGCTTTGCGCTCTGCTACACGAGCGTCCCACTCGGCTTGTTCAGCCAGACGCTTGGCGTCCTTGTAGTTCTTGTCGTGCATGGCCAGTTCGGCTTGCTTGAGCTTGTCTTGCGCGGCCTTCATTTCAACCGGGGCGTATTCAGTGCCGCCAGCGCTCACGGCGTTGTTCACCGCCGATTGAGTCACCGCGTACTGCTCCGTCGGTGGGTTGCCTGCACAACCGGCCAGAACGAAGCTGGTACCGATTGCCAGCGCAGCCAGTTTTAGCCCGCGCAGGCGAGGTGAGGTGGTTTTGACAGTGCGGGTCATCATGGTCTTCAACTCCATTAGGTAACTCCTGAAAAACTTCAAATTCCATCACGTCAGTGGCGTCAAACAGGATTGCCTGTGATGTCACCCGGAGTGTTGATTTCCCTGCCCCGGCAGTGATGGTTACTGGGTGTGACCGAAGCGATTTTTGAATAGTTCAAAAAAAAGGTGGCAAATTGCCTAAAAACTTGTGACTGCTCAGTCAGTTATTTCTGAGGGGCAGCCCCTTTGCCAGAGCCCCGATTTAGAGCGCGCGCAAGCGGGAGCAAGGGTTTGCTCGGCCCAAGGAGCTATTAAAGTGCCATCGCGGGAGTGGTGCTGAAACGCGTCAGCCTACGACTATTTTTATCCGGCTTGCGGCTTGCCACGGATGACGCTTGCGACGCACTCTTGGGGCAGGAGCTGTCCCCGGATACCGCTGGAGAAATTGCTGATGACCGATATTGATGCGCGCTTGCGCGATGACGTTCACCTGTTGGGTGAACTGTTGGGGAATACGATTCGTGACCAGTACGGCGAAGCGTTTCTCGCCAAGATCGAACGTATTCGTCAGGGCGCCAAGGACGACCGCCGTGGCACCACGGGCGAAGAGTTGAGCACGATTCTGGGGGACTTGAGCGACGATGAAGTGCTGCCGGTGGCCCGCGCCTTCAACCAGTTCTTGAACCTGGCCAATATTGCTGAACAGTACGAACTCATTCATCGCCGCGAAGAGGGGCAGCCCGAACCCTTTGAAGCCCTGGTCTTGCCCACCTTGCTCGAACGCTTGCTGGCCGAAGGGCACAGCCCTGAATCGCTGGCGCAGCAGGTCAGCACGCTGCACATCGAACTGGTGCTCACGGCGCACCCGACTGAGGTGACGCGCCGCACGCTGATTCAAAAATACGATGCGATCGCTGCGCAACTCGCCGCGCAAGATCATCGCGACCTCACCCTCAGTGAAAAATCCCACATCGAGCAGCGCCTGCAACGACTGATTGCCGAAGCGTGGCACACCGAAGAAATCCGCCGCACGCGCCCCACGCCGGTGGATGAAGCCAAGTGGGGGTTTGCGGTCATCGAGCATTCGCTGTGGCACGCCGTGCCGAACATGATGCGCAAGGCCGACGAAGCCTTGCACGCGGCCACTGGCCAGCATCTGCCGCTGGAGGCCGCGCCGATTCGTTTTGCCTCGTGGATGGGCGGGGACCGTGATGGCAACCCGAATGTCACGGCCAGTGTGACCCGCGAAGTATTACTGCTGGCGCGCTGGATGGCCGCTGATCTGTACTTGCGTGACCTCGATAAACTGGCCGCCGACTTGTCGATGCAACAGGCCACACCCGCCTTGCTGGCCGCAGCGGGGGACAGCGCCGAGCCCTATCGCGCCGTGCTTAAACAACTGCGCGATCGCCTGCGCATCACCCGTCATTGGGCCCACGGGTCGTTGGCCGCCAACCCACCGGCGCCTGAGGGCGTGCTCCAGGACAACCACGATCTGCTGGCCCCGTTGCAGCTGTGTTATCAGTCGCTGCACGCGTGCGGCATGGGCGTGATCGCAGACGGCCCGTTGCTGGATTTCCTGCGGCGCGCCGTGACGTTCGGGTTGTTTCTGGTGCGCCTTGACGTGCGACAGGATGCGGCCCTGCATGCGTCAGCGATGACTGAAATCACCGATTATCTGGGGCTTGGGCGGTACGAAGACTGGGATGAAGACACGCGCCTGACGTTCCTGATTCGTGAACTGGCCAACCGTCGGCCCTTGTTGCCCAGCTATTTCAAACCGGGCGCGCAGACCGCCGAAGTGCTGGCCACGTGCAAGGAAGTGGCCGCGGCGCCGGGGGCTTCGCTGGGCTCGTATGTGATCTCGATGGCCGGTGCGGCCTCGGACGTGCTGGCGGTGCAGTTGCTTCTTAAAGAGGCGGGCCTGGAGCGCCCGATGCGGGTGGTGCCGTTGTTCGAAACCCTGGCGGACCTGGACAATGCCGGCCCCGTCATAGAGCGGCTGTTGCTGCTACCCGGCTACCGTTCGCGGCTGCACGGCCCGCAGGAAGTGATGATCGGTTATTCCGACTCGGCCAAAGACGCGGGCACCACGGCAGCGGCCTGGGCGCAGTACCGGGCACAAGAAACACTGGTCAACATTTGCCGCGAGCAACAGGTCGAATTGCTGTTGTTCCATGGCCGTGGCGGCACGGTGGGGCGCGGCGGCGGACCGGCGCACGCGGCGATTCTGTCGCAGCCGCCGGGCTCGGTGGCGGGTCGCTTCCGCACCACGGAGCAGGGCGAGATGATCCGCTTCAAATTTGGCCTGCCCGACATTGCCGAGCAAAACCTCAACCTGTACCTGGCCGCCGTGCTGGAAGCCACTTTGCTGCCGCCACCGTTGCCTGAACCGGGTTGGCGTGTGCTGATGGATGAACTGGCCGCCGACGGGGTGAAGGCCTATCGCGCGGTGGTGCGCGACAACCCGCAGTTCGTTGAGTATTTTCGCCAGTCCACCCCGGAACAGGAACTGGGGCGTTTGCCGTTGGGCAGTCGGCCCGCCAAGCGGCGTGCGGGCGGCATTGAAAGCCTGCGAGCCATCCCGTGGATTTTCGGCTGGACACAAACGCGCCTGATGCTGCCCGCCTGGCTGGGCTGGGAAACCGCACTCAACCATGCGCTGGCGCGCGGTGAAGGCGAGCAGTTGGCGCAGATGCGCGAGCAGTGGCCGTTCTTCCGCACCCGCATTGACATGCTCGAAATGGTGCTGGCCAAGGCCGACGCCGACATTGCACGGCTGTATGACGAGCGTCTGGTGGCGCCTGAGCTGCTGCCATTGGGTGCGCACTTGCGCGACTTATTGTCGCAGGCGTGTGAGGTGGTATTGGGTTTGACCGGGCAGTCGCAACTCATGGCGCACAGCCCTGAAACCTTGGAATTCATACGCTTGCGTAACACCTACCTCGACCCGCTGCACCTGTTGCAGGCCGAATTGCTGGCGCGTTCGCGACGCCAGGAGGCCACGCAAGACAGCCCTCTGGAACAAGCATTGTTGGTCACTGTGGCCGGAATTGCGGCGGGCTTGCGTAACACCGGCTAGGAAAAAAGCCGGTTCAGTTAGCGTGCCCCGGTGTGTACGGCAGAGGACCGATCTTCTGCAATGGCCTCCGGGGCGCGACACTTTATTGTGAGGTTGCGACCTGTGACACCCCGTCGCAAGGGCGTATGAGGCTCTGATTATTCCTACTTTTGCTGTCTTGTGTGGGCCGGGCCTGCTGTGTATCTTGGTCAGCCCTTGGCCATTTTGATGGCCATCACCCGATTCTGAGATTGGCCCAAAGAGGCGAGTCTGTTGTCATTTAAATAAAAAATTTGAGGAGCACATCGATGCGCGTCATTCTGCTGGGAGCTCCCGGGGCCGGTAAAGGTACTCAGGCAAAGTTCATCACTGAAAAATTTGGCATCCCGCAAATCTCCACAGGCGACATGTTGCGCGCAGCTGTGAAGGCCGGAACCGAGCTGGGCCTGATCGCCAAGAGCGTCATGGACAGCGGCGGCCTGGTCTCCGACGACCTGATCATCAACCTGGTCAAAGAGCGTATTAGCCAGCAAGACTGCAAAAACGGCTTCCTGTTCGACGGCTTCCCGCGCACCATTCCGCAAGCTGAAGCCCTGGTCAAAGCCGGTGTTGAACTGGACCACGTGCTGGAAATCGCCGTAGAAGACGAAGAAATCGTTCAGCGCATTGCTGGCCGCCGTGTTCATGAAGCGTCGGGCCGTGTGTACCACATCGTCTACAACCCGCCAAAAGTGGAAGGTAAAGACGACGTGACCGGTGAAGACCTGGTTCAGCGTAAAGACGACACCGAAGAAACCGTGCGTCATCGCCTGTCGGTCTACCACTCGCAGACCAAGCCGCTGGTGGAGTTCTATCAGAAGCTGTCCGCTGCCAACGGCAAGCCGAAGTACAGCCACGTTGAAGGTGTGGGTTCGGTTGAAGCCATCACCGCCAAGGTGCTTGCAGCACTGAGCTGATCGTCGATTTGCTCTGATACAACAGCCCGCTTGCGGGCTGTTGTTGTTTATACTGCTGCACTTTTTTAATTCTGATTCTGACGGGAACACCGATGAGCACCTTGCTGGCCCTGGATACCGCGACTGAAGCTTGCTCTGTTGCCTTGCTGCACGATGGCAAGGTCACGAGCCACTACGAGGTGATCCCGCGCCTGCATGCGCAAAAGCTGTTGCCGATGATCCAGACCTTACTGGCTGATGCGGGGGTTGAACTGTCGGCGGTCGACGCCATTGCGTTCGGTCGCGGGCCGGGTGCGTTCACCGGTGTGCGGATTGCCATCGGCGTGGTCCAGGGGCTGGCCTTCGCACTGGAGCGCCCGGTGTTGCCGATTTCCAACCTCGCGGTGCTGGCACAGCGTGCCCACCGTGAGCATGGCGCTACTCAGGTCGCGGCCGCGATCGATGCGCGCATGGACGAGGTGTATTGGGGCTGCTACCGCGCAGACGCGGGTGAGATGCGCCTGGTGGGCGCTGAAGCGGTACTGGCGCCTGAAGCCGCGCAACTGCCTGAAGACGCCAGCGGTGACTGGTTTGGCGCGGGCACCGGCTGGGGCTATGCCGAGCGCCTGAACCCCACGCCGTACGCCCTCGAGGCTGGCATGTTGCCACACGCGCAAGACCTGCTGACCCTGGCCCGTTTTGCCTGGGACCGTGGCGAAGCTATCGTTGCAGACGAGGCGCAGCCGGTGTACCTGCGCGACAAAGTCGCGACCCCCAAAGCCCGCCCCTGAACGGTTCGCTCCTTTGCAGTGCGAGCGGGTGTACAGCACCCGCCCGGCCTCCTCGATAGGCGCGCAGCCTATGCCCGGCCTGCCAGCATCTACACTGATTGACAGCAGGCTTTAAACCTTTTCAGGGTTTTGCAGTCTAGTGTTCACTTGGGCAATTGCTTAGTTCGGCCGGTGCCGCTAAATTGCCATCATTGCTACCGAGCTTGCAGTCATGCGTATAGACGGCTTTTCCTCACAGTCCTACCCGATCAAGCGCAAGCCGCGTAAAGGCAATGCGCTGGTTGACGAGTCGGTGGAAGACAGTGAAATCGTCTTTGAAAACGCGCCGCAACCTTCCCGGGCCTCGTCCTCGGGCGAACGTGTCAGCCAAGTGCCTGCGCGTCAGCAAGACATGATTTTTCAGCGGGTGATGAACAGAAAAGTCGCCAGCGCCCTGACCAGCTACCTGACCACCGCCGGTTTTGTTGAGTGGGACACCGAAGTGTTGGGGCTGGACCTGTACATTTGAGCCATGACCCACCCTTTACTCCCGTATTACCTCGGTTGCCCGTCCTGGAGTGATCACTCCTGGCGCGAAGGCCTGTACCCGCAGAATGCGCGATCCTCGCAATTTCTCAGCCTGTACGCCCACGTGTTCAATGCGGTCGAAGGCAATACCACGTTCTACGCCAACCCCAAGCCGAGCACTGTCGAGCGCTGGGCGCAGAGCCTGCCCGAACACTTCCGTTTTACCGCCAAGTTGCCACGTGAGATCAGCCACGGCGGTGATTTGCGCACCCAACAACCTGCCGTCGACGCCTTCTTGCAGCTCATGCGGCCCCTGGGAGCGCGTTTCGCCCCTTTGTGGCTGCAATTGCCTGCGAGCTTCGGCCCTGAGCGGCTCGCCGAGCTGGTGGGCTTTATAGACGCGCTGGAGCGGCCACTGGCCGTGGAGGTGCGTCATCCGGCGTTCTTTGACCGGGGCGACGCGGAGCGGGTGCTCAATCGGGTGTTGATGGACCGGGGCGTGGAGCGCATCTGTCTTGATTCACGCGCGCTGTTCAGTTGCACCTCCACCGACCCTGCGGTGCTTGACGCGCAATCGAAAAAGCCCCGCGTGCCGCCCCGGCCGGCAGCGTTTACCCAATGCCCGCAGGTGCGCTTTATTGGTCGGCCTGAGCTGCACGCCAACGATGAGTTTTTAGTGCCGTGGATTGAGAAGGTGGCGGGCTGGATCGAGGAGGGGCGCACGCCCTATGTGTTTCTTCATACGCCGGACAATCACTTGGCGCCTGAACTGGCGCGGCGTTTTCACGCGCAATTAAGCGAACGGTTACCGGGCTTGCCGGCATTGCCCACGCTGTATACCCCGCAAACCACCGAACAGCTGGGGCTGCTTTAAGCCGCCAGGCGCAGGTTGTTGACGATCAGCGGGCGTGCCCACGCCAGATCGAAGTCCATGGCCCGCTGTTGCTCGATCAGCGTCATGGCATCGAACGGTTCGGCGGGCTTGTCCAGCAAGTCCAGTTCGAACTCGGCAATCGGCAGGTGCAACGGACGCGGCGCGGGGGCCGGGCCCGGTTCAGGCAATGGATGACCGGCCGCCATCACGAGCGGGCGCACCCAGTGGCTGTCGAAGTCTTGTTGATGCTGTTGGGCAAACAGCTCATCCGGTGGATACGGCTTGGCAATGGGCGGCAGCAAATCCAGCTCGAATTCGGCGATCGGCAAGAACAGCGCTTCAGGCGGACGCAATTCGGTGTCTTTCACCTCGCAATGGCGCTGCGTCACGATGTTGCTTAGCAGGTCGCTGCCACCGCGCGGCTCGACGTCTTCCTCCACCTCAAGCGGCTCGGTGTCGAGCGCCACACATTCGTCAGTGCCGGACTGCTCGACCAATGCCTGGGCGTAGAAGTCCTTCCACAGGTGATTGACGCTGCCTGTGACTTGCGAATTGTGACGGCCAAAATCGCCAATGGGCGCGATAAAGCCTATCGATGTGGAATGAATGTCTGACATAGCTCTCGGTCGACGCCCGGGTCTGGCAAAATGCCGGATATTTCATTTATCGGCAGCGTTTGCCGATCATTAAATTTTTGAGCGTGTTTTTAAATGAGTGAGCAAACAGCGGGCTGTCGCATCATCGTCGAGGCACTGGACGAGGGGTCTCAAGCCTTGGCCGAGCAGTGGGCCGGGCGCCTCGGTTTGCCGATGGGCCAGGAGCAGGCCGAGTTCGCCCTGCAAGTGTCGGCCCAGGGTTTGCAGTTGCAGCAGTTGGGGCCGGATGCACCCGGCCCGGTGCGGGTTGATTTCGTGGAAGGCGGCGCGGCGCACCGACGCTTGTTTGGCGGCGGCACCGGGCAAATGATCGCCAAGGCGGTGGGCATCCAGCAGGGCGTGCGGCCGCGGGTGCTGGACGCCACGGCAGGGTTGGGCAAGGACGCGTTTGTTCTGGCCACCCTTGGCTGCGAAATGAGCCTGATCGAGCGCCAGCCCTTGATTGGTGCCTTGCTCGAAGATGGCCTGGCGCGCGGGCTGAATGACCGTGAGGTGGCGCCGATTGTGTCGCGCATGACGCTGCTCAAAGGCAACTCCATTGACGTGATGCGCAACTGGGAAGGCGAACCGCCGCAGGTGATTTACCTGGACCCCATGTTTCCGCATCGTGAGAAAACGGCATTGGTGAAGAAGGAAATGCGCCTGTTTCGCCCATTGGTGGGTGACGACAACGATGCGCCAGCCCTGCTGGAGGCCGCGTTGGCACTGGCCTCCCACCGTGTCGTGGTCAAGCGCCCGCGCAAGGCGCCCTGCATCGCAGGCCCCAAGCCGAGCCATGCGCTGGACGGCAAGTCGAGCCGTTACGATATTTACCCAAAGAAAGCCCTGAAGCCCTGACGGTCGTGACGCCAGCGCACTGCTGGCGAGAAGGCGTGCGTGAGGCGCTCAATCCCGGCGGTAAGCCCGCATAAACAGCGCCACCACGTCTTGCACGTGGGCTTCGGCTTCTTCTGGACTCAACGGGTCGCCGCAGCCATAGAGCACGCGAAAGTTCGGCGCGCCCTTGAGCAGGCAAAAAAAGTGCTCGGCCGCCTGATGGGGGTGGTTGAACTGCAACACGCCCAGTTGCTGGATGCGCTCCAGCAGGCCTTCCATCTCCCGCACCACACGGTGCGGTCCGGCCTCAAAGAAAATGTTCGACAGTTTTGGGTCCTGACTGCCCAGCGTCATCATCAAACGGTGCAGGTTCAGGGAGGCCTGGCTGTTAATCAGGGTATGAAATCCCCGGCCGATGTTGAGCAGCACCTGCTCGACCGGCACACCCTCAGGCAATGAAAAAAACAGGTCCGGCAGTTGTTCGGAGCACGTGGCCTTGATCGCGGCCGAGAACAGGTTTTCCTTGTCGGTGAAATGGCTGTAGACCGTCAGTTTTGACACGCCGGCGTGGCTGGCGACCGCGTCCATGCTGGTGCTGGCAAATCCTTTGCTCAAAAAAAGACATTTGGCCGCCTCAAGGATCGCATGGCGTTTGGCCATGTCCTTGGGGCGTCCGGCGGCATTGGGCATTAAAGGATGATCAGACATTTCCGTTTATTACTGGACTGGTGAGTTTGGTATTAATAACATGCCGGCCAGTATAAATATTCCAAGCCCCATAAGCGAAAGGTCGTCTCCATGTTGCGTCATGCCTTGCCCCGCGCTGTGCCTGTCTGTCTGGTGTTTTTGTTAGCTGCGTGCGGGCACGAGGAGCCTGTTCAGGTGAGCATCAGCCCCGCCATCGTGGTGCAACCTCAGCCTTCGGCAGTGGCCACCCAGAGTTATCCCGGCGAAGTCCGTGCCCGCTTTGACCCACAACTGGCCTTTCGTATTGGCGGCAAGGTCACTAAACGGTGGGTGGATGAAGGCGAACGGGTCAAGGCCAATCAGTCGCTGGCCGAACTGGACCCCCAAGACGTTCGCCTGCAACTGGAAGCCACCCGCGCTCAGGTGGCGGCCGCGCAGGCCAACCTGAGCCTGGTGCGATCGGAGCGCGACCGCTACAAAACCCTCTTGGAGCGGCAGATGGTCAGCCGCTCGCAGTTCGATAACGCAGAAAACCTCTACCGTGCGGGCGAAGCCAAGCTGCAGCAGCTTAAGGCTGAACAGGATGTGGCCAGTAATCAGGCCAGCTACGCGGTGCTGCGCGCCCCGCAAGATGGCGTGATTGCCCAGCGCCAGGTGGAAGTCGGGCAAGTCGTGTCGGCCGGTCAGACCGTTTTCTCGTTGGCCGCCGACGGAGAGCGTGACGTGTTGATCAGCCTGCCCGAACAGGCGTTCGGCCGTTTCAAGATCGGGCTGCCGGTGTCGGTTGAGCTGTGGTCACAACCCGGTCAGCGTTTCAGCGGGCGGATTCGCGAACTCTCACCTTCGGCTGACACCAAATCCCGGACCTTTGCCGCGCGCATCGCCTTCACGGCGGGCCAAGTGCCTGCTGAGTTGGGCCAGAGTGCGCGGGTGTTCATTGCGCAGGAGGGGGTGAATGCGTTGTCCGTGCCGCTGTCAGCCTTGAGTGCGGAAAACGGCGCGACGTACGTCTGGCGTGTGGGTCAGGGCAACAAGTTGCAGCAGGTGGCGGTGCGGGTTGGCCCGTATGGCCAGAGCAGTGTGCCGGTGCTGGAAGGGCTGACGCCCGCCGATTGGGTGGTGGCGGCTGGCGTGCATGTTCTGCACGACGGGCAAGAGATCCGGCCGATTGATCGCTCCAACCGAACGATCAATACCGCGGCGAAGGAGTAATACCCATGGGCTTTAACCTGTCTGCGTGGGCATTGCGCAATCGCCAGATCGTGCTGTTTTTAATGTTACTGCTGGCCATCGTTGGCGGGCTTTCCTACACCAAATTAGGCCAGAGCGAAGATCCGCCGTTCACCTTCAAGGCCATGGTCATTCGTACGCTGTGGCCAGGCGCCACGGCAGAAGAAGTGTCACGTCAGGTCACTGAGCGGATCGAAAAGAAGCTGATGGAAACCGGGGAGTACGAGCGCATCGTGTCGTTCTCGCGCCCCGGTGAGTCGCAAGTGACGTTCATGGCCCGGGACTCCATGCACTCCAACCAAATCCCCGAGCTGTGGTATCAGGTCCGCAAAAAGATCAGCGACATTCATCACAGTTTGCCGCCGGGGATTCAGGGACCGTTTTTCAACGACGAATTCGGCACCACATTCGGCAATATCTACAGCTTGAGTGGCGAAGGGTACGACTACGCGGTGCTCAAGGACTACGCCGACCGCATCCAGATCCAGCTGCAACGGGTCAACGATGTGGGCAAGGTCGAATTGCTCGGCTTGCAGGACGAAAAAATCTGGATTGAACTCTCCAACCTCAAGCTGGCCACCCTGGGGCTGCCCCTGGAGGCGGTACAAAAAGCACTCGAAGAACAAAACGCTGTCTCGACCGCCGGTTTTTTTGAGACACCGACCGAGCGTGTGCAACTGCGGGTCAGCGGTAATTTCAAAACGGTTGAAGAGATCGAGCGTTTCCCCATACGCGTGGGCGAACGCACCTTGCGCATCGAGGACGTGGCGGATGTACGCCGCGGGTTCAATGATCCACCCGCGCCGCGCATGCGCTTCATGGGGCAGGACGCGATTGGTCTGGCCGTGGCGATGAAAGACGGCGGCGACATTCTGGTGCTGGGCAAGGCGCTGGAGGCCGAGTTTTCCCGCCTCCAGAAAAACCTGCCCGCCGGCCTGCAATTGAGCAAAGTCTCGGATCAGCCGGCAGCGGTGAGCACCAGCGTCGGTGAATTCGTGCAGGTGCTGATCGAGGCGCTGGTGATTGTGTTGCTGGTGAGTTTTTTCTCGCTGGGTGTGCGCACCGGCATGGTGGTGGCGCTGGCCATTCCGCTGGTGCTGGCCATGACGTTTGCCACCATGCATTACTTCGGCATTGGCTTGCACAAGATCTCGCTGGGGGCTCTGGTACTGGCGCTGGGTTTGCTGGTGGACGACGCCATCATCGCAGTGGAAATGATGGCCATCAAAATGGAGCAGGGTTACGACCGGTTCAAGGCGGCGAGCTTTGCCTGGACCAGCACGGCCTTCCCGATGCTCACCGGTACGCTGATTACAGCGGCAGGCTTTCTGCCGATTGCCATGGCGCAGTCCAGCACCGGGGAATACACGCGTTCGATTTTTCAGGTGGTGACCATTGCGTTGCTGGCGTCGTGGATCGCGGCCGTGGTGTTCGTGCCCTACCTGGGCGCGTTGTTGCTCCCGGATCTGGCCAAGCGCCATGCCGCCCGACATGGTACGGGCGAGGGCGCTCCCGACCCCTACGGGACACCGTTTTACCAGCGGATCCGGCGCCTGGTGGAGTGGTGCGTGCGCCGCCGCAAAACCGTGATAGCCCTGACCGTGTTGCTGTTCATCGGCTCGGTGGTGCTGTTCAAGTTTGTGCCGCAGCAGTTCTTCCCGGCCTCCAGCCGTCTGGAGCTGATGGTGGACCTGAAACTGGCCGAAGGCGCATCGCTGAGCAACACCACTGAACAGGTACAGCGCCTCGAAGCCTTGCTCAAAGACCATCCCGGCATCGTCAATTACGTGGCCTATGCGGGTACTGGCTCACCGCGCTATTACTTGCCCCTGGATCAGCAATTGCCCGCGGCCAGCTTTGCGCAATTTGTGGTGCTGGCAAAGACCATCGAAGACCGCGAGCGCTTGCGCACCTGGTTGATCGATACGCTCAACGAGCAGTTCCCGACGGTGCGCTCGCGGGTCACCCGTCTGGAAAACGGGCCGCCCGTGGGTTATCCGGTGCAGTTTCGCGTGACCGGTGAGCACATTGAAGAGGTGCGGGCGCTGGCGCGTAAAGTGGCGGCCAAGGTGCGTGAAAACCCGCATGTGGTGAACGTGCACCTGGACTGGGAAGAGCCGAGCAAGGTCGTGTACCTGAACGTCGATCAGGACCGCGCACGGGCCTTGGGTGTCAGCACTGCCCACCTGTCGCGCTTTTTGCAAAGCACGCTGTTGGGCTCGACGGTCAGCCAGTACCGCGAAGACAACGAGTTGATTGAAATCCTGTTGCGCGGCACGCCCCATGAGCGCACCGAACTTGCGTTGCTGCCGAGTCTGGCGGTGCCCACCGATAACGGCCAGAGCGTCGCCTTGTCGCAGATTGCAACGCTGGAATATGGCTTCGAGGAAGGCATCATCTGGCACCGCAACCGTCTGCCCAACGTCACCGTGCGCGCCGATATTTATGGCAAGGAACAACCGGCGACCCTGGTGCAGCAGATTCTGCCCACCCTTGAACCGGTGCGGGCTCAATTGCCGGACGGTTACTTGCTGGACGTGGGCGGCACAGTGGAGGACTCCACACGCGGCCAGAACTCGGTGAAGGCCGGGGTGCCCCTGTTTATCGTGGTGGTGTTGACCTTGCTGATGGTGCAGCTGCGCAGTTTTTCGCGCATGGCGATGGTGTTCCTGACCGCGCCGCTGGGCCTGATCGGTGTGACGCTGTTCCTGCTGGTGTTCAATCAGCCGTTCGGGTTCGTGGCGATGCTGGGGACGATTGCGCTCTCGGGGATGATCATGCGCAACTCGGTGATCCTGGTGGACCAGATCGAGCAGGACAAAGCGGCGGGGCTGGATACCTGGCAGGCGATTATCGAGGCGACGGTACGGCGGTTCCGGCCGATTGTGCTGACCGCGCTGGCGGCGGTGCTGGCGATGATTCCGCTGTCACGCAGTGTGTTCTTCGGCCCGATGGCCGTGGCGATCATGGGTGGCCTGATCGTGGCGACTGCGCTGACATTGCTGTTTTTGCCCGCCCTGTATGCGGCGTGGTTCCGGGTGAAGAAAGGCTGACCCGCCTGGCTGTGCAAACCCTGCCGTCAGGTACGGCAGGGCTTGGCGCGGGTTGATCAGTGTGCCACTTGATCGACGCGCAGACGCAGCGGCTGCAGCGTTTTGGCGTTGAGGTCCACGCTGTTGCGTTCAGTGTTGATGAACAGCAGTTGGCCGTTGTCTTCAATGCGAGCGCTGATGGCATAAGTATGGCCGGGTTTGACGCTCGCCGGGTCATAGCGCAAGTGAAACGGCAGCGGGACCTGGCCTTTGACCGGGCCGCTTTGTTTGGCCAGCGTGACTGCCGGCGCGTCGGCCAGCGACACGTCCTGCAAGCTTACTTCCAGTGTGGCGGTGGGCGGCAGGGCGATGCGTTGTAGGTAGAACACTTCGCCGTCGAGGGTGGCTTGAGGTGTGGAGTTCATTGAGCTGCAGGCTCCGAGCAGGGCCGTGAGGCTGAGGATCAGGATTTTTTTCATAAAGAGGCTTCCCATCAGTAGGCATCAAGACGATGCGGTGAATAGGGCAAGCCTGCGTGACGCATAGGGCATCAGCACAGGCTTAACCGCGTTTTACAGGTGTTTCTCAAGCGAGAGCGGCGGGTGCTCCTGCTCATCGGCGTCTTCGGCCCGGTGCAGCGCCACTTGGCGGATCGATAGGCGAATCTCGGCAGGCAGTACGCGTTTGGCGGCGCCTTCGGCCAGCTCCCCGAGCAACGCGTGGTAGCTCAACTTGCCATTGGCATCGCGTCGCAACACGTCTTCTTCCAGCAAGGTCTGGATAAAGTGACGGAACAGGCTCTTGTCGAAAAACTCCGGGGCGTTCAGGCCGTGCAGGATCGACAGGCGCTGAGCCATCATCGTGCACAGGTCTTCCAGCTCCTCGGCGCTGAGGGTGTTTTGGCCGCTGTTAAGCAGCAGCGAAATGGCCATGTAAAAACGTTGCAGGGTTTGCGCGATGCTTTTGGACAGCAGCGTCAGCAACACAAAGTGCCGCGAACTGGGCGCCGGGCGCAGGTACACGTCATTTTCGAAGCGCAACAGACCTTGCTCGACAAAGGCCTCAAGCCATTGATCGACCACGCCGTCCAGCTCGTCCAGCGACCAGCGGATAAACAGCTCCGATTGCAGGTACGGGTACAGGGCGCGGGTGTATCGCAGGATCTGTTCGCGGGTCATGCGCGACGCGCTCTGGAAGAAACTGGCCAGCAACGACGGCAAGGCAAAGATGTGCAACACGTTGTTGCGGTAGTAGGTCATCAGGACGGCATTTTGCTCATCCAGGTACAGGATCTTGCCCAGTGCATCACTTTGTTCGGACAGCAGGTCCATGTCCTTCACGTGTTCAATCAGCGCCCGTCCGTCGCCTTCGGGCAAGGTGGTGTGCGGCGAATACGGCACGCGACGCAGCAACGCGAGGTACAGGTCCAGCACCCGCGCCATGGCGCGATCGTCCAGCGCCAGCTTGCTGGTGGAGAGCAACGCCAGCGCCACCAGATTGACCGGGTTGATCGCGGCCGCTTCGTTCAGGTGCTGCGCCACTTTCTCACCCAGACGATGGGTCGTGGCGTTCAACCATTCAGGACGATACGTCGGCCCCAATGCTTGCTGGCGCCAGTCCGGCTGCTCGTTGTCGAGAAACTCGGCCAGTTTGATCGGCTCGCCAAAGTTGACGGCCACTTGGCCAAAACGCTGCTTGAGGGCACCGATGACTTTGAAAATGTCGAAAATCGACTCTTTCTTCTTGCTCGCCCCGCGCAATTCGCCCAGGTAAGTACGGCCTTCAAGCACACGCTCGTAACCGATGTACACCGGCACGAACACGATGGGCATGCGCGACGAGCGCAGGAAGCTGCGCAGGGTGATGGCCAGCATGCCGGTCTTGGGTTGCAGCATGCGTCCGGTGCGCGAGCGCCCGCCTTCGACGAAGTACTCCACCGGGAAGCCCTTGGTGAACAAGGTGTGCAGGTATTCGTTGAACACCGAGGTGTACAGCGGGTTGCCCTTGAACGTGCGACGCATGAAAAACGCGCCGCCCCGGCGCAACAGGCTGCCGATGACCGGCATGTTGAGGTTGATCCCGGCCGCGATGTGCGGCGGGGTCAAGCCGTTGCGAAACAGCAGGTAGGACAGCAGCAAATAGTCGATATGGCTGCGGTGACAGGGTACGTAGATGATCTCGTGACCTTGCGCGACGTCTTGCACGCCTTCGATGTGGTTAACCTTGATCCCGTCGTAAATCTTGTTCCAGAACCAGCTCAGCACCACTTCCAGAAAGCGGATCGCGGTGTAGGTGTAGTCGGAGGCAATTTCGTTGGCGTAACGCAGCGCCTGGGCCTTGGCTTTGTCGGCCGAAATGTTTTCGCGCTGGGCTTCTTCGAGGATCGCCTGACGCACGGCCGGTTCGTTGATCAGGCCTTTGACCAGGTTGCGGCGGTGCGACAGGTCGGGGCCGATCACGGCGGTTTTCAGGTTGCGAAAGTGAACCCGCAGGATGCGCTGGGCCATGCGCACGGTGCGTTCGTGACCTTTGTTGTGGTCGACCAGTTCGCGCAAGTGAATGGGCGCAGAAAACTGCACGCGGGTCTTGCGCCCCAGAATCAGGATGCGCAGTAAACGGCGCAGACGCCCGGTAACGGCCCAGCTGTCGGCAAACAAGAGTTTCCAGGGGCTCGATTCGCTGTCAGGGGATTGGCCCCAGAACACGCTGACCGGGATGATTTGCGCGTCTTCGCCGGGGTGCAGTGTCAGGCTGTCCACGAGCCGGGTCAGGGTGGGCGGAGCGCCGCGCTTGTCCTGACGGCCCAGCCAGTCGGGCTCGGGCGTCAGGTAGAAGAACGCGGCTGGCTCGACCATCTGCCCGACGGCCACCGGCAGCACCGGGCGCGGCAGGCCCGCCTTGGTGCACTCGGCGTCGACCACGGCCAGTTCGGTAATGGAGGGCGTTTGCAGGACGTAGAACACCGGCCGGCTGCGGTCCAGATTCAGGGTGAAGGACGACTGATTAATGGTCTCCGAGCGTACCCACAGGTACAGCAAGCGACGCAGGGCGCCAAACACAAGACGGCGAAACGGGGAACGGGTCATACGGCTTCTGCATTAGTGGATTAAAACGAGTGTTTACTCGGTCGCGTAGTGTGCCGTATCTCTGGAAAATCGGCAAAAAAGCAGCGAACTAATATTGATTGAGTGTTTTTCTTGCTGACTTATACTCGGTGCTCTTTCGCCATGAAGTGTAAGACGTTTTCAGCAAACTATAAGTTCGAGCGAAAGTTCTCAACGGGCTGAATGAGCAAGCCCATTAAAAACAATAAGGGGATGCAAGTATGACGACGCGGTTAACCGGCAATGTGAAATGGTTCAACGACGCCAAAGGCTATGGCTTCATTCAGTGCGACGGTGGCGCTGATGTGTTTGTGCACTACCGCGCCATTCGTGGCGAGGGCCATCGCTCGCTGGCTGAAGGGCAGCAGGTTGAATACACCCAGGTCAAGGGTGACAAGGGGCTACAGGCCGAGGATGTGGTGGGCCTGTAATCGCCCCGTGTAGCCGCTGCTTCAGGCCGGGTTCCTAGCCGCAGGACTTGCCCCGCTGGCCTGTCCCGTCCTGCAGCAGCCGCTACGCGTTTGAGTGTTTCAGGAACCGGTTTTCCAGGTGATTTCTTCTTCACCGTCTGCGCTGATGCGAACCCAGCGGTCGGCGTCTGCTTCGCCCTGTTCTTCTGCCCAACTGCCCGGCGCGCACCGCACTTCGATGTTCAGTGCCGCAAACGCGGCCTTGGCGCAGGCGATGTCGTCTTCCCATGGCGTTTGGTCACTGTCCAGATACAGGCTGTTCCATTTGCCGACGGCTTTGGGAATCCATGTCACAGGCACGTTGCCCGCCGTGCATTGGTGCGTACAGCCTTTCTTCTTCCATTCCGAGCATTCGCCCAGAACGTCTGACAGCCAAGCTTCGACGTTTTTGTAAGTAACGTCGGAATCTTTCAGGTAAATCTCGATATCGGGCTGGCGCATGGATGTCCTCACTGCGTGTCTGAAAAATCCATTCGCGGATTAGTCGGGCCAAGGGGAGCGCCCTTGGCCGTTAAGTCGGTTATTGAAGCACGAAAAAATCGTAACGCATGGAGACGGTCACGATTAACGGCTCGGGGTGTTCGATGACGGCAGTGCGACGTTCGGCACTGGCGCGCCAGCCGTGGGGCGTCATGGCCAACAAGTTGGCGCGGTCCTGAGGCTCGCTCAAGTGCAGTTCAAACGACAGTGTTTCACTGTGTTGCAACTGCATGCCTTCGGGAATCAGCGCCAGGTGCTTGTCGTCGGCGTAATCGCGCACTTCGTCGTACAGGCGCTCACGCAACTCCATCAAGTGCCCGCGGGTCGGCCCGACACGCATCAAGCCGCCGCCGGGGCTGAGCAGGCGCTTGGCTTCCAGCCAGTCCAGCGGGCTGAAGACGCTGGCCAAAAACTGACAACTGGCGTCCGCCAACGGCACGCGGGCCATGCTGGCGATCAGCCAGATCAGCTGCGGGTTGCGTTTGCAGGCGCGTTTAACGGCCTCGCGGGAGATATCCAGCGCGTAGCCATCAGCGTGAGGCAAGGCTTCAGCGATTTGCGCGGTGTAGTACCCCTCGCCACAGCCGATGTCGAGCCAGCGTTGCGGCGCGCGCTCGGCTGCCAGTTCCGCCAGCCGCTTGGCCACGGGGGCGTAATGCCCCGCGTTAAGAAAGTCGCGACGGGCTTCAACCATGGCCTGATTGTCGCCGGGGTCGCGGCTGTTTTTGTGCTGCACCGGCAGCAGGTTCAGATACCCCTGACGCGCACGGTCAAAACGATGGCCTGCCGGGCAGACCACGCCATTATCGACCGCCGTCAGCGGCTCGGAGCAAATAGGGCAGGCGAGCATCAGGCGAGCAACTTGATCAAGGTTTGGTAGTAGATTTCGGTCAGCACGTCGAGGTCGCTGGCCAGCACGCGTTCGTTGACCTGGTGGATCGTCGCGTTGACCGGCCCCAGTTCAACCACTTGCGTGCCGAGGGTGGCGATAAAGCGACCGTCAGAGGTGCCGCCGCTGGTGGAGGCTTGGGTATCGCGGCCAGTCACTTGCTTGATGCTCGACGAGACGGCGTCCAGCAAGGCGCCCGGTTCGGTGAGGAACGGCAAGCCCGACAAGGCCCATTCGATGTGCCAGTCCAGGCCGTGTTTGTCGAGTATGTCAGCGACGCGCTGCTGCAACCCTTCGACCGTGGACTCGGTGGAGAACCGGAAGTTGAACACCGCGACCAGTTCGCCCGGAATCACGTTGGTCGCGCCGGTCCCCGAGTTGAGGTTGGAGATCTGGAAACTGGTCGGCGGGAAGAAGTCGTTGCCGTTGTCCCAGTGTTCGGCGGCCAGTTCGGCCAGTGCCGGCGCGGCCAGGTGAATCGGGTTTTTCGCCAGGTGCGGGTAGGCCACATGACCTTGCACGCCGCGCACCGTGAGCTTGGCGCCCAGAGAGCCGCGGCGACCGTTTTTAACCACGTCGCCCACCAGCGTCGTGCTCGACGGTTCGCCCACGATGCACCAGTCCAGACGCTCCTTGCGCGCAGCAAAACGCTCAACCACGGCTTTAGTTCCGTGGTGGGCCGGGCCTTCTTCGTCGCTGGTGATCAGAAAGGCGACCGAGCCCTTGTGGTCCGGGTAGTCCGCCACGAAGCGTTCGGCGGCCACCAGCATGGCGGCCAGGCTGCCTTTCATGTCAGCGGCGCCGCGCCCGCACAGCATGCCGTGCTCGTCGATCAGCGCATCGAACGGGTCGTTTTGCCAGGCTTGCACCGGGCCGGTCGGCACCACGTCGGTGTGACCGGCAAAGCACAGCACCGGGCCGTCATGACGACCGTGGGTGGCCCAGAAGTTGTCCACGTCTTCAATACGCATCGGTTCCAGTGTGAAGCCGGCATCACCCAGGCGCTGCATCATCAGCTTCTGGCAATCGGCGTCGATTGGCGTCACGGAAGGGCGACGGATCAGATCGCAGGCAAGTTGCAGGGTCGGCGAGAGGTCGGCGTGGGCCGTCATGGTGGTGGACTCCGAAGCTGGGCGTGTAAGGGCGCAGGTGTCATCGCGAGCACGCTCGCGCCTGCAGGGCTGGCGCCAAAGGGCGGTTATCTTAAAGCAAAACGGCGACCAGAGGCCGCCGTTTAGTGGTTGCTGTCAATTTAGGCAGCAGGCAGTTCTTCAGGCGCTTCCACCGGTTTTGGCAGAGAAGACATAAAGGCCATCACCAGCGCCGCCAGATACGGCAACGATTGCACCAGCAGCATCACCACCCAGAAACGCATGTCGTTGCTCGGCAGGCCCTGGACGAAAAAGATCCCGACCGCGGCGCCCCAGAGCAGCAGCATGATGAACACTTCTTCCCGTGCTTCCGAGATGGCGACCCAGAAGCCGTGGTTATCAGCGTTCTTGGGTGTACGGAAAAACGGAATGCTGGTGGTGAAAAATCCGTACAGCACCGCTTTGGCGATGGTGTGCGACAGCGCCAGCCCGGCCAATGCCGCCGCAAACGCATCTTTGAGGTTGACCCCCACGGCGCGGCGGTACAGGAAGATGATTTTGCCGACCTTGAACACAAACAGCGCCAGCGGCGGAATCGCGAAAATCAGCAGCGGCGGGTCGACCCGCGTCGGCACAATAATCATCGCCGCCGACCACAGCAGTGCCCCGACGGTGAAGAAAATGTTCATGCCATCCGCCACCCACGGCAACCAGCCCGCCAGGAAGTGATAACGCTGGCCACGGGTCAACTGAGAACCCTTGCCCCAAAGCAGGCTGGCCGCGTGACGCTTGATAATCTGAATCGCGCCGTAGGCCCAGCGGAATCGCTGTTTCTTGAAGTCGATAAAGGTATCGGGCATCAGCCCTTTGCCGTAGCTGTTGTGGGAATAGGCGGCGGAATAACCCTTTTCGAACACCCGCAAGCCCAGCTCGGCATCTTCGCAAATGCACCAGTCTGCCCAGCCCAGCTCTTCGAGCACCGAGCGGCGGGTCATGGTCATGGTGCCGTGCTGGATGATCGCGTCACGGTCGTTACGGGTCACCATGCCGATGTGGAAGAAACCTTTGTACTCGGAATAGCAGAGTTTTTTGAAGGTGCTTTCAGTCTGGTCGCGATAGTCCTGAGGCGACTGCACGATGGCGATTTTCGGGTCCGCGAAGTGCGGCACCATGTGTTTGAGCCAGTTGCGGTCCACACAGTAATCGGAGTCGATGACCGCAATCACTTCGGCATCCGGCGCGGTATGCGGGATCAGGTAGTTCAACGCGCCACCCTTGAAGCCTGCGAGCGGGGCGACGTGGAAGAACTTGAAACGTGGGCCCAGGGTGGCGCAGTAATCGCGCACCGGCTCCCAGACCGCCGGGTCCTTGGTGTTGTTGTCGATGATCAACACTTCGAAGTCCGGGTAATCGAGGTTGGCCAGCGCGTCCAGGGTCTGTTTGACCATGGCGGGCGGCTCGTTGTAGCACGGCACATGAATCGAGACTTTTGGTCGGTAGGCGTTGTCGCTATCGACCGGTAAAAACTCCCTGCGCCTCTTGCGAATCCACACGGCTTCCGCCAGTTCGTGGGCCTCGGTCAGCAGGACGATAAACACCCCGAGGGCGCCGAGCCCCAGCAAGAAGCCCACGGTGAGGCTGAACCAGGTGCTGTATTGCTGACTGTAGTCGTAACCGATCCATACCAGCACCGACCCGCACAAAAAGGCCGTGAAGGTCAGGAAAGTGCGACCGCGCTGGCGCAATGCCGAACCATCAATCAGCAGCAATGCCAGCGACAGCAAGCCCATGACGACCGAGCCAATGGCCAGGACGCGCCATTGCGGGATCGCCACGACCGGGCCTTCGAAGTTGAATTTCTGTTGGCGAGCGGCGTTGTACACGCCCCAGTACGCGCCCACAGAGCCTTCGTCACTGGCCTTCCAGGGTTGGTCGAAGGCTTCGATCACAAAATAGTTGTAACCGCGACGGTTCAGGGTGTTGACCAGGTTACGCAAGTAAATCGCCTGATCGGCCGGGCTGGCATCTGCGCCACCGCGCATGCGGCCGTTGCTCGGCCAGCCCACTTCCGACAGCAGCAAAGGTTTTTTCGGGAACAGTTTTTTCAGGTCCCGGGCACGGTCCAGTACAAATTCGCCAGCCTTGTCCACCGGGATAAATTCCCAGTACGGCAGGATGTGCGCGGCAATCAGGTCTACGTGCTTGGCCAGTTGCGGGTATTTCTCCCAAATGTGCCATTGCTCGGACGTGGTCACGGGCACCTTGACGGCCGCGCGCACGCGATCGAGCAGCACGATCAGCTCTTCTGGCGTGATCTCTTCACGGAACAGGGCTTCGTTGCCTACTACCACGCGTACAACGCTGCGCGAATTGTTGGCCAGCTCGATGGCTTTCTGGATTTCGCGCTCATTGCGCGCTTGGTCAGGGCTGATCCAGATACCGATGGTGACGCGCAAGCCGAACTCTTCCGCCAACTTGGGGATGTCACCCAGCGTGCCGTCGACCGAATAGGTACGGATGTTGTCGGTCAGCTTGCTCATGATCTCCAGGTCGCGACGCATTTCATCGTCGGACGGGTATTGGTCTTTCTGCGGGTACTGGCCTTGCTGAAACGGCGAGTACGAAAAACCGGAGATTTGCTCGGGCCAGTTGGGCGCGGAGACCGGGCGATTGATCAGCGCCCAGAAGCCGGTGAAGAGGGCGGCAATGGCCAGAACCACCACCAGGTTGAGTCCAAATTTACGCGATGACATAACTGTTTTGGGTTCCAAAGGGTGTGGAACGAAGATCGGTCGGCACGTGCCAAACGGCGCGCATCCTACACTGGCTCTTAACGATGCGTACAGCAGGCGGCATATGGTTCGGCGTTTGGCAGCGATAGTCGACTTAAGTTCTTTCTTTATTACTTGTAGCTCTTATCTTGCGACTTAGTCGGCTATTAAAACAGGCTTGGTCGGAAGTCTCGCAGGAAATGTACTCAAGCACAGTGTGAGACCCCTATAATGCGCGCCGGTTTTTGGGGTGGTGGTTATGAGTACAGAAGATCCGCGGTTTGCCGGTGTCGCCCGGTTGTATGGTCTGGAAGGCATGGACCGTCTGCGTCGCGCCCACGTGGCAATCGTTGGCGTGGGCGGCGTCGGGTCGTGGGCTGCCGAAGCCATTGCCCGTTGTGGTGTGGGTGAAATTTCGCTGTTCGACCTCGATGACGTGTGTGTCAGCAACACCAACCGCCAACTGCATGCCTTGAGCTCGACCGTTGGTCGGGACAAGGTCGAGGTGATGGCCGAGCGCCTGCGTGAGATCAACCCGGCCTGCACAGTGCATGCTGTGGCAGACTTCGTGACCCGTGAAACCATGGCCGAGTACATCACCCCGGACATCGATTGCGTGATCGACTGCATTGACAGCGTGAATGCAAAAGCGGCGCTGATTGCCTGGTGCAAGCGCCGCAAAATCCAGATCATCACCACCGGCGGTGCGGGCGGGCAAATCGACCCTACGTTGATTCAAGTGTGCGACCTGAACCGCACCTTCAACGACCCGCTGGCCTCGAAAGTGCGCTCCACGTTACGTCGCGATTATGGGTTCTCGCGCACGGTGACCCGTCACTACAGCGTGCCCTGCGTGTTTTCCACTGAACAACTGCGCTATCCCAAGCCTGATGGCAGCATTTGCCTGCAGAAAAGTTTTGTCGGGGACGGCGTGAAGCTGGACTGTGCGGGCGGCTTTGGCGCGGTGATGATGGTGACGGCGACCTTCGGCATGGTCGCGGCCACCAAGGCGGTGGACAAAATCGTGGCGGGCGTGCGTCGGCCCTCAGAAAAGCTCAAGCAACCGCCACGTGCTCAGCCAGACCCGCTCCCGTCGAGCGAGGCGGGTGAGTGCGTCAATTCAGATAAGCCGGCCGCCTGACCGTTAACCGAGCGCCAGTTCACGCATCCGCTGCAACACGGCGTTCAGGCCATTGCTGCGGGAGGCAGACAGTTGGCGGCTGAGCCCCAACTGTTCGAACCACGCCGGTAAATCCACCTGCTGGAGTTCTTCGGTCGTTAAACCGTTTACCCGCGCCAGCAGTAAAGCAACCAGCCCGCGAATCAAGCGAGCATCGCTGCTGGCGGCAAACTGCCAGCGACCGTCTTTGAGCTCTGCGACCAGCCACACCAGGCTTTCACAGCCGTGGACCCGATTCGCATCGGTCCTGGCGTGCTCATCCAGTGCCGGCATGCGCTGGCCCCATTGCATCAGCAAGCGGGCGCGCTGCTCCCAGCCTGAGCACTGCTCAAAACTGTCGAGCGCTGCTTGCGCCTCTGTGGGTAAGGTCATCGCAGTAACTCCAGCGCCTGGTCTAGCGCGACGAAGAATCTCTCAAGGTCTTCAGAGTCGTTGTACAGCGCCAAGGACACGCGAATGGCGCCTGCCAAGCCCATGCCTTTAAGAAGGGGCATTGCGCAATGATGGCCAGCGCGCACGGCTATGCCTTGTTCTGTGAGCAAATGCGCCAGGTCGGCGTTGTGTACGCCATCGACGACAAAGCTCACCAGGGCCAGTTGCGGCTTGCCCAGCAGGCGAACGCCCTCGCGCTGCTTCAAGCCTTCGACCAGCAGGGCGTGCAAGGCCGCTTCGTGAGCTTCAACGGCCCGCTGATCCAGGCTCGCCAGATAGCTCAAGGTCGCGCCCAGGCCGATCACGCTGGCAATCGGCGGGGTGCCCGCTTCAAAACCCAGGGGCGCCGGGCGGAAGGTTGCGTGGTGGTAGTCGGCGTCTTGCACCATCTCGCCCCCCAATTGCCAGTGCCGCAGGCGGGCCAAGGCTTCATGGCGCCCGAACAGCACGCCCAGCCCGTCCGGGCCATAGAGCTTATGACTGGAGAACACGTAGAAGTCGCACCCCAGCGCCTGCACGTCGTGGCGACCATGCACCACGCCCTGTGCGCCATCGACCACGGTCAGCGCATTCTGTGCCTTGGCCAGGGACAGCAAGGCGGGCAAGGGTTGCCAGACGCCGAGGACGTTCGACAACTGACTCACGGCCAGCAGACGGGTGCGCGGGGTGATGAGTTTGGCGGCGGCGTGCAGGTCAATGAGGCCGTCGTCGTCAAGCGGCAGAATCACCAGTTTCAGGTGTTGCCGCTGGGCCAGCTGTTGCCAGGGCAGCAGATTGGCGTGGTGTTCAAGGGCGCTGATGACGATTTCATCGCCCGCCGTAAAGTGGTGCTCCAGCCCATAGGCCAGCAGGTTGAGTGCCGAGGTGGCGCCGTGGGTGAAAACCACGGTGCCGCAGTCGCCGGCGTTGAGCCAGTGAGCGACTTTTGTGCGGCTGTGTTCGAACGCCTGAGTGGCGTGGGCGCCCGGTAAATGTTGGGCCCGGTGCACATTGGCGGCGCCACTGGCGTAGTAATGCGTCAGTGCGTCAAGCAGGGCCTGGGGTTTTTGTGTGGTAGCAGCGTTGTCCAGATAGGTCTGGTCCTGACGTTGCAAAGCGGCGATGGCCGGAAAGTCCGCACGCCAGGGAGAAGGCAAAAGCATGGTGTTCAGGGCTCAGTTGACGAGGCCGGAAGCCGGCCCCGTCAGTGGCAGACAGACGCTTAGTTGTGAGCGTGCAGGGCTTCGTTCAGCTCGATGGCCGACTTGTGGGTTTTGCATTCCACGGCGCCGGTTTCGGAGTTGCGACGGAACAGCAGGTCAGGTTGACCGGCCAGCTCGCGAGCCTTGACCACTTTGACCAGTTGGTTGTTTTCGTCCAGCAGGGCCACTTTGGTGCCAGCGGTCACGTACAGGCCCGACTCCACGGTGTTACGGTCGCCCAGCGGGATGCCGATACCGGCGTTGGCGCCGATCAGGCAGCCTTCGCCCACCTTGATCACGATGTTGCCGCCGCCCGACAGGGTGCCCATGGTTGAGCAGCCGCCGCCCAGGTCAGAGCCCTTGCCGACAAACACGCCCGCCGAGACACGGCCTTCGATCATGCCCGGGCCTTCAGTGCCTGCGTTGAAGTTGACGAAACCTTCGTGCATCACGGTGGTGCCTTCGCCGATGTAAGCACCCAGACGCAGGCGGGCTGCGTCGGCGATGCGCACGCCAGCCGGCACCACGTAGTCGGTCATTTTCGGGAATTTGTCGACCGAGAACACTTCCAGCAGTTCGCCACGCAGGCGGGCTTCGAGTTGACGCTCGGCCAGTTCGCTCAGGTCGATGGCGCCCTGGCTGGTCCAGGCCACGTTTGGCAGCAGCGGGAACACGCCCGCCAGGCTCAGGCCGTGGGGCTTGACCAGACGGTGCGACAACAGGTGCAGCTTGAGGTACGCCTCGGGGGTGGACGTCAGCGCGGCGTCTTCTGCCAGCAATGTGGCAACCAGCGGCTTGTGGCTTTCAGCCAGACGGGTCAGCAGGGCAGCCTGGGCCGCGTCCACAGGTTTGGCGGCTTCGGCCATCTGTGCGGCTTGAGCCGTGGTGAAGGTGATTGCCTGATTGCCGCCGGTGTAACCCAGAATCGGGGCGATGGCTGCGATCAGCTCGGCCGACGGGTTGAGCAGGGGCTGTGCGTAAAACACTTCCAGCCATGCGCCTTGACGGTTTTGGGTGCCGACGCCGAAGGCTGCGCTGAACAGGGTAGTAGACATGCAATTACCTCTTACAAAAATAAATGGGCGGAACCATGGCCTTTAAGCCTTTTGAAGAAGGGCCGCCGCATAAAGATCTGGCTTGAAGCCAATCAGGGTTTTGTCACCGAGATCGAGCACCGGGCGCTTGATCATCGAGGGTTGGGCGAGCATCAGTTCAACGGCTTTGGCTTGGTCGAGATCGGCTTTGTGTTCGTCGTCGAGTTTGCGAAAGGTTGTTCCGGCCCGGTTGAGCACCACGTGCCAGCCGTGTTCGTTGCACCACTGGTTCAGGTGATCGCGGTCGATGCCGCTGCTTTTGTAGTCGTGAAAATCGTAAGGCACCCCATGTTCATCCAGCCAGGTGCGAGCTTTTTTCATGGTGTCGCAGGCTTTAATGCCAAAAAGGTGCAACGTCTTGCTCGAGTCGGTCACGGAAATTGCCCCTCCTTTGGAGATGCTGAAAATGAGCGGTCGCGGATTATGCCACGACCGGCGCGCCGGATGCGCCAGCCGTAGAGGTTGCCACAGTGTTGTGACATGTCATCACGCCATTGCGACTTTTGTTCAGCGGTCAGAGTTAGTGGTTAAAGGCTACTATGGCTCTTGATGGAAAAGTGTTGCTACTTATGTTTAGTTTAAAGCCGTTCTGATTAAAGCGGCGTGTCCGGGAACCTTGCTGATATGCAAACCGCCTATACCGTCCTCATCCTGCTGATGCTGGTGGGGGTCTCGCGTCTGTTGGGGCGTTTGATTCCCTTGCCGCTGCCCTTGGTGCAAATCGCCGCGGGCGCCTTGCTGGCCTGGCCCACTCTGGGGCTGCACGTGGCGCTGGACCCTGAGCTGTTCCTGTTTCTGTTCTTGCCGCCGTTGCTGTTTTCGGATGGCTGGCGCATCCCCAAGCGCGAATTCTGGCGCCTTAAGGGGCCGATCCTGACGCTGGCCGTGGGGCTGGTGTTATTTACGGTGGTGGGCGCGGGGTACTTCATTCACTGGTTGCTGCCGACCATTCCTTTACCCGTTGCCTTCGCGCTGGCTGCCGTCCTGTCGCCAACCGACGCCGTGGCGGTTTCAGCCATTGCGCAAAACCGTTTACCGGCGCCCTTGATGCATATGTTGCAAGGGGAAGCGTTGATGAATGACGCGACGGGCCTGGTGACGTTCAAATTCGCGTTGGCGGCAGCGATCACGGGCGTTTTTTCGTTGGCCAATGCCAGCGTCACCTTCCTGTTGGTGGCCTGTGGCGGCCTGGCCATTGGTGTGGCGTTGAGCTGGGTGGTCGGGCGCATGCGCTCGTGGATGATCGCTCGCGGTTGGGACGACCCGGCAACGCACGTTGTGTTCATGTTGCTGCTGCCTTTCGCCGCCTACGTACTGGCCGAACGTCTGGGCGCGTCCGGGATTTTGTCGGCCGTGGCCGCGGGGATGATGCAGAGCTGGCTGGACCTGTTGCCGCGTCAAACCAGTACCCGTTTGCTGAACCGCAGCGTCTGGGGCTTATTGGAATTTGCGTTTAACGGGCTGATCTTCTTGCTGTTGGGGCTGCAACTGCCTGACATCATCAAGGCGGTTGTCAGGCTGGAAACCCACCTCTGGCCCACGCTGATGTATCGCATCCTGGATGTGGTGGTGATCTTCCTGGTCTTGATCGCACTGCGCTTTATCTGGGTGCAGAGCATCTGGCGCTTGTCCGGCTTATTGCGGCGCTGGCGCGGCAAGCAAGAACTGACGATGGTGCCGACGGCCCGTTCCTGCTGGATTCTGACCGTAGGCGGTGTGCGCGGGGCAGTGACGCTGGCGGGTGTGATGTCGATTCCCTTGTTGCTCAATGAAGGGCTTGATTTCCCCGAGCGTGAGCTGCTGATCTTTATTGCGGCCGGGGTGATCTTGCTGTCGTTGATCGTGGCTTGTATTGCTTTGCCGTTATTGTTGCGCGGCATCGCCCAAAGCTCGGATGACGCGATGCGCACTGAAGTGCGTGAAGCCTGGCGCCGTACGGCGGAGGCCGCCATCCATGCGCTGGAGACCGAGGAGGTGATTGACCCAGACCATCCGCCGGACGCTGCCCAGGCGGCGTTGGCCGCAGAGCTGAAGGCGCGGATCATGTCTGAATACCGGCATCAACTTGACGTGTTCAATGATTCTGCAGAAGCGCAGGCATTGGCATCGAAGATGGATGAACTGGAAGGCCGCCTGCGCCTCAAAGCGCTCAGGGCACAGCGCCTGGAGCTCTACAGCCTGCGTCGACATCACGAAATTGGCGATGACGTGCTCGGCGAAATCCTGCGCGATCTGGACTTGAGTGAAGCCAATCTGGGGACAGTGAAGTAACGCGGTGCGTGCCGGTGTGCAGGAGCGAGCGTGCTCGCTCCTGCAGCTTCAGGGGTTATGTGCGGCGTTCAATAAACGCGCGAATCCGCCCTGCGGCTTCCACGCATTCAGCCAGTGGGGCGACCAGCGCCATGCGCACGCGGCCCGCGCCCGGGTTGAAACCATCGACTTCACGTGACAGGTACGAGCCCGGCACCACAGTCACGTGTTCTTCGGCAAACAGGTCGCGGCAGAACGCGGCGTCGTCACCTTTCACATTCGGCCACAGATAAAAGCCGCCATCCGGGCGTTGTACATCCATGACCGGGCTCAGAATCTCCAGCACAGCGTCAAACTTCTCGCGGTACAGGTCGCGGTTGGTGCGCACATGGGCTTCATCATTCCAGGCGGCAATGCTGGCCAATTGGGTTTGAACAGGCATGGCGCAGCCGTGGTAGGTGCGGTAGAGCAAGAACGCCTTGAGGATGTCGGCATCACCGGCAACGAAGCCGGACCGCAGCCCTGGCAGGTTCGAGCGCTTGGACAGGCTGTGGAACACCACGCACCGTTTGAAATCTTCGCGGCCCAAGGCTACGCAGGCGCTGAGCAGGCCGACGGGCGGGGTGGTTTCGTCGAAATAGAGTTCGCTGTAGCACTCATCGGCAGCAATCACGAAGTCGTGTTCGTCGGCCAGCGCAATCAACTTTTTCAGGGTTTCAAATGGGATCAGGGCTCCGGTCGGATTGCCCGGCGAGCACAGGAACAGGATCTGGCAGCGCTGCCACGTGGCGGCCGGGACAGCGTCGAAATCGGGGTTGAAGCCGTGTTCAGCCAGGCATGGCAGGTAGTGCGGTGTGGCCCCGGCGAGCAAGGCCGCGCCTTCGTAGATTTGGTAGAACGGGTTCGGGCTGATGACCAGCGCGTCGTCGCCACGGTTGACCACGGTTTGAGTGAAGGCAAACAGCGCTTCACGGGTGCCGTTGACCGGCAGGATGTTACGCGCCGGGTCGAGCCAGCCCGCAGGTACGTTGAAACGGCGCTCGGCCCAGTGGGCAATGGACTCGCGCAGGGCCGGGATGCCCAGCGTGGTCGGGTAGACCGCCATCTGGTCGAGGTTGTCGGCCAGGGCTTTGGCCACGAAATCGGGGGAGCGGTGCTTGGGCTCGCCAATCGACAGCGCAATCGGGCGTTTGTCGGCATTGGGCTGCACGCTGCCCAGCAAAGCGCGCAATTTTTCGAACGGGTAAGGCTGCAACTGGTTCAGAGCGTTGTTCATCGGGTGCGGATCTCACTCGGCGGCGCTTAAATGCTCAGGCGCCACGGTTCTGGGGCGGAATCTTTATTGACCGTTAATTGCTCCACGATTGCTTCCTGCAGGCGTATGCACAGTTGGGGGTCAGACAAGGGTTGGTTGTTTTCATCGGTAATGAAAAAAACGTCTTCGACGCGCTCGCCTAACGTCGCGATCTTGGCGTTTTGCAGCGACAGATCGAATTCCAGGAAGATCATGCCGATGCGGGCCAGCAGGCCGGGGCGGTCGGGTGCGCTGAGTTCGAGCACCGTTACGGGGCGTTGTGCATCGTTATGGATCGTGACCTGTGGCGCAAAGGCGAAGTGCTTGAGCTGGCGCGGCACGCGGCGCTGGATGATGGTCGGGTAGTCATCCGGGTTGCGCAGGGCTTCGGTCAGGCCCTTGCGGATCTTTTCGATGCGCTCCGGGTTGTTGCCAATCGAGTCGCCATCGTTATCGAGCACGATGTAGGTGTCGAGGGTGAACTGGCTGCTGGACGTGATGATGCGCGCGTCGTGGATGTTCAGGTTGAGCTGGTCCATTGCCGCCACTGTCACGGCGAAGAAGTCGTGCTGGTCGGGGGCGTAGATGAAAATCTGCGTGCCGCCTTCGAAGTCGCGCTGGGTGGTTTCCTTGATCAGCACCAGCGGGCCGCCGTCGGCCGGCTGTTGCAGGATGGCCTCGGTGTGCCACGCCACATCGGAGGAGGTGTGGCGCAGAAAGTAGTCATCCCCCAGCTGCGACCAGAGCTGCTCGACATCGTCCTGATCGTTGCCGTTGCGCACCAGCGTGTCGAGGGCCGCGCTTTGGGTCTGGCGGATTTGCTCTTCGCGGTCGACAGGGTTTTCCAGCCCGCGACGCAGGGCGCGCTTGGTCTCGGTATAGAGCTGGCGCAACAAGCTGGCTCGCCACGAATTCCATAAGGTCGGATTGGTCGCGTTGATGTCGGCCACGGTCAGTACATACAGGTAGTCAAGGTGGGTTTCATCGATGACTGTCTGGGCGAAATCGTGGATGACTTGCGGGTCGGACAGGTCTTTGCGTTGGGCGGTGGTCGACATCACCAAGTGGTTTTGGACCAGCCACACGATCAGGCGCGTGTCCCACTGGGGCAGTTGATGACGGATGCAAAACGCTTCGGCATCCACGGCGCCAATCTCGGAATGGTCGCCATGGCGGCCTTTGCCGATGTCGTGGTAAAGGCCTGCCAGGTAAATGAGTTCCGGTTTCGGCAGCTTGGCCATCAATTTGCTGGCCAGCGGAAATTTGTCCGACACCTGGGTGTACTGCAATTTGCGCAGGTGCTTGATCAGGTTCAGCGTGTGGGCGTCGACGGTGTAGATGTGGAACAGATCGTGCTGCATCTGGCCGACGATAAAGCCGAATTCAGGCAAATAGCGCCCGAGAATGCCGTAGCGGTTCATTCGGCGCAGGTTGCGGTGAATGCCGATTTTGCATTTGAACAACTCGATAAACAGGCTGGTGTTGCGGATGTCGTTGCGGAAATCGTCGTCGATCAGGTAACGATGTTCACGCAGCAGGCGAATCGTATCGGCGCGCACGCCCTTGATTTCCGGGCGCTGGGCCATCAGCAGGAAGATTTCCAGCATGGCGAACGGTGTGCGTTTGAACACGTTGTCGCTGGTGGCTTCGATGTAGCCGTCGTGCAACTGGAAGCGCGAGTTGATCGGGGCGGGTGGCGCTTCGTCTTCGGGGGCGAGGATCACCTCTTCGAAGTGCTGGATGATCAGGTCGCTGAGCTGCGCGATGCTCATGACCACCCGGTAATACTGTTGCATGAAGTTTTCGATCAGGTGCTTGGTGTCATCACCGGTGAAGCCCAGCAGTTCAGCGATGCTGCGCTGATGGTCGAACAGCAGGCGATCTTCGGCGCGCCCGGCTAGCATGTGCAGGGCGTAGCGAACCTTCCACAAAAACTCCTGGGAGGAGGCGAGCAGGGCGTGCTCGCTCTCCACCAGAAACCCCTGCCCGGCCAGCGCGCGCAGGCTCAGGGTGCCGTATTGGCGTCGCGCTACCCACAAGATGGTCTGGATATCGCGCAGGCCGCCGGGTGAGCCTTTGACGTTGGGCTCCAGGTTGTATTCGGTGTCGTTGTATTTGTGATGCCGGGCTTTCTGTTCGGCATGCTTGGCCAGGAAGAAATCCTTGCTGGGCCACATGTGTGCCGTGCTGGTGACATCCAGCATGCGCTGGCGCAGATGTTCAGGGCCCGCCACGGTGCGGCTTTCCATCAGGTTGGTGATGATGGTCAGGTCGGCCCGGGCCTGCTCGGCACACTCGTCCACCGAGCGCACGCTTTGACCGACTTCCAGACCAATGTCCCAAAGTAATGTCAGAAAGCGCTCAATGGAGTCGCGAAAAATTTCGTGATCGGCGTTATCCAGCAGGATAAGCAGGTCAATGTCGGAGTAGGGGTGCAGCTCGCCACGGCCGTAGCCGCCCACGGCCACGAGGGCGATGTCGGCGTCGGTGCTCCAGCTGAACTGGTCCCAGGCCTGATTCAGGATGCAGTCGACGAACCAGGCGCGATCTTCGATCAGGCGACGAATGTCGCGCCCTTTGCGAAAACGGTCGTCGAGCACTTCACGTGCCTGGCGGATCGCCTTTTTGAATGCGGCAATGGGGCTGGCTTTTAAGGCCAGCTCGGCCTGGAACTGGCCACGGTCAAAAAGTTCGGGATCCACCTGCGGCATCGATTGGCTTTCCTATGGCTGGGTTGTGGCTATCTATAAAGAAGCGACTGCAAACATCAGGCCGAAACGCGGGGGATGGTGTCATCGCTGCGCAGGGTGAAAATCTCGTAGCCCGTCTCGGTAACCAGCAGGGTGTGTTCCCACTGTGCCGACAGCTTGCGGTCCTTGGTGATTGCGGTCCAGCCATCACCCAGTACTTTGGTGTCTGCCTTGCCCTGATTGATCATCGGCTCGATGGTGAAGGTCATGCCGGCTTTGAGTTCCATGCCGGTGCCGGCGCGGCCGTAGTGCAGGATCTGCGGCTCTTCGTGGAATACCTTGCCGATGCCGTGGCCGCAGAACTCACGCACGACGGAAAACCCGTTCTTTTCGGCGTGCTTCTGGATGACTTCGCCGATATCACCCAGGCGGCAGCCCGGTTTGACGATTTCGATGGCTTTGTACATGCATTCCTGGGTCACTTGCGACAGGCGCTCAGCCCAGACCGGCACTTTGCCGACGTGGAACATGCGGCTGGTGTCGCCGTGGTAGCCATCCTTGATCACTGTGACGTCGATGTTCAGGGTGTCGCCGTCTTTCAGGGCCTTGTCGCCCGGAATGCCGTGGCAGACAACGTGGTTGACCGAGGTGCAGATCGACTTCGGGAAACCTTTGTAATTGAGCGGGGCCGGGATGGCCTTTTGCACATTGACAATGTAGTCGTGGCAAATGCGGTCGAGCTCTTCGGTGGTGACGCCGGGCTTGACGTGCTCGGCGATCATTTCCAGGACTTCGGCGGCCAGTTTGCCGGCGACGCGCATCTTTGCGATGTCCTCGGGGGTTTTGAGGGTGACGGTCATACAGGCTCTCTTTGCGCGTTAGCGCTCATCAACGGAATTGCAGGTGCGAAGTGACGGCTGGCGTCGCGCACCGCGAAAAAACGCGATTCTAACAGACGGTCGGCGTTAATCATGAGCCTTGCGCCATCGCTTCTCTTGATAGAAAGGGGCATTCTGGCGCTATTGCGCGGCTTGCGCAAAAGCGCGTGGAAGAAAGTCAGAATCCGTGTTTCGTTTTTTGGCCGTCTTGTGTTATAAAATGCGCCGCTTTCCGGGTATAGCCCGGTGAGCACAAACCCACACACGTGTCGACACGATGACCTGGGTGCCTTCAGCTCGAAGCTGCTGGTTGGTCATTGGGATACGTGGAGGCCTAACCCGACTTACTAAGGAACTATCATGTCCCAAGTCACTATGCGCGATATGCTGAAGGCCGGTGTGCACTTCGGTCACCAAACCCGTTACTGGAACCCGAAGATGGGTAAATACATCTTTGGCGCGCGTAACAAGATTCACATCATCAACCTTGAAAAAACCCTGCCAATGTTCAACGAAGCTCTGACTTTCGTAGAGCGTCTGGCCCAGGGCAAAAACAAGATTCTGTTCGTTGGCACCAAGCGTTCCGCTGGCAAGATCGTTGCTGAAGAAGCAGCACGTTGCGGTTCGCCGTACGTGGATCACCGCTGGTTGGGCGGCATGCTCACCAACTTCAAAACCATCCGTGCTTCCATCAAGCGTCTGCGTGACCTTGAAGTGCAGGCAGAAGACGGTACTTTCGCCAAGCTGACCAAGAAAGAGGCGCTGATGCGCACTCGCGATCTGGAAAAGCTGGATCGTAGCCTGGGTGGTATAAAGGACATGGGCGGTCTGCCAGACGCTCTGTTCGTTATCGACGTTGACCACGAGCGTATCGCGATCACCGAAGCTAACAAGTTGGGCATCCCGGTAATCGGCGTTGTCGATACCAACAGCAGCCCGGAAGGCGTTGACTACATCATCCCGGGCAACGATGACGCAATCCGCGCTATCCAGCTGTACATGGGTGCGATGGCTGACGCTGTTATCCGTGGTCGTAACCACGTTGCTGGCGGCACCGACGTTTTCGTCGAAGACGCTCCAGCTGCAGCGGTTGAAGGCTGAGTAATAAACGCCTAGCGTTTACTCAGTACGCAAAAAGGGGGCTTGGCCCCCTTTTTGCCACCTCGAAATCCATTTGTTGGACAGGCCTCTGTCGTTGCTGTATCAAATTGCGGCACACAGGGTTGCATCGAGGCAGGCTTCATACGAATTGAACGCCCGTTTGGTCGGGTGGAATGGTTGAAAACCTATCCAAGAGGAATTTTGAAATGGCAGAGATTACTGCAGCGTTGGTTAAAGAACTGCGTGAGCGTACTGGCGAAGGCATGATGGATTGCAAGAAAGCCTTGACCAAGGCTGGCGGCGACATCGAAAAAGCCATCGACGACATGCGTGCTTCGGGCGCCATCAAGGCCGCCAAAAAAGCAGGCAACGTTGCTGCTGAAGGCGCTATCGCAGTGAAAGTTGCTGACGATAACAAGTCTGCCGTTATTCTTGAAGTTAACTCGCAAACCGACTTCCTGGCTCTGCAAGAAGACTTCAAAAACTTCGTGGCTGCCAGCGTTGAAAAAGCATTCGCGGACAAACTGACCGACGCAGCTCCGCTGATCGCCGCTCAAGAATCTGCTCGTGAAGCACTGGTTGCCAAAGTAGGCGAGAACGTTAACATTCGCCGTCTGGTGCGTGTTGAAGGTGACGTGGTTGACGCTTACCTGCACGGCAACAAAATCGGTGTTGTGGTTTCGCTCAAAGGCGGCAACGCTGAGCTGGCTCGTGACATCGCCATGCACGTAGCGGCGAGCAACCCTGAGTTCCTGCTGCCTTCGGAAGTTTCTGAAGAAGCAATCGAGCGCGAAAAAGCTGTGTTCCTGCAGCTGAACGAAGAAAAAATCAAAGGCAAGCCAGAAAACATTGTTGAAAATATGGTCAAAGGCCGTATCAGCAAGTTCCTGGCAGAAGCCAGCCTGGTTGAGCAGGCGTTCGTCAAGAACCCTGAAATCAAGGTCGGTGAGCTGGCCAAGAAGGCCGGTGCTGAAATCGTTTCCTTCACTTACTTCAAAGTAGGCGAAGGCATCGAGAAGCCAGTTGACAACTTCGCTGAAGAAGTTGCTGCTCAAGTGGCTGCAGCCAACAAGCAATAAGACGGTTTCAACTGTCGACCCAAGAGGCTGCCCGCTCACGCGCGCAGCCTCTTTTCAAATGGGTGAAGGTTTTACCTCGCCCGGCGGAACCGGTGTACAAAATCGCGATCCGATGGTGCTGTTATCCGGCGCCAAGCTAGAGTAAACGCAGGCTGAAAACAGCCTCGCACAGATTTTTTATAAAACGCGGCAGGAGAGATTCGCAATGGCTCAGCAGGGCAGTGGTTATCAAGCTCGCTATAAACGCATTCTACTCAAGCTAAGCGGCGAAGCCCTGATGGGCTCTGAAGAGTTCGGGATCGACCCCAAGGTGCTCGACCGCATGGCGCTGGAAGTCGGCCAGTTGGTGGGTATCGGCGTTCAGGTAGGTTTGGTGATTGGTGGTGGCAATCTGTTCCGTGGCGCTGCATTGAGCGCTGCCGGTATGGATCGCGTTACTGGCGACCACATGGGGATGCTCGCGACCGTGATGAACGCCCTGGCGATGCGCGATGCGCTGGAACGTGCGAATATCTCCGCCATCGTAATGTCGGCCATCTCCATGGTGGGTGTGACGGATCATTACGACCGTCGCAAGGCCATGCGTCACTTGAACGCGAAGGAAGTGGTGATTTTCGCTGCGGGTACAGGCAATCCATTCTTCACAACGGATTCTGCCGCGTGCTTGCGCGCCATTGAAATCGACGCCGACGTAGTCCTCAAGGCCACCAAGGTTGACGGTGTTTACACCGCAGATCCATTCAAAGACCCGCATGCCGAGAAGTTCGATCATCTGACTTACGATGAAGTGCTGGATCGCAAGCTGGGCGTGATGGACCTGACAGCTATTTGTCTGTGCCGCGACCACCAGATGCCATTACGTGTCTTTAACATGAACAAGCCCGGCGCCCTGCTCAACATCGTTCACGGCGGCGCTGAAGGCACTCTGATCGAGGAAGGTCAACAATGATCAACGAAATCAAGAAAGACGCACAAACGCGTATGCAGAAATCGCTGGAATCGCTGAGCCATGCATTTGGTCAGATTCGTACCGGCAAGGCTCACCCAAGCATTTTGGGTAGCGTGATGGTGCCTTACTACGGTGCTGATACGCCGCTTAGTCAGGTCGCGAACGTAACCGTTAAAGATTCTCGCACCCTGCAGGTCGTGGCGTTTGAGCGCAACATGCTTCAAGCCGTGGATAAGGCGATTCAAAGCGCTGGTTTGAACCTCAATCCGACCAACCTGGGCGAATTGCTGCTGATCTCCATGCCAGCCCTGACGGAAGAAACCCGTAAAGTATTCGCCAAGCAGGCGCGTGATGCGGCTGAAGATGCGCGTATTGCGGTACGTAATATCCGTCGTGATGCGTTGAGCCAGTTGAAAGACCTGGTTAAAGAGAAAGAAATCAGTGAAGACGAAGAGCGTCGCGCAGCTGACGAGATCCAGAAGCTGACCGACAAGGCTGTCGCGGATATCGAAACGGCTACCAAGCAGAAAGAAGCGGACCTGATGGCCGTATAAGGGTCAGGGCGTTTTATGGAAAAGACCAAGCAGGCTGTGTCGTCATCCGTGCCGCGACATGTCGCGATTATCATGGATGGCAATAATCGCTGGGCGAAAAAACGCTTTATGCCGGGTGTTGCCGGGCATAAAGCGGGTGTGGACGCAGTCCGCGCCGTGATTGAGGTGTGTGCCGAGGCCAAGGTCGAAGTGCTCACCCTGTTCGCGTTTTCCAGCGAAAACTGGCAGCGTCCTGCGGCTGAAGTCAGTGCCTTGATGGATTTGTTCTTCAAGGCGCTGCGTCGTGAGGCCAAGCGTCTCAACGAAAACAACATCAGCCTGCGCATCATTGGCGATCGCTCCCGTTTTCATCCCGAGTTGCAAGCGGCGATGCGCGAAGCGGAGGCGATCACCGCAGGCAGCGGGCGCTTTGTCCTGCAAATTGCCGCCAATTATGGTGGGCAGTGGGACATCGCGCAGGCTGCGCAACGTTTGGCGCGTGAGGTTCAGGCAGGTCATTTGCAGCCTGAAGACATCACCCCGGATTTGTTGCAAACCTGTCTGGTAACAGGCGATCTGCCGTTGCCTGACCTGTGTATCCGCACAGGGGGCGAGCACCGTATCAGCAACTTCCTGCTGTGGCAGTTGGCCTATTCCGAGCTGTACTTCTCCGACCTGTTCTGGCCGGACTTCAAACACGAAGCCATGCGTCATGCATTGGCTGATTTCGCTTCTCGCCAGCGTCGCTTCGGTAAAACAAGCGAGCAGGTTGAGGCTGGAGCCCGGGTTTAATGCTTAAGCAACGCATCATCACTGCACTTATCCTGCTGCCAATCGCTTTGTGCGGCTTTTTCCTTCTTGATGGGTCTAACTTCGCGCTCTTCATCGGGCTGGTCGTCACCCTCGGGGCCTGGGAATGGGCGCGCCTTGCCGGATTTACAGCTCAAACGGCCCGTGTCGGTTTTGCCCTCGTCGTGGCCTTATTGCTGTTTGGTCTGCACCTGTTGCCTGATCTTGCCCCGTGGGTGTTGGTGGCTGCGGTGGTGTGGTGGGCGTTGGCGACGTTTCTGGTGCTCACGTTTCCTGATTCCGCATCACGCTGGTCCAGTGCTGCAGTCAAGCTGGTCATCGGCTTGCTGATTTTGCTACCGGCCTGGCAAGGGCTGGTGATGATCAAGGCGATGCCGCTGGGTAACTGGCTCATCATGGCGGTGATGGTGCTGGTGTGGGGGGCCGATATCGGCGCGTACTTTTCCGGGCGTAAATTCGGCAAGCGCAAACTGGCCCCTAAAGTCAGCCCCGGCAAAAGCTGGGAAGGCGTTTTTGGCGGTTTGTTGCTGAGTCTGCTGATTACGGCTGTTGTCGGCGTGGTGCGCGGCTGGAGTGCCTCTCAGATGGTTGCTGCCTTGGCAGGCGCTGCCGTTATCGTATTGATTTCAGTGGTGGGCGACCTCACAGAAAGTATGTTCAAGCGTCAGGCGGGCATTAAGGACAGCAGTCAGTTGCTGCCGGGGCATGGCGGTGTACTCGATCGTATCGACAGTTTGACGGCCGCCATTCCCGTGTTCGCCGTGTTGCTGTGGATGGCTGCATCATGAGCCGTCCTCAACAGATTACGGTGCTGGGCGCTACCGGCTCGATTGGCCTGAGTACGCTGGATGTGATTGCTCGCCACCCGGATCGCTATCAAGTGTTCGGGCTGAGCGGTTATAGCCGTCTCGCGCAACTGCTGGCATTGTGCATTCAGCACACGCCTCAGGTTGCAGTGGTGCCGGATGAGCGTTCCGCGCGTCAGCTGCAAGCTGATCTGCGCGCAGCGGGCCTCAACACCGAGGTGTTGGTGGGCGAACAGGGTTTATGTGATATCGCCTCCGCACCTGCGGTGGATGCCGTTATGGCAGCCATCGTCGGTGCTGCCGGGTTGCGTCCAACCTTGTCGGCAGTGAATGCGGGCAAGAAAATTCTGTTGGCGAACAAAGAAGCGCTGGTCATGACTGGCGCCCTGTTCATGCAGGCGGTGCGGCGTAGCGGTTCGGTATTGCTGCCCATTGACAGCGAGCACAACGCGATCTTTCAGTGCCTGCCGCAGGATTTCGCCCGTGGGCTGAGTCAGGTTGGCGTGCGACGGATTCTGCTGACCGCCTCTGGTGGGCCCTTCCGGGAAACCCCATTGGCTGATCTGGCGCATGTGACGCCCGATCAGGCGTGTGCTCACCCTAACTGGTCGATGGGGCGAAAAATCTCGGTCGACTCAGCGAGTATGATGAATAAAGGCCTTGAGCTGATCGAGGCGTGCTGGCTGTTTGATGCCAAGCCCGCTCAGGTTGAGGTGGTGATTCATCCGCAAAGCGTCATTCACTCGCTGGTGGACTACATAGACGGGTCGGTGCTTGCGCAGTTGGGCAATCCTGACATGCGCACGCCGATTGCCAATGCGTTGGCGTGGCCTGAGCGTATCGATTCGGGTGTGGCGCCGCTGGATCTGTTTTCCGTGGCGCGTCTGGACTTCCAGCGCCCGGATGAGCAGCGCTTCCCTTGTCTGCGCCTGGCCCGTGAAGCGGCGGCGGCTGGTGACAGCGCGCCGGCCATGCTCAATGCGGCCAATGAAGTGGCGGTGGCGGCCTTCCTTGATGGGCGAATCCGCTACCCGCACATAGCGCAATTGATTGAAGACGTTTTAAACAACGAGCCAGTGGTGCCCGTTAATGAGTTAGAGGCAGTCTTTGCCGCCGATGCCAGGGCGCGAGAGTTGGCTGATCAATGGTTGAGCCGTCAGGGCTGATCAGTGCTGCTTGCCGTAACCGGACAGGATCACGGAGAAAGTAGATGAGTGCGCTTTATATGATTGTTGGCACCCTGGTTGCGTTGGGGGTGTTGGTCACTTTTCATGAATTCGGTCACTTTTGGGTGGCGCGCCGTTGTGGCGTCAAGGTTCTGCGCTTCTCTGTGGGGTTCGGCACGCCCTTGCTGCGCTGGCACGACCGTCAGGGCACTGAGTTTGTAGTGGCAGCGATCCCGTTGGGCGGCTACGTGAAAATGCTTGATGAGCGGGAAGGGGAGGTGCCGGCTGAGCTGCTGGGCCAATCCTTCAATCGCAAAACCGTCGGGCAGCGCATTGCCATCGTTGCAGCGGGCCCCATTGCCAACTTCATGCTGGCGATGGTGTTTTTCTGGATTCTGGCCATGCTGGGCAGCCAGCAAGTGCGCCCGGTCATTGGCGCAGTCGAAAGCGGTAGCCTGGCAGCGCAAGCCGGTCTGGTGCCGGGGCAGGAAATCGTTTCGATTGATGGAGAGCCCACTTCGGGCTGGTCCAATGTGAATCTGCAGCTCGTGCGCCGCCTGGGCGAGAGCGGTTCGATTCACGTGGCCGTTCGTGAGGCGGGGAGCACTTCGGAGTCGACTCATGAGCTGGTTCTGCATGACTGGTTAAAAGGGGCTAACGAGCCTGACCCAATCAGTTCGCTGGGGATTCGTCCATGGCGTCCAGAGTTGCCGGCCGTACTGGCTGAGCTTGATCCTGAAGGCCCGGCCCAGGCCGCGGGTCTTAAAACCGGTGACAAACTGCTGGCCATGAACGATCAACCGGTCAAGGACTGGCAGCAGGTGGTGGATTGGGTCCGGGTACGTCCTGAGGCGAAAATCGTATTGCGCGTCGAGCGTGATGGTGTGCCGATCGACATCCCCGTGGCATTGGCGGCGCGCGGTGAAGGCAAGGCCGCAACCGGTTATCTGGGGGCTGGGGTCAAGGGTGTGGACTGGCCGCCGGAGATGATTCGCGAGGTCAGTTACGGCCCGCTCGCCGCGATCGGCGAGGGTGCCAAACGGACTTGGACGATGAGCGTATTGACGCTCGACTCACTCAAGAAAATGTTGTTCGGCGAGCTCTCGGTAAAAAACTTGAGTGGACCGATAACCATTGCTAAAGTGGCGGGCGCTTCTGCCCAGTCGGGTGTCGCGGACTTCTTGAATTTCCTGGCTTATCTGAGTATCAGTCTTGGGGTTCTGAACTTGTTGCCCATCCCGGTACTGGATGGGGGGCATTTGTTGTTTTATCTGATCGAGTGGGCGCGTGGTCGTCCCTTGTCGGATCGGGTGCAGGGTTGGGGAATGCAGATCGGTATCAGTTTGGTGGTCGGGGTGATGTTACTTGCCCTGGTCAACGACCTGGGACGTCTGTAAACGCTTCGCTGAATTGCGAATCTGCCGCATTTTGCGGCAGTTTGTTTATTGCCAGTTGGAATAAGAAAGGACTTCATGAAACGTCTGCTGCTAACTGCGGTTCTCACCGTACTGATGATCGCCGAAGTTCACGCCGAGTCCTTCACTATCTCTGATATTCGTGTCAACGGGCTGCAGCGGGTTTCCGCTGGTAGCGTGTTTGGCGCGTTGCCGCTGAACGTGGGTGAGGTAGCGGATGACCGCCGGTTGGTGGAATCCACTCGTGCGTTGTTCAAAACCGGTTTCTTTCAGGATATCCAACTGGGTCGTGATGGCAATGTGCTCGTCATTACGGTTGTCGAACGTCCTTCCGTTTCGAGCATCACCATTGACGGAAACAAGGCTATTTCCACTGATGACCTGATGAAAGGTCTTAAACAGTCGGGTCTTGCCGAAGGTGAAATCTTCCAGCGTGCCACCCTTGAGGGTGTACGTAACGAACTGCAACGTCAGTATGTTGCCCAGGGTCGTTACTCGGCGACGGTCGACACTGAAGTCGTGTCCGAACCTCGCAACCGGGTCGCCTTGAAGGTCAATATCAACGAAGGCACGGTTGCGGCTATCCAGCACATCAACGTGGTGGGTAATACCGTCTTCCCTGAAGAAGACCTCGTTGACCTGTTTGAACTGAAAACCACCAACTGGTTGTCGTTCTTCAAGAATGACGACAAGTATGCGCGTGAAAAACTGTCCGGTGACCTTGAGCGCCTGCGCTCGTATTACCTCGACCGTGGCTATATCAACATGGATATCGCCTCCACTCAGGTATCGATCACCCCGGACAAGAAAAACGTCTACATCACGGTCAACGTGAATGAAGGCGAAAAGTACAATGTGGGCGAAGTGAAGCTGAGCGGTGACCTCAAGGTTCCTGAAGATCAGATCAAGTCGCTGCTGCTGGTTCAGCCGGGCCAGGTGTTCTCCCGCAAGCTGATGACCACGACCTCCGAGCTGATCACCCGTCGTCTGGGTAACGAAGGTTATACCTTCGCCAACGTCAACGGCGTGCCTCAGCCAAACCCGGAAGACCATACCGTGGCCATCACCTTTGTGGTGGATCCGGGCAAGCGTGCTTATGTCAACCGTATCAACTTCCGCGGCAACACCAAGTCGGAAGACGAAGTGCTGCGTCGCGAAATGCGCCAGATGGAAGGTGGTTGGGCGTCGACTTACCTGATCGACCAGTCCAAGGTGCGCCTTGAGCGTCTGGGCTTCTTCAAGGAAGTGAACGTTGAAACCCCGGCCGTGCCCGGTACAGACGACCAGGTCGATGTGAACTACGCCGTAGAAGAACAGGCTTCCGGTTCGATCACCGCCAGCGTCGGCTTTGCCCAAAGCGCCGGTTTGATCCTGGGTGGTTCGATTACCCAGAACAACTTCCTGGGTACGGGTAACCGCGTCAGCGTGGGCCTGACCCGCAGTGAATACCAGAGCCGTTACAACTTCAGTTATGTGGACCCGTACTGGACCGCTGATGGCGTGAGCCTGGGTTACAACGCGTTCTACCGCACGACCGACTACAAAGACCTCGATGTTGATGTAGCAAACTACTCGGTCGACAGCCTGGGCGCCGGTATCACCATGGGGTATCCGATCAGCGATACCTCGCGCCTGACCTATGGCCTGAGCGTGCAGCAGGATGAAATCAGTACCGGCACCTACACCGTTGACGAGATCTTCGATTTCATCAACAAAGAAGGTGACAAGTTCCTGAACTTCAAGGCTTCTGCCGGCTGGTCCGAATCGACCCTGAACAAAGGTGTGTTGCCGACACGCGGCAGCTCGCAAAGCTTGACGCTTGAAACCACCATTCCGGGCAGTGATCTCCAGTTCTACAAACTGGATTACCGCGCCCAGTTGTTCCAGCCGTTGACCGACACCTACACGATGCGCCTGCACACCGAGCTGGGTTACGGTGACAGCTATGGCTCGACGTCGGGGCTGCCGTTCTACGAGAACTACTATGCAGGTGGTTTCAACTCGGTCCGTGGTTTCAAGGACAGTGCGCTGGGTCCACGCAGTACCCCGAACAAGAATGACCCGGATCAAGATCCGCTGCCGTTTGGTGGTAACGTCCTGATCCAGGGCGGGGCAGAAGTTCTGTTCCCGATGCCGTTCGTGAAAGATCAACGTTCCCTGCGCACCTCCGTGTTCTGGGATGTGGGTAATGTTTTCGACACCAACTGCAAGTCGACCACAAAAGATTGCGATATCAGCTTTAGTAATATGGCCAGCTCTGTGGGTGTTGGCGTAACGTGGGTGACCGCACTTGGCCCGTTGAGCTTCAGCTTGGCCATGCCGATCAAGAAACCGGATGACGCAGATACCCAAGTGTTCCAGTTCTCCCTCGGCCAGACTTTCTAAAAGCCTGACTTTAGATAAACAACGGATTTAGTAGGAGTGCATCGTGCGTAAGTTGACTCAATTGGTTCTCCTGGCTTCGGTTCTGGTAGCAGGTCCGGCGTTTGCCGACATGAAAATTGCCGTTCTGAACTATCAGATGGCGCTGCTGGAATCTGACGCTGCCAAGCGTTACGCCGTAGATGCCGAGAAGAAATTCGGTCCGCAACTGACCAAACTGAAGTCCCTGGAAAGCAGTGCCAAAGGCATTCAGGATCGTCTGGTCAAAGGCGGCGACAAAATGCAGCAAGGCGAGCGTGAGCGTCTGGAGCTTGAATTCAAGCAAAAGGCTCGCGATTTCCAGTTCCAGTCCAAGGAACTGAACGAAGCCAAAGCCGTTGCTGACCGTGAAATGCTGAAACAGCTGAAGCCAAAACTGGACAGCGCTGTTGAAGAAGTCATCAAGAAAGGCGCCTATGACCTGGTGTTTGAGCGTGGTGCAGTGATCGATGTCAAACCTCAATACGACATCACTCGCCAAGTCATTGAGCGCATGAATCAGCTGAAGTAATTATGACTGCGACTATAAAACTCGGCCAATTGGCCGAGTTCCTCGGTGCCACCTTGCGTGGCAGCGCGGAGAAAGAAATCACTGGGCTAGCCACTTTACAAGAGGCTGGCCCATCTCAGTTGAGCTTTCTGGCCAACCCGCAGTACCGAAAGTTCTTGGTCGATTGTCAGGCTGGAGCCGTTTTGCTCAAGTCAGCCGACGCTGAAGACTATGCCGGTGATGCTTTGGTGGTGCCGGATCCTTACCTGGCATACGCCCGTATTTCCCACCTGTTTGACCCCAAGCCCAAGGCGGTTGCCGGTGTGCATCCTTCAGCCGTGATTGCGGCGGATGCGATGGTAGACCCTGCGGCCAGCATCGGCGCCTTTGCAGTGATTGAAAGCGGTGCGCGCATTGCGGCTGGCGTGACCGTCGGGTCTCATTGCTTTATCGGTGCTCGCTGTGAAATCGGTGAGGGTGGCTGGTTGGCGCCGCGCGTGACGCTTTATCACGATGTTCGCATCGGTAAGCGTGTCGTGATTCAGTCGGGTGCCGTGCTGGGAGGCGAAGGTTTCGGTTTCGCCAACGAGAAGGGTGTCTGGCAAAAAATTGCCCAGATCGGCGGCGTGACCATTGGTGATGATGTCGAGATCGGTGTGAACACTGCCATCGACCGTGGTGCCCTGGCAGATACGGTGATTGGCAATGGGGTCAAACTCGATAACCAGATTCAGATCGCGCACAACGTGCAGGTCGGTGACCATACGGCGATGGCCGCGTGTGTCGGGATTTCAGGAAGCACTAAAATCGGCAAGCACTGCATGTTGGCCGGTGGTGTCGGTTTGGTGGGGCATATTGAGATCTGCGACAACGTTTTCCTCACCGGGATGACCATGGTGACTCACTCCATTACCGAGCCGGGTGCTTACTCTTCCGGAACAGCCATGCAGCCAGCCGCTGAATGGCGCAAGAGTGCGGCACGTATTCGCCAGCTGGACGACATCGCGCGACGATTGAAACAACTGGAAAAACGCGTCGAGAAGTGACCCCTGACGGTATCGCTTCATCTGAAAGCTAATACTATTTCCATATCAAGCGCACAGGGCCAAGGGTCTGTGTTCTTGATTTGCTAGAGGAGCGTGCCTTCGTAGCGCGCGCCCAATCTTTATTACAGGCTTCCCCACGAAATGATGGACATCAACGAGATTCGCGAATATCTGCCTCACCGTTACCCTTTCCTGCTGGTGGATCGAGTGGTGGATCTGGATGTCGAGAACAAGCGCATTCGTGCTTACAAGAATGTCAGCATCAACGAACCGTTCTTCAACGGTCACTTTCCGGCGCACCCGATCATGCCCGGCGTGTTGATCATCGAAGCCATGGCGCAAGCTGCGGGCATTCTGGGTTTCAAGATGCTGGACGTGAAACCTGCAGACGGGACGCTGTATTACTTCGTCGGTTCCGACAAACTGCGTTTCCGTCAGCCCGTGTTGCCGGGCGATCAATTGATCCTGGAAGCCAAGTTCCTGAGCTGCAAGCGTTCGATCTGGAAGTTCGAGTGCCAGGCAACGGTTGATGGCAAGCCGGTATGCTCGGCTGAAATTATCTGTGCGGAACGCAAACTATGAGTTTGATTGACCCTCGCGCAATCATCGATCCGACGGCCATTCTGGCCGACGACGTCGTGGTCGGCCCTTGGTCGATCGTCGGCGCAGGTGTGGAAATCGGCGAGGGAACAGTGATTGGGCCGCATGTCATTCTTAAAGGCCCAACCAAAATCGGTAAGCACAATCGTATCTACCAGTTTTCATCAGTCGGTGAAGATACGCCCGATCTGAAGTACAAGGGTGAAGAGACACGCCTGGTGATCGGTGATCACAATGTGATTCGCGAAGGTGTGACCATCCATCGCGGCACGGTTCAGGACCGTGCCGAGACGACCCTGGGTGACCACAACCTGATTATGGCGTACGCCCACATCGGGCATGACAGCGTAATCGGCAACCATTGCATTCTGGTCAACAACGCCGCGCTGGCGGGCCATGTGCACATGGGGGACTGGGCGATCCTGTCGGGTTTCACGCTGGTGCATCAGTTCTGTCATATCGGTGCTCACAGCTTTTCAGGCATGGGCACAGCAATTGGCAAGGACGTTCCGGCCTTTGTCACGGTGTTTGGCAGCCCTGCCGAAGCCCGTAGCATGAATTTCGAGGGCATGCGCCGTCGTGGTTTTAGTGATGACGCGATTCACGCCTTGCGTCGGGCCTACAAGGTGGTTTACCGCCAGGGCCTGACGGTCGAGCAAGCACTTGCCGAACTGGCTGAACCCTCTGCGCAGTTCCCGGAAGTTGCGCTGTTTGTGGAGTCGATTCGTTCATCGACCCGCGGCATTACCCGCTGATCATGGCCAGGTTGCGTATTGCGCTGGTGGCGGGTGAGGCCTCTGGCGACATTCTGGGTTCAGGCCTGATGCGTGCGCTCAAGGCTCAGCACCCCGATATTGAATTTATCGGTGTAGGAGGCCCGCTGATGGAAGCGCAGGGCATGCGCTCTTACTTCCCGATGGAGCGTCTGTCGGTCATGGGGCTGGTTGAGGTGCTTGGCCGTTTGCGCGAGTTGCTCAAACGCCGCAAAGCGCTGATCCAGACCCTCATTGCCGAAAAGCCTGATGTGTTTATCGGCATCGATGCGCCTGATTTCACCCTCAATATCGAGCTTCAGTTACGGCGTGCTGGCATCAAGACCGTGCATTACGTCAGCCCGTCCGTGTGGGCGTGGCGGCAGAAACGCGTGCTGAAAATTCGCGAAGGTTGCGACTTGATGCTCACGTTGTTGCCGTTTGAAGCCAAATTCTACGAAGAGCATGGCGTGCCGGTGCGGTTTGTTGGCCATACGCTGGCGGACACCATTCCCCTTGAGGCCGATAAAGCCGCTGCCCGTGCCGAACTGGGGTTGCCTGACGGCCCGTTGGTCGCCTTGATGCCGGGAAGTCGTGGCGGGGAAGTGGGCAAATTGGGTGGGCTGTTCCTGGACGCTGCCCTAAAAATCCGCGAAGCTCGGCCCGACACACGTTTTGTATTGCCTTGTGCCAATGCTGCGCGCCGGGTGCAAATCGAACAGTTGCTGGCTGAGCGGGACTTGCCCTTGACCTTGCTCGACGGGCGCTCGCACCTGGCCTTGGCTGCCTGTGACGCGGTGTTGATCGCCTCGGGCACCGCCACGCTTGAGGCGTTGCTGTACAAGCGGCCGATGGTGGTGGCTTATCGCTTGTCGCGGGTTACGTTCTGGATTCTCAAGCGTCTGGTGAAAAGCCCTTACGTGTCTCTGCCCAACTTGCTGGCCCAGCGGATGCTGGTGCCCGAGTTGCTGCAAGATGCCGCCACCCCCGAGGCATTGGCCAAGACCCTGTTGCCACTGCTGGACAATGGCCAGGAGCAAACCCGGGGTTTCGACGAAATTCATCGTACGTTGCGTCTCGACGCTTCCAATCAGGCCGCCAAAGCGGTGCTTGAGCTGATTGCACACTCCAAATGAGTAAAGTGACTATGCAAATCGGATTGGACTTCAATCTGGTCGAAGACCTTGTGGCCGGTGTGGACGAAGTGGGTCGCGGCCCGTTGTGCGGCGCCGTGGTCACGGCAGCAGTGATTTTGGACCCGGCCCGGCCGATCGCCGGTCTTAATGACTCAAAAAAACTGACTGAAGCGCGTCGCGAAAAGCTGTATGACGAAATTTGCGAAAAGGCCTTGAGCTGGTGCATTGCCCGGGCTGAAGTCGAAGAGATCGACGAGCTGAATATCCTGCATGCCACTATGTTGGCCATGCAGCGCGCTGTAGAAGGGTTGAGCATCACCCCGAAACTGGCCATGATCGACGGCAATCGCTGCCCCACATTGGCCATGCCGGCCGAAGCCGTGGTCAAGGGTGACAGCAAGGTGCCAGCCATTGCGGCGGCATCGATCCTGGCCAAGGTCAGCCGTGACCGTGAAATGGCAGCCTTCGAGTTGCAATACCCGGGTTACGGTATTGGCGGGCATAAAGGCTACCCGACGGCGGTCCACCTTGAAGCCCTAGAGCGTCTGGGTCCTACGCCAATTCATCGCCGGTCCTTCGGGCCGGTGCGCCGTGCCTACGAAGCCCGTGAAGGCTTGACCGAGGTTTAGCCCCAAGGCTGATGTTTTTGCCAAGGCCCGGTACAATCCGGGCCTTGTTGTTTCCCAAAGCTAATAGACAGGATCACCATGCCGGCTTCATTCGTTCACCTGCGCCTGCACACTGAATATTCCCTGGTCGATGGCCTGGTGCGGATCAAACCGCTGATCAAAACCCTGGCGGGCATGAACATGCCTGCCGTGGCGGTGACCGATCAGAACAACATGTGTTCGTTGGTCAAATTTTATAAAGCCGCCATGGGTGGCGGCATCAAGCCGATCAGTGGCGCGGATCTGTGGCTGTCCAATAAAGACCCGGAAAACCCGTTGAGCCGCATCAGCCTGCTGGCGATGAACGGTGTGGGTTATCGCAACCTGACGGAGCTGATTTCACGAGGGTTTATTGACGGGCAGCGCAATGGCCAGGTCATCATCGAGCGTGAATGGGTCGCCGAAGCCGCCGATGGGCTGATCATGTTGTCGGCCGCCAAAGAAGGCGAGATCGGTGTCGCGCTGATCAGTGGTAATACCGAGGAAGCCGAGGCGCTGGCCCGCGAATGGATGGAGGTCTTCCCGGACCGCTTTTACCTGGAAGTCCAGCGCACCCAGCGTCCCAACGATGAAGAGCACCTGCACGCTGCTGTGGCGCTGGCCGACAAAATCGGTGCGCCGCTGGTGGCGACCAACGATGTGCGCTTCCTCAAACAGCAGGATTTCGAAGCCCACGAGACCCGCGTTTGCATTGGCGAGGGCCGAGCGCTTGATGATCCGCGCCGCTCCAAGAACTACAGCGACCAGCAGTATCTGAAAAGCGCCGAAGAAATGGCTGAGCTGTTCAGCGATTTGCCGGAAGCGCTCGAAAATACCGTCGAAATTGCCAAGCGTTGCAATATCGAAGTGAAGTTGGGCAAACACTTTTTGCCTAACTTCCCGATTCCCGATGGCATGACCATCGACGAATATTTCCGCAAAGTCTCGTTTGATGGCCTTGAAGAGCGCCTCAGCGTTCTGCTGCCCAAGGACACCACCGAAGATTACGACGCCAAACGGCAGGTCTACGTCGACCGGCTGAATTTCGAACTGGACATCATTATCCAGATGGGATTCCCCGGTTACTTCCTGATCGTGATGGACTTCATCCAGTGGGCCAAGAGCAACGGCGTGCCGGTAGGGCCTGGCCGAGGGTCGGGTGCCGGTTCTCTGGTGGCCTATGTGCAGAAAATTACCGACCTCGATCCGCTGGAATATGACCTGCTGTTCGAACGATTCCTTAACCCGGAACGGGTATCGATGCCCGACTTCGACGTCGACTTCTGCATGGATGGTCGTGACCGGGTCATTGAATATGTGGCAGAAAAATACGGCCGCAACGCTGTAAGCCAGATCATTACCTTCGGTTCGATGGCGGCCAAGGCGGTTATTCGCGACGTGGCCCGTGTGCAGGGTAAGTCTTACGGCCTGGCGGATCGTTTGTCGAAGATGATTCCGTTTGAAGTCGGCATGACGCTGGAAAAGGCCTACGAGCAGGAAGAGATCTTGCGCGACTTCATCAAAGTGGATGAAGAAGCCGCCGAAATCTGGGAGATGGCACGCAAGCTCGAAGGCATCGTGCGTAACGTCGGTAAACACGCCGGTGGTGTGGTGATTGCGCCGACCAAACTGACGGACTTTTCGCCGATCTATTGCGATGAAGAGGGTGACGGCCTGGTCACCCAGTTCGACAAGGACGACGTTGAAGCCGCAGGGCTGGTGAAGTTCGACTTCCTCGGTTTGCGCACGCTGACCATCATTGACTGGGCGCTGAAAACCATCAACCGCGACCGCGCCAAGGTCGACGAGCCGCCGCTGGATATTGCGTTTATCCCGCTGGATGACAAACCGACCTACCAGTTGCTGCAAAAAGCCGAGACGACGGCGGTGTTCCAGCTTGAGTCGCGAGGCATGAAAGAGCTGATCAAAAAGCTCAAGCCTGACTGCCTGGAAGACCTGATCGCACTGGTGGCCCTGTTTCGTCCGGGGCCGCTGCAATCGGGCATGGTGGACGACTTCATCAACCGTAAGCACGGGCGCGCCGAGCTTGCTTATCCGCATTCGGATTATCAGTACGAAGGCCTGAAGCCGGTTCTGGCCCCGACCTACGGCATCATTCTGTATCAGGAACAGGTGATGCAGATTGCGCAGGTGATGGCGGGTTACACCCTCGGCGGCGCGGACATGCTGCGTCGAGCCATGGGTAAGAAAAAACCTGAAGAAATGGCCAAGCAGCGTGGCGGTTTCATTGAAGGCTGTGCCAACAACAACATCGACCCTGACCTTGCCGGTAACATTTTCGACCTGGTAGAAAAATTCGCCGGTTATGGTTTCAACAAATCTCACTCGGCGGCCTACGGGCTGGTTTCCTATCAAACCGCGTGGCTGAAAGCCCATTACCCGGCGCCATTCATGGCGGCCGTGCTGTCGGCGGATATGCACAACACCGACAAGGTCGTGACCTTGATCGAAGAAGTGCGCACGATGAAGCTGCGTCTCGACGCGCCGGACGTGAATGCCTCCGAGTACAAGTTCACGGTGAACGACGAAGGTCGAATCATTTATGGACTTGGCGCGATCAAGGGCGTGGGTGAGGGGCCGGTGGAGGCGATTACCGAAGCGCGTCAGGATGGGCCGTTCAAGGACCTGTTCGATTTCTGCGCGCGGGTTGATCTCAAGCGCATCAACAAACGCACCCTTGACGGTTTGATCCGCAGCGGCGCGCTGGACCGTCTGGGGCCTTGCTTCCATGACGAGCCAAAAGCCTATCAGGCGAGCATTGATCAGAACCGTGCGATTTTGCTGGCGGCGCTGGAAGAGGCAATCAAGGCGGCCGAACAAACGGCGCGTACCCACGACAGCGGCCACGACGACCTGTTCGGCGGCGTGTTTGTCGAAGAAGACGCCGATGTGTATGCCAATCATCGCAAGGCCAAGGAGCTGACTCTCAAGGAACGCCTCAAGGGCGAGAAAGACACCTTGGGCCTGTACCTGACCGGCCACCCGATCGACGAGTATGAAGGCGAAATTCGCCGTTTCGCCCGGCAGCGCATTATCGATCTGAAGCCTGCCCGCGATACGCAGACTGTCGCCGGCATGATCATCGCCCTGCGGGTGATGAAGAACAAAAAAGGCGACAAGATGGGGTTCATCACGCTGGATGACCGTTCCGGCCGGATTGAAGCCTCATTGTTTGCCGAAGCGTTCCATTCAGCCCAGTCGCTGTTGCAGACCGATGCCATGGTGGTGGTGGAAGGGGAGGTCAGTAATGATGACTTTTCCGGCGGCTTGCGCCTGCGGGTCAAGCGGGTCATGAGCATGGAGGATGCGCGTACCAGTCTGGCCGAGAGTTTGCGCCTGAGGGTCCATCACGCGGCGCTCAAGGGTGATCAATTGCGGCAGTTGGGCGACGTGCTGAAGAAGCATCGCGGCGCCTGTCCGATCACCATGGAGTACACCGGCGGGGAGGCGAAGACCCTGTTGCAGTTTGGCGAGAACTGGAGAATCGATCCTGCAGACAGCTTGATTCAAGCCTTGCGTGACCAGTTTGGGCGAGACAACGTCTTCCTCCAATACCGTTGACGGTCAGGGGCGTGACCCGCGTCCTGATCTCGACCTGAATTTTTAATCTCGACCTGAGAGCGCCTGTCCCTTAAGGTAGGCGCGATACAGATCAACCGGCTGCCCCAGTCGGCTTGAAAGTGCCAGTCAATACTGGGCTTTCTGCCTGCTGGCATGCTTTGCCGCCGACCCAAGACGGATGCTTATGAACCCGAATTTTCTTGATTTCGAACAGCCGATTGCTGACCTGCAAGCCAAAATCGAAGAGTTGCGCCTGGTCGGTAATGACAATTCGCTGAACATCAGCGATGAAATCTCTCGCCTGCAAGACAAAAGCAAAACGCTGACTGAAGATATTTTCGGCAAGCTGACCAGCTGGCAGATCGCCCGCCTGGCCCGTCATCCGCGTCGTCCTTACACGCTGGATTACATCGACCACATCTTCACTGAGTTTGATGAGCTTCACGGCGACCGTCACTTCTCGGACGATGCCGCCATTGTGGGCGGTATCGCGCGTCTGGACGATCAGCCCGTGATGGTGATTGGTCATCAGAAAGGCCGCGAAGTGCGTGAGAAAGTTCGCCGCAACTTCGGCATGCCGCGCCCTGAAGGCTACCGCAAGGCATGCCGTTTGATGGAAATGGCAGAGCGTTTCAAAATGCCGATCCTGACCTTTATCGACACGCCGGGCGCCTACCCGGGCATCGATGCTGAAGAGCGCAACCAGAGCGAAGCGATTGCCTGGAACCTGCGAGTCATGGCGCGCCTGAAGACCCCGATCATCTCCACGGTTATTGGTGAAGGCGGTTCGGGCGGTGCGTTGGCAATTGGTGTGTGCGATCAATTGAACATGCTGCAGTACTCCACTTATGCCGTGATTTCGCCAGAAGGGTGCGCGTCGATTCTGTGGAAAACCGCTGAAAAAGCGCCGGATGCCGCCGAGGCGATGGGCATTACCGCTGAGCGTCTCAAAGGCCTGGGCATCGTTGATAAAGTTATCGGCGAGCCATTAGGTGGCGCACATCGCGACCCTGCAGCCGCTTCTGCCACGATTCGCGCAGAGCTGATTTCGCAGTTGGACATGTTGAAGAAGCTGGACAACGAAACGTTGTTGCAGCGTCGTTATGACCGTTTGATGAGTTACGGTCTGTAATCAAGGCGAGACCGACAGACGCAGGGGTGAGCCCGTTCACCCCTGCAGGATTGTGCAATGTCCAACCTGACAATCCAGTTGCTCGAAGCGCTCAAGCCGTGGCGCAATGCCCCGGCCTGGCGCATTGCCCTTTCCGGCGGTCTTGACTCGACTGTCCTGCTGCACCTTCTGGCTCACCTTCGTCCAATCCATGCACTCCCCCCGCTGACTGCCCTCCATATTCACCATGGTCTACAGGCTGTAGCGGATACGTGGCCGGCTCATTGTCAGTTGCTGTGTGATGCCCTGGGCGTGCCGCTCACGGTGGTGCGCGTGCAGGTGTCCGCCGGTGCAAGTGTCGAGCGGGCAGCACGGGAGGCGCGCTATGAGGCGTTCGAGGCCATCCTGCAGCCGCAGGAGGTGCTCTTTACGGGGCAGCATCGCGATGATCAGGCCGAAACCGTGTTGTTCCGGTTGTTGCGCGGGGCGGGTGTAAACGGGCTGTCCGGCATGCCGCGTGAGCGCAGATTGGGCCGCGGGGTAGTAGGGCGCCCGTTGCTGGATATTTCGCGTGCCGATCTTGAGGCATATGCGCACGCCCATGGTCTGCACTGGGTTGAAGATCCGTCCAATGAATACAGCGGTTTTTCCCGTAATTATTTGCGCCATGAAGTGATGCCTGTGTTGTCACGGCGTTGGCCGCAGGTGACCACAACGCTGTCGCGCGCGGCCGATCATTGTGCTGAAGCGCAAGGTTTGCTGAATGAACTCGCTGAGCAGGATCTGGCACTTGCCGCGGCCGAAGCACCTTTTGCCTGGCTGGGTTTGCCCTCTCTGCAGCTTGAACCTCTCGACCGTCTGTCGGCTGCCCGTCAGCGCAACGCTTTGCGCCAGTGGCTGGCCGGTCTTACACGATTGCCTGATACCGCGCATTGGGCCGGTTGGGAGGCGTTGCGTGATGCCGGCGTCGATGCGCGGCCTGCATGGCGTCTGGCGGATGGCGAGGTGCATCGAGCGGGCGGACGGATCTGGTGGCTGTCGGGACAATGGCTGCGCCAGCCGACTGCGCCGATCACGTGGGATGAGCCAGCTCAACCCGTGTCATTGCCCGGGAACGGGCTGTTACGCATAGAGGGCGAGGTGCCCGAGGGCGCCTTGCAGGTGCGCTATCGTCAGGGCGCAGAAGTCATGTCGCTGGCAGGACGCGGTCATCGTGATCTCAAACGCTTGCTCAATGAGCGCGGGGTGCCGCCGTTTGCCCGTGGCAGATTGCCGCTTCTGTACCAAAATAAGCGCTTATTGGCTGTGGCAAACCTCGAGGGACTGGACTCTGACCCCAATGGACGCTGGCAATTGAAGTGGCTGCCAACTTCAAGCGATCAAGGTTTGAGCTGAAAGGGGCTTTCCGGTAGACTACGCTCCCTTCTTGATACAGCTTCTGTAGATTCACCGGAATTACAGAAGTTGCCGATTACCAAGCAGTCTTTGCTGGGCGATTTTAAAAAATGTGTGGCTTGTATCGAACCGATGGTTGCCATTGGTCTGTTTCAACGCAGCAGTTTTTCGAAAGGTGCACTGTGACTAATGCTGGTGATTGGGGGCTTCGGCCTTCCTTCGCTTTCCCCGGCGGCTCTGACCGCTTTAACGCAGACTTCTAGGGTTTTTCATGACGCGCTACATCTTCGTCACGGGCGGTGTTGTTTCTTCATTGGGGAAAGGCATTGCCTCGGCTTCATTGGCAGCCATCCTGGAGGCGCGGGGACTTAAGGTCACCATGCTGAAGCTGGACCCCTACATCAACGTTGATCCGGGCACCATGAGCCCGTTCCAGCACGGTGAAGTGTTCGTCACACACGACGGCGCCGAGACCGACCTGGACTTGGGTCACTACGAGCGGTTCATCCGCACGACGATGACCCAGAACAACAACTTCACCACGGGCCGTGTCTACGAACACGTTCTGCGCAAGGAGCGCCGTGGTGATTACCTGGGGGCAACCATCCAGGTAATTCCGCACATCACTGACGAAATCAAGCGTCGAATCATCAAGGGCGCCGGCGATGCCGACGTAGCGATGGTTGAGATTGGCGGCACTGTGGGTGACATTGAGTCGCAACCGTTCCTCGAAGCTATCCGTCAGTTGCGCATCGAAGTGGGCGCCAAGCGCGCCATGCTGATGCACCTGACTCTGGTTCCGTATATCGCCACCGCTGGCGAGACGAAAACCAAACCGACCCAACACTCGGTTAAAGAATTGCGCTCCATCGGCCTGCAGCCGGACGTGCTGATCTGCCGCTCCGACCACCACGTGGATGTATCTTCGCGTCGCAAGATCGCGTTGTTCACCAACGTTGAAGAGCGCGCCGTGATTTCGCTGGAAGACGCTGACACCATCTACAAGATCCCGGGCATGCTGCACGCTCAGGGTCTGGATGACTTTGTTGTCGAGCGTTTTGGCTTGCAGTGCAACACCGCTGACCTGTCCGAGTGGGACAAGGTCGTGGATGCCAAGCTCAATCCTGAACACGAAGTCACCATCGCGATGGTCGGCAAGTACATGGAACTGCTGGACGCGTACAAGTCGCTGATCGAAGCGATGAGCCACGCGGGTATTTCCAACCGTACCAAGGTCAACCTGCGGTATATCGACTCCGAAGACATCGAAAACAAAGGCACTGAACTGCTGGAAGGCTGTGATGCCATCCTCGTACCGGGCGGCTTTGGTCTGCGCGGCGTAGAGGGCAAAATCACTGCCGTTCAATATGCTCGCGAGAACAAGGTGCCTTACCTGGGTATCTGCCTGGGCATGCAAGTGGCGGTAATCGAGTTCGCACGTAACGTATTGGGCTGGAAAGACGCCAACTCCACCGAATTCGATCGCAGCAGCGGCCACCCGGTGGTGGGTTTGATCACTGAGTGGGAAGACGCCACCGGTGCAGTCGAAACCCGTACCGAAACATCGGATCTGGGCGGCACCATGCGTCTGGGTGCGCAGGATTGCCAGCTTGCAGCCGGTTCCAAGGTGCATGATTGCTATGCCAAGGACGTGATTGTCGAACGTCACCGTCACCGTTACGAAGTGAACAACAACCTGCTGCCTCAACTGATCGAAGCCGGCCTGAAAGTCACCGGTCGTTCCGGCGACGGTGCGTTGGTAGAAGTGGTAGAAGCGCCGGATCATCCATGGTTCGTGGCGTGCCAGTTCCACCCGGAATTCACCTCCACACCCCGTGACGGCCATCCATTGTTCAGCGGTTTCGTCAAAGCAGCATTGGCGCAACACGAGAAGAAGGCGTAATCAGCATGGCGCAAAAGATTATTCGCGTAGGCAATATCGAAATTGCCAACGACAAGCCTATGGTCTTGTTCGGTGGCATGAACGTGCTGGAAAGCCGTGATATGGCCATGCAGGTGTGCGAAGAGTACGTCCGTGTTACTGAAAAGCTCGGTATCCCTTACGTGTTCAAGGCCAGCTTCGACAAGGCCAACCGTTCATCTGTCAGCTCTTACCGTGGCCCAGGCCTGGAAGAGGGCATGCGGATTTTCCAGGACATCAAGCAAGCATTTGGTGTGCCGCTGATCACCGACGTCCACGAGCCTGCGCAAGCAGCCGTGGTCGCCGAGGTGTGCGACATCATCCAGTTGCCAGCTTTCCTGTCGCGTCAGACTGACCTGGTCGTGGCCATGGCCAAGACCGGCGCCGTGATCAACATCAAAAAAGCCCAGTTTCTCGCGCCCCAGGAAATGAAACACATCCTGAGCAAATGCGAAGAAGCGGGCAACGATCAGTTGATCCTCTGTGAGCGTGGTTCCAGCTTCGGCTACAACAACCTTGTGGTCGACATGCTGGGCTTCGGCATCATGAAGCAATTTGAGTACCCGGTTTTCTTCGACGTGACCCACGCGCTGCAAATGCCCGGTGGTCGCGCCGATTCTGCCGGCGGTCGCCGCGCCCAAGTGACTGACCTGGCCAAGGCCGGTATCAGTCAAGGCCTGGCTGGCCTGTTCCTTGAAGCACATCCGGATCCTGACAACGCCAAGTGCGACGGCCCTTGCGCCTTGCGTCTGGACAAGCTTGAGCCTTTCCTGGCTCAACTGAAGTCTCTGGATGAGTTGGTTAAGAGTTTTCCGACAATAGAAACCGCTTAACCCTCGATTCTCCGGTAAAGTACCGCACGATTTCTCGGGCCTCAGGGCCCGAGCCTTATCGTCCGCAAGGCTGCCTGTTATTCGACCCTTGCCGACGGTGACCAGATTTCCCTCAGCTGCGTCGTTTTCGTCAACTTTGGAGTATTTACAACAATGGCAAAAATCGTCGACATCAAAGGTCGTGAAGTTCTCGACTCCCGTGGCAATCCCACTGTGGAAGCGGACGTGCTTCTCGACAACGGCATCATCGGCAGCGCATGCGCGCCGTCCGGTGCTTCTACCGGTTCCCGTGAGGCATTGGAGCTGCGTGATGGCGACAAGAGCCGTTACCTGGGCAAAGGCGTGCTCAAAGCCGTTGCCAACATTAACGGCCCTATTCGTGATTTGCTGCTGGGTAAAGACCCGGTTGATCAAAAGGCGCTCGACCACGCGATGATCGCGCTGGACGGTACCGAAAACAAAGGCTCGCTGGGTGCCAACGCTATCCTCGCCGTGTCGCTGGCTGCCGCCAAGGCCGCCGCACAGGACCAGGACCTGCCGCTGTACGCGCACATTGCCAACCTGAACGGCACGCCGGGTGTTTACTCGATGCCGGTTCCGATGATGAACATCATCAACGGTGGTGAGCACGCCGATAACAACGTCGACATTCAAGAGTTCATGGTTCAGCCAGTCGGCGCCAAGACTTTCTCCGATGCGTTGCGCATGGGCACCGAAATCTTTCATCACCTCAAAGCCGTGCTCAAGGCCCGTGGCCTGAACACCGCCGTGGGCGACGAAGGTGGTTTCGCACCGAATCTGGCGTCCAACGAAGATGCACTGAAAGTGATCTCCGAAGCCATTGCCAACGCCGGCTACACCTTGGGCACTGACGTGACCCTGGCACTGGACTGCGCGGCCAGCGAGTTCTACGAAGACGGCAAGTACAACCTGTCGGGCGAAGGTCAAGTCTTCAACTCCGAAGGCTTCGCTGAATACCTCAAAGGCCTGACTCAGCGTTACCCGATCATCTCCATCGAAGACGGTCTGGACGAGTCTGACTGGGATGGCTGGAAAATCCTGACCGATAAAATCGGTGAGAAAGTACAGCTGGTCGGTGACGATCTGTTCGTGACCAACACCAAGATCCTGAAAGAAGGCATCGATAAAAAGATCGCCAACTCGATCCTGATCAAGTTCAACCAGATCGGCACCCTGACTGAAACCCTGGAAGCCATCCAGATGGCCAAGGCGGCTGGTTACACGGCAGTGATCTCGCACCGTTCCGGTGAAACTGAAGACTCCACCATTGCCGACCTGGCCGTGGGCACGTCCGCTGGCCAGATCAAAACCGGCTCCCTGTGCCGTTCCGACCGTGTTTCCAAGTACAACCAGCTGCTGCGTATCGAAGAGCAGTTGGGGGCGAAAGCCAAGTACAACGGTCGTGGCGAGTTTCGCGGCTAAGCGGTAAGTGATAAAAAGACAGCAGATTGTGTCGTAACACTCGCCAGCGCGAGGGGTTTGACACTAATCTGGTGGCTACACGTACAAGCCTGGTTCGTCCAGGCTTTGTACTATTCGTGGTTTAGGTTTGTCGGCATGGCTGTCTTTTCACTGGATACCTGATATTCGATGCGCAGTCCCAATTGGTTGTTCCTTATCTTGCTCTTGCTGCTGGCTGGCCTACAGTATCGCCTGTGGGTGGGGAATGGCAGTTTGGCGCAGGTTACCGACCTGACTCAGCAAATCGCCGATCAGCGTGCTGAAAACGAAATTTTGCTTGAGCGCAACCGCGTGCTGGATGCGGAAGTGTCAGAGTTGAAAAAAGGCATGGAGACCGTTGAAGAGCGGGCTCGCCATGAATTGGGCATGGTCAAGGAGGGTGAAACCCTCTATCAGTTGGCCCAATGAACCGTTCCTCGCCGGCCTTTTGGGCCGTGATTCCTGCCGCGGGCGTGGGTGCCCGAATGGCCGCGGACCGTCCCAAGCAGTACTTGCAGCTGGGCGGACGCAGTATTCTCGAACACAGCCTTGGCTGTTTTCTCGATCACCCCGGTCTTCTGGGGCTGGTGGTCAGTGTCGCCTGCGACGATCCTTTCTGGCCGACGCTACCTTGCGCAGTTGATCCACGTGTGGTGCGGGTGGATGGCGGTCGTGAGCGTGCAGATTCGGTGCTCAACGCGCTGTTGCATTTACATGCGTTGGGGGCCAGTGACGATGACTGGGTGCTGGTGCACGATGCAGCGCGGCCCAATCTGGCCCGAGAGGATCTGGATAAACTGCTCGGTGAGTTGTCGGATGACCCGGTGGGCGGCTTGCTCGCGGTGCCGGCGCGCGACACCTTGAAGCGGGTCGATAAGCAGGGCCGCGTAGTCGAAACCGTTGATCGTCAATGCATATGGCAGGCCTATACGCCGCAGATGTTTCGTCTCGGCGCACTGCATCGTGCGCTAGCCGATAGCCTTGTCGCGGATGCCAACATCACTGATGAGTCTTCAGCCATGGAGTGGGCAGGCTTGTCGCCGCGCTTGATCGAAGGTCGTTCGGACAACATCAAGGTGACGCGTCCTGAAGACCTTGAGTGGCTGCGATTACGGTGGGTTAACCGCTAACACCGGAGCATCCTGCCTAGGCCGATGCGGCCGCGGCATAAAGGCTGCAATCCATTGCATGGCAAACATCGATCCGTTTTCCTCCCCAAAGGCGCTCAACCCCGTGCGCAAGTGAACTCACTGCTGGGCGGTTGAGTACTCTTCGCGTGTGGCCAGTGCTGCTTTCAGATAATCCACCAACTGTCTGACTTTGGGCGATAAGTGCCGCTGTTGTGGGTAAAGGGCCCAGACGGCCGTGTTGGGGGGTTGATGCGGTTCCAGCAAGGACACCAGCGCGCCGGTTTTCAAATGCTCAAGCACGTAGTAGTCGGGCAATTGACACAACCCTACGCCAAACAGCGCCGCATCCAGCACCGCCTGCCCACTGTTACAACGCCAGTTGCCTTGTACGCGCTGCGAAAATTCCCTGCCGTCTTGTTGCAACTGCCAGAGGTCCGAGCTGCCAATCAAACAATTGTGCCGGCCCAGTTCCGACACACTGTGTGGGCGTCCGTAACGTTCCAGGTAGGAAGGGGAGCCGCACAGGTACATGCGCCGTGGGGCCAGGCGAGTGGCTACCAGGCGTGAGTCCTGCAACCGGCCGAGCCGGATGGCCAGGTCCAGGCTTTCGTGCACCAGGTCCAGCGGGCGGTTACTCAGTTCAATGTCCACCCGTAACTGCGGGTACAAAGCCATAAATCGCGTGACCAGCGGCACGATAAAGCGTTCGCCATAAGCCACAGCGCACGTCATGCGCAGCAGCCCTTTGGGTTCGCTGGCCAGGTCGCCTATCGCACGTAACGCTTCTTCGCGTCCATCCTGCAAACGCTGGCAATGTTGCAGGAACGTCTGCCCGGCTTCGGTCAGTGTCACGCGCCGGGTGCTGCGGTAAAACAATCGCGTCTGCAAGCGCTCCTCCAGCCGTGCCACCTGACGGCTGATATGGGAAGACGACACCCCGAGTCGTTCGGCGGCCGCCGTGAATTGACCGCACTCTGCGACGGCAACAAATTCGTCTATACCTTCCCAGCGGTTCTCGTTCATGGAGGATTGTCCCTGCCTGGCAATAATGTTTTGCTTTTGGCCGGATTATTAATCAGCCAGCGCTGATTTACACTCCATGTCTTGTTTTTACTTTGCTGGAGACGATCGATGATCAAGTCACGTGCTGCCGTAGCCTTCGAGGCCAAAAAGCCGCTGGAAATCGTGGAAGTGGATGTTGCCATGCCCAAGGCAGGTGAAGTGCTGGTGCGGGTGGTGGCGTCGGGCGTTTGCCACACCGATGCGTACACCCTGTCGGGTGCAGACCCGGAAGGTATTTTTCCGTCGATTCTGGGCCATGAAGGCGGCGCAATCGTTGAAGCGATCGGTGAGGGCGTTACCTCGGTAGCGGTAGGCGATCACGTTATTCCGCTGTACACCCCGGAATGTCGCCAATGTAAGTTCTGCCTGTCGGGCAAGACCAACCTGTGTCAGGCGATTCGCTCGACTCAGGGCAAAGGCTTGATGCCCGATGGCACTACGCGCTTTTCCTACAAAGGTCAGCCCATTTTTCACTACATGGGAACGTCTACATTTTCTGAGTACACCGTGTTGCCAGAAATTTCGGTGGCCAAAATTTCCAAGGATGCTCCGCTGGAAAAAGTTTGCCTGCTGGGCTGCGGCGTGACCACGGGCATCGGCGCCGTGCTTAACACCGCCAAGGTCAAGCCAGGCGATACCGTCGCCATTTTCGGTCTGGGCGGGATTGGTTTGTCAGCCGTCATTGGTGCTGTGAAAGCCAAGGCTTCGCGGATTATTGCGATTGATATCAACCCGGCCAAGTTTGAAATCGCCAAGCAACTGGGCGCCACGGAGTGCGTCAACCCGAAAGACTTTGACCGTCCGATTCAGGACGTCATTGTGGATATGACGGACGGCGGCGTGGACTTCTCTTTTGAATGCATCGGCAATGTGCAGTTGATGCGTGCGGCACTGGAATGCTGCCACAAGGGCTGGGGCGAGTCGGTGATCATTGGCGTAGCAGGCGCCGGGCAAGAAATCTCGACCCGTCCGTTCCAACTGGTGACCGGTCGCGTCTGGCGTGGTTCTGCCTTTGGTGGCGTGCGCGGCCGTACAGAATTGCCGAGCTATGTCGACATGGCACAAAGCGGTGAAATCCCGCTGGATACCTTCATTACCCACACCATGGGGCTGGAAGACATCAATAAGGCATTCGACCTGATGCATGAAGGTAAAAGCATTCGTACTGTCATCCATTTCTAATCGGCAGCGGCCAGCCTCGCGCAAACGGGGCTGGCGGCCTGGAGTTGTCCATGACACTGGAAAATATAGCCTGCCAGAAGAGCTTCGGCGGCTGGCACAAGCGCTACCGGCATCGGTCTCAGGTGCTCGGTTGTGACATGGTGTTTGCCGTGTATTTGCCGCCACAAGCCGAGCAGGGCGCCACTTTGCCGGTGCTGTACTGGTTGTCGGGGCTGACGTGTACCGATGAGAACTTCATGCACAAGGCAGGGGCCATGAAACTGGCCGCTGAGCTGGGCTTGATCATTGTGGCGCCCGACACCAGCCCCCGTGGCGACGGCGTACCGGATGACCCCGACGGGGCCTGGGACTTCGGGCTGGGAGCGGGGTTTTATTTGAACGCTACTCAGCCGCCATGGGCGCAGCACTATCAGATGCACGATTACGTGGTGAACGAATTGCCCGCGTTGGTTGAAGCGCATTTCCCGGCTTCCCAGCGACGGGGCATCAGCGGCCACTCGATGGGCGGCCACGGCGCACTGGTGTGCGCACTGCGTAATCCGGGGCGTTATCAGTCCGTTTCGGCGTTGGCACCGATCAGCAATCCGATGGATTGTCCTTGGGGGCAGAAGGCGTTTTCTCATTATCTGGGCGAAGAACGTTCGCGCTGGCGTGAGTGGGATGCCAGCGCACTGTTGGCGCAGGCGCGTGAAAAGTTGCCGCTGTTGGTTGATCAGGGCGATCGGGATGACTTCCTGGCTGTCCAGCTCAAACCTGACGTGCTGCAAAAGGCGGCTGAACTGGCCGATTACCCGCTGACATTGCGTATGCAGCCTGGCTATGACCATAGCTATTTCTTTATCGCCAGCTTCATTGATGATCACTTGCGTCATCACGCCACTGCACTGGGTGCCTAATAGCGCCCAAGGCAGGTCAAAGTAGGTAGAATCACGCCCTGACTTAATCGGGGCGTTTTTTTATGCGTATTGGCCACGGCTATGATGTGCACTGTTTTGCTGAGGGCGACTTTATTACCTTGGGCGGTGTGCGAATCCCACATAAATTCGGCCTTTTGGCTCACTCTGATGGCGACGTGCTGTTGCACGCACTCAGTGATGCGTTGCTGGGGGCTGCTGCGCTGGGCGACATCGGCAAGCACTTTCCCGATACCGACCCTACCTTCAAGGGCGCTGACAGCCGAGCCCTGCTGCGTCATGTGGTTGGCCTGATCCACGCCAAAGGCTGGAAGGTTGGCAATGTCGACAACACCATCATTGCTCAGGCGCCAAAAATGGCACCGCATATCGAAACGATGCGCGCGCAGATTGCCGCGGATCTAGAGGTTGAATTGGACCAGGTAAACGTAAAAGCCACCACCACCGAAAAGCTGGGCTTTGTCGGCCGTGAGGAAGGCATTGCCGTGCATTCGATCGCGTTGTTGGTTCGCGCATGAACGAATTTGATCTGTTGGGCCCGCGCGCGTATGGCGACGCATTGGGTACGGCGGTGCTCAAGGCTACCGCTGACGATTTTCAGGTCGATGAAGTCCTGGATATTCCCCTGTCCGGGGATGGCGAGCATCTATGGCTGTGGGTGGAAAAGCGGGGTCTGAACACCGAAGAGGCCGCGCGCCGGATTGCCAAGGCCGCCGGTGTGCCACTGCGCACAGTCAGTTATGCCGGGCTTAAGGACCGTCAGGCGCTGACCCGCCAGTGGTTTAGCGTTCAGTTACCGGGCAAGGCTGATCCGGATCTGTCTTCGGCAGAAAATGACACGCTGACCATCCTCAAGACGTCGCGTCACAAGCGCAAGTTGCAGCGCGGAGCCCACGCGGCAAACGGCTTCACGTTGCGCCTGACTCAATTGGCAGGCGACAAGGACACGTTGCAGCAACGTCTGGAGCTGATTGCCCGTCAGGGTGTTCCCAACTATTTTGGCACTCAGCGTTTTGGCTGGCAGGGCGGCAATCTTGGGGAGGCGCGTGATTACGCTGCCCGCAAGGCGTTGCCTGAACAGCGCAATGTACGGTCACGGCTGCTGTCGACCGCCCGCAGCTATCTGTTCAATCAGGTGTTGGCGGCCCGTGTGGCAGACGGCACTTGGCAGAAAGCTCAGGTGGGCGACCTTCTGGCCTTTACCGATAGCCGGAGTTTCTTCCCGGCCGGTGAGGCTGAATGCAGCGATCCGCGTCTGGCCATTCTGGATGTGCACCCGACCGGGCCGCAGTGGGGCGAAGGGGATTCTCCTACCCAGGGCGCGCCCCATGAACTGGAACAGTCGATCGCCGAGCGTGAAGCTGATCTGCGCGATTGGCTGGTCCGAGCGGGCATGAGTCACGAGCGACGCATTCTGCGGCTGCCCATTGGCCGGTTGACGTGGCATTATCCAGAGCCTGACATTCTGCAACTGGAATTTGTACTGCCGGCCGGATGCTTCGCCACTGTTCTGGTGCGCGAACTTGTTGATCTGGTGCCGTTGGGTCAAACGGACAGCCTATGCGTATTCTGATTTCTAACGATGATGGGGTAAGTGCCCCGGGCCTTGCAGCGCTTCACGCTGCACTGGCCGATTATGCCGAGTGTGTGGTGATTGCGCCCGATCAGGACAAAAGCGGGGCCAGCAGCTCGCTGACGCTCGATCGCCCGCTGCACCCGCATACCTTGGCCAATGGTTTTGTCAGCATTAATGGCACGCCGACCGACTGCGTTCATTTAGGCATTCACGGCCTGCTGGACCCGCAGCCCGACATGGTGGTTTCCGGGATAAACCTTGGGGCTAACCTGGGGGATGACGTGCTGTATTCGGGAACCGTTGCTGCGGCGCTGGAAGGCCGGTTTCTGCAACGCCCGTCATTCGCATTTTCGTTTGTGTCGCGTCAGCTCGATAACTTGCCGACGGCGGCCTACTTCGCTCGCAAGTTGGTGCAAGCCCATGACCAGTTGGACCTGCCGCCGCGTACCGTGCTTAACGTGAATATTCCCAACTTGCCGTTGGACAAGATTCGCGGCATTCAGCTCACGCGCCTGGGGCATCGGGCGCGTGCTGCGGCGCCGGTGCAGGTGGTCGACCCGCGCGGCAAGGCGGGTTACTGGATTGCCGCCGCGGGCGACGTGGAAGATGGCGGGCCGGGCACAGACTTTCATGCGGTCATGCAGGGTTATGTGTCGATCACGCCGTTGCAGCTTGATCGCACGTTTGGCGAGGCATTCAAATGTCTCGAGGGTTGGCTTGAGGGCTTGGGTTGATGGGGCGTGAACAGAGTGGCCTGATGCATCGCGGTATTGGCATGACTTCCGAGCGTACTCGTGAGCGGCTGATTCAGCGCCTGGTTGACGAAGGCATCGTCAATCAAAACGTGCTTGAGGTTATTCGTCGCACCCCGCGTCACCTGTTTGTGGACGAAGCGCTGGCGCACCGGGCTTACGAAGACACCGCCTTGCCGATTGGCAACAACCAGACGATTTCCCAGCCTTATATGGTGGCGCGCATGAGCGAGCTGCTGCTCGAAGACGGCCCGCTGGACAAGGTCATGGAAATCGGCACCGGCTCCGGTTATCAAACCGCCGTGTTGTCGCAGCTGGTTGAACGCATCTTCTCGGTCGAGCGCATCAAGGTGCTTCAGGACCGGGCCAAAGAGCGCTTGCAGGCGCTCAACTTGCGCAATGTGGTGTTTCGCTGGGGCGATGGCTGGGAAGGCTGGCCAGCGCTGGCGCCCTATAACGGCATTATCGTGACAGCAGTCGCTACGGATGTGCCCCAGGCCTTGCTGGATCAGTTGGCACCGGGTGGGCGCCTGGTGATTCCGGTGGGAGCGGGCGAGGTGCAGCAACTGATGTTAATCGTGCGCGAGGAGCATGGTTTTGCGCGTCGTGTGATCGGTAATGTGCGTTTTGTGCCGCTTTTGAATGGCCCGTTGGCCTGACCCTCATTCATCTGCGCTGAATTATAGGGGCGGGCGGGGGTCATATAGCCCGACGCCAAGGCTCTGTTTAGCCTCACACGTGCTTTAAACGGCGTGTTTAAGTATCGGCTTTACTGTCTGTAATAGCTGCGTTGCCAGTTATACTTGCGCCACATTTCGGCCGGTACTGGCCATCTAATATTTAGCCACCATCAAAGGGAGCGGCGGGTGAGTCTCACAGTCATTGCGCAGCGTATGAGAACCAATAGCTATCACAGACTGGTGGTCGGTTTACTTCTGAGTGCCACGCTTGCCTTGTTGGCGGCCTGCTCCAGTTCACCCAAGAATGGCGTGCGTGTTGTCGACCGTAATGGTGTGGCCCAGCGTCCGGCCGTGACCACTGGGCAATACGTTGTCCGGCGGGGCGACACGCTGTTTTCCATTGCGTTTCGCTACGGATGGGACTGGAAGGCGCTGGCGGCCCGTAACAATATTGGGGCGCCATTCACCATCGTCCCGGGGCAGACCATCCGCTTTGACGGACGAGCTGGCACCCGTCCGACAGCCGTCGCGACCAGTACTGTCACGTCACCTTCATCGGGCAGTAAAACAACGGTCATCAAGCGTCAGGCCACCGCAACGAAGACCGCAGTTGCCCCGGCACCGATGCCTGCCGGTCCCGCTCCCAAAGGCTGGGGCTGGCCTGCAAACGGTATTTTGATCGGTAAATTCTCTTCAAACGGTAGTTTGAATAAAGGTATTGATATCGCCGGGGATTTGGGACAGCCTGTTTTAGCTGCGTCGGATGGCTCAGTGGTATACGCCGGGAGTGGATTGAGGGGCTACGGCGAATTAGTCATCATCAAACACAGCGATACCTACGTCAGTGCCTACGGTCACAACCGCAGGCTCTTGGTTCGGGAGGGGCAGCAGGTCAAGGTTGGACAGACAATTGCCGAAATGGGGTCAACTGGTACAGACCGGGTGAAACTTCACTTTGAAATTCGCCGCCAAGGTAAACCTGTAGATCCACTGCAATTTCTTCCACGCCGTTGATCAGTTACCAGCCCGTTCCTTGATGTAGTAAAGGAATGGGCTCCAGCATTGCCAAGGATTAGGCGAGGCTAGAGCTTGAGGTCGAACTCAACAAAGGACTATAAAATGGCTCTCAACAAAGAAGCGCCGGGGTTTGACATCGACGATGAGGTGCTCCTTATGGACCCTGATATCGTCATGGACTCGATGTCAGAAGAAGATGCTTCACCCCCTACAGTTCGTACCAAGTCCAAAACTTCATCTGCGTTAAAGCAGCATAAATACATTGATTACACCCGGGCGCTTGATGCGACTCAGTTGTACCTCAATGAAATCGGTTTTTCCCCGTTACTCTCTCCCGAAGAGGAAGTCCATTTTGCGCGTTTGTCGCAAAGCGGAGATCCGGCCGGGCGTAAGCGCATGATTGAAAGCAACTTGCGGCTGGTGGTTAAAATTGCCCGTCGCTACGTCAATCGTGGGTTATCGCTGCTCGACCTGATTGAAGAGGGCAACCTGGGCCTTATTCGGGCTGTCGAGAAGTTTGATCCCGAACGCGGGTTCCGTTTCTCGACTTACGCCACCTGGTGGATCCGCCAAACGATTGAACGGGCGATTATGAACCAGACCCGTACCATCCGTTTGCCGATCCATGTTGTTAAAGAACTCAACGTCTATCTGCGAGCTGCGCGTGAACTCACGCAGAAACTCGACCACGAACCCTCCCCTGAAGAAATCGCCAATCTGCTCGAAAAACCCGTTGCTGAAGTCAAGCGCATGCTCGGCCTCAACGAGCGGGTTTCCTCGGTGGATGTGTCTTTGGGGCCTGACTCCGATAAAACCCTGCTCGATACCCTGACAGATGATCGTCCTACAGATCCGTGTGAACTGTTGCAGGACGACGATTTATCCCAGAGCATCGATCAGTGGCTGTCGGAACTGACCGACAAACAGCGTGAAGTGGTGATTCGCCGCTTCGGCCTGCGGGGTCATGAAAGCAGTACGCTTGAAGATGTAGGGCTTGAAATTGGCTTGACGCGTGAGCGTGTGCGCCAGATTCAAGTCGAAGGGCTCAAGCGCTTGCGCGAGATCCTGGAGCGTAATGGGCTCTCCAGTGAGTCATTGTTCCAGTAGAGCGTGCAGTACCTGAAACCCCGGCTAAAAGCCGGGGTTTTTTATGCGCGATCAGTTATGTGTTCCTGGCGTATTGAATGGAAAACTACCGCGCCATGTGTTTTTTTCCTTCTGTCGATGGGAAAAAGTAACCAGCAACGGCATACATTTTTAATTCGCTGTTCGGAATTGGGCATTTGAAATGAGGTGCTGCGAGCGAAACTGGATATTTGTTTCGCTGTTTTGTAAGCCTTTACTTACTCTTCTTGTAAGCTAAAGGTTGAGGATGGATTAAGTGGTTAGATTTTCTTACTTGTTTTGTTTTTTAAGTTATTGATATATATAGACTTTATTTTTTGCTAGGTGCCTGGCGTGTAATAAAAATCTATATATGGTGCGCTTGCAGCAAACTTGGAAATCTCTAATATCAGAACTGTATCGACGGATCGATACATCGTTCAAGGATGGACGTTGAAGGACATCGCAGGAAGCGATTCATCAGGATGATGAAAGGGAAAAAAGGGATTAGGGAATAAATGTGGGCGGGTCAAACCGCCCCTTTTTTTACTTGGCCTACGTGCCACAGACGAATGCTTGATTTATCTCGCTTGCGTCTGAGTGTGACCCCCCTTATTTAAAACAAAACGCCCAAGGTCATTAAGGCCTTGGGCGTTTTTTATGGCGTGCGTTAAAGGCGCGTCATCTCAGCACCACTCACAGCGCCGGGTAGTCGATGTAGCCTTCCGGTCCGTGAGAGTAAAAGGTCTGCGGTTGAGGTTCATTGAGCGGGGCATCCGCTTTGAAGCGCTCAGGCAAATCCGGGTTTGCGATGTAAGGCACACCAAAAGCCACGGCGTCTGCTTTGCCAGCAGCCAGCAAGGCGTTGGCGCTGTCTTTGGTAAAGCGCTCATTAGCGATGTAAGGACCGCCAAACGCCGCTTTCAATTGCGGGCCCAGGCTGTCAGCGCCCTCTGCTTCGCGTGAGCAGATGAACGCGATACCGCGCTTGCCCAGCTCCCGTGCGACATAGCCAAAGGTTTCAGCCAGGTTCTCATCCCCCATATCGTGCAAGTCGGCACGAGGGGACAAGTGCACGCCCACACGACCCGGCCCCCAGACGCTGATAGCGGCGTCCGTGACTTCCAGCAACAGGCGGGCACGGTTTTCCACTGAGCCGCCGTACTGATCCGTGCGCTGGTTCGTGCTGCTCTGCAGGAACTGATCGAGCAGATAACCATTGGCGCCGTGAATCTCGACACCATCAAAACCAGCGGCCTTGGCGTTTTCTGCGCCTGTGCGATAGGCCTCGACAATGTCAGCGATCTCGGCTGTTTCCAGTGCGCGCGGTGTGGGGAAATCCACTTTCGGACGCAGCAGGCTGACATGGCCTTTAGCCGCGATGGCGCTTGGCGCAACTGGCGTTTCGCCGTTCAGGTAGGTGGGGTGCGAGATACGGCCCACGTGCCACAGTTGCAGGAAGATTCGGCCACCCGCCTGGTGCAACGCTTTAGTGATATTGGTCCAGCCGCGTACCTGAGCGTCTGACCAGATCCCTGGGGTGTCCGGGTAGCCAACGCCCATTGGCGTCACCGAAGTCGCTTCGCTGAGGATCAGACCGGCGCTGGCACGTTGCACGTAGTACTCAGCCATCAACGCATTCGGGACGCGGCCTTCATCGGCGCGGCAGCGGGTCAGCGGGGCCATGATGATGCGGTTGGGCAGTTCGAGCTCGCCCAGTTTGATAGGGTCGAAAAGGGTGGTCATGTCTGTAGCCTCTCGGATCAGTGTGTGGCAGTGGCCAGGTCGGGCGTCCCGCCCTGGCGAAAAGTAATCAGGGTCACCAGCAACGCCAGGACCGCCAACGCTGCGGCAGCCAGCGGCACGCTGGTCAGGCCGAAGCCATGTGCAATCACGCTGCCGCCTACCCAGGCGCCCAGTGCGTTACCGATGTTGAAGGCGCCGATGTTCAGGGTTGAAACCAGATTGGGGGCCGCTTTGCCGAAGGTCACGACGTTGACTTGCAGCGCCGGGACGGCTGCAAACGAGGCGGTAGCCCACAGGAACAAGGTGATCTCAGCCGGGATCACGGCCACGCTGGTCCAGGTCAGGACGGTCGATATCACGGCCATGGCGATGAAGACGCCCATCAGGGTGGCGGCCAGACGCTTGTCAGCCAATTTGCCGCCGATGATGTTGCCGACGGTGAGCCCGAGGCCGATCAGCAGCAAGGTCCAGGTCACGCCCCGCGGCGATACGCCAGTCACGTCACCCAGTAATGGCGCCACATAAGTGAAGAGGGTGAACATCGACGCGGCAAACAAAGCGGTCATGCTCAGGGACAACCAGATGCCAGCGCCTTTGAGTGCTCTGAGCTCGGCTCGCATGTCGAGTTTTTCTTCGTCGCGCTTGGTCGGCAAGAAGCGGATCAGGCCAATCAGCGCGATCACGCCGATGACGGTGACGGCGAAGAACGTCGAGCGCCATCCGGCGGCTTGCCCCAGCGCGGTCCCCAACGGCACGCCCAGCACGTTTGCCAGTGTCAGCCCCGTGAACATCAGCGCAACGGCGGAGGCGCGCTTGTTGGCGGGCACCAGGCCCGCCGCCACGACCGAGCCAATGCCGAAAAAAGCGCCATGGCAAAGCGCTGTGACGACACGGGCAAACATCAGCACGTTGTAATCGCTGGCCACAGCGCACAACAGGTTGCCGACGATAAAAATACCCATCAAGGCCACCAGCGCGGCTTTGCGTGGCAGCTTGGCAGTCGCCAGCGCCATGAACGGCGCGCCGATGGCCACGCCTAACGCGTAACCGGTGACCAGCCAGCCAGCACCGGGAATGGAGACACCCAGGTCGGCAGCCACATCGGGCAGCAAGCCCATGATGACGAACTCGGTGGTCCCGATAGCGAAGGCGCTGAGCGCCAGGATGAGAAGCGAGAGGGGCATGAAAATCCTTGTTAAAGCGTTTGGTTGAATTGTTCGAGGAAGGCCCTGATGGTGTCTTCGTTACGTTTGAAAAAGTGCCATTGGCCATGCTTCTGGCTGGTGATCAGGCCCGCGCGCTGCAAGGTCGCCAGGTGCGCTGAGACCGTCGACTGCGAGAGGCCGCAATGCTGGTCAAATTGACCGGCGCACACGCCGTGCTCGGTGGAATGCAATTGGTCAGGAAATGACTTTTCGGGATCTTTAAGCAGGTGAAGGATTTCTCGGCGTACTGGGTGTGCCAGCGCTTTTATTATTTCGTCGAGGTCGATGTTCATGGTGGCAGTGCTCAATGAGGTACAACGTTATATCGCGATGAGGCGAACTTTAAATCGTAATATCGCGATATACAAATATGATTTTGATCTGAGATCAGTACAAATCGGTATATCGGGTTATAACGATATGGAGGGTGCAGTGCTAAACTGCGCGCCATGAATTATCTCGCACATCTGCACCTTGGCGGCCAGCGCCCTGAAGAATTACTCGGTAGCCTCTATGGCGACTTTGTCAAAGGCCCGCTGCAAGGTGAATTCCGGCCGGGTATTGAGTCCGGCATCCAGTTGCACCGCAGCATTGATGCCTTCACCGACGCTCACCCCTTAGTCGGGCAGGCACTGTCGCGGTTTACCCACACGCGACGGCGGTATGCAGGCATTGTGCTCGATGTGTTTTTCGACCATTGCCTGGCCCGCGACTGGGGGCACTATGCCGATGTACCGCTGGAGCGCTTTACGTCGGGTTTTTATCGTGTGTTGGGGGCCGAGCCGCAGTTGCCCGCCCGATTGGCGGCCATTGCACCGCACATGGCCGCCCACGACTGGTTGGGTTCCTATCAGGACTACCCAACGCTGGAGCGGGTGTTTAGCGGGATTGCCCGCCGCCTGTCACGCCCCCAGGAACTGGCGGGCGCCATGCAGGACCTGGATGCGCTGTATCAGCCTTTAAGCGACGACTTTCAAGCGTTCTACCCCGAGCTACAGGCTTACGCCGCTCATGCGCTGAGCCGCTGAATGCGCGTTGAGTTAGCGCTGCATTAACCAGCTGGCCTGAGCTGCACCCGCAGGCCCTGTCTGTTGGGGCTGCACCAGCACGCGTTCAATGGCTTGCTGCGCGCGGAAGGCGAGGACGGCCCGTTCCTGATTCAGGCACGCAATGGGTTCGAGCAGGTGGATCTCCACGTCCACCGTGTCGTGACTGAACAACCGCATCAAATGCGACAGCAAGTCGTCATCGCCGATGAAAGGCGCAATCGGGTCGGTCGAGCCATCACGCAGATAACGGATCGCGACCGGTTGCAGGTGCGCGCCGCTGTCGATCGCCGCTGAGAGCAGTCGGCCGTGGAAGGTGCGCACGCAGTGGCCATCTGTCGTGGTGCCCTCGGGAAACATCAACAGCGGCAAGCCCTGACTCAAATGGTGGTGCATCTGTTGGCGGATCAATTGGCTGTCGCCGGCACCGCGCCGGATGAACAGACTGCCCGCCTTGGCGGCCAGCCATCCTGCGACCGGCCAGCCGCGCACATCTGCTTTGGACAAAAACGACAGTGGCGTCAATTGCCCCAGCAGTGCGATGTCTGTCCATGACACATGGTTACTGACCCACAGCATCGAGGTGTCCGGCAACTGTCCGAACACCCTGATGCGAAAGGGCAGGGCATGGCTCAGGCGCGCCATGAAAAACTGTGACCAGCGCTGGCGCCTGACCTGAGTGCTGTTGAGTTTCAGGCGTTCCATCACGCCAAATACGCTGGCCATGCCCAGCCCCAACCCTACGACGCACAACACGTGGATCACGCGGCCGTAACGCCGCAAGCGACCCATTACATGGCCGCCTTGAAGTGCCGGGCATAACGCGGGCACAGCTCGTCACGTTTAAGCAAAATAAACACGTCGGCCACCTGGAAGTCTTCATCCCAGCAGGGTTCGCCGCAGATTTTCGCTCCCAGGCGCATATAGGCCTTGAGCAGCGGCGGCAGTTCGGCAATCACATTGGCGGGCAGTTCCTGGTGCGGAATCGGCTTTTTCGGTTCGGCGCGCAGGTGTTCGGTGCACAGGTAGCGTTCGCGCAAGCGCTGCATGATGGCATGGGCCTGAATGCCGCCGTCCTGCATCGGGATGCTGGCGCAGCCCATCAGGTATCGGTAGTGGCCCTGATTGAGGACTTCAGCCAGTTCGCCCCACAGCACGGCAATGGTGCCGCCATTGCGGTAGGCGGGGTCGACGCACGTTCGTCCGATTTCAAGAACAGGCCCTTGCAGGTGCGCCAGCCCGTGCAGATTGAATTCTTCTTCGCTGTAAAAATGCCCGATGCCGCGCGCGGCCGTGTGGTCCAGCAGCCGGGTGGTGGCGACCAGATGGCCGGTGTTGAGGTCGCGCACGCCGATGTGCGCACAATGCCTGTCGAAGTCGTCCTGATCCAGGCCGCCTTCTGCGCCTTTAAGCGTGGCCTTGAGTTCATCACTGAACACCCGGAAGCGCAGGGCCTGTGCCTCGCGCAACGCTTCGGGGCCGATCAGGCGTTCTGCTTGCAGGCGTCGTTCTTGAGCGGTGTCGCGAATGCGGGCGATTTGAGACATTGCGAATCTCCATGCAGGCCAGTGCCCGCCGAGGGTGACTGCCAATCGACTGAGGGGCGCAACGTCAGGCTAGGCAGGCGCAATGTCATCGCCATGACAATTGAGTGATGCTTGCGTGACAAGCGCCGCGCCGCTTTGGGCCTGATGAACTGTTTGGGCCGGCTGGCGTCCTACCCGATAAGCTAAAAAAATCCCTCGCACCGCTTGCATGTGCCCCGGCTCGGGGTAATGTTCGCCCACGTTTAATTGCCGAAGAGTTCTTATGTTCAAAGCGTGTTTGTCTTCTGTGTGCGCACTCTTGCTGACGCTGGGTGTCAGCCTGTCCGCACAGGCCAATTGGTATCTGGATGGCGAGTCGTCACGGCTGTCGTTTATCACCACGCAAAATGCCAACGTTGCCAACGTGCACCGTTTTTTGGTGTTGCACGGCAAGGTGAATAGCAAAGGGCAGGCGCAATTGAGGGTCGAGATGGATTCGGTCAACAGCGCGGTGCCACTGCTCGACGAGCGGATGCGTGATGTGTTGTTCGACTTCAAGCACTTTCCGGAAGCACAGATCACCGCGCAAATAGACCTGCAACCGATTAACGACCTGGCACCCGGCGCCCAGTTTGAGCTGCGTTTGCCGGTCACGGTCAGCCTGCGGGGCAAGCAGCACACCTATGATGCTCAACTGTTGGCCACCCGCCTGGATGAGCATCGGTTTCAGGTAGTGACGCTGGAACCGTTGGTGGTGCAGGCCGAGGACTTCGGTGTGCAGCCCGAGCTTGAAACACTGCGCAAACTGGCGGGATTGTCCGCAATCAGTTTTTCAGTGCCGGTGGGTGCCGTCTTGATCTTCACGGCCCGCTGAGATGGCTGGCGCAGTGTTTCCATGGCGTGACGCCAATCAGTTCGAATTGCTGATCGATGGTCCGCAATTCTTTGCGCGCATGATCGCGGCGATGGACGACGCTCAGGCCCACATTGACCTGGAGCTTTATCTCGTCGAAAGCGGCGCGTGTGCCGAGGCCATTGTGGCGGCGCTGGAGCAAGCGGCCACGCGCGGTGTGCGCGTACGGTGTCTGTTCGACGGCTATGGCAGCCTGGCGTTTACCTTGGGGCTGCGTCGACGGCTGATCGATGCCGGCGTGGAGCTGCGCTTTTACAACGCCATCAGCTGGCGCAAAGGGTTGAATAACCTCTATCGCGATCACCGAAAGCTGTTGCTGGTGGATCAACGTCTGGCGGTAGTGGGCGGTACTGGGGTGACCGATGAGTTTTGGCAGCCGGGCACCAATACCTGTGACTGGCATGAAGTGATGGTCGACATTCAAGGGCCGTTGGTGTTGGACTGGCAAATGCTGTTTGACCGTCAATGGCGCGCCAATATCAGTCGTAAAGCCTGGAAACCCGCCACCCACTTCGGGTTACCTCATTTACCGCGCGTGCCGGCGTCGGGAACAGGCATGGGCCGTGTGGCCTACGCAGACGCCCATCAGCATCGCGATATTTTGAAGTCGCTGGTCAGGGCCATTAACAGTGCAAAACAGCGTATCTGGCTGGCAACGCCTTATTTTTTGCCCACCTGGCAAGTGCGCCGGTCGCTGCGCCGGGCTGCCAACCGGGGCGTGGATGTGCGTTTGCTGCTTACTGGCCCGCGCACCGATCACCCTTCTGTCCGTTATGCCGGGCATCGTTACTACCCGCGGCTGCTCAAAGCCGGGGTGAAGATCTTTGAATATCAGCCGTGTTTTTTACACCTGAAAATGGTGTTGATCGATGACTGGGTCAGTATTGGCTCATGCAATTTTGATCACTGGAACCTGCACTTCAACCTCGAAGCTAATCTGGAGGCGCTGGACCCTGCACTGACTCGCGCTGTGGCGGCCAGTTTTGTCACCGACTTCGCGCAGAGTCAGGCCGTCAGTTTGCAGGCCTGGCAATCGCGGCCTTTGTGGCGGCGGGTCAAACAGCGGGTCTGGGGTTGGGTGGACCGGCTAGTGGTGAATCTGGTCGGGCGTCGATAGCGGTTTTATCAAGCGAGCCGCTGTTTTATTCAACACGCGGTTACATAACGTTTCAGAACGTGCAAAATCAAGCGGCCTCACGGGCACTTGGAGAGCGTGAGCGGGATTTCTGGAGCGTTTTTGCATGACACCTTCGCTGTTGTGGGCGGTACTGGCCTCGGGCTTCATTTATGGCATCACGCCGGGGCCAGGCGTATTGGCTGTATTCGGGATTGGCGCCGCGCGTGGTCGCCGCGCCGGCGCCGGTTTTTTGTGCGGGCACCTGCTGGGCGATGTGATGTGGTGCAGCACTGCGCTGATCGCCATTGTCGGCGCCCGTGAGTTCGGCAGCACGGCGTTCAACGTGCTGGGCCTGCTCAGTGGGCTCTACCTTTTTTGGCTGGGCGTGCGTGCCGTACGTGCACAGCCTAGCCGCGGGGCGCAGCAAGGCCCTGCCCGCCAGCCTTTTGCCCACGGCATTTTCTTCGGTTTAACCAACCCCAAGGCGTATCCCGTTGCCGTTGCCACGTTCACGGCTTTGCTCTCCAGCCGCGCAGAGTTGCTCACATGGACGATGCTGCCCTGGCTGATTGCTCTCAGTTTTGTGGGCGGCGCGGCGGCCTATGCCATTCTGGTCGGGATTGTGGGGGCTGGGCACGTTCGCGCGCTGTACCAGCGCCATGAATTACTGATTACGCGGTTGTGTGGCGTCATGTTCATCGGGTTTGCGATCAGCGCACTGGCGCATGCCTTGCCCGGTTTGTGGATGAGTGTTGTGTGACCTGAGCTGCAAGGAATCAGCCGGGGGGAGTGCCGCATCAAGAGGATGGAGTGTGAGGTTTTACCTTCTGGCATAGAGCTGCCCAATGGATATTAAAAGCTACCTGTCGCAATCCAGCTTCATCGATCTGTTGCTTGATGCCGTGTGCGTGGTGGACCGTCAGGGGCGGTTTATCTTTGTAAGTGCGGCCTGCGAGCGCATTTTCGGGTACACGCAGGAGGAACTGATCGGAACGTACATGATTGAGCTGGTGTTGCCCGCTGATCGGGCGCGCACGTTGCAGGCGGCTCAGGACGTCATGGGCGGCGAGCCCAAACTCAATTTTGAGAACCGATACCTGCACAAGGATGGCCGAGTCGTGCATATCCTGTGGTCTGCCCGTTGGTCCGAGACCTGGCAGATGCGCATCGCCGTTGCACGTGACATCACCGAACGCAAGCACGCCGAATCGCGGCAGCAGGCGCTGTTTGATATCTCTGAAGCGGCCCATGGCGCCGAAGACTTGATGCAGCTGTTCAAACGTGTGCACTTGCTCATCGGGCAATGGCTGCCCGCGTTGAATTTTTCGGTCGCCCTGTGGGATCAGGCGCAAGGCACGTTGAGCTTTCCTTATCACGTGGATGACCACCCGCAACGACACAGTAACGAAGCCCTTGAGTTGAGCGAGCAGGTGATACGCACCGGGCAAGCGATGCTGCACCGCTCACCGGATGCGCCTTCGAGGCTGGGTGTGCCGCTGGCCACGCCTAAGGGCATTATTGGCGCGCTGCTGGTCAAGAGTTCGCTGGGCGAAGAACGTTATACCGAGGAGCATCAGGAACTGCTGCAATATGTCTCGACGCAAGTGGCTGCCGCCATCGAGCGCAAGCAACTTCACGCCCGGTTGCAGTACCTGGCGCAGTACGATCCCCTGACACAACTGTTCAATCGCGAATCACTGTATGAACGGCTCGACCGGGCACTGGCCAAAGCGAGGCGGGAGTACGGGTTTGTCGGCGTGTTGTATGTCGACCTGGATCATTTCAAACAGATCAATGATCAATATGGGCACGGCATCGGCGATTGCTTGCTGCAACAGATTGCCAAACGCATGAAGCACTGCGTACGTGAAAGCGACACCGTGGCGAGGATGAGCGGGGATGAATTCGTGGTCGTGCTGGATAACCTCAAGCACCCTGACCATGCACAGATCGTGTCGGAAAAAATCCGCCAGAACCTCAGTCAGCCACTCCTGATAGAAGGCCATACCCTGCACGTGTTGCCGAGCATTGGTGTTGCGGTCTACCCCGAGAACGGAGAAGTCGCGCAGCAATTGCTACACCACGCGGATACGGTGATGTACAGCGTGAAGAAAAGTGGTCGGGCAGTGTGAGGAGTGCTGCGAAGAAATGTCGCTTTCAGAAGGCTGACAGCGCAATGAAGAAGTGGAGCGGGTGAAGGGAATCGAACCCTCGTTATCAGCTTGGGAAGCTGGAGTAATGCCATTATACGACACCCGCTCAGAGCGGCTGACTTTGTACCAGAAGTCGGCGCGGATGAGAAGGTTTAATTGTTCATTCCCTCGTTTACAGCCCGATGTGCTCACCGGATGGCGTCATTGTCAGCCCTGCCGATGAAGGGGATTGCACTGGGTTCAGGAAGTCCAGCACGACGCTTTTCGTGTGTCGACTGGCAGCCGTGTGTTCCATGTCCAGAAAGTGACCGGTGTTGTCCACGATGGCAAATTGGCTGTTGGTAACAGGGTGTGCGAATTGTCGAGCGTCTTTTGCCGCCGTGTATTCGTCCCATTCGCCATTGATGAACAGCACGGGAATAGCAATGCGTTCAGCCGCCTTGAGCCGACTCGCGTAATCACTCGCCAGCAAATGGTCGATGTGGAAGTGCATTTGCGCGTATTCGTGATCGGCAAGGGTGCTGATGTGACGAAAATTAAAGCGTTTGAACAGGTGCGGCAAATGCTTGCCCAGTGTGTCGTTCACCAGATGGCCCAGCAGGGTGCGGTCGCCCCTGGCCAGCCCGTGACGGCCTCGTTCCAGATAATCCTGCATGGCTGTATTGATGGCGGGTGAGAACGAACTGATCACGGCTTTCTCAATACGCTGTGGTCGTTCAGCCAGGGCGGCGAGTGCAACCAGTCCGCCCCACGAAAACGACAACACGTAATGGGCGTTAAAGTGCTCGATCAACTCCAGCAACACGTGGGCTTCAAGCTCATTGGTCAGCAGGGAATGATGAGGATTGTGGGGTTTTGACTGGCCCGCGTAGGGTTGGTCGTACAGCACGACATTCAGTGCGGGGTGCAGGTTCTTGAGGGTCTGGGCAAATGAGGCCGTTGTGGACATCGACCCGTTGACCAGAATGATGGTGCGGTGTGCCGATTCGGATCGGTAATGCTCGGTATGGATTCGATACTGACCTTGTATATCCAGCACGGCGATTTCAGGCTTCATGGCGTCGGACTCCAGCACATCGAACGTCGTTTAATCCGAGAGTGAACCCGGAATGTGACAGTCAATCGTGCGGGGCTTGAGCTTGCGCCAGAGGGTTGCGGTCTCAGAACAACTCGATTTCCTGCGCAGTCAGTGCCCGGTACTGGCCTGGCGCCAGGCGTTCATCGAGTACCAACGAGCCGATGCGCTCGCGGTGCAGGCGCAGCACTTTGTTGTTGAAGTGGCCGAACATGCGCTTGACCTGGTGATAGCGGCCCTCAACGATGCTCAGCCGGGCACAACGCGGGCCAAGCACGTGCAAGTGGGCTGGCTGGGTGGTGAGGTCTTCATACGCGAAATAAATGCCGTGGTTGAACGTGACGGCATACGCGTCGGTGATCACGTGCTCTGTTTCAACGTAATACACCTTGGGCAGTTTGGTTTCAGGTTGCGTGACCTGTCGTGACCAGTGCCCATCGTTGGTAATCAGCATCAACCCGCTGGTGTTAAAGTCCAGGCGCCCGGCGATATGCAGGTCGCCCTTGTCCGGCTCGTTCAGCCAGTCGAGCACAGTGGGGTGTTGCGGGTCGTGGGTGGCGCTGACACAGCCGGGCGGCTTGTGCAGCATGAAATACCGCGCGGGCTTGCCGACCTGCAGACATTGCCCGTCGCACTCAATGCGACTGAAGGCCCGCACCTCATGGTGAGGATCGCAGACGATGTGGCCATCGACTTGAACGCGCTTCTCGATCAGCAACAGGCGCACCTGTTTGCGATTGAATTGCGGCAAGTTGCTGAGGAAACGGTCTAAACGCATAGCCATCGATCACATGAAAAACCGGCGCGTAGCTTAACGGTAGGCGTCGCCAGTCGTTGCAGGAAGTTGCTCAAGCACACCGGCGCACCGTGGGCACAGACAGGTCGCATTGCGCAGTTCGGCAGGTAACGCGTCAATGACGCTCGGGTCGAGGGTGACGCTAAAACACCAGCATGCGCTCGTCGGCACATCGTCGCTGGCGAGCATCGCGCATTCATTGCTGGCGCCGCAGGCAGGGCACAGGGCGGGTGTTGGCATGGTCAATCCAATAAAACCGTGGGAGCTGGCCGCCTTTATACAACAGTTGGGCGACCGGCATGGTCATCCGCGACAGACGTGCCTGATTGCATTGACAAGGCGGGTGGGCTTTTTTAGTGTCCGCATCATTGTTTTTCGAGATGTAGCCATGACGCTGGACGACCGTATAAAACTTGAACCCCTCTGGAAGCAGGCGCTGCGCGAGGAGTTCGAAAAACCCTACATGGGCGAGCTGCGTGAGTTCCTGCGTCAGGAGCACGCTGCGGGCAAAGAAATTTATCCGCCAGGCCCCCTGATTTTCAATGCCCTGAACTCTACGCCGCTGGACAAGGTCAAGGTGGTGATTCTGGGACAGGACCCTTACCACGGCCCGGGTCAGGCCCATGGGCTGTGTTTTTCCGTGCAGCGCGGCGTGCCTGCGCCACCTTCGCTGGTCAACATCTACAAAGAACTCAAGCGCGATCTGAACATCGACATTCCTTCGCATGGTTGTTTGCAGTCATGGGCCGATCAGGGGGTGTTGCTGCTCAATACCACCATGACCGTAGAGCGCGCCAACGCAGCGTCTCACGCCAAAAAAGGCTGGGAGCACTTCACCGACCGGATAATCCAGGTGGTCAGCGAGACGCAGCCCACGTTAGTGTTTTTGCTGTGGGGGGCACATGCGCAGGGCAAACAAAAGCTGATTGATGCCACCAAACATCTGGTGCTGACCTCAGTGCATCCTTCGCCGCTTTCGGCTTATCGTGGCTTTATCGGTAACGGGCATTTCAGCCGCACCAACAAGTTTCTTGAGCAAAACGGTTTAACGCCCATCAATTGGACATTGCCTGCCGATTGATCTGCGACCACTACAGGTGTGGTCAGAGAAACGCGGCATGACACACCAGGTGTGACGCCTGGTGTGTAAGTGATAACACGTGAAAATCGCGCGAATTAAACCAGTCGCATTCGACAATTGTCGGGTGCCTCAATAACTCTTTCTACAATGGCTTTAATTGGAACGGCCCACGTCATTCCACTTTCCGGGTCTGTGATAACGGCCAGATGTTCAGTACTGGCATCCAGATCCAGTCGGCACCGTTCATCAATGATTTTGAGTTCGCCGTAGGCGCGACTGACCAACTTCTGTGCCGCCGGAACGCTCAGCGCGTAAATACTGACCAGGTAATTGACGGTTTTACAAAATAAAATCTGATCGCTTTCCGGATGCTGGGGTTGGAACTTTCGCAAGAATGTCAGCGCTGAGGCCTGTATCTGTTGCTCGTCATCCTCGACTAAATGGGCAGATGTCATGGTGTTACTCCGCACGCATTATCAACGTTCTGAATAGCAGCGCGACGCAGGTCTTTATCAACATGAGGAAGACGAACATCCGGATTGGGCATACCGCTGGGTGATAGCTCATGGGTCATTTCGAACTCAGCTCGGACTGACCATCCACAGGCTTCGGTTGTACATTGCAAATAGGCAACACGTAAAAAAATATGTCTGCCTTCGCTGGTGCGGATCCGCATTTTACTCAAGCAATGTGGGCAAACCATTTTGTAGGTGCTCATGAGTGACTCCGGTTAAACGTTGTTAAGTGCCAGTTGTAGCAGGCACGGCGTATAGAAAAGACCACTCCTTTGATCTCGGTGGGTGAGTGTCGGAACAGGCGGCAATAAGCAGTTCCGGCATTAAGTAAGTTTTTGGTTTTCTTTTTGTAGGATTTTTTGATTAGTTTTGTATGAGTTGCGTTTTTTTGAGCCTGAAGCGAGTTGTATGAGAGGTAAGTCAGTGTTGTCATTTTCGAAATATTTATAAGGTTGCAATTTTTTAATAATCTTGAAGTACTCAATGTGAGTAGATATTGAAGCAAAATCTCGCTGAGTCAAATTTGGATTATTCAAAATGAGTAACAAGAAATCAATTGAAGTACTTTTAAGGTTGAAGCAGGTCTTCGGTGTTAAAACTGACGCTGACCTTTCAGGCGCCATGGGGGTTAGCCCTCAAACATTGAGCAGTTGGAAAGGACGCTCAAAGATTCCCTATGCGCACTGCATTGATCTCGCAGAAAAGCACGATATTTCTCTTGACTGGTTGTTTAGCGGGCATGGCCCCATGTTGCTGTCTAACTGCCATCAAGTAACGTCAGGGCATGACGTTTTTAATGCAAATGAGTTTCAAATTTTACGGCTTTACCGCGCCTTAAATACGTTCAATCAAGGGCTGGCGCTAAGTGCTATACAGGATCGTCAACATGTGCAGGGTTTGACGGAACGCATAGAAATTTTGTCACAGCGTGTCGAGTAGTCTGCTCAGCCATCAGGTCACTTTCCCCCTCTAAACCGTCGTATCAGGTCGACAATGTCCGTCACCTGTATCCAGTCAGTCAGTTTTCGGCTGAGGGGGATTACCACCAATGCACATATAAAACCGCACACGCCGGGCGGTATGACGGGTAAGTAAAGTGATGCCACCGGCGAGAATAAGTAACCCACACTTGCGCTGAGTAAAAAGCTCGCCATTTTTTTGAATATATTTTTATTTTTTCGTGAGCTCGCCACCAGCCATGCCCCTAAAAAAGCTCCCCAGAACATCGGGTTGTTCACCATGTTTTCCAGCACGAGCAGGCACAGTTCTAGGTATTTATTGGCTGTGTACGCTAATTCTTCAGTGGCCATGTCGGGACGCTCTTTTGTCGTAGGGCTGTGCAGGGTTCAGAACATCGTTTGACGTGCATTTCAGACGGATTAATACGTATCGCGTCGGTCAGTTTTTTGAGGTTTATAGACGTCAGATGTGTGTCAGGATGCCGAACTTTAATGCTTTTAAAACAGTGGCGTGACGGCACCGTGTTCCAAACTTTGCTCTGAGGTTGAAGAAGTGAAAGTTGATGGTGCTCTCGGCGCGGTGAAGTGTTCTGGCAATTTCTGCGGTGGTCATACCTTTTGCACAAAGTTGCAGTATTTGCTGTTCGCGAACGGTGATTTTTGGCGTGCAGGGCGCGTGCTCATTATCCAGAATTAATGATTTATAAGACTCGTCCTGTTTCATTTCAAAGCCTGCACTGTTGAAGGAATTAGGCTTCACAGTAAATGCTGAGTCTCAGGCGCTCAATGTAATTAGGCTGTAAGAATCGGTCTTACATTGCGTGCATTTTCCTACGTGGGGCTGGCTGTTTTCGACTGTCAGGATTTAAGCCGTGTCCAGCGCCGGAACACAGGTTGCGCGAGAAACAACACAAACAGCAGGCGCATGACTTGCAGTGCCGTGACCAAAGGCACGGACAGTTGTAATACCTCGGCGGTCAGGCTCATCTCTGCGATTCCCCCTGGCATCATGCCCAGGGTCAGGGAGCGCAGGTCTAGATGCGTGAGCGCGCTTAACCCCACAGCGCATGCACTGGCGATCATCATGGTGAGCGCTGTACCAAGGAGTGTGCGGGCGATAAAAGAAGGGGCGCGGCGAAAGAACTCGCGATTAAAGTGACAGCCCAGGCCGCTGCCGATCAGCCATTGGCCTGCCTGACTGCTGCCTTCAGGAAGCCCCGTGTGTACGTCCCACACACTGCTGACGCAAGCGCTGACAAGCAGAGGGCCGAACAACCAGGGGTTGGGTTGACCCAAACGTTGCCAAGTCCAGGCCAGCATGGCACCGGCCGCAAACAGTAGCGTCAGCCAGGCGAAATCCACGGGTACGGCCTGCAAAGTCGTCGGGCCGGTGTCCAACGTGTATTTAAATGCGGCGGGTACGCATAAGACCACGGTCAATACGCGCAAACTCTGGCCCGCCGCCACACGGCTCAGAACAGCGCCGTTGCGTGCGCCGAGGTTGACCATCTCGCCCGAGCCGCCAGGCATGCTTGAGAAAAACGCAGTGGCTCGATCTTCTCCGCTGCGAAGCATGATCCATACGTTGATGATGCTCGACAGGCTCGTCAGCAGCGCACCGCACACAATCAGCCAAAAATGCGCGAGTACCTGCTCCATCACCGTTGGCGTGAAATGCAGGCCGATGCCAATCCCGATAATCCATTGGCCGCACTTTCTGCCACCGGGGATTTCGGCCAACTGCCAGGGTGTCAGGCAGCGAACCAGGATGACTGCCAGCAATGAGCCGACCATCCAGGGCAACGGCCAACCGATCAGGCTGGCCAGATAACCGCCAGCCAGCCCGACCAGCGGCGTTGCCCCCCAGTGTTGGAAACGGCTGTCAGGCATTGGCCAGCGCACGGCGCTGAGCGCTGCGCTTGCGCCAGATTCGTACGATGGGCAGCAGTAACATCACGACCGTGAGCATCCACACGCCCAGCGTGATCGGGCTTGACCACAAGATCTCCAGCGCGCCATTGGAAATCGACAGGGCGCGGCGCAGGTTCTGTTCCATCAGGCCGCCCAAAATAAAGCCCAGGAGCACAGGCGAGAGCGGGAAGTCGAGCTTGCGCAGGATGTAACCGAAGATGCCTATGCCGATCATCAGGAACAGGTCGAAGGTGGTCGCATGCACCGCGTACACGCCGATCGCGGTAATGATGGCAATCACGGGCACCAGCGCCCAGTTCGGCACGGACAGAATGCGCGTGAAGATACGGATCATCGGGATGTTGAGGATCACCAGCATGATGTTGGCGATAAACAACGAGGCAATCAGGCCCCACACGATGTCCGGCTGTTGTTGGAACAACAGTGGACCGGGGGTGATGTTGTACAGCGAAAGGGCGCCGATCATCACCGCCGTGGTGCCTGAGCCCGGCACGCCAAGGGTCAGCATCGGCACCAGTGCGCCACACGCCGAGGCGCCGATGGCCGTTTCAGGGGCCGCCAGGCCGCGCATGTCACCCTGGCCGAATTGACCCGTCGCGCCGGCCATGCGCTTCTCGGTCATGTAGGCCACGGCACTGGCCAGCGTCGCGCCTGCGCCGGGCAGCACGCCCATGATGAAACCCAATAACCCGCAACGGATATTCACGACAAATACCGCAGACGCTTCTTTGAGGTTAAACATCATGCGGCCTGTGGCTTTGACCGCTTCCTGGCCCCGGTGGGTTTTTTCCAGCAGCAACAGAATTTCGCTGATGGAGAACAAGCCCAACACCAGGACCACGAACTGAATGCCGTCAGTCAGGTGAATGTTGTCCCCGGTGAAACGGTACACACCGCTGTTGGCATCGATACCGACACTGGACAGAAACAGGCCGATCAGCGCGGCGATAAAGGTTTTCAGGGGGCGGTCGCCCGCCATCCCGCCCAGGCACACAATTGCAAAAACCATCAGCACGAAATACTCGGCGGGCCCGAATGCAATGGCCCACTTGGCGAGCAGTGGCGCGAACAGCACCATGCCGCAGGTCGCAATAAAGGCGCCGATGAACGAGCTCCAGGCTGACAGCGAGAGTGCGACGCCCGCCAGGCCTTTGCGGGCCATCGGGTAGCCGTCCAGGGTGGTCATGACGGTTGACGCTTCGCCGGGAATGTTCAGCAGGATCGAGCTGATCCGCCCGCCGTATTCACAGCCCAGATACACCGCTGCCAGCAGGATGAGTGCGGACTCGGGCGGCAGGCCCAGTGCAAATGCAATCGGGATTAACAGCGCAACCCCGTTGATGGGCCCAAGGCCGGGTAACAATCCTACGACCGTGCCGATCAACGTCCCGCACAGCGCAGTGACCAAGTTGTAGGGGCTGAGTGCGACGCCGAAGCCCTGGCCCAAATAACCAAAAGTGTCCATATCAGTTCTCCAGAACGTCGAGCAGGCCGAGGGGCAGTGGAACGTCCATGGCTTTATCGAACAGCAGATAAAGGCCGACGCTCATCACACTGATGATCACGACACTGGGCATCCAGCGACCGCCGTACAGACGGGCCATCGGAATGCCAATCAGGATGCTGCTGAGGATAAAACCCAGGGGTTCGAAGGTGCCGGCAAAGATCAGCAATAGCACGACGCATACCGCGATCTTGAGCAGGGTGTCGCGGTCCAGCTGTGGGTCTTCTTCGCTGTGCACCACGGGCGTCGGGCGCACAATCATGTAGATCAGGCCCAGCCCCATCAGGCCCAACATTAAGAGCGGGAAAGCCCGGGGGCCGACGGGCTCGTAGGAAAATGCTGCCTGATACGGCCAAGCCATCAGCGCCAGACCGACGCAGACCAGCAGCAACACCGAGGCAAAAATGCGTTGTAAGAGCATGGTTCACTCCTGCGCTGCGCGCCGGCGGTACGGCGCGCAATCAACTGTCAGCGGCGGTTACTGGATCAGGCCGAATTCTTTGGCCAGCACTTTGTAATCGCTCACCTGTTTTTTCACGTAGGTGTCCAGCTCGGGGCCGGTCATGGCGAACGGGAAGAGTTCGCGCTGATCGCGCAACGTGGCGAATTCCTCAGAGGCCAGCAACGTGTCAAAAGCGCCTTTCCACCACGCGTAGTCCTCGTCGCTGACTTTTGGACCAAGGTAAAAGCCGCGCACCACTGGCCAGACGATGTCGTAGCCTTGCTCTTTGGCCGTGGGAATATTCTTCATTTCGGGTTCATCCAGGCGGGTGTCAGAGAACACTGCGAGGATGCGCATGTCGCCGCTCTGGATGTGCGGCATGGAGTCGGAAATATCCGTACTGCCAACCTGAATGTGGCCGCCGAGCAAGGCGGTGGCAATTTCGCCGCCGCCTTCGAGCGCCACGTAACGCAAGTCGCGCGGGTTGATGCCGGCCGCCTTGGCGATCAGCGCCGTTTGCATCCAGTCCTGACTGCCTACGGTGCCACCGGAGCCGATGACCACGCTGCTGGGATCTTTTTTAAGGGCCTGCACCAGATCATCGAGGTTTTTGTAAGGTGAGTCGCTTTTAACGGCAATGGCGCCATAGCTGGTACCCACGGCGGCAAGCCAGCGCACTGCGCCCTCATCGAAACGTCCGAATTTACCCTGCGCCAGATTGAGCAATGAGCCACTGGACCAGGCGACCAACGTGCCCGCATCTGCGGGGCGTTGCGCCACGACCGCGTTGTAGGCCACTGCCCCGACGCCACCCGGCATGTAGGTCACGCGCATGGGTTTGCTCAGCAGCTTTTCGTTCACCAGCGCGCTTTGCGCCAGTTTGCAGGTCAAGTCAAAACCTCCACCCGGTGAGGCGGGGGCGATGCATTCGGGGCGTTTGGGTTCGGCAAGCGCGTGGCCCGCCAACACAAGGCAACTGGCCGCAAGGGCAAGGGCGCGCAGTGATTGATTCATGGTGTCTCCCGGTGCGTTTTTGTTTTTAGAGAGGGGCGGGGCCGCGTCACTACAAGGCGATACCGAAACCGATGAGCAAGCTGATTTCAGTGGCATTGCGTGGCAGTGAGGGGCGAGGCAGCAGGTGTCGCAGGCGCAACCTGGCGCTGAGTGAGGCGATTTGGCGAATACGCAATAAACGGACGGGCCAGGTGGCCCAAGGCTTTAAAGCCGGCATGAGGCAGTGCTCCATTATTGTTCTTATTGGCGAAAACGCTTCAGGGCGCTTTTCGGGTCGCTACGGCATCCATAGCGAAGACAGTTGTAACTGTCCGTTTCAGGATCCTAATCGGCCAACCTTTCACCAACCTTTCAAGACTTTTTCACGCCGTTTCGTACTTCACAGCCGGGCTGGCGTCTGTACACTCCGCGCAAAGAAGGGCAGGTGCCTAGAACAATAATGAGGACGATCCGATGCGTGTGCTCTTGGTCGAAGACCAGCCGCAACTGGCCGAAAGTGTGGCTCAGGCGTTGAAAAGTACCGGCCTGACCGTGGACGTGTTGCACGATGGCGTGGCTGCCGATCTGGCGTTGGCCAGTGAAGACTATGCCGTAGCGATTCTGGATGTGGGGCTGCCGCGCATGGATGGGTTTGAGGTGCTGGCGCGTTTGCGTGCCCGTGGCAAAACCCTGCCAGTGTTGATGTTGACTGCCCGCAGTGACGTCAAGGATCGGGTACACGGCCTCAATTTGGGCGCCGATGATTATCTGGCCAAACCTTTCGAGCTGACCGAGATGGAAGCCCGCGTCAAAGCCCTGTTGCGTCGCAGTGTGTTGGGCGGCGAACGTCAGCAACGCTGCGGGGCGTTGGTGTATGACCTGGAAACCCGCCGCTTTACGCTCGGTGACGAACTGCTGACCTTGACCTCCCGCGAGCAAGCGGTGCTGGAGGCTTTGATTGCCCGGCCGGGGCGGGTCATGAGCAAGGAACAACTGGCGGCGCAGGTGTTTGGTCTGGACGAGGACGCAAGCCCGGACGCCATCGAGATTTATGTCCATCGCTTGCGAAAAAAACTCGACGGCCAGCCCGTGGCGATCGTGACCTTTCGTGGCCTGGGCTACTTGCTGGAAAGCCGTGATGCGTAAGCTGGACAGTTTGCGCGGGCGACTGCTCTGGCACCTGACGCTGATGTTAGTGGTGTTGATGCTGGCCAGCAGTTTGAGTGCCTGGTTCAACGGCCGCGAGGCTGCTGACACCGCTTACGACCGAACCCTGCTGGCTTCGGCGCGCACCATTGCGGCGGGCTTGTCGCAGCGAGATGGCAGCCTGAGCGCCGACGTGCCCTACGTCGCGCTGGACACGTTTGCCTATGACAGCGCGGGGCGGATCTACTACCAGGTCAATGACATTCATCAGCGCCTGATTTCAGGGTACGAAAACCTGCCAGCGCCGCCGCCCGGTACGTTACGGACTGACGATTACCCGGCGCTGGCGCGTTTTTATGATGGCCAGTATCGGGGGCAAAACGTGCGCGTAGTGAGTTTGCTCAAGGCCGTCAGCGAGCCGAACATGAACGGCATGGCTGAAATTCGGGTGGCAGAAACCGATGAGGCGCGGGTTGCGATGGCGCGCAGCCTGATGGCGGACACCGTGCTGCGTCTGGGCATGCTCGGGCTGGGCGCGCTGTTGGTGGTGTGGTTTGCCGTGAGCGCTGCGTTGCGTCCGCTGGAGCGTTTGCGCACTGCGGTGGAGGAGCGTGAGCCTGATGATTTGCGCCCTTTACCGTTAGTGCCGGTGCAGCGTGAGCTGTGGCCGCTGGTGCAGGCGCTCAACCACTTTACCGAGCGTTTGCGTGGGCAGTTTGAACGTCAGGCGCAGTTTATTGCCGATGCCGCCCACGAGCTAAGAACCCCGCTGGCGGTGCTCAAGGCCCAGCTTGAACTGGGCTTGCGCGCGCATGATCCGAACGTATGGCGCACGACGTTGACACAGGCGGTGCAGGGCACGGACAGGGTGACCCACTTGGCCAATCAATTGCTGTCGTTGGCGCGGGTGGAGAACGGAGCCCGGGCGATTGCCGAAGGCGGCGCGCAGTTACTGGATCTGAGCCAATTGGCGCGTGAGCTGGGCATGGCGATGGCGCCCCTGGCGCATGCGCGTGGCGTGGCGCTGGCACTTGAAGCGGACCGGCCTGTGTGGCTGCACGGCGAGCCCACCTTGCTCAACGAGTTGCTCAGTAACCTGATGGACAATGCGCTGGCCCACACACCCGTGGGCGGCAACGTGATTTTGCGCGTGACTGAACCTGCCGTGCTGGAGGTGGAAGATGACGGTCCGGGGATTCCCCATGAAGACCGTGAACGGGTATTCGAGCGGTTTTACCGACGAAATCCCTCTGTGGCGGGTTCAGGGCTTGGGCTGGCGATTGTGGGAGAGATCTGTCGCGCCCATCTGGCACACATCACTTTGCATGATGGCGCGCAAGGCGGGTTGAAAGTACGGGTCAGTTTTGTGTACGCCCAGCGCTGAAGGGGGTTGCTGAAGGGGGTTAAAGGCGGTGTGGCTCAGATGAACATGACGCGCGCGGCGTTCAGTTCTTCCTGCAGCTTGATGCTCATGCCATCAAGGCCCAGCCTTTTGAAGGCGGGCAGGGTGCTCAGCTCAAGATTCAAGAGGGCGGAATCGCCCTGCTTAAGGCAGAAAACCGTGGCGATTTGCACTAGGTCGATGTAATCCACTGCTGCGGATTCGCGAGAAAAGTCCAGATATTGGCCCGGCAGCTTGACCAGCATTTCAGGGAATTCCCAGACGCTCAGCAGTTTGTCGCCAATCAGCGGGTGGATGTTTTCGATGACATGGTTAAGGGAAACCGGGTCCGAGAGCAGTTCGTTGTGTTCTTCGGCGTAGGTCAGGATCGGCAGCACCCCGATTTGATGCACCAACCCCCCCAGCGCTGCTTGATCCGGTTTAAGGGAGGTGCAACGGCGGCACAAGGCGTAACAAATGCCGGCGATTTCGAGGCTTTGACGCCACACATCACGCATTTTGTTTTCAACCACCTCGGAGCGGGCATGGAAGATTTGCTCCATGACCAGCCCGATCGCGAGGTTGCTGCTGTAGTTGACACCCAATCGGGTGATGGCGGTGTGCAGGTTGGTGACCTCCTGAGCGGCGCGCAGCAGCGGGCTGTTCACCACTTTGATCAGGCGCGCTGACAGCGCGGTGTCACGGCCAATCACTTTGCTCAGGTTGCTGACGCTGATGTCGGGGTTTTCGGCGGCCTTGCGAATGTTCAACGCTACTTCGGGTAGCGTGGGCAGAACCAGGTCATCTTTGGTAATGGCCTGAATCAAATCCTTTTGGACCTTATGCGCCAGGTTGCTCATTTCTGTTCTCTAGGATGCTGCGTTTCAAGGTGTTGCAATTTAGCGCTGGATTTCGCGATCACGGTCCAGTTGATAAGGCAGATCCAGAAGGGTCAATTCAGGGCCTTGCGCATCACCCAGATGCACGTCGCCGGCGTGTGCTGCTTCAGATTGCAGGACAGCCAGCAGTTCAACGCCGTGCTCACTGCGGGCGCCGATCACGACTTCGCCAATGGCGCTGCTATGAGTCGGGGCAAACAGCGGAGTTCCCGGCAATGGCACCTCATTGAGGTCGAGCGACAAGCGGTAGAGGTGGCGCTTGAGTTTGCCCAGGTATTGCATGCGCGCCACGATTTCCTGACCCGTGTAACACCCTTTCTTGAAGCTCACGCCCCCCACGGCCTGCAGGTTGATCATTTGCGGAATGAACAGCTCGCGGGTCTGTTCCATCACCTGACCGATGCCGGCGCGTATTTGCCCGAGCAACCATTCATTGAGGTTTGCCTGAGGCAAGTGGGCGTGAAGTTCACGGGTGACGCTGTCGGCCTGATCGGCGGGGGCCCAGAGTTCTGCACGATTGTGGCTGGCGCGAATCGCGATCAAGCCGTTGGCACGCACGACGCTGTCGGTGTCGGCTGGCAGGTCGAGCCCGAGCCCGGCCAGCACTGCGTCTGCACCGGAGAGGCCGAAGCGTACCCAGTTAGCGCTGTCATCGGTGAGTTTGGACTTTGAGAAGACGGCGTACTTTTTCAGGTCGGCCAACTGTGGCTCAACCAGTTCCCGCGCCATGGCCAGCAAGCAGCCGTCGGGCTGAAGCAGGATACGGAAGCTCGATTGCATGCGGCCTTTTTGCGTGCAGCGCGCGCCCAGACTGGAGCGCGTGTCGCTCAAGTAGTTGAGATTGCAGGTCAGCTGCCCTTGTAAAAACTTGCTGGCGTCAGCGCCGATCACAGCAAGAACGCCTTCGTGGGTCAGGGTGCAGAAAAAAGCAGAGTCGGCCATGGTTCATCGCAGGTCAAAAAGTCTGAAGGACATCATAGAGGGGCGATCCTCAAATGGATAGTTCGCGCAGGACCTGTGGGGGCCCGACCAAAGCCGACTGGTCTATGTTGGAGCGGCCTGTATACTTGCGCTCTATTTGAGGAGCGCTCCATGGTCGAAGATGTTGAACTCAATCGTCTCTACTGGCACAGCCGTCGCGGCATGCTTGAACTGGACGTGCTGCTGGTGCCTTTCGTTAAAGAGGTGTATGCCACCCTCAATGATGTTGACCGCGAGTGCTATCGCAGGCTGCTTGAGTGTGAAGACCAGGACATGTTTGGCTGGTTCATGGAGCGCAGCGAGTCTGAGGACCCTGAGCTGCAGCGCATGGTTCGCATGATTCTGGATCGTGTCCAGCCTAAGTAAGTATTTCGAATGCCGCTGGCGTGCTTCCGGGCACTTGCTGGCGGCGTATCTCGCAGCCCAGTCTTTGGCGCTGATCTCAATATGCCTTCTGTCGATTCCCCTCTGGGCCCGCATGCTCGGTGTTTTAGCGTGCCTGTCTCATGGGATTTGGGTGTGTCCACGGCATATTCGCTTGACTCACCCGACGGCTATTACGGGGTTGCGCCGTACGGCCGAGGGCTGGCAGCTATGGAGTCGCGCCACGGGTTGGCAAGCGGTGCAGTTGCGTCGTGACAGCATGGCGCTGCCGATGTTGGTGATTGTGCGCTTCAGCCGACGCGGGGAGCGCCGCGTGCGAGCGGTGTGCATTCCCCGCGACGCGCTGGCGCCCGATCAGCATAGGCGCTTGCGCGTACGGCTCAAATTCAGTCGGCGTAGGTGGTTGGCACCAGAATAGTGTCCAGTGCTTCGGGCAACATGTCCGGGTAGTCAAGGGTGTAATGCAAGCCACGGGACTCCTTCCTCGCCATGGCGCTGCGGATCATCAATTCGGCGACTTGCGCCAGATTGCGTAACTCGATCAGGTCGCGGCTCACTTTGTAGTTGCTGTAGAACTCGTCGATTTCATCCAGCAACAACCGCACGCGGTGTTGCGCGCGTTGCAATCGCTTGTTGGTGCGTACGATGCCCACGTAGTCCCACATAAAGCGCCGTAGCTCATCCCAGTTGTGGGCGATGATCACGTCTTCATCCGAGTCGGTGACCTGGCTGGCATCCCAACTGGGCAAGGCCACTGGAATGGCCACTTGTTGCAATTGCGAGAGGATGTCGTCAGCGGCTGCACGGCCGTACACGAAGCATTCCAGCAACGAATTGCTGGCCATTCGGTTGGCGCCGTGCAGGCCGGTGAAGCTGGTTTCGCCAATGGCATACAGGCCCGGGACGTCGGTTCGGCCATGGGCGTCAACCATCACGCCGCCGCAGGTGTAATGCGCGGCCGGGACGACCGGGATGGCCTGGCGGGTGATGTCGATGGAAAAGCCGAGGCAGCGTTCATACACCGTCGGAAAGTGGGTTTTGATGAATGTTTCGGACTGATGGCTGATGTCCAGGTAGACGCAATCAATGCCCAGGCGCTTCATCTCATGGTCAATGGCGCGGGCGACGATATCGCGAGGCGCCAGTTCACCGCGCGGATCAAAGCGGTGCATGAATCGCTCGCCATTTGGCAGTTTTAAATGCGCCCCTTCGCCGCGCAGGGCTTCGGTGATCAAAAAGCTTTTGGCTTGCGGGTGGTACAGGCAGGTAGGGTGAAACTGGTTGAACTCCAGATTCGCCACTCGGCAGCCCGAGCGCCAGGCCATGGCAATACCATCGCCACAGGCGCCATCCGGGTTGCTGGTATAGAGGTAGACCTTGGCGGCTCCGCCGGTCGCCAGAATGGTGAAGCGCGCCCCGAACGTGTCGACTTCCCCGCTGCTGCGATTGAGTACATAGGCGCCAAGGCAGCGATCGCCCTCCAGGCCCAGTCTGCGCTCGGTGATCAGGTCCACCGCTACCCGTTGTTCGAGCAGCTCAATGTTGGGCCGCTGCTGTGCCTGTTCGAGCAAGGTTTTGAAAATGGCCGCACCAGTGGCATCGGCGGCGTGGATGATGCGCCGATGACTGTGCCCGCCTTCCCGGGTGAGGTGAAACTCAAAACCGGCATGCTGCGGGTCGGCAGGTTCATCGCGGGTGAAGGGCACGCCTTGATCGATCAGCCACTGAATGGCTTCGCGGCTGTGTTCGACGGTGAAACGCACGGCGTCTTCATGACACAGCCCGCCACCGGCGTTAAGCGTGTCTTCGACATGGGATTGAACGGTGTCGGTATCATCCAGCACGGCGGCTACGCCACCTTGTGCCCAGAACGTCGAGCCATTGGCCAGATCGCCCTTACTCAGGACTGCAATGCGCAAATGGCTGGGCAGGGTAAGCGCGAGGCTCAAACCGGCAGCGCCGCTGCCAATCACCAGCACATCATGTTGAAAATGTTGGCTCATTCTTCTGACGTCCGCAAAAAAAGCGCCCACTAGTATATAGAGGGGGGGATCGGCACAATAGCCGGGCCTTTATGGCATTGTGAAACTACAGCGGGCACGAAGTGTGCCTCACTCGTGTGGGATCTGTATGCCGATTTGCAGAATTAATCTGCCAGAATCGTTCGGGCCCCAGGGGTGTAGAGCACCCTGACGATGCAGTGAAACAATGCGCGGCACCTCGCCGGAATATTGAACTTTTCCTACAGGCCAATGTTCCATAGAGGGTTGCCCATCATGAAGGGGAGCAGCGTTGGCTTTGAAGCGGAGCTTGCGGTACGGCTTCAGCAGGTAAATTCAACGACAAGATTATCGACGCAGCCGGCAAGGCCCGAGCTGCGTTTTCGTGCGTGCCAAATCCGAGTGCGCAGGAAACTTGCCAGGGGGAGAGAACTTTTGCGCAATGCCCGAGTCTATGTTTGCAAGCCTGATCACTTAGCAAAGCAATCTCCCTCTCGGTCTTATGAGGAGTATTCATGCTAACCCAGGAAGAGGATCAGCAGCTGGTCGAGCGCGTACAGCGTGGCGACAAGCGTGCATTTGATCTGCTAGTGCTGAAATACCAGCACAAAATTCTCGGGTTGATCGTGCGTTTTGTGCACGACACCCATGAAGCCCAGGACGTTGCACAAGAAGCCTTTATTAAGGCTTACCGGGCACTTGGTAATTTTCGCGGTGACAGCGCTTTCTATACCTGGCTGTACCGTATCGCCATTAACACGGCGAAAAACTACCTGGTATCACGCGGTCGACGTCCGCCTGACAGTGATGTGAGTTCTGAGGACGCTGAGTTTTACGATGGTGACCATGGCCTCAAAGATCTTGAATCGCCGGAGCGCGCATTGCTCCGTGACGAGATTGAAGGGACCGTTCATCGCACGATTCAGCTATTACCAGAAGATCTACGAACGGCGTTAACTTTACGCGAATTCGACGGTCTGAGTTACGAGGACATTGCGAGCGTCATGCAATGTCCGGTGGGTACCGTGCGCTCCCGGATTTTCCGCGCTCGGGAAGCCATCGATAAAGCCCTGCAACCTTTGTTGCAGGAAACCTGAGACAGCGGCGACAGCCAAGAGAGGAACCGCCATGAGTCGTGAAGCCCTGCAGGAATCGCTGTCCGCGGTGATGGATAACGAAGCGGACGAACTGGAACTACGTCGGGTGTTGAATGCCTTCGACGATGCGCACACACGTGATACCTGGTCGCGTTACCAGGTGGCCCGTGCGGCAATGCACAAGGATTTGATGATTCCACGGCTGGACATCGCATCGGCCGTATCGGCTGCATTGGCCGAAGAGCAAACCCCGGCCAAAGTGGCCCGTGGTCCCTGGAAGAGCATTGGCCGTCTGGCTGTTGCTGCTTCGGTGACTGTGGCAGTACTGGCAGGTGTAAGGCTTTACAACCAGGATGACATCGTGGGTGCGCAACTTGCCCAGCAAGGCAGCCAGCCAAGCATGAGCGCTCCGATGGTTAAAGGTCCTGCCGTATTGGCCAACTACAGCGAAAGCGCCGATCAGGCGACGGGTCCGATGGCTAACGGTGTACTGCAAGGCCAGTCCGGCTGGCAGGATCAGCGTTTACCCGGCTACCTGCGTCAGCATGCCCAGCAAGCCGCCATGAAAGGCACTGAAGGTGTCCTGCCATACGCTCGTGCAGCCAGCCTGGAAAACCGTTAAGACCACCATGCGCGTCCTCCCTCTGTTACCGCTGTTGCTCAGTGGCTGGTTTGCAGTACCAGCCCATGCCGATGAAGCCCGGGACTGGATTAAACGTCTCGGTCAGGCTGAGCAGCAGCAGAGCTATCAAGGCACTTTCGTCTACGAACGCAACGGTAGTTTTTCTACCCACAGCATCTGGCACTTGGTGCAGGATGGGAGCGTTCGTGAGCGCTTGCTGCAACTTGACGGCCCTGCGCAAGAGGTCGTTCGCACCAATGGTCGTACTGAATGTGTAACGGGCAAGCTGGTTTCCGGGCTCGCAGGGGTATCTGCAAGTGCGGTACGTAAACTGGATGCCGATAAAATCAGCAACTGGTACAGCGTCGCCAAGTCGGGTGATTCGCGCGTAGCGGGGCGTCCCGTCGCCATCATCTCACTGACCCCTCGGGATCAGCACCGTTATGGGGTTGAGTTGTATCTGGATAACCAGACCGGTCTGCCGCTCAAGTCATTGTTACTCAATGACAAGGGGCAGTTGCTGGAGCGCTTCCAGTTCACCGAACTCGATCCTCATGCGCCAGAGGTCACCTTGCTCAACCCCGGCGCTCAATGCCGTCAGATCGCTGCTCTGGAGCCCAAAGACCTTGTCGTCAAGCAAGTCAATAATTGGCACTCCGACTGGCTGCCTCCGGGCTTTGAATTGGTCAACAGCACCGTTCACCGTGATCCGAAGAGCAAATCCGAAGTCACCAGTCTCTTGTACGACGACGGTTTGACACGATTTTCTGTCTTTCTTGAGCCTCTCAATGGCGCTTCAGCCCCTGATACACGGGTCCAGCTAGGGCCTACTGCGGCGGTTTCAAGGCATCTCACCACCAATAATGGCGATATGCTCGCCACGGTGGTCGGGGAAATCCCGATCGGAACCGCTGAGCGCATTGCATTGAATATGCGCCCGGGTCAGGCCTCCACACAGGCCAAGCCATAGTGGTGCGCAGAAATGTCTGGTGAAGAATTTCATTTGCCAAACGTTTCATCTTTTTCTATAGGTCAGAGCCCTAAAGGCTCTGGCCTTGTTTGTTTTCGGGTATCCAAAATTAAGGTCTATGCTTTGACCTTGAACTTTGAATGCCAGCCGCTTAACTCTGCTTGCTATTAACGGGAGCTGTATGTCGATGCCTCGATTGAAAAATTACTTACCCATTTTTGCGGCCGTGATGATGCTAGGGCAGGCAGTCCCGGCCCTGGCAGATGCGTCGGTGGTGCAACTGCCGGACTTTACGCAATTGGTGGAACAGGCTTCCCCGGCGGTCGTCAATATCAGTACTACGCAGAAACTCCCGGAACGTCGCGTCTCCAGCATGGGGCAAATGCCAGATCTGGAAGGCTTGCCGCCAGGCCTGCGTGACTTCTTCGAACGCAGTATTCCGCAGCCACCGCGCAGCGGCGGCGGGCGTCAGCGCGAGGCCCAGTCCCTGGGTTCGGGTTTCATCATTTCTCCTGACGGGTACATCCTGACCAACAATCACGTGGTGGCCGATGCGGATGAAATCATCGTTCGCCTGTCAGACCGCAGTGAAATGAAAGCGAAACTGATCGGCACTGATCCGCGCTCCGACGTGGCGCTGCTCAAAATCGAAGGCAAAAACCTGCCCGTGCTTAAACTCGGCAAGTCTCAAGATTTGAAGGCTGGCCAATGGGTGGTTGCCATCGGTTCGCCGTTTGGTTTCGATCACACAGTGACCCAAGGCATCATCAGCGCCATCGGCCGTAGCCTGCCGAACGAAAGCTATGTGCCGTTCATCCAGACCGACGTGCCCATCAACCCCGGTAACTCGGGCGGCCCATTGTTCAACCTGGCCGGTGAAGTGGTCGGGATCAACTCCCAGATCTACACCCGCTCAGGCGGCTTTATGGGCGTGTCGTTCGCAATCCCTATCGATGTGGCGATGGACGTGTCCAACCAGCTCAAAAGCGGTGGCAAGGTCAGCCGTGGCTGGCTGGGCGTAGTGATTCAGGAGGTCAACAAAGACCTGGCTGAATCCTTCGGTCTGGAAAAACCCGCCGGTGCGCTGGTGGCCCAGGTACTGGAAGACGGTCCGGCTGCCAAAGGCGGGCTGCAAGTGGGGGATGTGATCCTCAGCATGAACGGTCAGCCGATTGTCATGTCAGCCGATTTGCCGCATCTGGTAGGGGCACTCAAGGCTGGCAGCAAGGCAAGCCTTGAAGTCGTGCGCGACGGCAAGCGTAAAACCCTCGACTTGACCGTGGGCGCCATCCCCGATGAAGGCAAGGAAATGGATTCGCCAAGCGGCGCAGAGCGCAGCAGCAACCGTCTGGGCGTTTCTGTGGCGGACTTGAGTGACGAGCAGAAGAAAACCAACGACATCAAAGGTGGCGTGATCATCAAGGATGTTCAGGATGGCCCGGCTGCCTTGATTGGTCTGCGTCCAGGCGACGTCATCACGCACCTGAACAACCAGGCGATCAGCGATGCCAAGCAGTTCACTGAAATTGCCAAGGCATTGCCGAAAAACCGTTCGGTGTCAATGCGCGTCCTGCGTCAAGGCCGTGCCAGTTTCATTACTTTCAAACTGGCAGAGTAAGCAGTGCGCTCGCTTGGGGTGAGGGAGGTCATCTCCACCTGAGGTGAGCACTGCACAACAAAAAAGCCCGTATCAAGCGATACGGGCTTTTTTTGTGCGGCGTGTTATTTCTTTTTTTGCTTGGGAATTCTGACGAGCTGCGTGTTGGAGTACATGTCATGCCAGGTGCGTTTTTGCTTGTCGATCAATGACCAGAAAAAACCGAGCCCGAAACATAACCACGAGCCGATGGACACAATAAAACGCAACAGCGCCTGCCACAGGCTGATAGCTGTTCCGTCTGCGTTCTGAACACGAACCCCCCACACTTGCATGCCCAGGGTTTGCCCGGAGTGGGTCCAGAACTTGGCAAAGAAGCCGAACAAGACAAAAAACAGGAGTGTCGACAGCAGCGGATCGCCGTCAAGGGCACCGGCTTCAGACAAGGCACGCATTTTGGCCTCGCCGATAAAAGCCATCATGATCAGTTTGTAAAGGAACGTGGTGACGATCATCAGCGCCGTGCACAACAAAAAATCGTAGAACATGGCTGCCAGGCGGCGCCCCAGTCCAGCGGCGGGAAACGCGCCTTGAGGGCTTAACGGTTGTTTCGACATGGCAGGGTCTCTAAAAGAAAAAAGCCATCTTACGGAATTGCGCCCATAAAAAAGCCTCTGATGTCACCATCAGAGGCTTTTCTGTACGAGAACGTTAAGCTTCGGCTTGAACTTCGTCAGCCTGCATGCCTTTTTGGCCCTGCACGGCGATGAAGGTGACTTTCTGGCCTTCTTTCAGGCTCTTGAAGCCGTTGCCCTGAATGGCGCGGAAGTGCACGAACAGATCCGGTCCGCTTTCAGGCGTAATAAAACCAAAACCTTTCTCATCGTTAAACCACTTAACGGTACCGCTCTGACGTTGGGACATTTCTTAATTCCTTGACGCTAACAATTAATGACAGTCTCTTTCACCTGAAAGAGTACTGGTGCTGGGTTGCAGGAAAGTAAGAGACGTCGAACGGGTTGTAGCAAACTTAGAGCTACTGCCCAGGTCACGATTCCAGCGACCCATGCAAACACAGTGGGCAAACTCTACGACAACTTAGACGATAAAAACAAGCCCCGAAAATAAACCGTCTATCCCTGATTTTCAGAGGCCCCGGCGCTTTTTTACAGCACAGTGACGGTATAGAAAGGTTCAATTATTTTCGACATTAAGTGCACGCTTTCACTATCGAAAGTTTGCACGGTAATGGGGCAGTTGCATGACACGCGCATGGCGTAAACATGCAACTGTGTAACTTCCAGTGAAGCGTTTAACCTCTGTAATAACGCTGCGGTACAAACGGCATTTTGGACACTTTCATCGCGACTCGCTTAGCACGCACGATTGCCCATACTTCGGTGTCCATAGGCGCATGCTCCACGTCCAGATAGCCCATGGCGAGCGGGGCTCCTAGCGTCGGACCAAACCCACCGCTGCACACCTGGCCAATAACAGTGCCTTCAGCATCCACAATCTCGGCTCCTTCGCGCACGGGTGTTCGCTCTTGGGGCAGCAGGCCGACCCGTTTGCGTGCAACGCCGCCTTGTTGTTGGGCGAAGATTGTTTCTGCCCCCGGGAAGCCGCCTGCACGAGGCCCGTCTGCGCGGCGCGCCTTTGAAATGGCCCACAGCAAACTGGCTTCAATCGGTGTGGTGGCGTCAGTCATGTCATGGCCGTACAGGCACAATCCGGCTTCGAGTCGCAGTGAGTCCCGCGCACCCAGGCCGATGGCCTTGACTTCGGTTTGGTCGAGCAAATGCCGCGCGAGTGCTTCAGCTTGTTCGCGCGGTACTGAAATCTCAAAACCGTCCTCACCGGTATAGCCAGAGCGACTGACGTAGCAGTCCGCGCCCATCAGTTTGACCGGGGCAAACTGCATGAACGTCATCTTGGCCACGTCCGGTGCCAAACGCGCCAGCACGTTGACTGCATCGGGACCTTGCAAGGCGAGCAGTGCGCGAGATTCAAACAGCGGTTCAATCTCGCAGCGATCGCCCAAGTGTTGACGCAGGTGCGCGAGGTCCTGTTCCTTGCAGGCGGCGTTGACCACCAGAAACAACGTGTCATTGCCCAGATTGGCCACCATCAGGTCATCCAGAATGCCGCCTTGCTCGTTGGTAAACATGGCATAGCGCTGCATGCCCACCGGCAGGTCAAGGATATCCACCGGGACCAGCGTCTCCAGGCCTTGGGCTGCCTGCGCACCGCGCAGCCGGATCTGGCCCATGTGCGAGACATCGAACAACCCGGCGTGCTCACGGGTGTGTAAATGCTCCTTCAGCACGCCCAGCGGGTATTGCACCGGCATGTCATAGCCAGCAAACGGCACCATGCGCGCGCCTAGCTCCAAGTGAAGGGCGTGCAGCGGGGTTTTAAGCAGGGGTTCGGTAGACATTCATGACTCCTTGAAAATCAGCACTCAATAATGTTGACGGCCAGGCCGCCGCGAGCCGTTTCTTTGTATTTGCTTTTCATGTCGGCGCCAGTCTGGCGCATGGTGCGGATCACTTTATCCAGCGAAACAAAATGCTGGCCGTCGCCGCGCAGGGCCATGCGTACAGCGTTGATGGCTTTCACTGAACCCATGGCGTTGCGCTCGATACAAGGCACTTGCACCAGACCGCCAATGGGGTCGCAGGTCAGCCCCAGGTTGTGTTCCATGCCAATTTCGGCGGCGTTTTCGACTTGCTGCACCGTGCCGCCGAGCACCTCGCACAAGGCGCCGGCGGCCATGGAGCACGCCACACCGACTTCACCCTGGCAGCCCACTTCGGCCCCGGAAATCGACGCGTTTTCTTTGTACAAAATGCCGATGGCCGCCGCCGTCAGCAAAAAGCGCACCACGCCGTCTTCATTGGCGCCACCGATAAAGCGCATGTAGTAATGCAGCACCGCCGGAATAATGCCGGCCGCGCCGTTGGTCGGTGCCGTGACCACACGGCCACCGTTGGCGTTTTCTTCGTTCACCGCCAGCGCGTACAGGTTGACCCAGTCGAGCACCGACAACGCGTCGCGCAATGAGGCTTCAGGGTGGGCGCATAACTGACGATGCAAGGCCGCGGCCCGACGTTTGACCTTCAACCCGCCAGGCAGAATGCCTTCATGTCGACAGCCCGCGCTGACGCAGTCCTGCATCACTTGCCAGATGTTCAGCAACCCGCTACGGGTCTCGGCTTCGGGTCGCCACGCCCGCTCGTTGGCCAGCATGACCTGGCTGATCGACAGGTGGTGGGTGACGCAGTGGCGCAACAGGTCTTTGGCGGTCTTGAACGGGTAAGTGAGTTCAGTGCTGTCCTCGACGATCCGGTCAGCGCCCGCCGCCCCTTCGTCCACCACAAAGCCGCCCCCCACCGAGTAATACTCGCGGCTGCGGATCTGAATGCCAGCGTCGTCTAGGGCGCGAAAAATCATGCCGTTCGGGTGATAGGGAAGGGGTTTACGAATCATCGCTAGGTGCAGCTTTTCGTTGAATTCGATGCTGTGGAGGCCCAGCAGGTTGAGGTGGCCGCTGTGGCGAATCGTGGCCAGACGTTCGTCCACGGTGTCCGTATTGACGGTGTCCGGGTGTTCGCCTTCGAGCCCCAGCAGCACCGCCTTGTCACTGCCGTGACCTTTGCCGGTGGCCCCGAGCGAGCCATACAGTTCCACTTTGACGCAGGCTGTTTGTTGCAATAACGCATCACGCTGCAACCCTTCAACAAACCGCGCAGCGGCCCGCATGGGACCAACGGTGTGTGAGCTGGAAGGGCCGATGCCAATTTTGAACAGGTCGAACACGCTTAACGACATGGGGTTCTCCGGTTTCTTATAAAAGGATTGGCATAAGGTCAATGCTCCCGCCGCACCGGTTTCAATCGCTGCGGCGGGAACTGAGGGGGTGTCAGGCCTCCTGATAGCTCTCGATTGACGGGCAGGCGCAGACCAGATTGCGATCGCCGAAGACGTTGTCGACACGCCCCACTGGCGGCCAGTATTTGCCTTCGATCAACGACTCGACCGGGTACACCGCCTGTTCGCGGCTGTACGGGTGGGTCCATTCCCCGACTATTTCCGCCGCGGTGTGCGGGGCGTTTTTCAGCGGGTTGTCTTCTTTGTCCAGCGTGCCGTTTTCTACCGCGCGGATTTCTTCACGGATGCGGATCATGGCGTCGCAGAAGCGATCCAGTTCGTGTTTGGACTCACTTTCGGTAGGTTCGATCATCAGCGTGCCGGCCACCGGGAACGACATGGTTGGCGCGTGGAACCCAAAGTCGATCAGGCGCTTGGCCACGTCATCCACGCTGATCCCGCTGCTGTCTTTGAGCGGGCGCAGGTCGAGGATGCATTCGTGTGCCACCAGTCCGTTGCTGCCCGAATACAGCACGGGGTAGTGCTCTTCGAGGCGACGGGCGATGTAGTTGGCATTGAGAATGGCCATTTGCGACGCGCGCTTGAGCCCTTCGCCGCCCATCATGCGGATGTACATCCAGGTAATGGGCAGAATGCTCGCGCTGCCAAACGGCGCGGCGCACACGGCGCCCTGTGTGCGAGGCAAGCTGGCATGGCCTGGCAAGAAGGGGGTCAGGTGCGACTTGACGCCAATCGGGCCGACGCCCGGGCCGCCACCGCCGTGGGGGATGCAAAAGGTCTTATGCAGGTTGAGGTGAGACACGTCGCCCCCGAACTTGCCCGGCGCGCACAAGCCCACCATCGCATTCATGTTGGCGCCGTCGATGTACACCTGACCGCCGTTGTCGTGAATGATGCCGCAGATTTCGCGGATACCTTCTTCGAACACGCCGTGGGTCGACGGGTAGGTAATCATCAGTGCCGCCAGATGTTCGCGGTGCTCGATGGCCTTGGCGCGCAGGTCTTCGATGTCAACGTTGCCACGGGCGTCGCAGGCCGTAACCACCACGCGCATGCCCGCCATGTTGGCGGTTGCCGGGTTGGTGCCATGGGCCGAGGACGGGATCAGGCAAATGTCGCGGCGCTCGTCGCCACGGCTCTGGTGGTAGGCACGTATGGCCAATAGCCCGGCGTATTCGCCCTGTGAACCGGCGTTGGGTTGCAGGGAAATGGCGTCATAACCGGTGGCGGCGCACAGCATGGCCTCCAGTTCAGTCGTGAGCTGCTGGTAGCCCTGACTTTGTTCGGCCGGTGCAAACGGGTGCAGGTTGCCAAACTCGGCCCAGGTGACCGGGATCATCTCGCTGGCCGCGTTGAGTTTCATGGTGCAAGAGCCCAGCGGAATCATGGTGCGATCCAGAGCCAGATCCTTGTCCGCCAAACGACGCAGGTAGCGCATCAGTTCAGTTTCAGAATGATAACGGTTGAACACCGGGTGGCTGAGGATTGGCGATTGGCGCAGCAGGGCAGGCGGCAGGGTGCTGCTCACGGTGGCGGTCAGCGTGTCGACGTCTGGCAGCGCTTGACCCTCGGCTGCGAGCAGGGCCCACAGCGCAGTGACATCGGACGGGCCGCAGGTTTCATCCAGCGACACCCCCAGACGCTCGTCATCCACCACGCGCAGGTTGATGTGTCTGGCGTGAGCCTTGGCATGCAGGGCCGCTGTTCTGGAGCCGGTGTGCAGGGTCAGGGTGTCGAAAAATTCGATCTGCTCGACGTTGAGTCCCAGTGCAGTCAGGCCCTTGGCCAGAATGGCCGTGAGCTGATGAACGCGCCGGGCGATTTGAGTCAGGCCCTGAGGGCCATGGTAGACGGCGTACATGCTGGCCATGTTGGCCAGCAACACTTGTGCCGTGCAGATATTGCTCGTGGCCTTCTCGCGGCGGATGTGTTGCTCGCGGGTTTGCATGGCCAGACGCAGCGCAGGTTTGCCGTGACGATCCACCGACACACCCACCAGGCGCCCCGGCATGTCGCGTTTGAACGCATCACGGGTGGCGAAATACGCCGCGTGCGGGCCGCCGAAGCCCAAGGGCACGCCAAAACGCTGGGCGCTCCCGATGGCCACATCGGCGCCGAATTCCCCTGGAGGGGTCAGCAGGGTCAGGGCCAGCAAGTCAGCGGCCACGGCCACCAGTGCGTGGGTGGCGTGAAAACGCTCGACCAGCTCGCGGTAGTCGAACACATCGCCGTTGCTCGCCGGGTATTGCAGCAGCGCGCCGAAGAACGGAGACAGGTCGCTCAGACCGCGCTCGTCGCCCACCACCACTTCGATGCCCAGCGGTTCGGCACGGGTGCGCAGCACGTCGAGGGTTTGCGGGTGGCAATGGCGCGAAGCAAAGAATGCGCGGCCGGATTTGTTTTTGCTCAGGCGTTTACAGAAGGTCATGGCCTCGGCCGCCGCAGTGGCTTCGTCGAGCAACGACGCGTTGGCAATCGGCAGGCCGCTGAGGTCGCTGATCAGGGTCTGGAAATTGAGCAGTGCTTCCAGGCGGCCTTGGGAAATTTCTGGTTGATAGGGGGTGTAGGCCGTGTACCACGCCGGGTTTTCCAGCAGGTTGCGCAAGATCGGCGCGGGTGTGTGGCAGTTGTAATAGCCCTGGCCGATGTAGGTCTTGCACAGCTGGTTTTTGCCGGCGATGGCTTTGATCGAGGCCAGTGCATCGGCTTCGCTTTGCCCGGCGGGCAGGTTCAGAACGCTGGTGCCCTTGATGCTTTCGGGGATCACGCTGGCGCTCAGGGCCTCTAGCGAGTCAAAACCCAGCGTGGCGAGCATGGCGTGCTCGTCGGCCTGATCCGGGCCGATGTGGCGCGCGATGAATTCGTTGGCGGTGCTCAGGTTAATGGTCATGGCGCTGTCCTCAGGCTTGGGCATTGGCTTTGATCAGGCGGTCATAGGCGTCCTGATCCAGCAACTGGCTGACGGCGTTGGCGTGCGCCGGCTTGAACCGGAAGAACCAGCCTTCGCCCAACGGATCTTCGTTGACCACTTCGGGGCTGCTGTCGAGCGCCGGGTTAACCTCCAGCACCTCACCGTCCAGCGGCATGTACACGCCGCTGGCGGCTTTGACCGACTCAACGGTGGCCGCTTCTGCGCCTTTTTCGTAAAACTGCAACTCGGGCAGTTGCACAAACACCACATCACCCAGAGCGTTTTGCGCAAACGCGGTAATGCCCACGGTCACGCTGCCATCGGCTTCGGCGCGCAGCCATTCGTGGTCTTCAGTAAAACGCAATTCGCTCATGGAAACTCCTCAAGGCCAGACTCGTCTGGTGGTCGCAGTTAAATGCTCGTGCAAGATCGAGCGCATTGAGGATTGCTCTGCAAGATGGCTGCCAAAATCAATAAACGTTTATTTATCAATTGGTTATGGGTTTCAGGATGGAATGTGAAGGATGAGTGTGTAGCGAAATCGCTACACCGCAACCGGGTTTAAAAAAACGAAGGGGATCAAAGCCTTGCAGCACTGCGTCGGCCTTTGGCTGTAGCGAATTCGCTACACTGGAACGAAATCAATACGGCCGGGCGGTGGGCATCGACGCCACCTACATCGTGTCAACGTCGAGTAGAACGCGGGTTGTATGAAGGGGCAGGCAACCTTCAGGTCTTGTCGGGGATCCCGTATTTTCGCAGGCGGTGGGCGATGGCGGTGTGGCTGGTTTGCAGGCGGCTGGCCAGTTGGCGGGTCGAGGGGTAGCTGACGTAGAGCTTTTCCAGCAGGGCTTTTTCGAAGCCTTCAACGGCGTGCTCCAGGGTTTCGACGTCTGCGTCGCTTTGGCGTGCGACGGAGGTTCCGGCAATGTCGAGGTCGCCAATGTCGACCACGCTGCTTTCGCAGATGGCCGCGGCGCGGAAGATCACGTTTTGTAATTGGCGAACGTTCCCCGGCCAGCGGTTACCCAGCAAGGCCGGGTACGTACCGGGCGCCAGGCGACACACCGGACGCTGTATTTGAGTGCAGGCCTGCTGCATAAACGTGCGCGCCAGCAGCAGGATGTCCTGGCCCCGCTCACGCAAAGGAGGCACTTCGATGTTGAGCACGTTCAGCCGATAGAACAGGTCTTCGCGAAACGTGCCTTCGTTGACCATTTTTTCGAGGTTGCGATGAGTAGCGCTGAGGATGCGGACATTGACCTTTACTTCGCGCTCGCCGCCCACACGGCGGAAACTGCCGTCATTCAAAAACCGCAGCAATTTGGCTTGCAGGTAGGGCGACATCTCAGCGATTTCATCCAGAAACACCGTACCGTTGTTGGCCAATTCCATCAGCCCCGGCTTGCCGCCCCGTTGTGCGCCGGTAAAGGCGCCGGGGGCGTAGCCGAACAGCTCGCTTTCGGCCAGGTTTTCCGGCAATGCCGCGCAGTTGAGGGCCAAAAACGGTGCGCCGACGCGATCGCTGATGGCATGACACGCGCGGGCGACCAGTTCTTTGCCGGTGCCGGTTTCGCCCTGAATCAATAACGGCGCATCCAGAGCGGCGACGCGTTGGGCTCGTGCCTTCAGGGTACGTATTGCCGGTGACTCACCCAGCAAGGCGTCAAACCCCTCGGCGTGGTCGTGATGCAGCGCGGCCAGACGTTCACCGATGCGGCTGGGCTGATACAGGGTCAACAAAGCCCCCGCGTCGGTAATCGGCGTGGCATCGAGCATCAGCGGGTGGCCGTTGAGCGTGACTTCACGCAGGGGCAAGCGAAAGCCGTTTTCCAGCAAGGCGCTCAGCAAGTCGGGATCGGTGAACAACTCGCCAATGCTTTCGCCGGCAGGTTCGCGGCCATACAGCGAGACCAGCGCCGGATTGGCCAGCAGCACATGGCCTTCACTGTCCAGGGCCAGCACCGGATCGGTCATGGCGGCCAGCAGGGCATCGAGTTGCAGGTGCCGACGCTGCCCCGGGAGGATGTCCACCACCATCACCGACTGCACGCCCTGAACCCGGAACAGCGCTTCACGCAACTCATCGAGTACGTGCGGGCTCAAGGTCGGGGCATCGATATACACGTTGGGGGGGATCATCTCCACGGCGTCGAGATTGAGATGGCGTGCCCCCAGCAGTGCCAGCACTTCCTGGGTAATACCGACGCGGTCAATAAAGCTGACATGGATACGCATGAGAACGGGGAACACTGTAGGCCGGGAGACGGCCAGTATGCCTTGGGCGAGGCAACAGGACAAAGAGACGCGTCCTGTAGCGGCTGGCGCAGCCTGCGGCAGCGGCTACAGGCAGGATTAGTCCAGATGATCGAGGTTAATCGGGTCACCGGGTTTGTGGTTAAGCTGGGCCATCACATCCGAAAACATCTTGTCGTAGTGACCGTGCATCGAACGGATGTCAGCGGTCTTGGGAATGCCATGTTTGACAGCAATCTGAAAGGCATCGTGGGCAAAATTGAAGGCCACGTCTTTAGGCAGCGTGAATGAATCCTTGAAATCCTTTCCATTGATCTGACCGTGCATGTCGAACTGCATGGACTTGCCTTCCTTGGGATCCTGAACGACCTGGTAATCAATCTTGATGTCATACCCGAAATCGCCCGGTTGCAGCGGTTCGCGGTGGATATGCAGGTGACCGGGTTCGAACGAGGCCATAGGGTGACTCCTTGGGCAGGGGGTAAAAGGGCAGGCCCGAAAGCCCGCCCCATGGTTCAGAAGTAGGTAATACCAGATTTTTCAGTGCTGACGCGAGTACCGGCTTTGCCCTGAACGATGGCCTCGATATCGGCCAGGGCGCCAATGACGGCGGTTTTGCCTGTTTTACGGGCAAACTCACAGGCCGCTTCCACTTTTGGCCCCATGGAGCCGGAGGCGAAGCCGAGTTTTTCCAGCTCGTCAGGGTGCGCCTGGGAAATGCCCTTCTGGGTTGGCTTGCCCCAGTCAATAAAGGCGGCATTGACGTCAGTGGCAATGACCAACAAGTCGCTGTCCAGTTGCTGCGCCAGCAGGGAAGAGGCCAGATCCTTATCGATCACCGCCTCAATACCTTGCAGCTTGCCGTCTTCGCCATACATGGTCGGAATGCCGCCACCGCCCGCGCAGATCACGATGGTGCCTTTTTCCAGCAGCCATTTGATCGGACGGATTTCAAAGATGCGTTTTGGTTTAGGGCTGGGCACCACGCGGCGGAACTTGTCGCCATCGGGGGCAATGTTCCAGCCTTTTTCAGCGGCCAGGCTTTTGGCTTCGGCTTCGCTGTACACCGGGCCGATCGGCTTGGTCGGGTTCTGGAAGGCCGGGTCTTTGGGGTCCACTTCCACCTGGGTCAACAACGTGGCGAAGGGCGCGTCCTGCGGCAACAGATTGCCCAGCTCTTGCTCGATCATGTAGCCGATCATGCCTTCGGTTTCAGCACCCAGCACGTCCAGCGGGTAAGGGCTGACGGCGGTGTAGGCGGCAGCTTGAAGGGACAGCAGACCCACTTGCGGGCCGTTGCCGTGGGCGACGACCAGTTCATTGCCAGTGGCGATGCGGGCGATTTGGGCAGTGGCGGTGCGGATGTTTTCGCGTTGATTCTCGGCAGTCATGGGTTGACCGCGACGCAGGAGGGCGTTACCGCCCAGTGCAACGACGATACGCATAGGTATTTCCTTAATAGAAGGGAAGTTCACAACAGCCGGGTTGTGCCGGAGCAGGCGAGTCCGCTCCGGCAGCCATGCACGTCCTTAGATATCAGCCAGGGCTGCAACCAGGATTGCCTTGATGGTGTGCATGCGGTTTTCGGCTTGTTCAAAGGCAATGTTGAAGGGAGATTCAAACACTTCCTCGGTCACTTCAATGCCGTCTTTGAGGTTTGGATGGTGCTCAGCCACATCTTTACCGACCTTGGTTTCACAGTTGTGGAACGCTGGCAGGCAGTGCATGAACTTCACACGGATATTTTCGGCGGCTTTGATCAGGTCCATGTTGACCTGGTAAGGCAGCAGCAGTTTGATGCGTTCGTTCCAGGCTTCAACCGGCTCGCCCATCGACACCCAGACGTCGGTGTGGATGAAGTCCACGCCTTTGACGGCCACTTTAGGGTCTTCGGTCAGGGTGATTTTGGCACCGCTTTCCTTGGCGAATTCCTGGCATTGCTTAACGAACGACTCTTCTGGCCACAGGGCTTTAGGGGCGGCGATGCGCACGTCCATGCCCAGTTTGGCGCCGATCAGCAGCAGCGAGTTACCCATGTTGTTGCGGGCGTCGCCCAGGTAGGCGTAGCTGATGTCGTGCAGAGGCTTGTCGCTGTGTTCGCGCATGGTCAGCACGTCAGCGATCATTTGCGTCGGGTGGAATTCAGCGGTAAGGCCGTTGAACACCGGTACGCCAGCGTACTTGGCCAGTTCTTCAACGATTTCTTGCGCAAAGCCACGGTATTCGATGGCATCAAACATGCGGCCCAGAACGCGGGCGGTGTCTTTCATGCTTTCTTTGTGGCCGATCTGCGAAGAAACCGGGTCGATGTAGGTGACGTGGGCGCCTTGGTCGTGAGCGGCCACTTCGAACGCGCAACGGGTACGGGTCGACGTTTTTTCAAAGATCAGCGCAATGTTTTTGCCTTTGAGGTGCGGCTCTTCAGTACCGGTGTACTTGGCGCGCTTGAGATCACGAGACAGGTCCAGCAGGTAGTGCAGTTCGCGTTGGGTGTGGTGCACCAAGCTGAGCAGGCTGCGGTTTTTCATGTTAAACGCCATGGGAATCTCCTGGGTTTCTGGTAACCGGCTTGCGCCGCCCGGTTCGGGGCTGGCGCAAGCATTCAAAGGGATGAATTAATAGTCAATCGGGTCGCGGATGATTGGGCAGGTCATGCAGTGACCGCCGCCACGGCCGCGTCCCAGCTCAGAGGCGCTGATGGTGATGACTTCCACACCGGCCTTGCGCAGCAGGGTGTTGGTGTAGGTGTTGCGGTCGTAACCGATCACCACGCCAGGCTCCAGTGCCACAACGTTGTTGCCGTCGTCCCACTGCTCGCGTTCTGCCGCGAAGGAGTTGCCGCCGGTCTCAACCACACGCAGGGCTTTAACGCCCAGCGCTTTGGCGACCACATCCAGGAAGCTGCTTTCTTCACGTCGAACGTCAATGCCGCCCTGTTTGCTCTCGTCCGGGTACAGCGAGAAGGCAACAATTTGGTTCACGACTTCAGGGAAGATGGTGACCAGATCGCGGTCGCAGAAGCTGAACACGGTGTCCAGGTGCATCGCGGCGCGGGATTTAGGCATACCGGCAACGATCACGCGTTCCACGGCTTTGTTCTTGAACAGGTTCTGCGCCAGTTGGCCAATGGCCTGACGCGATGTACGTTCGCCCATACCGATCAGTACCACGCCTTTGCCGATTGGCATCACGTCGCCACCTTCAAGGCTGGCGTTGCCGTGGTCCAGAGTCGGGTCGCCGTACCAGATCTGGAAGTCGGCGTTGGTGAACTCAGGGTGGAACTTGTAGATGGCGGTGGTCAGCAGGGTTTCCTGACGACGCGCTGGCCAGTACATCGGGTTCAGTGTCACGCCACCGTAGATCCAGCAGGTGGTGTCACGGGTGAACTGGGTGTTGGGCAGCGGTGGCAGGATAAAGCTGGTGTGACCGAGGAAGTCACGGAACATCTCGATGGTTTTGCCACCGAAGCTGTCTGGCAGGTCGTCGGCCGACACACCACCGATCAGGTACTCAGCCGCTTTGCGTGGCTCAAGGCTTTTGATCCAGGCTTTGACTTCGTGCACCAGACCCACACCCACCTGATTGGGGGTCACTTTGTGGTCAAGAATCCAGTCCAGTGCTTCAGGCATCGCCACGATGTCGGTCAGCAGGTTGTGCATTTCCAGTACATCGATACCGCGCTCGCGCATCTTGGTCACGAAATCGAAGTGGTCGCGCTTGGCCTGGTTGACCCACAACACGTCATCAAACAGCAGCTCGTCGCAGTTGTTTGGCGTCAGGCGCTGGTGAGCCAGGCCAGGGGAGCAAACCATCACTTTGCGCAGTTTGCCGGCTTCGGAATGTACGCCGTATTTCACTTTTTCCGTGGTCATTACAGTCAACCTCCAAAGTACATAAACAGGGACTTACAGGGTCAGGAAGCCGTCGTACAGTCCATAGGCCGCCACCAGGGCGCCGATGATGACGGCAGCAAAAATCACTTTTTCAATGCTGGTAAACACTTGCTGGCCTGTCTCGCGTTTAGCCTTGGCGAAGAAGATCGCGCCAGGTGCGTACAGCAGGGCTGATAGCAGCAGGTATTTCAGGCCGCCGGCATACAACAGCCACACGGCGTAGATCAGGGCGATGCCGCCGATGATCAGGTCTTTCTTGCGTTCTGCCAGTGCGTTCTCGTAGGTCTCGCCGCGCACCGCCAGCAGCAGGCCGTAAGCCGCCGACCAGAGGTAAGGCACGAGGATCATCGAGGTCGCCAGGTAGATCAGCGACAGGTAAGTGCTGGCCGAGAACAGGGTGATAACCAGGAACACCTGCACCATGGCGTTGGTCAGCCACAGGGCATTGACCGGTACATGGTTGGCGTTTTCCTTTTTCAGGAAGGCCGGCATGGTGTGGTCTTTGGCGGCCGAGAACATGATTTCGGCGCACAGCAGGACCCACGACAGCAGGGCACCCAGCAGCGAGATGATCAAACCGACGCTGATCAGCACCGCGCCCCAGTGACCGACCACATGCTCAAGCACGGCCGCCATCGAAGGGTTTTGCAGTTTGGCCAGTTCGGGCTGAGTCATGATGCCCAGCGACAGCACGTTCACCAGTACCAGCAACAGCAGCACGGTGATGAAGCCGATCACAGTGGCTTTACCCACGTCCGAACGTTTCTCGGCACGGGAAGAGAAGATGCTCGCGCCTTCGATACCGATGAACACCCAGACGGTGACCAGCATCATGTTGCGCACTTGGTCCATCACGCTGCCCAGATCAGGGTTTTTCAGGCCCCAGATGTCACTGGTGAAGATGTCCAGTTTGAAAGCGAAGACCGCGATCAGAATGAACAGGATCAGCGGCACAACCTTGGCCACCGTGGTCACCAGGTTGATGAACGCTGCTTCCTTGATGCCGCGCAGAACGAGGAAGTGAACGGCCCACAGCAGGACCGACGCGCCGATGATCGCGGCGGGGGTGTTGCCTTCACCAAAGATCGGGAAGAAATACCCCAGCGTACTGAACAGCAACACAAAGTAGCCGACGTTGCCCAACCAGGCACTGATCCAGTAACCCCAGGCGGATGAGAAACCCATGTAATCGCCAAAACCGGCCTTGGCATAGGCGTAGACGCCGCCGTCGAGGTCGGGTTTGCGGTTAGCGAGGGTCTGGAAGACAAAAGCGAGGGTTAGCATACCGACTGCGGTGATTGCCCAACCAATAAGTACGGCTCCAACATCGGCACTTGCTGCCATGTTTTGAGGTAGCGAAAAAATACCGCCACCAATCATTGAGCCGACTACCAGAGCAACCAACGCACCCAATCGTAGTTTTCCGGGAGTATCAGACATTTGTGTTAACTCCAATCCAGGAGAAGTGAGGCCTTAAGATAATTCCGTTGATATTTCAGCCGTTTGACTTAGATCAGGGCATTACTACATTCCATTGTGTGGCGCGTGGGAAGGTCGCAATCACGTATTATTTTGACGCTTCCTGAAAGGCCCGCTCCAGAGGACTTACAGGTTCTTAATACGCATGTGGCAACGAGGTCGTGGGGATTGAAGCTAGTCACTATTTTCAGTTTTGCAAATGTAGCTTTCATATTTCATGAACCGCGCCATGAAATAAAAACGTCATGTACACAGGGTTGTTTTTTCAGGCTTCAATAGAAAATCTTGCGATTAAAAAGAAGGGGCTTATTGCGGGGTGCTTATAGACGTTTAACCGGCTCATATATTTAGTCAGTGAACATCTGTAGCCTATTAAGCGTGTATCGAAAACAGTTCCAGACCCAATAACGAGGTGGCGATGTCGCAACAAACCCAGAAGCTTCGGCTTAATGCTTTGATCGCCCTGGTGGTCGGTTCCATGATTGGCGGCGGGATTTTTTCGCTGCCGCAAAATATTGCGGAACACGCCGCTGGCGGGGCAGTCCTGATTGGTTGGGGCATTACCGCGGTGGGGATGCTGGCGCTGGCGTTTGTGTTCCAGACCCTCGCTAACCGCAAACCGGAACTCGATTCCGGGGTCTACGCCTACGCCAAGGCCGGTTTTGGCGATTACATGGGCTTCTCCTCGGCCTGGGGCTATTGGATCAGCGCGTGGATGGGCAACGTCGGCTACTTCGTGTTGCTGTTCAGTACGCTGGGGTATTTCGTACCGGTCTTCGGTCAGGGCAACACGCCCATCGCCATTGGCTGCGCCTCGCTGTTGCTGTGGGGTGTGCACTTTCTGGTGCTGCGCGGCATCAAGGAAGCGGCGTTTATCAACCAGATCACCACCGTGGCGAAAATCGTCCCGATCGTGATGTTTATCGTGTTGACCGGCGTCGCGTTTAAAGCCGACATCTTCACCCTGGACTTCTGGGGCACCGAAACCCCCAGCCTGGGCAGCGTGATGGACCAGGTGCGCAACATGATGCTGGTGACAGTATTCGTGTTTATCGGCATTGAAGGCGCCAGTGTTTATTCGGGGCGCGCCGAAAAACGCTCGGACGTGGGCAAAGCCACGGTCATCGGCTTTTTGGGGGTGCTGGCACTGTTGGTGCTGGTGAACGTGCTGTCGCTGGGCATCATGACTCAGCCGGAATTGGCCAAACTGCAAAACCCGTCCATGGCCGGCGTGCTCAAGCATGTGGTGGGGGAGTGGGGCGCCATTTTGATCAGCATCGGGTTAGCCATCTCGTTGCTGGGGGCGCTGCTCTCGTGGGCGCTGTTATGCGCCGAGATCCTGTTTGCCACGGCCAAAGACAACACCATGCCAGCGTTCCTGAAAAAGGAAAACGCCAACCATGTCCCGGTCAATGCCCTGTGGCTGACCAACAGCATGATCCAGATATTCCTGCTGATCACCCTGGTGTCGGCGGGCACGTACACCAGCCTGATCTACCTGGCGTCGTCGATGATCCTCGTGCCTTACCTGTGGTCGGCGGCTTATGCGGTGTTGTTGTGCATCAAGGGCGAGACCTACTCGCAGGCCAGCCGCTCGCGTTTCAAAGACCTGTTGGTGGGGCTGATCGCCCTGATCTATGCCATGTGGTTGCTGTATGCGGCGGGGCCCAAGTACTTGCTGCTCTCGGCGTTGCTGTATGCGCCGGGAGTGTTCTTCTTTGCCCAGGCCAAACGTGAACAGCGCGAGCCGCTGTTTGTCGCCGCGGAACGGGCGATCTTCGGAGCGGTGGTGGTGGCGGCCCTGGCGGCGGCTTATGGGCTGTATGCGGGTGAATTGACGTTATAAGCGCGCCGGATTGAATCGATGGTGCCGCCTGCTACAGCGCTGGCGGTAACCGTTCCGGCCGGGACCAGATCCACAGATTGCCCAGGCTCATGCCCGCAATGGCCAGAAACACCGGCCATTGATGCTCAAGCACATACAACATCAACCCCGCGCAGATCAGCATGCTGATGGTGGCGCTGACTTTGGCTTTGCGTTGAATGATTTTGCCGTTGCGCCAATTGCTCAGGATCGGGCCGAACAGGCGGTGGTTTTCCAGCCAGGCGCTCAGTCGCGGCGAGCTTTTGGTCGCGGCCCAGGCCGCCAGCAAAATGAACTCGGTGGTCGGCAGCCCCGGCACCACGATGGCGATCAGGCCGATGCCCAGGCTGACGTAGGCCAGCAGGCCGAAGAGGATTTGGGCTATTTTCGACGGGGATTGGGTTTGGCGGGTCATAAGCTCAAGACGCAAAAAAGAGTGCTCGGCCAGCGCGCGCCGACCGAGCAGGTCTAGCTTAAGCCAGTTCTGGCTGAGCAGCGTAGGCGTGTTCCAGTAATACGGTGAAACGCTCGAAGGCCGCTACTGCACCTTTGTCTAGATCGGCCTCTTCTTCAGCACTCAGCTCCAGGCCATCAAGGGTTTTGACGAAGCGTTTCCAGCCTTCAGCGCGGCCGCCGGCTGGCTCGCCCAAGTGACGGGCGCCGAAGGTGTCGCTCAGCTCCAGTGCCACGGCCCGTTTGATCAGGAAGGCGGCGCCCAGCTTGGAACCTTCCGACACAAAGATCCAGCCCAGCGCGTGAGCCTTGCTTGGCGCGTTGATCGCGCCTGCGACAGGAGCCGGGACTTCAGTGTCGAGGTCTGCGAGGTCAGCTTTGGCTTGCTCTGCGCGGCAACGCTCTGGCAAGTCCGGGACGATTTCTTTCAACGAAGGGTCGGTGTACAGCGCTTGCAGTTCCGATTGAAAGAGGTATTGAGCCACCACAAAGCGGGCAAAGTTTTCCCGAGTTTCAAAGGGTTTGTGGGCCTTGACCAGCGCGTCGAGTTTTTGATGAGGCTCGTGGGTGATCTGGTTCAGGCGTTGGGAACGCAGGGCAGGACGCTGTGCAGTGTCTTGAGAGGTCATGAAGATGTCCTTGAGAATGAGATGCGCTTGGTAACTAGACGTACAAGAAGACGCGTGACAGTAAAAAATCCTCACTGCGCAGCGAAAACACCGCGCAGTGAGAACGCCGGCTAGATGTCCCAGACCAGGTTGATCGCGAAGTTGCGGCCCGGCTGGGTCAGGCGGTCGAGGTTGGCCGGGTTTACGGCCGATGCTTCACCCACGCCGTCGTAGCTGCGCACGTCATCCCACAGCCAATATTTTTTGTCGGTCAGGTTGTACACGCCTGCGCTGACGGTCACGTCTTGGGTCACTTTGTAATAAGCGCTCACGTCCACAATGCCGAACCCCGGGGTTTCGAATCGCTTGCCCTGAATGTCTGGCGCTTTGAAGGCCGTGTCGTCGATGCGGTCTTTTTTCTTGACCAGGGTCCAGCTCACCAGAGCGCCGTAGTTGTCCTGGTCATAACCGAGGCCAAACACTCCCGTCAGCGGGTTCACGCTGTTGAGTGGCTGGCCGGTGTCATCGTTGCGGCCATAGGCGTAAGCAATCGACCCTTTGGTGTACAGGCCACGCGGAGCCCCGAAGGCGTCCAGTTGCAGCTGGCCTTTAAGCTCGACCCCCTTGATGGTGGCGTGCTTGATGTTGCGGCTCTGGAAGCTGTCCATGTCATAGCCGGGCGTGACGTTATCTTCATCGATAAAGTCGCGGTATTTGTTGTAGAACACCGCCACGTCAAACGAGCCTTCGTCGAAGTGGCCGCGCAGGCCGGTTTCGTAGCTTTTGCTCTTTTCCGGCTCAAGGTTGGGGTTGGGTTCGACGACGTAACCTTCCTGCAGGTTTTCGAAGCGGCCGTACAACGCCTTGGCGGTCGGGGTGCGGAAACCTTCGGAGTACTGCCCGAACCAGGTGTAGTTATCGTTGAACGCGTAGGTCACGCCCAGTTTTGGCGAAAGGCGGTGCCAGGTTTTTTCATCGTCGCTGACGGGGTATTTACCGTCGGGGTTGACCGCGTTCTGGAACTCCTGGGTGATCTTGGGCTTGAGGCGCGTGTAGTCGTAGCGCACGCCGGGCATGAAGGTCCATTGATTCCAGCTGATTTCGTCTTGCGCAAACAGGCTGTAGGTGTCGATGGTCGGGTCCGGGAAGTCGCTGACTTTGGCGAACACGTCGCCTTTGGCCGTGCTCAGGGCGCCGACTGCTTTACAGCCAGCACCTACCGCAAGGCACACCGCGCTGCCGGAACGCGAGCCGGTGACTTTGTCGTGTTTCAAAGTGGTGCCATAGGTCAGCAAATGGTCGGTGGGGCCGACTGCGAAGGCTTTGTCGAACTGGGCATCGAACACCCATTGCTGCTCTTTATAGCGGGTGTCGCGGGTGCGATACACATCACGGCTGAACGGGAAGTAGCGTTCTTCGGTGCTTTGGTCGGTCTTGGCCACCTGATAGTTGAGGCTCAGTTTGCCGTGGTCGGCCAGCATGCTGTCGAGCGCGAAGGTGTTTTCAATGCCGAAACGCTCGCGGGTCACGGTGTCATTGCCGTTGCGTGACTTGTACATGCCCAGCGGTTGGCCCAGGTTGAACGGGCCGCCTACCACGCTTTTCTGGTTGATGTCGCGCTCGTCCCGGTAGTTCTCGTAGGTGAACGCCAGTCGGTCGTCATCGTTGTAGTTCCAGCCCGCCTTGGCCAATACGTTGGTGGTGTTCACGTCTTCCGGGTTGGCCGCAGTGCGCGTCAGGCCGGTGCCGCCGTGGTTGCCATAGGATTCGGTTTCGTGGCCGTCCCGGCGGCTTACATGCAGCAAGCCGTCGAACTGGTCGGCGCGGCCTGCCACGGTGGCGGACTTGAGCCAGCTGCGGTCGGCCGAGCTGTAACCGGTCTTCAGGCGTGCGCCTGCCTCCTGGCCCGGTTTGATGATGTCGTCCGGGTTGAGGGTGAAGTAGCTCACCGCGCCACCGATGGCGTTGCTGCCATACAGCACCGAGGCCGGGCCGCGCAGGATTTCTACGCGCTTGACGATTTCCGGGTCGACGTAGTTGCGCTGGGTTTTGGCGAACGGACCGTTGAAGAACGAGTTGGGGATTTCAACGCCATCGACTTGAGTCAGGATCCGGTCACCGTCGATGCCGCGAATGTTGTAACCGCTGATGCCGCCGCGCAGACCGCCGCCGCCCACGGACACGCCCGGTTCATAGCGCACCAGTTCTTTGATGGTGTTGACGTTTTGACGGTCGAGTTGTTCACGGTCGTGCACGGTCACGGTGCTGGGCACGCTGATGACGTCTTGCTCCTGACGCGTGGCGCTGATGGTCACTTGCTGCAGGGCGAGGGTGCCGCTGCCGGCGGAACGTTTTTCGAGGACGATGTTATTGCTGCCCAGTTTGCGGTAGCCCAGGTTGGTGCCGATCAACAGGCGGTCGAGTGCCTTTTCTGGCGACAGAGACCCGCGCACACCCGGTGAAGACACGTTCTGCCCCAGTTCGGCCGGTAAACCGACTTGCCAGCCGGTGACGGCCGTGAAGTCGTTGAGCGCCGACACCAGCGGCTGCTGTGATATCGCGAATTTGTAATTGCCCACAGCGCGGCGTTCAGGTGGCGCATCGGTTGCGGCCATGGCCGGAACGACGTGCGCGCCGGCCATCAGCACGGCGACGGTCAACAACGACAAGGTGCACGGGTGTTTTGGGCGGGTGCGACCGTTGGAAGAGGACCGGCTGTTGAAACGTGTGGGCATTGATAGCGCTCCGTGGTGAACGAATCTTATAGTTGCGAAGCTGACTCAAAATGCGAATCAGTTGCATTGACTACAACGAGACGTATGACCTCGTGCTATCGCGTAAAAAAAACCGGATTTAGTTGAGAATGACCAGCGCCGGGAATTCCGAGAGGCTGGACGAGGTGATATGGGCGAGGGAACGAACGATGTCCAGAGGCTGGTCCAGACGGTAATTGCCGGTCACTGCGACGCTGGCCAGTTGCTCATTATTGTTGACGATCCAGCCGGGGTAATAGCGCCGCACTTCTTCCAGCACTTGGCTCATGGGGCAGTTTTCGAACACCAGTCGCCCCTGAACCCAGGCCAGATCGGTTTGCGGGTTGAGCTTGACCGGTTGGCCAAAACCATTGGGGCCGATACTCACACTGTTCCCGGCAGACAACCGCATCTGCGTGCCCCCGCTGTTCATGCGTAAATCGACATCGCCGCGCTGCACTCGCACTTGAGCCTGCCCGTTGAGGTAGCTGACGGCGAAAGCGGTGTCGCGCACGCTGACGCGAACCGGGCCGGCATCGAGCACCAGCGGGAATTCAAGATTGGCCGGGACTTCGAAAAACGCTTCACCCTGATACAACCGCGCATTGCTTTGCGCATTGACCCGGTGGCTGGAGAACGCCGAATTGGTGTTGAGCAACACTTTCGAGCCGTCTTCCAGCTCCAGGCGCTGACGCTCGCCCACCACGGTCAAATGATCGGCCTGCAAGCGCAATGGCACATTGCTGTAACTGCCCACGCCAATCACCAGCACCGCCGCAGTGGCCACGTGTTTCCAGTGACGGCCAATGCGTTGCAACACGGTAGGCGCACGGCGTGTGTTCAGGGTGTGTGCCGCGTCAATCAGCGGCTGGCCATTCCAGACGGCATGGGCTTTGGCAAACGCTTGGGCATGGGCCGGGTCTGCCTTGAGCCAGGCCTGGAACGCTGCTTTTTCGCAGGCGTCGGCACACTCCAGGGTGATCAGCCAGTCCAGCGCCTGATCCATGGCACTGTCTTGCAGAGCATCCTGCGCCAGTTCCGGCACGGCGGGGGGTGGAGTGTCCTTCACGGGTGATCCTTGGCAGTCTCAGGCACAGTGGTGTTCAACGTCTTGGAATCCTTGGCGTGAAAGCTGCCAAGTCGGATTTTTCTTACGGGGTTGTCCCGGCAAGATTACGGCCGATTGATTCGATCGGCTACCCCGACACAGATTGCCATGATTAATTTGAGTTCCTTTTGAACGGTGCTCAGGGACACGTCAAGCTCCCGTGCGATCTCCTGATAGCTGCAACCATGCAGGCGACTGAGAATGAAAATGCGTTGCTGACGTGCGCTTAGCTGGCTCAGGCTCACACTCAAACGCTCCAGTAGTTGCGCGGCTTGATGGGCTTCTTCGGGTGTGCTGAGTGAGGAGGGGACGCTTTCGATGACCTCGGTCGGCACATCTTCGAGCACCGTGCGCGACTGAATACGCCGTGAGCGCAGGTGGTCCAGCGCCAGATTACGCGCAGTCTGGAACACAAACGGCTCCAGATGCTCGACCGTGCGTTCGCTCAGCGCGCGGGTGACGCGCAGGTAAGTCTCCTGCAACAGGTCCTCGGCGGTACTGGGGTTATTGACCATCCGCTGTAACGTGCGCAACAGGATCACCCGTTGCGTCAGGAAGACTTGATTGAAGTGGGACTGACTCACAGTGCTACCAGACCGAATTTGAGCGAATGATAATGCTTATCATCTGTGCGTTTGGTCAAGCGCTGTTTTTGTCTCCCGCCTTTTATGCGCGGTTTACGGCGATGTGCCTGCGGGTTTACACGCGTCCTTTCAAATACGCGGCGTAATCCGGCACCCGGTGATCGTGGGGCTGGCTCATGAGCGGGCTGCTGAGCAGGTAATCCGCGCTGCATTCATTGCACGCCACAGGGATGTTCCACACCGCCGCAACCCGCAGCAGGGCCTTGATGTCCGGGTCATGGGGTTGCGGCTCGAACGGGTCCCAGAAGAACACCAGCATGTCGACCTGTTGCTCGGCGATGCGTGCCCCCACTTGTTGGTCCCCGCCCAGCGGGCCGCTGATCATGCTTTCGATCGGCAGCCCCAGGCGCTGGCTCAGCAACAGGCCGGTGGTGCCGGTGGCGCACAACTGATGCTGGCTGAGGGTGGCCTTGTGACGCTCGGCCCAGTCCAGCAAGAACCCCTTGCAGTGATCGTGAGCCACCAGGGCGATACGCTTGCGCGCCGCCAGGGTGGCCGTGGTGAAGCTGATACCGATCATCGCGTCACTCCGCGTTGCACAGCGCCAGGCAGTTATCGAGCATGCGGTTGGAGAAGCCCCACTCGTTGTCGTACCACGCCAGGACTTTGAGCATCTTGCCGCTGACTTTGGTGTGGTTGGCATCGAAAATCGACGACAGCGGGTTGTGGTTAAAATCGCTCGATACCAGCGGCAGGCTGTTATAGCCCAGCACTTTGGAATGCTGGCTGGCTTCTTTGAACAGCGCGTTGACTTCAGCCGCCGTGGTTTCGCGCTTGAGCTCGACGGTCAGGTCAACCAGCGACACGTTGATCACCGGGACGCGCACCGCCATGCCGGTCAATTTGCCCGCCAGTTCGGGCAATACCAGGCCCACGGCTTCGGCGGCGCCGGTTTTGCTCGGGATCATGTTCTGCGTGGCCGAGCGCGCGCGGTACGGGTCGCTGTGGTAAACGTCGGTCAGGTTCTGGTCATTGGTGTAGGCATGAATGGTGGTCATCAAACCGTTGGCAATGCCCAGTTCGCGGTGCAGGATTTGGGCAACCGGCGCCAGGCAGTTGGTGGTGCAGGAGGCGCTGGAAATAATTTGATGCGATTGGCGCAGGATGTCGTGGTTCACACCGTACACCACCGTGGCGTCGGCATTTTTGCCCGGCGCGGAGATAATCACCTTGCGCGCGCCAGCGCTAATATGCGCCTCGGCCTTGCTGCGCTCGGTGAAGAAACCGGTACATTCGAACACCACGTCGACCTTCAATGCAGCCCACGGCAGTTCAGCCGGGTTACGAATGGCCGTGACGGCAATGCGGTCGCCATTGACGGTCAGGCTTTCCTGATCGTGCTCAACGGTTGCATCGAAAGTGCCGTGAACGGTGTCGTACTTGAGCAGGTGTGCATTGATTGCGCTGTCACCCAGATCGTTGATTGCGACGATCTGCAGGTCCTGACGGTAGCCTTGGGTATACAGTGCGCGCAGGACGTTGCGGCCGATTCGGCCAAAACCATTGATTGCGATTCGTAGAGTCATGGAAAGCGCCTGCCATCGATTTGTTGTTGGAATTACAAGATTATTCGCATAGAAATAGAAAACAAGCCATTTTGGTGGCAATATTTTGTTTTATCTACAACGAGTGACCTGAATCAACGGGTCCAAATGATCGAAGTGCGTGTCTGGCCCCTCGATCAGCATAGGACACGCACAGGTCGCCACATCCGTTAGCCTGGAGTTCAACACATGCATCCCCGCGTTCTTGAAGTCACCGAGCGTCTTATTGCCCGCAGTCGAGCAACCCGTGAGGCATACCTGACACTCATTCGTGGCGCCGCCAGTGATGGCCCGCAACGCGGCAAGCTGCAATGTGCCAACTTCGCCCATGGCGTGGCCGGGTGTGGCACGGAAGATAAAAACAACCTGCGCTTGATGAACGCCGCCAACGTGGCGATTGTTTCGTCCTACAACGACATGCTCTCGGCGCATCAGCCTTACGAGCACTTTCCCGAGCAACTCAAAAAGGCCCTGCGTGAAATGGGCTCGGTCGGGCAGTTCGCAGGCGGCACCCCGGCCATGTGCGATGGCGTGACGCAAGGCGAAGCGGGCATGGAACTGAGCCTGCTGAGCCGCGAAGTGATCGCCCTGTCAACGGCGGTCGCGCTGTCGCACAACATGTTCGACGCGGCGCTGATGCTGGGCATTTGTGACAAGATCGTGCCGGGTCTGATGATAGGGGCGCTGCGCTTTGGCCATTTGCCGACGATCTTCGTGCCGGGCGGGCCGATGCCATCGGGCATTTCCAACAAGGAAAAGGCCGACGTGCGCCAGCGCTACGCCGAAGGCAAAGCCAGCCGCGAAGAGCTGCTCGAATCGGAGATGAAGTCCTACCACAGCCCCGGCACCTGCACGTTTTATGGCACCGCCAACACCAACCAACTATTGATGGAAGTGATGGGCCTGCATTTGCCGGGCGCCTCGTTCGTCAATCCCTACACGCCTTTGCGTGATGCGCTGACACGCGAGGCCGCGCATCAAGTCACCCGCCTGACCCGGCAAAGCGGCAACTTCATGCCTTTGGGCGAGATCGTGGACGAGCGTTCGCTGGTCAACTCCATCGTGGCGTTGCATGCCACCGGTGGTTCCACCAACCACACCTTGCACATGCCCGCCATCGCCCGGGCCGCCGGGATTCAACTGACCTGGCAAGACATGGCGGACCTTTCCGAAGTCGTGCCGACCCTGTCCCACGTCTATCCCAACGGCAAGGCCGACATCAACCACTTCCAGGCCGCTGGCGGCATGGCATTCCTGATTCGCGAGCTGCTGGAAGCCGGGTTATTGCATGAAGACGTCAACACGGTGGCGGGTCGCGGCCTGAGCCTGTATACCCGCGAACCGTTCCTGGTGGACGGCGAGCTGGTATGGCGTGATGGCCCGATTGAAAGCCTCGACGAAAGCATCTTGCGTCCGGTTGCACGCGCCTTCTCGTCCGAGGGCGGGTTGCGGGTGATGGAAGGCAACCTGGGGCGCGGGGTGATGAAAGTTTCGGCCGTGGCGCCCGAGCATCAAATTGTCGAAGCCCCGGCGCGGGTGTTTCAGGATCAACAACAACTGGCCGATGCGTTCAAGGCGGGTGAGCTGGAACACGATTTTGTCGCCGTCATGCGCTTTCAGGGGCCGCGTTCGAACGGCATGCCCGAGCTGCACAAGATGACGCCTTTTTTGGGGGTGTTGCAGGACCGCGGTTTCAAGGTCGCGTTGATTACTGACGGACGCATGTCAGGCGCTTCCGGCAAAATTCCAGCGGCGATCCACGTCAGCCCGGAAGCGGCCGTCGGTGGTCCGCTGGCCCGCGTGCAGGATGGCGACATGATTCGCGTCGACGGCGTCAAAGGTACGTTGCAACTGTTGGTGGATGAGGCAGAATTCGCCGCACGCACCCCGGCCATCGGCACCCTGAGCGACGCGGTCGGCACCGGGCGCGAGTTGTTTGCGTTTATGCGCCAGGCCTTCAGCTCGGCCGAGCAGGGCGCCAGTACCTTTACCTCGTCTCTGGAAAACCTTAAATGAAGCTTGCTCTGGTCGGTGACATCGGCGGCACCAACGCGCGGTTTGCCTTGTGGGAAAACGATCAACTGCGCGCTGTCCGCGTGCTGGCCACTGCCGACTTTGCATGCCCGGAAGATGCCATCAAGCTCTACCTGCAAGGCCTGGACTTGCCATTGGGCGCGATCGGCTCGGTGTGCCTGTCCGTCGCCGGGCCGGTGAGCGGCGATGAATTCCGCTTTACCAATAACCACTGGCGCCTGAGCCGTTCGGCGTTTTGTCAGACGTTGCAGGTGGACAACCTGCTGTTGATCAACGACTTCAGTGCCATGGCGCTGGGCATGACGCGCCTGCAACCGGGCGACGTGCGCCAGGTGTGTGCCGGCCTGGCCGAACCGCTGCGCCCTGCGGTGGTGATCGGGCCCGGCACCGGCCTGGGCGTCGGGACTTTGCTGAGCCTGGGCGAGGCGCAGTGGATGGCCTTGCCGGGCGAGGGCGGGCACGTTGACTTGCCCATGAGTAACCCGCGTGAAGTCCTGTTGTGGCAGCACATTTACAACGAAATCGGTCACGTCAGCGCCGAATCCGTCCTGAGCGGCAGCGGCTTGCCGCGTCTTTATCGCGCGATTTGCGCGGTGGACGGGCATGCACCTGTGCTCGACAGTGACCGCGCCATCACGGCCGCTGCCCTGGCAGGCGACCCAATTGCCTTACAGGTCCTTGAGCAGTTCAGTTGCTGGCTGGGTCGAGTGGCGGGCAACAACGTCCTGACACTGGGCGCACGTGGCGGCGTCTACATTGTCGGCGGCGTGGTGCCACGCTTTGCCGACCTTTTTATGGCCAGTGGTTTTGCCCGCAGCTTTGCTGACAAAGGTTGCATGAGCGATTACCTCACTGGCATACCGGTCTGGCTGGTCACCGCGCCGTATCCGGGGTTGATGGGGGCGGGCGTAGCATTGCAACAAGCGTTCGCCTGACCGCGAAACGCCGCACTCACAAAAACAATAAGGAACACCGCTGTGAGCTCACTCGGTAAATCCATTTTGCTGGTCGACGACGATCAGGAAATCCGCGACCTGTTGGACATCTACCTGACCCGCGCCGGTTTTCAGGTGAGCACGGTGAGTGATGGCGCGGGCTTTCGCAAAGCCCTCGAACTCACGCCCTGCGACTTATTGATTCTGGACGTCATGCTGCCCGACGAAGATGGCTTCAGCCTGTGTCGCTGGGTCAGGCAGCACCCCCGTTGTGCCCAGACGCCCATCATCATGCTCACTGCCAGCTCCGACGAAACCGACCGCGTGTTGGGGTTGGAGCTGGGGGCCGACGACTACCTGGGCAAACCGTTCAGCCCCCGTGAATTGCAGGCAAGGATTAAAGCGCTGCTGCGGCGTGTGCAATTTGCCAGTGCCGGTGCCGGTCACGAAATCATGGCCTTTGAAGGATGGCGCCTGAACACCGTGACCCATCGCCTGTTTCACACCGACGGCGAAGAAGTCATCCTCTCGGGGGCCGACTTTGCCTTGCTCAAATTGTTTCTCGATCACCCGCAACAAATTCTGGACCGTGACACCATCGGCAATGCCACCCGTGGCCGCGACCTGATGCCGTTGGACCGCATCGTCGACATGGCGGTCAGTCGCTTGCGCCAGCGCCTGCGCGATACCGAAAAGCCCCCGCGACTGATCCGCACCATTCGCGGCAGCGGCTATCAGTTGGCCGCCGAGGTCACGACAGGTCATGGCCATTAAGTACTGGCGCCGGCCGCGGGTGCCCCGCTCATTGCTCGGCCGCATGTTGTTGCTCACCTTGATCGCCATCTTGCTGGCGCAAACCTTGTCCAGCGTGATCTGGCTGTCGCAACTGCGGGCCACGCAACTGCAAGGACTTGTCACCAGTGCGCGCAGCCTGGCGCATTCGATGAACGCCACCGTCACCTACATGAAGTCATTGCCGTTGGCATACCGGCCGCTGGTGCTGGACCAGATGCGCAGCATGGGCGGCACGCGCTTTGTCGTCAGCCTCAATGAGCGGCCCCTGGACATGCGCGCGTTGCCACTGACCCAGCGCAAACAGGCTGTGCTTGAGGCCGTGGACCAAGTGCTGCGCCAATCCCTGGGCCCTGCTGTCGACCTGTCGGTGAAGTTTGTCAGCCCGCAAGACCTGCGGATCTTCAACGCCGGGCTGACGCTCGATGAGCTGCCGCGCTCTTGGGCGCACTTTGCCCTGACCCTGGAACCGGTCAACCCACCGGTGCTGGTGACGCAAATCCAGATGTCCCCCGGCGAGTGGCTCTATATCGCTTCCCTGTTGCCCCAGCCCTATACCAGCCTTGAGGAAGAAGGCCTGCCCGCGATGCAGTTATGGTTTATTGCGCTGAGCAGCGGGTTTTTATTGCTCTCCATCGGTGTGCTGGTGCACTGGCAAAGTCGGCCCCTTAAGCGTCTGGCCCGTGCAGCGCGGGATTTGTCACTGGGCGAGGAGCAAGTCGAGCCAGTCGAAATCGGGGGCGGCAGTGAGGTGGCTGAGGTCGGGCGAGCGTTTAATACCATGCGGGTGCGCATCAGCCGTTACCTCACCGAGCGCAGCCAGTTGTTCAGCGCGATTTCCCACGACCTGCGAACCCCGATTACCCGTTTGCGCTTGCGCGTCGAGCTACTGGAAGACGAAGCGTTGCAGCACAAATTCGGGCGAGATCTGGATGAGCTTGAACTGCTGGTCAAAGGCGCCTTGCAGTGTGTGAAAGACACGGACATCCACGAAAACATTGAGCCGGTGAACCTGAACCTGTTGCTCGAATGTTTAATCGAGCCCTATTTGCTGCCCCACGGCAATGGCCGCGTGACGGTGACCGGGCGGGCGTCGAGGCCCTTTTCTGGCAAGCCCCTGGCCTTGCGCCGGTGCATGGGCAACCTGATCGACAATGCGCTCAAATACGGCAAGCACGCGCACCTGGTGATTGAAGACCACGCGCACGCGTTCGTGTTGCATGTCGACGATGACGGCCCCGGGGTTCCCGAACAGCGACTGGAGCAAGTGTTCGAGCCGCATTTCCGGTTGTCAGGGCATCAGCAAGGCTATGGCTTGGGGTTGGGCATTGCCCGCAACATTGCCCATAGCCATGGCGGAGAAGTCAGCTTGCAAAACGTGCGCGGCGGTGGCCTGCGGGTCACGTTGTCAGTACCGCGAACAGCGGATTAAAGCGGCCCCGGCGCTTGCCCGGCGCACCCTGCAACAGCAACCACACAGGCCTGTGGCTCACTTGCCGCTTGCCGCCAGATGCCGACTGATGGACAGGCTTGCCTGTTCTGGCGTGATGGGCAGTACGGGCTCCAGGCACGAACTGGCCGCGGACTCGGTTTCGGGTTCTTGAGCCTTTTTATTCATGGCCGCCTTGATGCGATTTTCGCGAATGCGGGCGCTGGTTTGACTGAAGTGCTGCTGCAGTTTTTCCATGGCCACGTCGTAAGGTTCGTTACACAGGGTTAACTGCCGCTCGCGTTCTTGCAACGCCATCATTTTGGCCTGCTCGTCGCCATAACGGTCGATACGAAAACTTTTGCTCAAGTTGTAACCGTGAATACGGGTGGTGGCCCGCCAATATTCAATGTTGTTGGACTGGATCCGGTAAACCCCGGGATGGCCACTGGTGTTATGGGGCATCAAGCGTTGACGGTTTTCATAGCTAAAGGCCTGCGGCATCTTCAACACCCATTGATTGCGCGCCTGTTCAGCGGCCTGTAACGCGGCGTCTATACCGCCATACTCGCACGCATCGAACACTTGAACGTGAACTTTTCCTGCACGCTGGATATCGACTTTCCAGGCATAAATCTCACCGTTCTGATGTTTGAGAGGGTAAATAAAATGCTGGTTGGGCAGAAAAGGGTTACTTCTGGACATGGCTGCTATCTCCTGATGGGTGTCGACATCCGTTCATAAGTTGTAACGATGTAGAGAAGATTCGCCGATGTATTTAATGGGTACAACGTGGGGAAGGGACTTAGGGATGCGTCCTACAGGCAAAGCGGAAATTGCTTTACACGTCTGATGGAAAAGAATCTTCTTTTTTTCAGATTCGCCAACTTGTGGAATACGGTTGCTGTTTGAGCGTGTAGCACGTGAGTGATTTGTCACTGACTTGTGACAAAGGCGCATCTCTTCGTTACGTGCGGCCTATGCCGGATGACTACACTCGTTCCAAGCGCAAGCACCAGACTTGCCCCGTCATAACAACAAGAAAGGTCTACCGATGAATGCGTTCAATCGCCTCGCCCTTGTTATTTCCCTCGCCTCGATTTTTCCCCTCCATGCTTACGCCGCCGACACCAAAGGCAACGTTGAAGTCGTGCACTGGTGGACGTCCGGTGGCGAAGCCAAAGCGGTGGATGTGCTGAAAAAGCTGGTCGAAAAAGACGGCTACACCTGGCAGGACAGCGCGGTGGCAGGGGGCGGCGGTGCCGCCGCCATGACCGTGCTCAAAACCCGTGCCGTGTCCGGTAACCCGCCGTCTGCCGCGCAGATCAAGGGGCCCGACATTCAGGACTGGGCCGCGCTCGGGTTGCTGACCCAGGTGGACGATGTGGCAAAGGCCAACAATTGGGAAGCACTGCTCCCTAAAACGGTCTCCGAGACCATGAAGTACGAAGGCCACTACGTTGCCGTACCGGTGAACATCCACCGTGTGAACTGGCTGTGGATCAACCCAGAGGTCTTCAAGAAAGCGGGCATCGAAAAGGCACCTACCACCCTCGACGAGCTGTATGCAGCAGGCGACAAGCTCAAGGCGGCCGGTTTTATTCCGTTGGCCCACGGCGGGCAACCCTGGCAGGACAGCACGGTCTTCGAGGACCTGGTGCTGAGCGTGATGGGGCCGGAGGGCTACAAAAAGGTCTTCGTCGATCAAGATGAAGCCACATTGACCGGCCCGCAGATGACCGAGGTCTTCACGCAGTTGAAAAAACTCAAGGGTTACATGGATCCGGACGGCACGGGGCAAGACTGGAACCTCGAAGCCGCGAAGGTCATTAACGGCAAGGCCGGCATGCAGATCATGGGCGACTGGGCGAAAAGTGAATGGACGGCTGCCGGTAAAACAGCCGGCACCGATTACGAGTGTGTGCCATTCCCCGGTACCGACGGCAGCTTTACCTACAACATCGACTCACTGGCGATGTTCAAACTGGCCAAGAAGAACGACACCCCTGGCAACAATGCCGCGCGTGACGATCTGGCCAAAGTCGCACTGGAGCCGGAGTTCCAGTACGTGTTCAACCAGAACAAAGGCTCGATCCCGGTTCGCAATGACCTGGACATGAGCAAGTTCGACAGCTGCGCTCAAGCCTCGGCCAAAGACTTTGCCAGCGCGGGTGAAAAAGGGCAGTTGCCCAGCATGGCCCACAACATGGCCACCTCTCTGGCGGTGCAGGGCGCCATTTTTGATGTCGTCACCAACTTCATGAGTGACAAAAACGCGGATCCGTCAAAGGCTGGCAAGCAATTGGCTTCCGCGATCAAGGCTGCCCAGTAATCCGCTGACATGAACCGCCGCACACCCGTGCGGCGTCCCCCTTAGATACCCGGCGTGTGCGGCATGTGCGAAGGCAGATGCCGGCATACCCTCTCGGGAGCAATTCGATGAGTGCCGTGGCTGTGTTGAGTAAAGCCTCGCCGTTTGATGCGCTGCAACGCTGGTTGCCCAAGTTGGTCCTGGCACCCAGCATGCTGATCGTGTTGGTCGGTTTTTATGGCTACATTTTGTGGACCTTTGTGCTGTCGTTCACCAACTCCAGCTTCATGCCCAGTTACAAATGGGTGGGCTTACAGCAATACGTGCGGTTGATGGAAAACGATCGCTGGTGGGTGGCCAGTAAAAACCTGGCGGTGTTTGGCGGTTTGTTTATTGCCATCAGCCTGGTGATCGGGGTTTTTCTGGCCGTATTGCTCGACCAGCGCATTCGCAAAGAGGGCTTCATCCGCACCATTTACCTGTACCCGATGGCGCTGTCGATGATCGTCACCGGTACGGCCTGGAAATGGCTGCTCAACCCCGGGCTCGGGCTCGACAAGATGCTCCGCGACTGGGGGTGGGAGGGGTTTCGGTTCGACTGGCTGCTGGATCAGGACCGCGTGGTGTACTGCCTGGTGATCGCTGCCGTGTGGCAAGCCTCGGGCTTTGTGATGGCGATGTTCCTGGCCGGGTTGCGTGGTGTGGATCAATCCATCATTCGCGCGGCTCAAGTCGATGGCGCAACCCTGCCGACCATCTATTTGCGCATTGTGTTGCCCAGCCTGCGTCCGGTGTTTTTCAGTGCGTTCATGATTCTGGCGCACATCGCCATCAAGAGCTTTGACCTGGTGTCCGCGATGACCGCGGGCGGGCCGGGTTATTCGTCTGATTTACCGGCCATGTTCATGTACTCCTTTACGTTCAGCCGTGGGCAAATGGGCGTCGGCTCTGCCAGCGCCATCATGATGCTGGGGGCGATTCTGGCCATTCTGGTGCCGTACCTGTACTCCGAGCTGAGGAATAAACGCCATGATTAATGCGCAGCGTTTTACCTTCAGCCGTCTGGCGATTTACGCCACGTTGATCCTCGCCGCAGCGGTGTATCTGGTGCCACTGGTGGTGATGCTGCTCACCAGTTTCAAAAGCCCGGAAGACATCCGCACTGGCAACCTGCTGAGCTGGCCGCAGGTGATCGACGGGATTGGCTGGATCAAGGCGTGGGACACCGTGGGTGGCTATTTCTGGAACTCGGTCAAAATCACCGTCCCGGCAGTGCTGATCTCCACGTTCATCGGCGCCCTGAACGGCTACGTCCTGTCGATGTGGCGCTTTCGCGGTTCGCAACTGTTTTTCGGGTTGCTGTTGTTCGGCTGCTTCCTGCCGTTCCAGACCGTATTGCTGCCTGCCTCGTTCACCATCGGCAAGCTGGGGCTGGCCAACACCACCACCGGCCTGGTGCTGGTGCACGTCGTCTACGGGCTGGCCTTCACGACGCTGTTTTTCCGCAACTACTACGTGAGCATCCCCGACGCACTGGTCAAGGCGGCGCGTCTGGACGGAGCGGGGTTCTTCACGATTTTCGGGCGCATTCTGCTCCCGATGTCGGTGCCGATCATCATGGTGTGCCTGATCTGGCAGTTCACTCAAATCTGGAACGACTTTCTGTTCGGCGTGGTGTTCGCCAGCGGCGACGCGCAACCCATCACTGTGGCGCTGAACAACCTGGTCAATACCAGCACCGGGGCCAAGGAATACAACGTCGACATGGCTGCGGCCATGATTGCCGGGCTGCCGACACTGCTGGTCTACATTTTTGCGGGCAAGTATTTCCTGCGCGGGCTGACGTCCGGCGCGGTCAAGGGGTAACGCATGGCAACGCTCGAATTACGCAATGTCAACAAAACCTATGGCAAGGGTTTGCCGGACACGCTGAAAAACATCGAACTGAAAATCGACGACGGCGAATTTTTGATTCTGGTCGGCCCGTCGGGGTGCGGCAAATCCACGTTGATGAACTGCATCGCGGGGCTGGAGAGCATCAGCGGTGGTGCGATTCTGGTGGACGACGCCGACATCAGCGGCATGAGCCCCAAGGACCGCGACATTGCGATGGTGTTTCAGTCTTACGCGCTGTACCCGACGATGAACGTGCGCGACAACATCGCCTTCGGTCTCAAGATTCGCAAAATGAGCACGGCCGCCATTGATGAAGAAGTGGCGCGGGTGGCCAAGCTGCTGCAGATCGAGCACCTGCTCAACCGTAAGCCCGGCCAACTGTCGGGCGGGCAGCAGCAGCGGGTGGCCATGGGCAGGGCGCTGGCGCGGCGACCGAAGATCTATTTGTTCGATGAGCCGTTGTCCAACCTCGACGCCAAGCTGCGGGTCGAGATGCGCACGGAAATGAAGTTGATGCACCAGCGTCTGAAAACCACCACCGTGTATGTCACCCATGACCAGATCGAAGCCATGACCCTGGGCGACAAAGTGGCGGTGATGAAAGACGGGATCATCCAACAGTTCGGCACCCCGAAACAGATCTACAACGATCCGGCCAACCTGTTTGTCGCCAGTTTTATCGGCTCGCCGCCGATGAATTTCATCCCGTTGCGTTTGCAGCGTCAGGAAGGGCGATTGGTGGCGTTGCTCGACAGCGGGCAGGCGCGTTGCGAGCTGCCGTTGGGCACCCGTGATGCAGGTCTGGAGGACCGTGACGTGATCGTCGGCATTCGCGCCGAGCAGATCGTGCTGGCGGCTAACGAGCCCAACGGGTTGCCGACCATTCGGGCTGAAGTGCAGGTGGTAGAGCCCACCGGGCCGGACACGCTGGTGTTTGTGAACCTCAATGGCAGCAAAGTGTGCTGCCGTCTGGCCCCTGATGATGCGCCTCAGGTCGGTCAAAGCCTCAACTTGCAGTTCGATCCTGCGAAAGTGCTACTGTTTGATGCGAACACAGGTGAGCGATTGGGGGCGATGAATGCGCCCCCTGCGCAGGGCCGGGCGGATAACGTGGCGCATTTCAAGGGGCGTTGAATCTGTACAGGGAGCCTGTCATCAGGTGCTTCTTGAGCGGTGCCGCGTTAAACAAAGCCAATAAGAAACCAACGAGGATCCAAGGGATGAACAACACAATGACCCGCACCCGTCTGGCCTGCCAACTGTCGGTGATGGCCGCACTCAGCCTGGGTGCAACCGGCAGTTATGCAGCCGACGCGTTCAGCGCCGACTCGAAATGGATGACCGGCGACTGGGGCGGCGAGCGGACCAAGTTGATCGAGCAGGGTATCGACATCAAGGCCGATTACGTCGGTGAGGTGGGGGCCAACCTGCACGGGGGTTACAACCATGACAAAACGGCGCGCTACAGCGATCAGTTTGGTTTGGGCGTGGCCTTGGACCTGGAAAAACTCTGGGGATGGGATAACACCCAAGCCAAGATTCAACTGACCAACCGTAATGGTGAAAACATCTCCAATGACCGCGTCGGCGATCCGCGTGCTGGCACGTTGAGTTCATCGCAGGAAGTCTACGGCCGTGGCCACATGGTGCGTCTGACCCAGCTGTGGATCCAGCACCAGTTCCTGGAAGGCAAGCTGGACGTCAAAGCGGGGTACTTTGGCGAAGGCGAGGATTTCAACACCTTCCCTTGCGACTTCCAAAACCTGGCGTTCTGCGGCTCCCAGGTGGGCAACTGGGCCACCAACATCTGGTACAACTGGCCGGTCAGTCAGGCGGCGTTGCGGGTCAAGTACAACATCACGCCAGAGCTGTATGCGCAAATCGGTGCCTACAACCAGAACCCGTCGCAACTGGAACATGGCAACGGCTTCAAGCTCAGTGGCAGCGGCACCAAAGGCACCGTGCTGCCGGTTGAATTGGTGTGGTCGCCCAAGGTCAATGAGTTGCCGGGCGAATACCGTGTCGGTTATTACAAAAGCACCGCCCCGGCGGATGACGTGAAAGTCGACCTCACCAATGATGGCCAAAGTTACCGCGTGCGTGACAGCAAACACGGTTACTGGTTTGTCGTGCAGCAACAGCTCACTCAGCACAATGGTGACCCCACCCGCGGCCTGCACGTAGCCGCCAATGCCACCTTCCATGACAAGGCCACCAACATCGTCGACAACTACCAGTCGCTGATGTTTGTGTACAAAGGCCCCTTCGATGCGCGTCCAAAGGATGACATCGGTATTGGTGCCGCCCGTATTCATGTCAACGATGACGTGAAAAAAAGCGCTGAGCTGATCAACGCATCCATCGGCGCCACTGACTACAGTGACCCGCTGTACTCGCCTCTGCGTTCCACCGAGTACAACTACGAACTCAACTACGGTTTCCACGTGACCAATTGGCTGACCGTGCGTCCAAACCTGCAGTACATCACCCATCCGGGGGGTGTGGACAAGGTGGATAACGCACTGGTCGCCGGGCTGAAAATTCAGTCGACGTTCTGATCGCGCCAAGCTTGCGCTTTATCTAGCGGGTAGCCTTGGCTATCCGCTTTTTTTCGGGTCGACCCAACCCGACGCATGATTTTTCAGGATTGCGGCACATGCACGAGCATCCGCTTCATCGCTTTTTCAAGTCCAAACGTGAACAGCCCGTCTTTCAGTGGGAGCGCTTTCAGCAGCGCGACGTGCTGGTAATCGATCACCCGCATTGTCAGGCCGTGTTCAGCCGTCAGGGCGCGCAGTTGTTGCACTTCAAGCCGACGGGGCAAAAGCCCTGGCTATGGTGCGCGGCGAAATGGCCGCAGGTAGGCGCCATTCGTGGTGGAGTACCGATCTGTTGGCCCTGGTATGGCCGTCATCCTAGCGAAAATGCCTGGCCGTCCCATGGGTGGGCGCGGTTGATTGACTGGAAGTTGCTGGACAGTCATGCCGACGAAGAAGGCGTGAGCCTGCACTGGCGTTTGCAACTGTGCGACTGGCAAGTGGACCTGCACGCCCGCTTGGGTGAAAGCATGACGCTGCGCCTGAGTACCGAACACCAGGACGACGAACCTTGCCACATGAGTCAGGCACTGCGCGCCTATTGGCGTATTGGTGACGTTGCTGAGGTAGCGCTGTCCGGGCTGGACGGGGTGGTGGGTTATGACCAGTTGAATCGTGAGCCGTGCGAACAAAAAGGCGAGTTGCGGGTGGAAGGCGGTTGCCAGCGCGTGTTTCACCACGACGGTGAAATGCAACTCAACGACCATGCCTGGCAGCGCGCGCTGAGCATTGATACAGGCGACAGCGGCAACACCGTGGTGTGGCACCCCGGCAAACGGCCGCTATTGGGCGTCAGTTGGAGTGAAGTCATGGGGTTTGTGTGTGTCGAATCCACCAGTGGTGGCACCCGGCACCAGAGCCTGGCGCCGGGTGAGCAAGCGCATTTGAGCCTGCATGCCCGGGCGGGGTTATGTCATGCCTGATGAGCCTGCGGCTCGCGCTTGGACTTGACCGGCCCGGCGCTTACTCCAGCTCATCGCCCACCGGGTAACGGCTGGCGTTGAGGCTTTCTTTGATCTTGCGCAGGTGTGGCTGGAAGTCGACGCCACGGCGCAGGGTCATGCCGGTGGCCAGCACGTCCAGCACGGTCAGCTGGATAATGCGCGACGTCATGGGCATGTAGATGTCCGTGTCTTCCGGCAGCGGAATGTTCAGGCTCAAGGTGCTGGCTTTGGCCAGGGGCGAGTTTTCAGCCGTCAAGCCCAGCACCGACGCGCCATTGGCCCGTGCAATGCGCGCCACTTCGACCAGTTCTCGGGTGCGCCCGGTGTACGAAATAATCACAAACAGCTCGCCCGTGTGGGCCACCGACGCAATCATGCGTTGCATCAACACGTCGGCGTGGGCCGTCACCGCCAAATTGAAGCGAAAAAACTTGTGCTGTGCATCCAGCGCTACCGGGGCCGAAGCACCCAGGCCGAAAAAGTGGATCTGCCGGGCCTGAATCAGCAGGTCTACGGCGCGGCTGATCAGATTGGGGTCCAGCGCCTGGCACGCGCTGTCGAGCGAGGCGATGGCGCTGCCGAAAATTTTCTGGGTGTAAGCGGCGGGGTTGTCGTCCGCTTCCACGGCACGGCTGACATACGCGGCGCCGCTGGCCAGGCTTTGCGCCAGTTGCAGCTTGAGCTCGGGGTAACCGCTGACGCCGAACGAGCGGCAGAAACGGTTGACGGTCGGCTCGCTGACCGACGCAGCCTGGGCCAGCGCCGCAATGCTGAAGCGGGTCGCCTGCTGCGGGTTTTGCAGAATGACCTCGGCCACCTTACGCTCGGCCTTGTTCAGCTCTTCGAGGCGGCCTTTGATTTGTTCGAGTAGATTGCGCACGCGGTCCATTTATGTTCCTTGGGGCGTCGATGCAAAAGAGCCGCATGCGAATGCGGCGCTGAAAGGTGGCCTATCCTACTGTTGGCCCGATACCACCACTAGTAGCAATCTGCATTTAGAGAAAATGTTGTGTTTATTACTACATTTCTCCTTGAGTGATGCCTTGAAAAAAGGTATTTGTAGCTTAACTTGATAAAAGAACCAACATCATGTCTTCGATTACGGTTGAACCGTGCACCTTTGCCTTGTTTGGCGCCCTTGGCGATCTGGCGTTGCGCAAATTGTTCCCTGCTTTGTATCAACTGGATCGCGCCGGTTTGCTGCATGACAACACGCGGATTCTGGCGTTGGCTCGCGAGCCGGGCGACGCACTCACGCATCTGGCCCATATTGACAGCCAGTTGCGCCAGTACGTGGGCGACAAGGAAATCGAAGATCAAGCCATCGGCCGCTTTTTGGCCCGATTGAGCTACCTGCATGTGGATTTTCTCAAGACTGACGATTACGTGGCGCTGGCCGAACAGGCGGGCACCGCACAACGCTTGATCGCCTATTTCGCCACACCGGCGGCGGTGTACGGAGCCATTTGCGAAAACCTGTCCCGCGTTGGCCTGACTGAAAACACCCGCGTGGTGCTTGAAAAACCGATCGGCTCGGACCTTGAATCCTCGCGCAAGGTCAATGACGCCGTGGCGCAGTTCTTCCCCGAGAACCGCATCTACCGCATCGACCATTACCTGGGCAAAGACACCGTTCAAAACCTGATCGCCCTGCGCTTTGCCAACAGCCTGTTTGAAACCCAGTGGAACCAGCGTTACATCTCCCACGTGGAAATCACCGTGGCGGAGAAGGTTGGGATCGAAGGGCGCTGGGGCTACTTTGACAAGGCCGGGCAACTGCGCGACATGATCCAGAATCACCTGTTGCAGCTGTTGTGCCTGATCGCGATGGACCCGCCTGCGGACCTCTCGGCCGACAGCATTCGCGACGAGAAGGTCAAAGTGCTCAAGGCGCTGGCGCCGATTACCCCGGAGGGTCTCACCACCCAAGTGGTGCGCGGCCAGTACATCGCCGGTTACAGCGAAGGGCAGTCGGTGCCGGGCTACCTGGAGGAAGAAAACTCCAACACCCAGAGCGACACCGAAACCTTCGTCGCGCTGCGGGCTGATATCCGCAACTGGCGTTGGGCGGGTGTGCCGTTTTACCTGCGCACCGGTAAGCGCATGCCACAAAAGCTGTCGCAGATCGTCATCCATTTCAAAGAACCTTCGCACTACATCTTCGCCCCGGAGCAGCGTCTGCAAATCGGCAACAAGCTGATCATTCGCCTGCAACCGGACGAAGGCATTTCGTTGCGCGTGATGACCAAAGATCAGGGCCTGGACAAGGGCATGCAACTGCGCAGCGGGCCATTGCAATTGAATTTTTCCGACACGTATCACAGTGCTCGGGTCCCGGACGCTTACGAGCGTCTGTTGCTGGAAGTCATGCGCGGTAACCAAAACCTGTTTGTGCGCAAAGACGAAATTGAAGCGGCATGGACATGGTGCGACCAGTTGATCGCCGGCTGGAAGAAGTCTGGCGATGCGCCCAAGCCTTACGCGGCGGGCTCCTGGGGACCGATGAGTTCCATTGCCCTGATTACCCGAGACGGGAGGTCCTGGTATGGCGATATCTGATTTGAAACTGCCTGAAGGCGTCATTGCGCACACCTTCACATCACCGGCGGTATTGGCCGATGAACTGGCCGCGGCTGTGGCCGTGCAATTGACCGACGCGATTCAACAGCAAGGCACGGCCACGCTGGTGGTGTCGGGCGGTCGCAGCCCGGTAGCGTTTTTTCACAGCCTGATCAAACAGCCTGTCGACTGGTCGCGCGTGGTGGTCAGCCTGGCCGATGAGCGCTGGGTGCCGGTTGAACACGCCGACAGCAACGCCGGCTTGCTTAAAAAACACCTGCTGCAAGGCCCTGCAGCCAAGGCCCGCTTCGTGGGGCTGTACAACGTGGCGGCCAATCTGGAAGAGGCCGCGCAGCAGGCCGATCGCCAGTTGGCCGAGTTACCGCCAATTGACGTGCTGATCCTCGGCATGGGCGATGACGGTCACACGGCCTCGCTGTTCCCTGACAGCCCGAATCTGGCCAGCGCACTGGACCTCAATAACCAGCGCCGCTGCTGGCCGATGCTGGCGCCGACCGTGCCGCATCAGCGCCTGAGCATGAGTCGCAGCCTGCTGAGCAGTGCAAAGCACACTGTGCTGTCGATTCAGGGGCCGGCCAAATTGAACACCCTTAACACGGCGTTGGCTGGCGATGATGTTGCTGCCCTGCCGATTCGAGCCTTTCTGCAACCTACGTTAGAGATTTACTGGTGCCCATGAGCCAAGGATCAGCTGCCATGCAAACAACCACCCCGAACGTTTCGATGGCTGAGAAAGTCGCCCTGATCGATGCGCTGTGTGCCAAGGCCCGGATCCTGCCGGTCATCACCATTGCGCGTAAGCAGGACATCTTGCCGCTGGCCGATGCGCTGGCCGCGGGCGGTCTCAATGCCCTTGAAGTGACCCTGCGTTCGGAGTTCGGGCTGGAGGCGATTCGCATCCTGCGCGACCAGCGCCCGGAGCTGGTGACGGGCGCTGGCACCATCCTGGACCGCCATATGCTGGCAGCAGCCGAAGAAGCCGGCTCGCAATTCATCGTCACGCCGGGCATCACCCGCGACCTGTTGCAAGCCAGTGTGGCCAGCGACATTCCACTGCTGCCGGGTATCAGCAATGCGTCGGGGATCATGGAAGGCTACGGGCTGGGGTATCGCCGTTTCAAATTGTTCCCAGCCGAGGTCAGCGGTGGCGTTGCGGCCATCAAGGCGCTGGGCGGGCCGTTCGGTGAAGTGAAGTTTTGCCCGACCGGGGGCGTCAGCCCGGCCAACATCCGCAGTTACATGGCGCTTAAAAACGTCATGTGTGTAGGCGGCAGCTGGATGCTCGACAGCGAGTGGATCAAAAACGGCGATTGGGCCCGCATCCAGGAATGCACAGCGGAGGCGCTGGCGCTGCTGGACTGAGGGTTGTTTCACGAATGTGTTGTGTGTTCTACGGTTTTTCGGTGCGCTTGGTCGGCGCACCTTTTTTTTGCCTGTGTGTTTTGCCGTGAGGCGCGATTGTTAGCCCACAGCCAGCTCACGCAACGCCCGGATCAATTGATGGATGTCATCCCGCGTCGTGGCCATGCCCACGGTGATGCGAATGCAACTGCCGCACGCCGAGCCATTACGCGCCACAGTCAATAGGTTGTAGTCCTTGAGTAGGCGCTCGACCATCGGCTGCTGATCGTCCAGGTGGGTAAAGCGCAACGAGGTGATGGCGCAATACAGGCGCGGGTCGTCGGGCGTCAGCACTTCGATACCCGGCAGCGTGCGCGCTTCACGCACCCACAGATCGCGCAGGGCCCTGAGGCGCTCGCCCTTGGCCTTGGAACCTCCCAGGTCGAGGTGTTCTTGCAGCACTTTGGGCAGGCTCAACCACGCCGGAATGTTGGGCGTCCCGTATGGGGCACGGTTGCGGATGTCCGGTTCCGGGTAGTGCTGGCTGCCCATGTCCGGCGCTATGTCGGCCAACCGCTGCGGGTCGATGTACATAAAGCCCAGCGTCAATGGCGCACCGATCCACTTGTGCAAGTTGAAACCGGCAAATGCCACGCCCATGCCCGGCAGGTCGAAGTCGATCTGCCCCAGCGCGTGGGCGCCGTCCAGAATGACATCGACCCCATGCTCTTTCGCTAATTCGATAATCGCCTGCACCGGCATCACCAGCCCTGTGCGATGGGTGACGTGGGTCAGGGCCATCAGTTTGATGCGCGGGTGTTGCGTAAAGGCTTCTCGATAGCCGTTGAGCAGGCTCTCGTACGTGGCGGGGTGGGCATGGGTGATTTCAATCATCTCCAGTCCGCGTTGCTGTGCCACCCAGCGCATGGCGTATTCGACGCTGTGGTATTCGAGGTCGCAGATCAGCAACTGGTCACCGGGCTGCAAGCCTGTGTAGTTGCGGATCAGCGACTGCAAGGCGTCCGACGCGCGGTTGGTCAGGGCAATACTGGCGGGCTCGACCTTCAGCACGTCGGCCAAGTGAGCACGGATTTCAAGGCTTTGCGTGCCGTCGAAGCGCTGACGCACGTGCACTGAGTTGCTGCGGTTAATAAAGTCGACCTGACGCTGGTAGTCCTGCGCGACGCCGCGAGTCATGCGTCCAAAGTAGCCGTTCTCAAGATTGATCGGGCCGGGGGCCACGTCGTAGCGTTGAGCGATGGCGTGCCAGAAGTGTTCGTCGCGGGCGTTGTCTTCAATCCTTGGCATAGGGGGCGCTCTGTCAATGGCGAGGTTTGGGTTTTCCGTGTTTGGCGCGCAACGGGTCAAGCAGATCGGACAGCCCGTTGTGATCGATCTCTTGCATCAAGGCCAGCAAGCCACCCAGCTCTCCATGGGGGAAACCTTCGCGGGCAAACCAGTTCAGGTACTGGCCGGGCAAGTCAGCAATGATCCGGCCTTTGTATTTGCCGAACGGCATTTCGCGGGTTACCAGCAGTTCGAGTTTTTCGGGGTTCATGGTTCGGCCTTTTCTGGCGTGAAACGTTGATCTGGAAAATACAGGCATTCTGCATGCAGGCCAATTGACAGATCATGCAAAAAAACCGGATACAGAAGTTCAGTTAATTATTAAGTCTTTGTTTTTAAAAGGTTTTATAAAAATTAAAAGTCTGGCACGGGCCATGCAATCTCTATTGCACGATCCTCAACCTTGTAAGGAATTGAACAATGACTGACATCAATAAAGAATCCATCAAAGTTTTGAACGATCTGATCGAAACCAGCAAAGACGGCCAGGAAGGTTTCAAAACCTGTGCAGAAGACATCAAGCACCCTGAACTCAAAGCCCTGTTTGCCAAGCGTTCCGCTGATTGCGCAACCGCCGCCGCTGAACTTCAGGCAGAAGTGCGCAAACTTGGCGGCGACCCGGAGACCAGCACCAGCGTTGCCGGTGATTTGCACCGCCGTTGGGTGGACGTGAAGTCCATGTTTACCGGTAAGGATGAAGAGGCTGTGCTGAACGAAGCCGAGCGTGGTGAAGACCATGCGCTGAAGGCTTACAAAGAAGCCCTTGAGAAAATCACCAAGCATAACCTGCTGGGTATCCGTGACCTGGTAGAGCGCCAATATCACGGCGTACAACGCAATCACGATCAGGTGAAAGCGCTGCGCAACCAGGCGCGTGCTCAGTCTTAAGTTCAGGCTGAAATGAAAAAACGCCGGTTATCCGGCGTTTTTTTATGCGTGTCATTCAGCCAATGCTGATGGCGGGCAAGGTGGGCAGGGTGACGGTCTGTTGCTTGCGCGGGGCGAGGATTTCGGCCTCACCGTCCACCACCAGTTCGTCGCGCTGATTGAATACGCGGGTGGCAATACGGACGCGAAATTTTGGCAGTTTTTCCAGGATTTCCAAGCGTACGGTCAGGGTGTCGCCAATCTTCACCGGTTTTTGGAAGCTCATTTGCTGACCGATGTAAATGGTGCCGGGGCCGGGCAACTCGCAGGCGACGGCCGCGCTGATCAGAGCGCCGCTGAACATGCCGTGCGCAATGCGCTCCTTGAACATGGTTGCCGCGGCGAACTCCGGGTCAAGGTGGACCGGGTTGTGGTCGCCGGACATGGCCGCAAACAGTTGAATGTCACGCTCTTCCACAGTTTTGCTGTAGCTGGCCGTCTGGCCGACTTCGAGGGCTTCGTACGGGGTGTTGGTAACTTGAGTCATCTAGCGCATGTCCTGTGCCGGTTTTAATTGCAAGTTTTTGATTCTAATGGCTTTTTTAATGATGCTGGGTGTTCATTCGCTGCGCGCGGGCCGTGGGTGAGTCAGTGCCTGTTCGAGCCAGGCAATCACGTCGGCCATCACCGCATCGCGATTGGTTTCATTAAACAGTTCGTGCCGCGCCTGGGGGTACACCTTCAGTTGTACCGACTTATTGCCCGACTGGCGCAAGGCATTGGCCAAGTCAGTGAGACGCTTGCCTGCACTGACCGGATCACATTCCCCGCCAATGATCAGTATTGGCAGGCTCGCGTCGATCTGCGACAGGTTCGCGGGTGTGCTGATTTGCTGCAAACCGCCCAACAGATCGATCCAGAACTGGTTGGTACAGCGAAACCCGCACAACGGATCTGCCGCGTAGGCATCGACCTCGGCAGGGTCGCGGCTGAGCCAGTCATAGCGGGTGCGATTGGGCTTGAAGGCTTTGTTGAATGAACCGAACGACAGCCAGTCGATCAGCGCACTGCGCCCCGTTGGTCCCTGGCGCCAGCGTTCAAAGCGGGCAATCAGGCTGGCCGCGCGGTAGAGCATGGCCGGCTGGAAGTTCGACGCACTGAGGATCGCGCCGTGCAGGCTGGCGCTGTGGTGCAGCAAATAAGATTGAGCGACGTAACTGCCCATGCTGTGCCCCAGCAAAAACACCGGAACACCGGGATGTGCCTGATTGATGTGCTGTTGCAGGGTGGCCACGTCGCTGACCACGGCACACCAGCCGTCGTGATCGGCAAAATAGCCCGGCGTGCCGCGTTCGGCGGTCTTGCCGTGGCCACGCTGATCGTGGGCGTACAACCCAAAACCGGCACTGCACAGGGCGTCCCCCAGCCGTGCATAGCGCCCGCCATGTTCCGCCATGCCATGGGCCAGCAACACAATGGCTTTCGCTGCGCCAGCGGGCAGCCAGCGATTGACGAAAAGACCGGTGCGGTCATTTGCATCCAGCCAAAAACTGTCCGTGGTCATGGTGAGTCCTTCCTCGCGAGTCGTAGCAGTGTATAGCGCATTTGCGCGCTGGCCACTCAACCGGCGGCGTCGCAGCAAAACAATTCAAGATGTAAATGGCGAAGATCGCTGTATTTGCCTACTACTTGAGAACTGTTAACGTCCGCAGGTTCCGCTTTTTAGTGCATGAAAGAGGCGGCCAGACTGGCTCAGGTAAGAGGATAAAAACAATGCAACCTGATTTCTGGAATGACAAACGTCCCGCCGGTGTACCGCTGGACATCGATATGACGGCTTTTACGTCGGTCGTGGATGTGTTTGAACGCTCCTGCAAGAAATTCGCCGACCGGCCCGCTTTCAGCAATTTGGGGGTGACCCTCACGTATGCCGAGCTTGAGCGTCACAGTGCGGCATTTGCCGGGTATTTGCAGCAGCACACCGACCTCAAGCCGGGTGACCGCATCGCGGTGCAAATGCCCAATATCCTGCAATACCCCATCGCGGTATTCGGTGCGCTACGTGCCGGGTTAGTGGTGGTCAACACCAACCCGCTGTACACCTCCCGTGAAATGCGCCATCAGTTCCAAAGCGCCGGTATTCGTGCGCTGGTGTACTTGAACATGTTCGGCAAGCGGGTGCAGGAAGTCTTGCAAGACACCGAGATCGACTACCTGATTGAAGCCAAAATGGGCGACATGATGCCCGCGGTTAAGGGCTGGGTGACTAACCTGGTGGTCGACAAAGTCAAAAAGCTGGTACCGGCCTACAACGTGGCGCAGGCGGTGTCCTTCAAAACCGTTTTGCACCGTGGCGCCGGTCAGCCGCTTCACGCCCTGAACGCGACCCTGGATGACATTGCCGTGCTGCAATACACCGGTGGCACCACCGGTTTGCCCAAAGGCGCGATGCTCACCCACGGCAATCTGGTTGCCAATATGCTGCAAGTGCGAGCGTGCCTGTCGCAGCATGACGCCCAGGGGCAGTCGATCCTGCGCGACGGACGCGAAATCATGATCGCGCCGTTGCCGCTCTACCATATCTATGCCTTCACCGCGAATTGCATGTGCATGATGGTCACCGGCAACCACAACGTACTGATTACCAACCCGCGTGACATCAAGGGGTTTGTCAAAGAGCTGAGCAACTGGCGCTTCACGGCGTTTCTGGGGCTTAACACGTTGTTCGTGGCGTTGATGGATCACCCGGATTTCAAGGCGCTGGACTTCTCCGGGCTTAAAGTCACCAACTCCGGCGGTACGGCCTTGGTCAAGGCCACGGCCGAACGCTGGGAGAAACTCACCGGTTGCCGCATCGTCGAAGGCTATGGCCTGACCGAAACGTCGCCGGTGGCCAGCGCCAACCCGTGTGGTTCGTTGGCACGGCTGGGCACGGTGGGTACGCCAGTGCCGGGCACTGCGATGAAAGTCATCAGTGACGACGGGGTCGATCTCGGGTTGGGGGAGCGAGGCGAGTTGTGCGTCAAGGGCCCGCAGGTAATGAAAGGCTACTGGCAAAATCCGCAAGCCACCGCGGAAGTACTCGACGCCGAAGGCTGGTTCAGAACCGGCGATGTGGCGGTGATTGACCCGGATGGATTCGTGCGCATCGTGGACCGCAAAAAAGACCTGATCATCGTGTCCGGTTTCAATGTGTACCCCAACGAAATCGAAGACATCGTCATGGCTCACCCGAAAGTGGCGAACTGTGCGGTCATCGGTGTGCCGGACGAGCGCACCGGGGAGGCGGTCAAATTGTTCGTAGTGGCACGTGAGGGCGGGGTTACGGTTGAAGAACTCAAGGCCTACTGCAAAGACAACTTCACCGGTTATAAAGTCCCGAAGCAAATCGTGCTGCGCGAGTCATTGCCCATGACCCCGGTGGGCAAGATCTTGCGCCGTGAGTTGCGTGATATCGCCTGATTCGTTCAACCAGGCGACAAACGCCCGTTTACGCGACGTGAACGGGCGTTTTTATTCGTCTCCATTAATAGGACCTGCGTGCCGCCTCCGCCCGGAGAGGCCCGGAATAGAAGGGGTTTGAACGATATTGAGTTTTTATTCTAATGATGACTTAGGATTGTCCTACAGTCAGGTTGGTTACTTTGAAGCCCACTTTTGGCTCTAGGCGGCCTTTGGCAAAGCTGCTACTCTCGGCGCGCTTTGTGACTTCTCGGTAAGTAAAAAGCCAGAGTTATCAATTATAAAAATCAAACAAATAATAACCGCATCAAATGCGGTGAAGAATTCGCGTCGCTGAGGAGTGGGCTTCCATGTTTGAAGGCTTTTGGAAGGATAAGTACCCAGCTGGGATTGCTGCTGAAATCAATCCGGACGAATATCCAAATATCCAGACGGTACTGAAACAATCTTGCCAACGCTTCGCCGACAAACCGGCGTTCAGCAACCTTGGCAAAACCATCACCTACGGTGAACTGTACGAATTGTCGGGTGCCTTTGCGGCCTATCTGCAACAGCACACTGACTTGCAACCCGGCGATCGCATCGCTGTTCAATTGCCTAATCTGCTGCAATACCCCATCGCTGTGTTCGGAGCCATCCGCGCCGGCTTGATCGTGGTCAACACCAACCCGCTGTACACCGCGCGGGAAATGGAACACCAATTCAATGACTCGGGCGCCAAGGCGCTGGTGTGTCTGGCGAACATGGCGCACCTGGCCGAAAAAGTCGTGCCCCAAACGTCCGTCAAATACGTATTCATCACCGAAGTGGCCGACCTGCTGTCTCCGTTCAAGCGCGTGCTGATCAACAGCGTCATCAAGTACGTGAAAAAAATGGTGCCGGCCTATCACTTGCCCAATGCCATCAAGTTCAACGATGTGCTGAGCAAAGGGCACGGCCAGCCGGTCAGGGATGCCAACCCGCCGAGCAGCGATGTGGCCGTGCTGCAATACACCGGTGGCACCACCGGCGTGGCCAAAGGCGCGATGCTGACCCATCGCAACCTGATCGCCAACATGTTGCAGTGCAAGGCGCTGATGGGCTCCAACCTCAATGAAGGTTGCGAAATCCTCATTACGCCATTGCCGCTTTACCACATCTACGCGTTCACCTTTCACTGCATGGCGATGATGCTGATCGGTAACCACAACGTGCTGATCAGCAACCCTCGTGACCTGCCGGCCATGGTCAAAGAACTGTCGAAATGGAAGTTCAGCGGTTTCGTGGGCCTGAACACCTTGTTTGTGGCGCTGTGCAACAGCGAAGCATTCCGCAAGCTGGACTTCTCCGCGCTTAAAGTCACGTTGTCGGGCGGCATGGCCTTGCAGTTGTCCGTGGCCGAACGCTGGAAAGCCGTGACTGGCTGCCCGATCTGCGAAGGCTATGGCATGACCGAAACCAGCCCGGTGGCGTCGGTCAACCCGATTCAGAACATCCAGGTCGGCACCATCGGTATTCCGGTCCCGTCGACCCTGTGCAAAGTCATCAACGATGCCGGTGAAGAGTTGCCGCTGGGTGAAGTGGGCGAACTCTGCATCAAGGGCCCGCAGGTCATGAAAGGGTACTGGGAGCGCCCTGACGCCACCGACGAAATCATGGACAGCGAAGGCTGGTTGAAGTCGGGTGACATTGCCATCATCCAGCCGGACGGCTACATGCGCATTGTCGATCGCAAGAAAGACATGATCCTGGTCTCGGGCTTCAATGTGTACCCCAACGAACTGGAAGACGTGATGGCCTCGCTGCCGGGCGTGCTGCAATCAGCGGCCATCGGCATCCCGGACGAGAAAACCGGCGAGTTGATCAAGGTCTTCATCGTGGTCAAGCCGGGCATGACGCTGACCAAGGAGCAAGTCATGGCGCACATGCGTGCCAACCTGACGGCTTACAAGGCGCCGAAAATCGTTGAATTCCGCGATTCATTGCCTACGACCAACGTGGGCAAAATCCTGCGTCGCGAGTTGCGTGACGAAGAACTGAAAAAGCTTGGCCTGAAAAAGTAACTGCCCGAATACGACAAAGCCCCGCCATGCGGGGCTTTGTCGTTTGTGCAACGGGTTATTTTTGCAAGAACTGGGCGAAGTTCACGCCCGTGCCGGTCGGGCGTACGTCCTGCAAGAACGAATCCTTGTCAGCGCTCAGTTCCAGGCTCATGGTCGGCGTGCGCTTGTGGGTGGCGCGTACCACCATGCCTTCGCGTTTCTCGCGCAGAAACGCCGTGGTCACTTTCAGGTGCAGCAGTTCATCGGTGCTCGGCGTGTGCAGCAGCAGGTGCACCCATTCGTACTGACCAACGGCCAGACGGGCCAGCGGGATGTCGAACCACCAAATATTCTTGTTGGTGTTGAGTGAGGCGAAGTGACCGTTGTTAACGCCGATCACTGCACCGCCAAGTGCCTGGTTTCTGCGAGCAATGGCCTGCTTTTTATCGAGTTTCATAACCTTCCTGTCTTTCTGGATCTTCAGCGCCTGAGCCTGAATACGTCGCGCATTCTCGGGGGTTCGCGGGCAAACATAAAGCCCAACCTGCGCCGGGCGATGAAATGACTCACAGAAAATAAATGAAACTCCTCCGTAAAGCGTCAGGTCAATCCTAATGTCGAGTTAATGACATCCGAAATTTCACTAGGAGAAATCCCATGAGCAGCACTGGCGATAAGATCAAAGGCATGGCGAACGAAGCAGTAGGCAATGTCAAACAAACGGTTGGCAAAGCCACTGATAACGACAAACTGCGCGCAGAAGGCAAAGCCCAGGAAGTGAAAGGCGAAGGCCAGCAGGCGGTGGGCAAGGCCAAGGATGCGGTCAAGAAGACCGTCGACAAAGCCTGAACAGCGCTGGATCCTGAGGGCAATTGATTTGCCTGAAGAAATAAATGACGGCCATCCAGTGATGGCCGTTTTTACACGTTGGGCGCGGACCTGTTTCCAAAGTCGCCAACTCGACTACTTTTGAGGTAAAACCCCCACCTGAAGTTGTTGTATGGCTTGTAAACCCTCTCATTGAGCGGCGAAAGGAGACGCTATGTTATTTCCGGTCTTGAATGGCCTGCCGTTGGGCAAAGTGTTGATCCGTACGGTCAAGGAATTCATTGACGATGAGATGTCGACGTACGCCTCTGCGTTGGCCTATCAAATGTTGTTTTCGTTGTTCCCGTTCATTCTGTTTCTGATCGCGCTGATCGGCTTTTTGCACCTGCCGGACTTCTTCAGCTGGCTGCGCCTGCAATCCGAACTGGTATTGCCGCCGCAGGCGCTGGAACAGGTCAACCCGGTGATCGACCAGTTACAACAGTCCAAGGGCGGTTTGCTCTCGGTGGGTATTGTGATTGCCTTGTGGACCGCCTCGGCCGGTGTGCGCCTGATGATGAGCGCCATGAACGCGGCGTATGACGTGGTAGAAGGGCGGCCTATCTGGAAGCGTTTGCCGCTGTCGATTTTTTACACCATCGGTCTTGCGGGCATGTTGCTGGCTGCCGCCGCGTTGATGGTGCTGGGCCCGCAAGTGATGAGCTGGCTGGCGGGGCAGGTCGGGCTTGAAGAATTTGTGGTGACGCTGTGGACGATCCTGCGCTGGCCGGTGATCGTGCTGCTGATGATGGTTGCCGTGGCGGTGATGTATTACGTGATGCCCGATGTCGAACAGAAGTTTCGTTTCATTACACCGGGCTCGGTATTGGCCGTGGTGGTGTGGATCGCCGCGTCGTTGGGGTTTGCCTTTTACGTCAAGACGTTCGCTGATTACAACGCCATGTACGGCAGCATCGGGGCAATCATCGTGCTGTTGTTGTATTTCTACATCTCGGCAGCCGTGCTGCTACTGGGGGCAGAAATGAACGCAGTGATCGAGCACATGTCCGCCGAAGGCAAGGACCCGGGTGAGAAAACGTTCGATGAAGCGGACGATCCCAATCCCAAGCAACATGTTTCCGGCCTTGGCCGCGACCATTCCCTTACATCCCCCTCAGATGAAGCCTGACTATGATTCGTGAAATTTTGAAAATGGGCGATGAACGTCTGCTGCAGGTCGCCAAACCTGTGCCGGATGACATGTTCGACTCGCCCGAGTTGTGGCAATTGATCGATGACATGTTGCAAACCATGGAACATGCCGGTGGCGTCGGTCTGGCTGCGCCGCAAATCGGGGTGGATCTGCAACTGGTGATTTTCGGGTTCGAACACAGTGAGCGTTACCCGGATGCCGAGGCGGTGCCGCAGACCATTCTGATCAATCCGCTTATCACGCCGTTGAGTCCGGAGGTCGAAGAGGAGTGGGAAGGGTGCTTGTCGGTGCCGGGTTTGCGCGGCGCGGTGGAGCGTTACCAACGGATCCGCTACGAGGGCTTTACGCCCAAAGGCGAACCGGTTGTGCGCGAAGCGCAAGGGTTCCACGCACGGGTGGTGCAGCATGAATGCGATCACCTGATTGGCCGCCTGTACCCGTCGCGGATCAAGGACTTCAGCAAGTTCGGTTATATCGAGGTGCTATTTCCGGAGCTGGAGCCTGGCACGCTGGAGTAAACGTCCTGCCTCTGTGGTGGCTGCCTCGTTTTTGTTGAGGCAGCGACTACAGGCCGATCCCCAGCGCGACCATCGCTTTGTTACGTTGGTAACGCACCAGCCGCTCATGCAAGGCATGGGGCAGTCGGGTATCGAGCGAGAACCCCAACCTTTCATAAAAGCCCTGCAACCCTGGGTCGCAAAACAACCAGACCGGCCCGTCGCAGGCCGACACCGCGCGATCAATCAGCGTCGCCGCGACACCTTGTTTGCGCCACTCGGGCGCGACAAACACACCCGTCAACCAATAGCCGTTTGCCACTGGTCGCAGGCACAGCCCGGCGATGATTTCTTCTTGCCGCGCCACCCACAATTGCGCGTCTTTGACCGCTTTCATTGACGACTGATGGTGGCGGTAAAACTTGTTCATCAATGGCCATAAAGGCGCATCGAGCAGGCTGTAGACAAGGGTGGTCATGTGGGAACTATCGGTGGAGAAGTCGGACGCCAGTATATACAAAGGCCTGTGGCGCATCCCGCATCGTCCGTTTGGGAACGTTTTGCAAAATGGGCGGTGCGCCGCAAATTGATGGCCTTTTGCTTGCAACCCTTCATTGGCTGGCTATGCTCATTAATTACGGGGCGCGAATAACGAATGCTTGAATCCCCCGAGGTGCGCCTGGCTCCAGCGGCATGAGCCTTGCAAGCTGATGGTTTGTTGTGTCTTGAAGCCTATGACGTATCAATAGACAGCATCTCCAGGGATTGAGCCATGTTCGATTTACATCGCAAAGCTGACTTGCTTGAAAATCAACGCCTGAGTTGTTCACTCGAGGAAATGAAGGCCAAGGTAATGGCCATCAGTCGCTCCATGGCCATCATCGAATTTGCCCCCGACGGCACTATTCTCGATGCCAACGATAATTTTTGCCGGGTCATGGGTTATCCCGTCGAAGAGCTACGCGGCAAGCATCACCGCCTATTTTGCGAAGAGCCTTACACCCGAAGCGAAGAGTACGCACGATTTTGGCGCGCGCTGGGTGAGGGCGAAGCCATGAGTGGCACTTACCTGCGACTCGATAAAAGCGGCCGTGAAGTCTGGCTTGAGGCCAGCTATATGCCGATCATTGGCGCCGACAAACAGGTCAGCAGCGTGATCAAAGTGGCGGCGGACATCACGCAACGTATCCACACCGAACATGAGAACGAAAGCATCGTGAACGCCTTGAGTCGTTCCATGGCGCTAATCGAGTTTTCGCCGGACGGTTGCGTAATCAACGCCAATCAGAACTTTCTCAACACCATGCATTATTCGTTGGCAGAGATTGTGGGCCAGCACCATGGCATGTTTTGCACGCCGAGCGAACGAGAGTCGGCGCAGTACAAGACATTTTGGGCGTCACTCAACCGCGGCGAAGTGCACTCGCGACGATTTGAGCGGCTCGATAAATATGGCCGTCAGGTGTTCCTTGAGGCCTCCTATAACCCGATCTTCGATGCCAAGGGCCGTTTATACAAAGTGGTGAAATTCGCCAGTGATATCACGGCTCAAGTCACCAACCTGCAAACAGCGGCCGAATCAGCCCATGCCACTTCGGTGCAAAACGATGCAAGTGCGCAGAAAGGTTCTGAGGTGGTTCAGCAAACGGTGCAAATCATCGAGGCCATCTCCCAGGACCTGAACGAGGCAGCGCAGAGCATCGATGCGGTCAGCAAGCAATCGGACAGCATCGGCAAGATTGTGCAAACAATTCGCAGCATCGCCGATCAGACCAACTTGCTGGCACTCAATGCGGCCATTGAAGCGGCGCGTGCCGGAGAGCATGGGCGGGGTTTTGCCGTGGTGGCCGATGAGGTCAGAAGCCTGGCCGCGCGCACCAGTGCGGCAACCGTGGAAATAGTGGAAGTGGTGCGCAAAAACCACGACTTGTCCCTTAATGCCGTCAACAGCATGCAATCGAGTTTGAGCCGAACAGGATTAGGCGTTGAACTGGCCAATGAAGCCGGGGTGGCGATTCTGGAAATTCAGCAAGGCTCCAGGCACGTGGTAGACGCTATCAGCCAGTTCAACGCCACGTTGCAGTTGCACTGACAGGTCCTTCGCATTGTCTGTCAGCGATGACAGGCAAGCGCTAAACCTGCTCTTCTTGTTTGTGTCGGGCACTTTCAGCGTGTTTGAGGGCTTCTTTGTGTTGCATCAAATCGCTGATTTTGTCGTTGATCGCTTGCTGCTTTTCGGGCGGCATGGCTTTTACGTCGTCCTCGGTCAGGCCCATTTCCTTCAAAAACTGTTCACGAATGCGCTGCGCCACAGGCGTGTCCATGTAGTCCTTGAAGGCTTGGGTGGCAGTTCCTTGGGTGGCAGCGGTTTCAGGCACGCTGGCCTGCAACAGCACGCGGGTTTTGGCGAAGGCGGCGTTGACGTTATCGGCCTGAGCATTGCCGGCCGCCGACGTCGGCGTGGCTTGAATATTGGTCAGCGGCTGGCTGTTTTGCAGTTGACCGTTGTACAGCGCGCTGGCGGCCCCTGTGACAGGGTCCAGGTCCGGGCGCTGGGTCTTCAGGAGGGTCAAGGTGTTTTGCGCAGTAACTAGCATGCGTGAGCCCTGTTCAAATCGTGGATAGCCACTTATCGAGCAATTAGCATGCCGGGCACGTTAACCCCCGTCCCGCGCGGGGCCTGGCGGTCAACGGCAAGGCCGGGCGGAGAAACCTTGCCGCCCGCTTGCCGCTTTTGGGCCGGTTAAGGATTAACTGCTTTCGCGCACCATCAATTCAAACCCCATGTCTTGCACAGGATTGGCGACTCGATTACCGGCCATCAGGGTCAGCATTTGTTCCGCCGCACGACGGCCAATGGCTTCGCGAGGCGTGCGAATGCTGCTGAGCCGCGGCACCATAAACTCGGAAGAGGGCAGGTCGTTGAACCCCAGCATGGCGATTTGTTCAGGGATTTTGATCCCGAACCGCGCCGCTTCCAGCAAGGCGCCGTGGGCAAGGTCGTCATTGCCGAAGAAAATGGCATCCACCTGCGGGTGTGCGGCTATCAACTGCAAGAACAACTCGCCACCCAGCCCCACGGATGAAGGGCGTGGCGTCAGCACTTCAAGGTCCGGGTTGTAAAGGCCGACGGCTTGCAGCGCGCGCCGATAGCCTTCACCGCGCAGCAAGGTGCGTTGGTCGAGTTGCGCCCCTATATAAGCCAGGTGTTGACGGCCGCTGGAAATCAAATGGTGCGCGGCGGTCTCGCCCGCTTCCAACTGGGAGAACCCTACGCAGTTCAGTCCGGCGCCCGCGTCCAGTTCCATCATGTACACGCAGGGCACATTGCTGGACTCGATCATGCGCCGTGAGCTTTCAGAGCGATCGAACCCGGTCAGCAGCAGCCCGCGCGGCTGGTACGCCATGTAGTTGCGCAGCAGGTCTTCTTCTTCGTCACGCGAGTAATGGAAGTTGCCGATCAAGACTTCAAAACCCTTGGGTCGTAATACCGAATGGATGGCTTCGAGGGTGTCGATAAACAGCAGGTTGGACAACGACGGGACTAAAACCACCACCGAATGGCTCTGGGCCGAGGCCAGGGCGCGTGCCGCAGGGTTGACCACGTAGTTCAGGTCGGCGGCGGCCTGGCGCACTTTTTCGGCCAGTTCGGTGGCCACACTGCTGATGCCGCGCAATGCGCGCGAGGCTGTAATAGGGCTTACGCCTGCCAGTCGGGCGACTTCATTGAGGGTCGGACGGCCCGTTGTGCGGGTATTTTTATCGTTTTTGACGGAGGTCATCGCGGCTTGCCAAACAAAAAACAAGCCACTAAGGTAGCGCTGTCCACGGATGCCCGCAATTGCCTGATTGTCGGCACTCCGGTTACCCCAGCTTTGTATGTCGAGAGCGTCACCGCGTCTCCCCACAAAAATGAGAAATAGACGTCGGTAGCCCCGGCTTTGTGCTTTGCTTTCAGGTACTGAACGCACGGACAAAGACAGCGCTGTCTACGGACTGAGGTGTTTCATGAGTCAACCTATCACTGCCCTGGTCATCATGGGTGTTGCCGGCTGCGGCAAATCCAGCGTGAGCCAGGCATTGTGCCTGCTCAATGGCGCGACCCCGATTGAGGGTGACGCGTTTCACCCCGCGGCCAACATTGCCAAGATGAGTGCCGGGATCCCCCTGACCGACGACGACCGTGCCGGATGGCTGGCCAGCCTGGCAGACGAGTTGCGCCTTGCCGTTGAGCGGGGCCAGCGCCCGGTATTGACCTGCTCGGCGCTCAAGTTGCGTTATCGCGAGCGTCTGCGCAGCGCCGTCGACGGTTTGGGCTTCGTGTTCCTTGAGTTGACGCCCGAAGTAGCGGCAGATCGGGTGGCTCATCGCCCCGGGCATTTCATGCCCAAAACCCTGATTGACAGCCAGTTCGCTGCCCTTGAATCGCCGGTCAATGAACCTCTGGTGTTGACCCTGAACGCGGCCACCCATGACATCGATGAGCTGGCGTCTCAGGCCCGCGATTGGTGGCATGAACATTCGTTGCAGACAACCCCATGATTTTGCATAAAAAAGACAGCGCTATCCGACTCATCCCCGGCTGCACATTCGCGCCCGATAACAACAACAAGCCAGGAGACGCCCCATGCTAGGCATGTCCCAGAACACCTTTCTACTGCTTGACGCTGTCGTCACCATCATCGGGTTGATCGTGTTGATCACCCGGTTCAAGCTGCATCCGTTTATCGCGTTGATTATTGCCTCGGCGTTCCTCGGCCTGACCTCGGGCATGCCTACGGACAAAATCATCAAGTCTTTCCAGGACGGGTTCGGTGGCGTGCTGGGCTTTGTCGGCATCATCCTCGCGCTGGGCACCATGCTCGGCAAAATGATGGCCGACTCAGGCGGGGCCGATCAGATCGCCCGCACCCTGATTCGCGCGTTCGGTAAAGAGCGCGTGCAGTGGGCGATGATGTTCGCTGCGTTTCTGGTGGGCATTCCGCTGTTTTTCGAGATCGGGTTTGTCCTGCTGATTCCGTTGGTGTTCATCGTGGCGCGCCGCACCGGCGTGTCGTTGATCAAGATCGGCATTCCGCTGCTGGCCGGTTTGTCTGCCGTTCATGGCCTGGTGCCACCGCATCCGGGACCGTTGCTGGCCATTGGGGTCTTTGGCGCAGACATCGGTAAGACCATTCTGTATGGCCTGATCGTTGCCTTGCCGACGGCCATCATCGCGGGGCCGATCTACGGCAGCTTTATCTCCAAGTACATTCCCGGCAACCCGTCCCAGGAACTGGTGGATCAACTGGCCAGCGAGCCGGAATCCAGCAGCCTCCCGAGTTTCGGCATCACGCTGGCCACAGTGTTGCTGCCGGTGTTCCTGATGTTGCTCAAGACCTTTGCCGACGTGGCGTTGCCCGACGGTAACTTCTTCCGCGGCTGGATGGACATGATCGGCCACCCGATCACCGCGCTGTTGCTGGCCTTGCTGCTGTCGCTGTACACCTTTGGCGCGCGCCAGGGCATCGACTCCAAGCGCATCCTCAAATTGCTGGACGCGAGCCTGGCGCCGACGGCGGCGATCATTTTGATCATTGGTGCTGGCGGTGGTTTCAAGCAAATGCTGGTGGCCAGCGGTGTGGGCGACGTGATCGGTCACATGGCGGTGAATGCGCAAATTTCGCCGATTCTACTGGCGTGGCTGGTGGCGGCGGTGATTCGGATTGCGACCGGTTCCGCGACCGTTGCAACCATCACCGGCGCAGGCATTGTGCTGCCGGTGGTGGACTTGATTCCGGGCGTGAACCGCGAGCTGCTGGTGCTGGCGACGGGCGCAGGTTCGTTGATCCTGTCCCATGTGAACGATGCGGGGTTCTGGCTGGTCAAGCAGTACTTCAACATGACCGTGGCTGAAACATTCAAAACCTGGACCGCGATGGAAACCATTCTGTCGGTGGTCGGTTTGATCTTCATCCTGCTGCTGTCGCTGGTGGTTTAAACCCCAGCCCCCGCCGGCGCGAATGCGTTCGCACCGGCGGGGTCTTTCAGTTGGCGCTCACGCCATCTGCACGGAACATGGCGCGAATGCCGCGCACCGCCTGACGAATTCGATCCTGATTTTCGATCAGCGCAAAGCGCACATGGTCATCGCCATATTCACCAAATCCTACGCCCGGTGAGACGCAGACTTTGGCGTCCGCCAGCAGCTTCTTGGCAAATTCCAGCGACCCCATAGACGCGTAGGCCTCAGGGATCTTGGCCCACACATACATGGACGCTTTCGGGTTTTCGACCATCCAGCCCAGCTCATGCAGCCCTTTGACCAGTACGTTACGGCGCTGGCGGTACTGCTCGGCAATGTCTTTCACGCACTGTTGGTCGCCTTCCAGGGCAGCAATGGCGGCGACTTGCAACGGTGTGAAGGTGCCGTAGTCGTGGTAGCTCTTGATGCGCGCCAGCGCGCTGACCAGTTCGGCATTGCCCACCATGAAACCAATGCGCCAGCCTGCCATGTTGTAGCTTTTTGACAGGGTGAAAAATTCCACGGCGATGTCTTTTGCCCCCGGCACTTGCATGATCGAAGGGGCCTTCCAGCCGTCGTACACGATGTCGGCGTAGGCCAGGTCGTGCACCACCAGCACGTCATATTGTTTGGCCAGCGCCACCACGCGCTCGAAGAAGTCCAGCTCAACGCACTGCGCGGTGGGATTGGACGGGAAGCCCAGAATCATCATTTTTGGCTTGGGAATCGATCCGCGGATGGCTTTTTCCAGCTCGGCGAAAAAGTCTACGCCGGGAATCAGCGGCACTGACCGCACTTGCGCGCCCGCGATGACAGCCCCGTAGATGTGGATCGGATAGCTGGGGTTGGGTACGAGCACCGTGTCGCCCTGATCCAGCGTGGCCAGCATCAAATGCGCGAGGCCTTCCTTGGAACCGATGGTGACAATGGCTTCGTCTTCAGGGTCGATGTCGACGTTGTAGCGATCGGCATACCAGCGGGAAATAGCCCGGCGCAGGCGTGGGATGCCGCGCGAAGTGGAGTAGCCATGGGTGTCTTCGCGTTGTGCGACCGTGCAGAGTTTTTCAACGATGTGCGGCGGTGTCGGGCCGTCAGGGTTGCCCATGCTGAAGTCGATAATGTCTTCGCCACGGCGCCGCGCAGCCATTTTCAGCTCGGCGGTTATGTTGAACACATACGGGGGGAGTCGATCGATGCGCGCAAAGCGGCGCGGCGAACCTTGGTCTGCCATGTTGGCCTCTGATACGTAAGCGCCCGGAACCGTCCGAGCGACGTGAACCACTGCGGTGGTCCGGGCCAAACAATAAGGTCGATGGTGGCCTTTTGTCTAGGGGCTGTCAGCGGCGATTTTCGATGAGACGCGATGATTCTGTTCTGGCATGTGAGGGCGATGCCTTTAACCCGCTTGCTGGCTCGCCAAGGGGGAGTGCAGCGCCAGGGTTAAACACCGCTCGCCCTGATACGCCTCACCCCCTTCAATCCAGCCCTGGCCCTTGTAAAAATGCAGGGCTGACGTGTTGAACGGGCTGACGGAGAGCATCAGTTGGTTGATCTCTGGCCAGTAACCGTGCAGTTGCCGGGCTAACAAGTTGAGGCAGGTTTTGCCGATCCCTTGGCCCTGAAGGCGTTTGTCGACCTGAAACGCATGCACGGTGGCGCTGCCCGGTTCGGCCCAATGCGCCAGCAGCGGTGCGCGCTTGAGTAGTAAAAATGCCACGGGCAGGTCATCGCCCAGCAGCACGAACCCTTTGATACCGGCATGTGGGGTAGCCGGCAGAGAGTACAGGGCGCATTCAATGTCGCCGCAGTAGGGGAGCTGCTCCGGATGGACGTTGATGGCACGCAGTTGCTGGCGTTGTTCAGCCGTCAGGTCATCGTAAGTGCAAAGGCGGGTAAGCATGGCGAGGTCTGTCATGGCGCAATGGAAGAGCTCACAGGTGAGCGTTAAAGCGGTGCGCCAGTGTCTACTCATCTTCGCTGCAAATACATCCTTTTTGCGGGCTCAAGACCGGGAGTTTTCTGCGACCGACAAACGGGATGAGCCTGCCGATGCGTTGTTGGTAACGCCGGTAGGGATCGCCAAACAGCACCAGCAGATCTTTTTCCTCAAGTCGGCTGCCAATCACGATATACAGCGTGCAGGTCACGGCGAACACCAGTCGCCCGACGGTCATGTGCGGCGTCGCCCAGAAGGCCATCAGAAAACCGGCATACATCGGGTGCCGCACGACTCTGTACAGAAGCGGGGTTTTGAAAGAGGTATCGGGTGCTTTTAACCGCAGAACAGTGTCCAGTGCCTGCTTGATGCCGAACAGTTCAAGGTGGCTGATCAGAAACGTAGCCACCAGTACCAGAGCCCAGCCCAGCCAATACACCCCTGTCAGCAGGGCGACGGCCAAAGGGGACTCGATGCGCCACACGGTGATGCTGACCGGTTGCCACAGCCAGATCATCAGCGCCAGCACCGCACTGCTGAACAGCACATAGGTTGCGCGTTCAATCGGTGCCGGCACGAACCTGAGCCACCAGTGTTTGAAGGTTTTGCGCGCCATACCGCTGTGTTGAATGGCGAACAGGGTAATCAGCAGCACATCGATCCCGATTGCCCATGGCCAGGGTACCCGGCTGACGGCGGTATCGATGCCTTTAGGGACGCCAATCGAGCTGAGAAAGCCGATGAAGTAGATAAAGACCAACAGAAAGAGCGCGTAACTCAGAAGGCTGTAGGCCAAAGCGGCAAGTTTGCCCGCGAGGGTGGAAATGGACGATTCCAAGCGTGTATTGCCGTGCATGATCGACTCCTTTCGAACAGGGCAAAGTACCTACCATAGCCCAGCGTAGACGCCTCAAGCTGCCATTGGTCGTTTCGAAAAGATGCCGTGTTTAATGTACTGACCTCTCCTGCACAGGAACACACCCTCAGCGCCGTGCGCCTAACGGCAGGTGGAAAGCAAAGACGGTGCCGTGTTCTTCACAGGAGGACACTTCAATATGGCCGCCGTGCGATTGAGCGATCTGGCTGGCGATGTACAGTCCCAATCCCAGCCCGGCTTGTGGCGTGTCATTGGCGGGGCGTGAGTAGGGCTGAAACAGCTGTGCCTGGACGTGGGGCGGAATCGGGTTGCCCTGGTTGGTTACTTTCAGAGTGAAGAGGTCATCGTTCACTTGGGCCTGCACTTCGACCACCCCGTGGGTTGCGCCATGGTTGATGGCATTGGCCAGCAAGTTGGACAGCAATTGCGCCAATCGACCGCTGTCACAATGCAGCCCATCAATGGGGCCGATGTCTGCCTCAATCTGGCGCTGCGGGTGAACACTTTGGACTTCCGAGATGACATGGGTAAAAACGTCATTGAGGTCGGCAGAGTCATGCAGTGTCAATGGAATACCGGCCCCCAGGCGCCCTCGGGCAAAGTCCAGTACATCTTCAACCAGCCGTGCGGCACGTCGGCCGCTGGTCAGAATGTGCTGCACCAGATGATCGGATGCCGGGTTAGGGTGTTTGCGTAGCAGTCGTTCGGCGGCGGTGGTAATGGCGAACAGCGGGTTACGCAAGTCATGGCCCAGCACGGCAATAAACTGCTCGCGCAACTCGGCGGTTTCACGTTCCAGAAGTAGCGCGGTTTCGGTGCGTTGCTGGTGTTCTTCGGCGTCCATTTGCAACGAGATCAGTCGAGCGAACGACTCCAGCGTGGTCTGGATGGTGCTGCTTTTGAGTGTCGCGGGTTCAGGGTCCAGCGCGCAGATGGTGCCGAAAAATCTGCCGTCGGTACGGAATACCGGCACCGTGATGTAGCTTTCGAAACGGTACAACTTAGGGGTGTGATGGTTCTGGTAGTGCGGGTCTGTACTGACGTTATCGATAATGATCGGCTGATGCGACCCCATGCTTTCAAAACACAAGGTGGTGGCCAAATCCAGTTCGCCGCCGGGTTTTAACCCGAACCCGAGTTTGTCGAGCACGGCACACGCCGTCCAGCTGGTGGCGGTCACGCGGGCGATGGCCGCGAATCGCATGCCGGTCATTTCACTGATGACTTGCAACATGGCCGGCACTGCACTGATGCGATTGATCGTTGCGATGTCAGTTTCTACGCCTTGCACCATGGATCGGGGTCTCGGTTGAACGGGGTAGGGGCAATTTTAGCGAGAACTCGCTTATGCGCTACAACTGAGGCGATATTTTATAAAAAGAGTGGACGCCGACATAAAAAACCGCGCCACTCTAGAAGAGGGCGCGGTTATTTATTAAACGCTTAACTCAGGTGTCTTGTTTATTCTTCAATACGTCGCCCGTTTTGGCGTCCAGTTCAACATCCCACTTAAGGCCCTGGGCGTCACGCATTTCAACTTCATACACCAACTTGCCGTATGAGTCATCAAGTTCGGTATCCAGAATAGTGGCCCCCTTATGTTGGGCCAGCGCCTTTGCATTCAGCGTTTCAAAAGAGGTGATTTCACCCTTCTTGAGCAATTCGGGAATGTGGTCCGGACGAACATCGGCTTGAGCCAGACCGGCAGTCAGTGTCAGGGCAGCAGTGGCAAACAATACGCTAAGTGCTTTCATGTTTAATTCCTCTTGGGTGAGCTGTTTAAGTGGGGCCAGATTAAACATCGCAACTTAACTCACCCTTAATTTCTGCCCTGAAACTGAAGAAAGCCTCAAATCGATCAGTAACCGTTCTTTTCGAGCAATTGGTTAACCGTTAACGGCGCCGGGCGTTGATAGAACTTCAGCAGCTCGGAGGCGCGGTTGGTAAAGATGCCGTCTACGCCAGATTGCATGACATGCTTGAAGTCCGCCGGTTCATCAATGGTGTACACGTGTACCAGCATGCCCTTGTCGTGGGTCGCTGTGTTCATCCAGGGCTGGACCAGGTCGAAGTAGCTCTGATCGCCACCGGCCGCCAGCGCAGCCGAAGGCCCCGTACCGATGGCCCCGTGGGCTTTGGCAAAGTCCAGCCAGCGTAGGAACTCGGCTTTATCCTTGGGTTGCTGTTTGGCGTAATAGGCGGCTTTATCTTTCTCGCCAGAGTCGGCAAAACTCACGTCGGAGTTGGGCGCCATGCCACCTTCACCGACCCATAACAGCAAGATTTTAGGGGTGTCGGGCATTTCTTTTTGCAGCAGTTCAAGGCTGCTTTTCTCAAAGGTTTGCAGGATGACGCGGCCTTTGCCCTGACCCACGCCTGGTTCGCCGCTGACCGTGGTGACAGGTTGCAGCCAGCCGCGCTTGCTCAGCGCGTTTTTAAGGTCATGTTCAAGGCCCGGGAACTGCTTGGGCTCCTTGGTCTCGATGTACAAACCGGGTGTGTGCTGAGGGCTAGCCTCGGCGATGTCGATGATTTCATCCAGGGTCAGGATTTGCAGACCCTTATAAGACGGGCGAGCGCGCTCAGGGTAGGCCGCGTTGAACCAGCTGCCCGCATCCAGGGTTTTCAGCTCGGCCATGGTGAAGGCGTTGGCCGGGCTGTCTTTGCGCTCCGGGAATTTTGTCGCGACGTCGGTGGTGCGCAACAGGCTGTTGTCATGCAAGGCAAACAACACACCGTCTTTACTGCGCTGCAGATCCATTTCCAGGTAATCGGCACCCAGGTCGCGGGCAACGGTGTACGCCGCTGCCGTGGATTCAGGGGCGTCGAATGATGCGCCGCGATGGGCGATAACGGCCGGCCGCGGGATGCCCTGAGCCTTGGCCAGTTCCGCTTGAGCCGTGTCAGACGGGCGGGCGGCGTGTGCGCCGCTCATGCCCAGCAACAGGCTGAGGAGCAGGGCGCTTTTGCCAAAAATATCCGGCATGGGGTGAGTTCCTTTCGATCGGTAAAATTAAGGGCGTCTTTTTAACAACTGACAGCCTCGGGGGCTATCGAGAACCCGACATAAATGTGCGTGAGGGGCAATTTGCTGCGCTTTTAAGGTGTGATCTGCAGTATTCTGGCGCGCAACAGCGTCCCCGGCAGAGGGAACACACCTTCATCCTTGCGTGTAAACCATCGTCCTAGAGCCTTTAGCGCTCATTAGTGAGGTTTACCATGCGCATCACGTCTGAACTGATCTGCCAGGCCGCCGATCAACTTAACGGCTTCGTTGGTTTCAATCGTAAGACAGGCCAGCACATTGTCCGTTTTAGTGAAGATTCCTTCGGGATGGACGTCGCCGACGACAACATCACCCCCACCAGCGAATTTGTCTGGCAAGCCGGGGATGCCGACACCATGACCCTCAAGCGTGAGCTGGTTCAGTTGCTGCTGGATCAAAACATCGATGATCGGCTCAACATCACCGAGCCGTTGCGTGTGTATATGCGCAGGCAAGATATTCCTGAGATCAGTGCCGTACGACGTTGCGTTACCCCCTAGGCGGGGTCCGGAAACACCTCGGCCGCAGCCACGCTGATTTTGTTGCGGCCGGTGTTTTTGGCGATATACAGCGCTTTGTCGGCTTCGTTGAGCCACAGGGAAGCATCGTTGAAATCGTCGCGGTATGACGCCAGCCCGATGCTCAAGCTGACCCGCAACGCCGGGTCATTGTCATGCAGGTCGTTGCAGAAAACTTGGCGCAGTCGCTCCATGATGTCTTGCGCCTGCTCCAGGGTGCGGTCGGGGAGGATGACGCAAAACTCGTCCCCGCCATAACGCCCCGCCAGGTCCTCGGCCCTCAGGTTGTCCTTGAGTTGTTTGCTGAATTGGCGCAACACGCTGTCGCCGACGATATGTCCGTACGTGTCATTGATGCGCTTGAAATGGTCGATATCAATCAAGGCCAGCGTCGCGCGTGAGTTATTTTTCCGGCACTGCTCAAAGCTGAGCTGTAAGAGGTCTTTCCACGAACCGTGGTTTAACAGTCCGGTCAGGCTGTCGGTACGGCTGAGGGCACTGAGGGTGCGTTTGTGTTCGGCCAGTTTGATGGCCAGCCGATAACAGACCATGCCCACCGCAAACGGGTAGAGCGTCAGCATGGGCAAGCAGGCGTAGATCTGCAGGGGCGTGATGGTCGTGCTGAAGGCCACGCCCAATAACCCCCATGAAATCAGCACACCGGTCAGTTGGGCCGCTGCGCCACGAAGCAGCATTTTTTGGCCACCCGCTGCGACGTTATTCATGATCATCATCGACAGGATGGTCACCGTGGGTAACGGATTGAACTGCATGCTCGCGGCCCAAAACCCGCCCAACAATGAGTCGATCAGCATGTTGCGGCGCTCGGCCTGAAACGGATACGCCGAGCGTGTCGAGAGCCGCAGGGCCAAGTGTGGCCAGATGAACCCGTTGAATAGCAACAAACCCCATAGCCAGGCAGGCGGGTCGAGCGGATAAAGAGTCGCCATTACGCTAAAACAGCCGATGCCTAACCCTATGATGCGGGGCACATAGATGCGTTTGGCGAATGACAGGCCTTTGCCTCTTTTATTGTCCATGGCGTGGTCTACGAAAAAGGGTGGTTCAACGGGTGTTGGATCAGGTATATGCCGCGCGGGCTTTATGCAATTCAGATCAAGATTGTTCAAGCGTAGCTGCTGAACGTTTCTCAATGGGCATCATTTCAGGGCAGGGTAGCGGAGTGTTAAAGCAGAGGGCAGAAAAATAGCGATTGACCGTCTTTCGTGCTCAACGCGCACAGGGTGAGCTTTTGCGGTTGATGGGCCTGGTGCGTTGGATAGAGTCCGTGCCTGGCCCTGTCATCAGACGAGACTGGGTATTCCCATGCCCCCTCTTTGGTGATTCACAACGTCACGCTGGAGCTGGCCTTCCCTGGCCAGTACGCGCGGTTGGATCGGATGCCTGCCCACGCCAGGCAGCATGGCTGGCGTGGCGTTGAACCTGTATCGCCCGGTGTTACTCGATCATGGCGTAATCGCCGCGACCGATCGGGTTCGGGGTAGTGCCGCGAATGTTCTCGCCTCTGCCGGGAGCGAAACCCGGAAAGAACACCAGTCCTTCAGCCTCAAGGCGGTGAGCCAGGGCCAGCAGGGTGACGTCGCGAATCGGTTCGCCGGACTCAAAGCGTTTAATGGCAGCTACCGAAACACGGGACGCTTCGCTCAGTCGTTCAAAGCTCCAGCCCAGCATTTCGCGTGCCTGAGCGCAGTGCAACGGGGTGAATTGGTTGAGGACGATTTGCTCAAGCGTATTGCGCATCGCTGAGTTCGACATGGGGATTCTCCGGGGCTGGGTCTATGCTTGAAAAAGTACTGTGTTTTTATACAGTTGTTTCAAGCGAGGATCAAATCCATTTTTTTGATCTGTTCCCGCCGTGAGATCCCGACCCAACCCCTTGATGTGAGCCGATGTGCCCAAGCCGTGATCTGTCGAATATTTCGATTGAATTGGCGACGTTTGCCCGGCCACAAAAAAAGGCTGCCCGTGGGGGCAGCCTTTCAAGGTCAGCGTTTAACCGCGCCGGGTATCAGTCCCAGCTCAGTGCGCCGCCCGTTTGGTACTCGATCACGCGGGTCTCGAAGAAGTTTTTCTCTTTCTTCAAGTCCATGATTTCGCTCATCCACGGGAACGGGTTGGTCGTGCCCGGATACTCTTCTTTCAAGCCGATTTGCGACAGGCGGCGGTTGGCGATGAACTTGAGGTAGTCCTCCATCATCGCTGCGTTCATGCCCAACACACCGCGCGGCATGGTGTCACGGGCGTATTCGATTTCCAGCTGCGTGCCTTGCAGGATCATCTGCGAGGCTTCTTCCTTCATCTCGGCATCCCACAGGTGCGGGTTTTCGATTTTGATCTGGTTGATCACGTCGATGCCGAAGTTCAGGTGCATCGACTCATCGCGCAGGATGTACTGGAACTGCTCGGCAACCCCGGTCATCTTGTTGCGGCGGCCCATCGACAGGATCTGGGTGAAGCCGCAGTAGAAGAAGATGCCTTCCAGCACACAGTAGTAAGCGATCAGGTTGCGCAGCAGTTCCTTGTCGGTTTCAACGGTGCCGGTTTCGAACTTCGGATCAGAGATCGAACGGGTGTACTTCAAGCCCCACGTGGCCTTTTTGGCGACCGAAGGAATCTCGTGGTACATGTTGAAGATCTCGCCTTCATCCATGGCCAGCGATTCGATGCAGTACTGATAGGCGTGGGTGTGGATCGCCTCTTCGAACGCCTGGCGCAGGATGTACTGGCGGCATTCCGGGTTGGTGATCAAACGGTACACGGCCAGGACCAGGTTGTTGGCAACCAGCGAGTCGGCGGTGGAGAAGAAGCCCAGGTTGCGCATCACGATGCGGCGTTCGTCGTCGGTCAGGCCTTCCGGGTTTTTCCAGAGGGCGATGTCGGCGGTCATGTTGACTTCTTGCGGCATCCAGTGGTTTGCGCAGCCGTCGAGGTACTTCTGCCAGGCCCAGTCGTACTTGAACGGCACGAGCTGGTTAAGGTCGGCGCGGCAGTTGATCATCATCTTTTCATCAACGGCTACACGAGCGCTGGCGCCTTCGAGCTCGGCCAGGCCTTCAGCGATATCAAGGTTGTCCAGTGCGGCCTTGGCACGCTTGATGGCCTCGGAGTCACTGGCCGTGACAGCGCGAGCCTCAAGTGCCGCAACGCCGCCAGCGGTGTCCAGGCGGTCCATGTTGGCTTCGGTTGCGTGACCGGCATTGGCGCCTTTGACGGCGACTTCGCCTTCATCTTCTTTATCGAATTCGTCCCAGCTCAGCATGACGTGTCGTCTCCTGCGTGAGGGCCTGACGCCCGTGTGATAACGCTTAATGGTTGAGTTGTCACACGGCCATTGGCCGCTTGGATCTAAGGAATGTTGCTTGCAGCAGCGGTAAGCGCACGCAAAAACATGAATGTATTCGTAGGGTTGGCCCGCTGTCGCTGAGGGGATGCAGTGGTTTGTGCATCGCAGCCTGGCCTTGGGCCGGAGCAGCGTGGGTTTATAACCCGGGAAGGGGATATATCAAGCCCTTTTGACGGCGGGAGTATACGGGTTTTGTACAGGGTATTTCAGCCAGTTTTTTTCCGCGGATGCGACGAAATGCCCTGATTTTAGGGTGGACTTGGGCGAGGCAGCGGCTGGGCGAGGGTTTGCCGCAGGCAGATTATTTTTGCGTGGGTCTTGCCGGGGTGTGTGCAGGGCGAGGTGAGGCCGGGAGGGGGGTGTTTGCTGTTCGGGGGGACTAAGCCCGGTCGAAACCGGGCGTTAAGTCACTCGCGGTGTCAGCTCAAGCGATGACCCTGGGTGCGGTCATAGCCATCTTCGGCAAAAGAGGCCGAGCGGGTGTTGTCGTAACCGTCTTCGGCAAAGGAGGCCGAGCGGGTGTTGTCGTAACCATCTTCGGCAAAAGAGGCCGAACGGGTGTTGTCATAACCGTCTTCAGCATAAGTGGCTGAATGAGTGCGGGTGTAACCGTCTGCTGCAAAGGCAGCACTTGCCAGTACCGATAGACTAAAAGCCAATATCAGCGAGCGTTTCATGTACGAGTGTCCTGAGTAGTGACTGGCGGGCATTAACGCAACACGTATATAAACTTGTGTGCCGTTAAAGTTGCGCCCTGAATAAATAAGTAGGGGGTTAACTTAAAACAGTAAGTTAGCCGTTCGAGCAGCCATTGCCCATGACGCGATACTCCAGGGTGTGCTGCATACCGTGGGAGTCTTCGTACACCATTTGTGCGGGCACTACTTCGCACACGTTAGGCACTTCAGTCATGGAAATAACTTTGGCAATGTCCAGTTCGGAAGAGTAGGAGTAGTGTTCAACGGCAGGTTGCTGGCTGGAAACCGGGGTGTTTGATTCATCCGCCATGGCGGTTAAACACACACTGCTGAGGGCCAGAACTAACAACGCTTTCATTTCAGGGTTACCTGTTTTTGGTCGAGTGGGGTCACGTAGCCCTTATGAGGCCACGTGTGAAACTTGATGAGTTAAGTGCGACTGAGCGTGCCTTCGTGGGGGCTGTAACTTGCGTTAATCGCGGTGCCTTGGTTGGCGAGAGGAATTTTATGCCTGCGCCGGGCCTGCATATAGAGGGCGTTTTGATAAAGACTGTTGACAGATTCTGCAACAATCGCCGAAAACAGCAGGGCAAGGCAGTCTGGCGGCGCGGCTTTTGACGGGGATGTGGGCTGTAAGTGGCGAGCTTGAGCCTTCTTGATAAATATGACGTTTTTTAAGCAGGTTTCTTACTACCAACGTCGAATGGAACTCACGCGGTGGCCCGGCTACAACAGGGTCATAAAACAACAACTACAAAAAAATTGAGGTGTGGAACATGAGTGCAGCTTCCCTGTATCCCGTACGCCCCGAGGTCGCAGCCAACACGCTGACCGATGAGGCGACCTACAAGGCGATGTACCAGCAATCTGTCGTCAACCCGGATGGTTTCTGGCGCGAGCAGGCCAAGCGTCTCGACTGGATCAAGCCTTTCACTACGGTCAAGCAGACCTCTTTCGACGATCACCATGTCGACATCAAATGGTTTGCCGACGGCACCCTCAACGTGTCCTATAACTGCCTGGACCGTCATCTGGCCGAGCGCGGCGATCAGGTGGCGATTATCTGGGAGGGCGATGACCCTTCCGAGCAGCGCAACATTACCTACCGTGAACTGCACGAAGAAGTGTGCAAGTTGGCGAACGCCTTGCGCGGTCAGGACGTGCACCGTGGCGACGTGGTGACGATCTACATGCCGATGGTGCCCGAGGCGGTGGTGGCCATGCTGGCCTGCACCCGTATCGGTGCGATTCACTCGGTGGTGTTTGGCGGCTTCTCGCCTGAGGCGCTGGCCGGTCGCATCATCGACTGCAAATCCAAGGTGGTCATTACCGCCGACGAAGGTATTCGGGGCGGCAAGCGCACGGCGCTCAAGGCCAATGTCGACGAAGCGCTGACCAACCCAGACACCTCCAGCGTGCAAAAGATCATCGTGTTCAAGCGCACCGGCGGTGACATTGCCTGGTACAAACACCGTGACATCTGGTACCACGACCTGATGGCTGTCGCCTCAACGCACTGCGCGCCAAAAGAGATGGGCGCTGAAGAAGCGTTGTTCATCCTTTATACCTCCGGCTCCACCGGCAAGCCCAAGGGCGTACAGCACACCACCGGTGGCTACCTGCTGTATGCGGCCCTGACCCATGAGCGCGTGTTCGATTACCGCCCGGGCGAGGTGTATTGGTGCACGGCTGACGTGGGCTGGGTCACCGGTCATACCTACATTGTCTACGGGCCGCTGGCCAACGGTGCCACCACGGTGCTGTTTGAAGGGGTGCCGAACTACCCGGACATCACCCGCGTGTCGAAGATCATCGACAAGCATAAGGTCAACATCCTTTACACCGCGCCTACCGCCATTCGCGCCATGATGGCCGAGGGGCAGGCAGCCGTTAAAGATGCAGACGGCTCCAGTTTGCGTTTGCTGGGGTCGGTGGGCGAGCCGATCAACCCCGAAGCCTGGAGCTGGTACTACACGACCGTCGGCAAAGAGCGCTGCCCGATTGTCGATACCTGGTGGCAGACCGAAACCGGTGCGTGCCTGATGAGCCCGCTGCCGGGCGCGCATGCCCTCAAGCCCGGTTCGGCGGCACGGCCGTTCTTCGGAGTGGTGCCTGCGCTGGTGGATAACTTGGGCAACATCCTCGAAGGCGCCACCGAGGGCAATCTGGTGATCCTCGACTCGTGGCCGGGTCAGGCGCGCACGCTGTACGGCGATCACGACCGCTTTGTGGACACCTACTTCAAGACCTTTCGCGGCATGTACTTCACCGGTGACGGCGCGCGCCGTGACGAGGATGGCTATTACTGGATCACCGGGCGTGTGGATGACGTGCTTAACGTTTCCGGGCACCGCATGGGCACGGCTGAAATAGAAAGTGCGATGGTTGCGCACCCTAAAGTTGCCGAGGCCGCCGTCGTTGGCGTGCCGCACGACATCAAAGGGCAGGGTATTTACGTCTACGTCACGTTGAATGGCGGGGAAGAGCCCACAGACGCACTGCGTCAGGAGTTGAAAAACTGGGTCCGCAAAGAGATCGGTCCCATTGCGTCGCCCGATGTCATTCAGTGGGCGCCGGGCCTGCCCAAAACCCGTTCGGGCAAAATCATGCGCCGCATTTTGCGCAAGATCGCCACGGGTGAGTACGACGGGCTGGGGGATATCTCGACGCTGGCCGATCCGGGCGTGGTGCAGCATTTGATTGAAACCCATAAAGGCATGAAGGTCGCGTAACACCGGCTGGCATTAAACACGCCCCGCCTTGCACTGTCAGGCGGGGCTTTTTTGTGGTTGATCTAAAGGGTGGATGTGTAGGAACAGGCTGGCGCGCAGTAGGTTTGGTCCTACGCAAAGCGAAGAGGTGTTACCGCGTGTGTAACCGGGTGCACGAAAACGGGGCTTTGCGAAACGCAGAGCACCGTTTTGGCGCCGCCAGTGTAGGCCAAATAAATTAGATGAAACGCTGCACTTGCCGGAATAGAAGGCTTTGCGAATAATAGGCCCGCTATTTGCAACTCATATAGGTTCTGCACCTTTTGCTCTTGCATGATTTTGAAGAGCTGTCAATGCCTGGAGTCGCCTTTCTCGGTGCATTTGTAATTAGTTGTCGCATTGAAGAAATAACGGCTTGAAGCCTGTCGTTAGAATGCCGATCACTCGCTCGTCGTTGTTGTGTTGACCTCAGCACAACGCCAGTAGGACGTGGCGCCGCATTCCCGGTTTAACCTCCGCATATTGGGCTCACGCTCACTCTGCATTTTTTGCCCTTTACCGATGGAGTCCTAAGATGAAGAAACTCGTGCTTCTTGGCGCCCTGGCACTGTCTGTGCTGTCCCTGCAGGCTTTTGCTGATGAAAAACCTCTGAAAATTGGTATCGAAGCTGCGTACCCTCCGTTTGCCTCCAAGGCCCCGGATGGCAGCATTGTCGGCTTTGACTACGACATCGGTAACGCCCTGTGCGAAGAGATGAAGGTCAAGTGCGTTTGGGTTGAGCAAGAGTTCGATGGCCTGATCCCGGCGCTGAAAGTGCGCAAGATCGACGCCATCCTGTCCTCGATGTCCATCACCGACGACCGTAAAAAATCCGTTGATTTCACCCATCGTTACTACCTCACTCCAGCACGCCTGGTGATGAAGGACGGCACTGCCGTCAGCGACAGCCTGGATGAACTCAAAGGCAAGAAAATCGGTGTGCAACGTGGTTCGATCCACGACCGTTTTGCCAAGGAAGTGCTGGCGCCTAAAGGAGTCACTGTTGTTCCTTACGGTTCGCAGAACGAAATCTACCTTGATATCCAGGCCGGTCGCCTTGATGGCACTGTTGCCGACGCCACCCTGCTGCAAGACGGTTTCCTGAAAACCAAAGCAGGTAAAGGTTACGCGTTCGTAGGCCCGCAATTCACCGACGTCAAATACTTTGGTGACGGCGTAGGCATCGCGGTACGCAAGAACGATGCGCTGAAAGACAAGATCAACACGGCCATCGACGGTATCCGTGCCAACGGCAAGTACAAGCAGATCCAGGACAAGTATTTCGACTTCGATATTTACGGTGCTGACGCGAAGTAAACCATCGCAGCACCCTGTCCGAAATGGCGCAAGCAACAGGATTTCTGAAGTTTGCGCCATTTTTTCATCCAAATTTTGAGGACCTGAATCATGTTGAAAGGCTACGGGGCTGTCATCCTCGATGGTGCTTGGCTGACGCTTCAGCTCGCCTTGTCGTCCATGGCCCTGGCCATTGTTCTAGGTCTGATCGGTGTTTCTTTGCGCCTGTCGCCGGTGCGCTGGCTGGCCTGGTTGGGCGATTTGTATTCCACCGTCATTCGCGGCATTCCCGATCTGGTGCTGATCCTGCTGATCTTCTACGGCGGTCAGGACTTGCTGAACCGCGTCGCGCCCCTGTTGGGCTATGACGATTACATTGATTTGAACCCGCTGGCGGCCGGTATCGGCACCTTGGGTTTCATCTTTGGTGCGTACTTGTCCGAAACCTTTCGGGGTGCCTTTATGGCCATTCCCAAAGGGCAGGCGGAAGCCGGCATGGCGTATGGGATGAGCAGCTTTCAAGTGTTTTTCCGGGTGTTGGTGCCGCAGATGATTCGTCTCGCGATCCCGGGCTTTACCAACAACTGGCTGGTGTTGACCAAAGCCACGGCCCTGATCTCGGTGGTCGGGTTGCAAGACATGATGTTCAAGGCCAAGCAGGCGGCAGATGCCACTCGCGAACCTTTCACCTTCTTTCTGGCCGTCGCGGCGATGTACCTGGTGTTGACCAGCGTATCGCTGTTGGCGTTGCGACAACTTGAGAAGCGCTACTCGGTAGGCGTTAAGGCGGCTGATCTATGATCTTCGACTACAACGTCATTTGGGACAGCATGCCGCTGTACCTTGATGGCCTGCTGGAAACCCTCAAGTTGCTGGGTATTTCACTGTTCTTCGGCTTGCTGGCGGCCGTGCCGCTGGGGCTGATGCGCGTCTCCAAGCAGCCGCTGGTCAACTTCCCGGCCTGGCTCTACACCTATGTGATTCGCGGCACGCCGATGCTGGTGCAGTTGTTCCTGATCTACTACGGGCTGGCCCAGTTCGATGCAGTGCGCGACAGTTTCATGTGGCCGCTGTTGTCCAGCGCAACCTTCTGCGCCTGTCTGGCCTTTGCCATCAACACCAGCGCCTACACCGCCGAAATCATCGCCGGTAGCCTCAAGGCCACGCCCCACGGCGAAATTGAAGCGGCCAAGGCGATGGGCATGTCGCGCGGCAAAATGTACCGCCGCATTCTGTTGCCGTCGGCCATGCGCCGGGCGCTGCCGCAGTACAGCAACGAAGTCATCATGATGTTGCAGACCACCAGTCTGGCGTCCATCGTGACCCTGATCGACATCACGGGTGCGGCGCGTACCGTGAATGCGCAGTACTACTTGCCGTTCGAGGCCTACATCACCGCCGGTGTTTTCTACCTGTGCCTGACGTTCATTCTGGTGCGCCTGTTCAAACTGGCCGAGCGCCGCTGGTTGGGCTATATGGCCCCGCGCAAGGCCTGACCCATGGAACGTATCGATCATCCCTTGCCCTGGAGCAGCCTGGGCACCGAGCGTCATCTGTCGGTGTTTCGTTTTGGCACGGGTGAGCGCAAGGCCTACATTCAGGCCAGCTTGCACGCCGACGAACTGCCCGGCATGCGTTGCGCCTGGGAGCTGAAAAAACGCTTGAGTGCGCTAGAAGCGCAAGGGTTGTTGAACGGCGTGATCGAACTGGTGCCCGTGGCCAATCCGCTGGGGCTCGGGCAATTGCTGCAAGGCAATCACCAGGGGCGTTTCGAGTACGGCAGCGGCAAGAACTTCAACCGCGATTTTGTCGAGCTGAGTGCGCCGGTTGTGGCACGGCTTGAAGGGCGCCTTGGGGATGACCCACGCGCCAATGTTCATCTGATCCGTCAGGCCATGCGCGACGTGTTGTCAGAGCTGCCACCTGCGACCAGTCAGTTGCAAGGCATGCAGCGTGTGCTCCTGAGCCATGCCTGTGATGCCGACGTGGTACTCGACCTGCATTGCGATGCCGAAGCGGCCCTGCACATGTACGCCTTGCCCCAGCATTGGCCGCAGTGGCGCTCGCTGGCTGCGCACCTGAATGTGCGGGTTGGCCTGCTGGCTGAAGATTCGGGCGGCAGCTCTTTTGACGAAGCGTGCTCCTTGCCCTGGTTGCGTGTGCAGCGTCACTTTGGCGACGCGCCCATTCCGCTGGCCTGCATGGCCACCACGGTGGAGCTGGGTGGGCAGGCAGACACCGGTCGTGATGAAGCACAGCGTTATGCCGAAGGGATTCTGGCGTTTCTCGCCGAGCAAGGGCTGATCGGCGGGCAATGGCCGGCTGCGCAGCATGAGGCGTGTGAAGGCATGCCTTTCGAAGGGACTGAGTTGTTGTTTGCACCGCACCCCGGTGTGGTGAGTTTTTTACGTCCGGCGGGCGCCTGGGTTGAACCAGGCGAGCCGCTGTTCGAAGTGATTGATCCTTTATCCGACCGGGTGAGCACGGTATGCGCAGGTACGGCCGGTGTGCTGTTTGCCGTTGAGCGCCTGCGATATGCCCAACCCGGTTTCTGGCTGGCCAAAGTGGCGGGGCGCGAGCCGCTGCGCCACGGGCGCTTGCTCAACGACTGACTGTTTCTGTGAGAACCGACAGCATGTACAAACTTGAAGTCCAAGACCTGCATAAACGCTATGGCAGTCACGAAGTGCTCAAAGGCGTTTCTCTGGCCGCCAAAGCGGGCGATGTGATCAGCATCATCGGTTCCAGCGGTTCCGGTAAAAGTACGTTTTTGCGCTGTATCAACCTGCTTGAGCAGCCCCACGCGGGCAAAATCCTGCTCAATGGCGAAGAGCTCAAGCTCATTGCCAACAAGGACGGCGGGCTTAAGGCCGCTGATCCCAAGCAACTGCAACGCATGCGTTCGCGGTTATCGATGGTGTTTCAGCATTTCAACCTGTGGTCGCACATGACCGCGCTGGAAAACATCATGGAAGCGCCGGTGCATGTACTGGGCATGTCCAAAACCGAAGCGCGGGAAAAAGCCGAGCACTACCTGAACAAGGTGGGCGTTTCCCATCGCAAGGAGGCTTACCCTGGCCACATGTCGGGCGGCGAGCAGCAGCGGGTGGCCATTGCCCGTGCGCTGGCGATGGAGCCGGAAGTCATGCTCTTCGACGAGCCGACCTCGGCCCTCGACCCGGAGCTGGTGGGCGATGTGCTGAAAGTGATGCAGGATCTCGCGCTTGAAGGCCGCACCATGGTGGTGGTGACTCACGAAATGGGCTTTGCCCGCGAAGTGTCTAACCAATTGGTGTTCTTGCACAAAGGGATCGTGGAAGAAAGCGGCAACCCGCGCGAAGTACTGGTCAATCCGCAATGTGAACGTTTGCAGCAGTTCCTCTCAGGTAGCCTGAAGTAACTGTGATTTCAAGACTGCCGTTGTGCACCAAAATAGGTCATGCTCCGCATCCTGCGCGGCTGGCCTAGGCTGAGTGTCTGGCGCATGTGGTTCCTCACTCTCGTTTTCGTTCCGGATAGCACGCTATGACCGCCCATCGAATTGGTTTTCTCATTTGGCCCAGCACCAAAGCCTTGACCCTGGCGCTGGCCGAAGAGGCGTTGCGTGTTGCCCAGCGCGTGCACCCGGAAGTCGTTTACGAGTTGTTGTTCCTGCAAGCCGAACCTCCGGTAGAGGGCGCGTGGCACTTACCCGGCGAGCCTTGGGCCGGCAAGCTTGAGGGCTGCCAAAAGCTCTTTCTGTTGGCCGACGAGCCGCCGGGCCCCGTGCCCTCGGCGCTGGGCACCGCCCTTAAGCAGGTGGTGCGGGCCGGGTGCGTGATCGGCGGGTTGTCGGCGGGTGTCTATCCTTTGGCGCAACTGGGGTTGTTGGACGGTTATCGTGCGGCCGTTCACTGGCGTTGGCAGGATGACTTTGCCGAGCGTTTCCCCAAGGTGATTGCCACCAGTCACCTGTTTGACTGGGACCGCGATCGCCTCAGTGCCTGTGGCGGCATGTCGGTGCTGGATCTGCTGCTTGCCGTACTGGCCCGCGACCACGGTGCCGAGCTGGCAGGTGCGGTGTCCGAAGAGCTGGTGGTGGAGCGCATTCGTGAAGGGGGCGAGCGCCAGCGCATTCCGTTGCAGAACCGTCTGGGTTCCAGCCATCCCAAGCTGACTCAAGCGGTATTGCTGATGGAAGCCAACATTGAAGAGCCGCTGACCACCGACGAAATCGCCCAGCATGTGTGCGTGTCCCGTCGGCAGTTGGAGCGGATCTTCAAGCAGTACCTCAATCGCGTCCCTAGCCAGTACTACCTTGAGCTGCGCCTGAACAAGGCCCGGCAAATGCTGATGCAAACCAGCAAATCGATCATCCAGATCGGTTTGTCGTGTGGCTTTTCCTCCGGGCCGCACTTCTCCAGCGCCTACCGCAACTTCTTCGGCGCCACCCCCCGTGAAGACCGCAATCAGCGCCGCAGCAGCAGCCCGTTTGAGTTGTCATCGGCGCCTGCCGAGCGCGGCTGATCGCTACTCCTCAACGGGCTCAGGCTCGTTGGCGTTATCCACATCAAATTCGACGTTCATGTCGATGCCGGTTTGCGCAAAGTAAGTGCGCACCCGCTCAAGGCTTTCTTCGGACAAAGGATTGCCTTCGAGGTCGAGCGCTTGTGTGACGGAAGCGGGTGCCTCAAACAGGGTCGCGGGTAACTCGACGATCAGGTTTTCACTTAAATCAACCACTTCAAGCTGCGTGAGCCCCAGTATCGAATCGGGAAATGCCGTGAGTTCGGCATTGCTCATGTGAAGGGTGTTCAGATTCGGCATGTTGCTGAAATCGGGCGTAATGTTGAGCGGGTTGTCGTCCAGGTCGATGTATTCCAGGTGTTCCATGCCGCCCAGACGGTGCGCGGTGTCAGGGGTTAGCGTGATTTCACTGCTTTCCAGGTGCAGGTCGGTAAGGTTCTCCATCGAGAGTATCGACTCAGGCAGCGCGTCCAGTGCAAACCCTTGAAGGTGTACCACGCGCAACCTCGGAAAACGCTCAAGAAACTCGCTCACCCCGGTCACCGGTCCTGCGCCTCTCAAGGACAGGTAGGTCACATGGCTGAAATCAGCGCTGATCGGCGGCATGCTGTCGGCGATTGGCCGTGTGAACGTCAGCTCATACCCATCGCGATCGGGGTCTGCGTGGTAGTTGTCGAATGCGGTTTGCCGACGCCAGCACCGTTCCAGCTCGCGGCTGAACGCGTGGCGGTCCTGAACATTGGCCCGGCGCGCGTTGGGCGGCAGCATGTCACCGGTTCGCGGGTTCACCGCGGGCGCATCGACGGTCCAGGCTTCAAGGTCATCGCGCAGGGTTTGCAGTGCTTGCCCAAGCTCGGTGAGTGCTTGATTGGCCTGGGCGCGGTCGGCAGGCAGAGTCCGAATGATGCGTGCCCGTTCCCTTATATTCAGACTCGGGTACAGCTCATAGACCCGCCGGTCGATCAGGTCGGGCGTCTGTCCTGGCGCATCGGCGCCCAATAACGGATAGCCCTCGGCCTTGAGCCTCGGCAGGCTTTGCGGGTCGAGGTTCAGTGCCGTGCGCGGCGGTTCTACATGCGCGCTGACCCGGTTGCGCGGCAGCAGTGGATGCTGACGCACGGCGTTTTTCAGGTCATTGCCCTGGCCGACATGTGGAAACCCCAGTTGACGGCGCTCGGCATCCGGCAGTGCGTGCAGCAACGCGTCATACAGGTCGGCCGGGCCGTGTAATTCCTGATTCAACGCATCGCGCGCGCTGTAACCCTGCGCTGACTTGATCAGTACTTTACGCAGCGGTGCCTGCGCGTCACCGAGGCTGTCGAGCAGGGGGCCTTCAAAGTGGTCTTCACGGATTTCCAGACGCAGCTTTTTGGACCAGCCGGGCAGGGATTCAACGGTCCTCAGGATCAGCCAGGGCGTGTGCGGGCTGGCGGCCGAGTCGAGAAACAAGCCCTCGTAAGCACGGTTGATGCGGGTTTCATGCACATACTGCTGCGCCAGGCTTTCGAGGCGTTCGGGGAGGGTGCGCTGATTGAGCAGTTGCAGAATTTCGTCCCCATGGGCATTCCAGATCAGTTCCTGTGCCGCCGAAGTTGGCAGTTCGGGGTAGGTCGTTTGTAGCCATTTGACCTCGTCACTGACGGGCCATTGCGGGGTTGAATAGCGCGAGGTGAACACTTCGAAACGCTGGCGGCGCGCCTCTTGCGCCAAGCGCAGGCGCAGGCGCCGGAGTTGAAGGGGCGAGTTTGGCAGCGGATCACCGAATGCCGGGTCGAGCCCTAACAGGGTTTTCGCATCCGGCGCATCCAGGGCCTGGAGGACGTCGTTGAGCAGCTCGCCCTGACGCACGCGGGTGTGGCTGATGTCTATGCGTTGCGGGGCGCCGGAGCGAGGCGGGTAGTCGGCCATGACCTCGCCACTTTCGCTGATGACCCTCACGCCTTTACTGAAGGTCCAGACGTCGCGACTGGTCAGTATTTGCAGTTGGGTTTGAGCGTCGGCTCGCTGTTGCACGGCTGGGTCGTGGCTTTCCATGTCGTCGATAAAGCGCTGGAGGTCGTTGTCGATGTTGAAGCGTTGAAGGCTGTCGGCGAGCAAGGCGGGCGCAGGCAGCGCATCCGCATGCAGACGGCGCAGTACAGACGGCGTGGTATCGGTGAGGGCCAGCAGGCGGGCAGCTTGAATGTCCGGGAGGTTGGCGGCGCTGGAGTTGAGGCGTTTAAACAGGCGCGCATCCTCCCAGTCAAGCGGCTGTTCCGTTTCGGCCGACCAGGCGCCCATGCCGTTGTGGCGCAAGCGGGGCGAGTAGGCGCGCAGGCGATCGGGGTGTTTGATGCGGTAGCGCGGGCTGCGAGCCTCTTGTTCGACGCGGTAGGTTTTATCTTCAAGGGTCAGGTATTGCGCATCGTCATGCAGCTGCAAGCCGAGGGCGTTGCTTGGTGCATGGGCGGGCACCGGGTCGGGGTGTTCGTAAGGTGTGAGGTCCGGTTCCCACAATCGGGTTTCACCGGTGGGCAGCGTGACGGGCTTCAAGCGAGCAATAAAGGGTGACAGTGCATCGCTGGCGATTTTGCCGCCAATGACCAGGGCGCCTGCCTGGGTCAGGCTGGAAATGACGTTGAACACGTGGTCCCAGGCTTCGAGGGTTTTTCCTTCGCTCCAGTCCTTGATGCCTTCATAGGCGTCATCCAGCACCTGCCAGGCCATTTGCAGCAACATCAATTCCCCGAGCCCCGGCACGAAAATGGCCCCGACCATTTCGAGGCCGTTGAGCGCCCATTCACCGATTTGCTTCAGGCGTTCGTGACGCTCGTGGCGTGTTTTCTGATCTTCGGCATCTGTGCTGACTGCAATCAGGGGCGCATCGGCCAGCAGTTTTCGGCGTTTCTCATAAAACAGGTGCTCGTCGAATGCCTGGAAAACATGGACGAGGGTGTACGTCAGCACCGGGTGTTCAATCGGGGTGGTGCGAACTACCTGCGGGTAGTCTTCGGGCCGTCCTTGACCCTCGGGGAGGTCAGCCGGGTCGACGGTGATGTGAAACAGCGCACGCTGCACTGCGCCGAAGAATGCTCCCAGATGCTGCTGATCGATGAAGCGGCTGAAGTACTGCTGGTAGGCGGGGTCTCGCAGTTGTTGAGCCAGCTGTGCGACGAAGTCAGCCAGCGAGGCATAGCGCTTGAGCGGGTGCTGCGGATCATCCGGTACGTACGCGACGATTTCAGCGTTGTCCGGGGTGGACGCCGGGTAGGCGCTGAAAACGAGAACCCCGCTCAGCGCGGTGCCGAGCACCGTCATGCTGTGGGGGTAAAGGGGCGCGGGCCCGCCGCTCGTCCAGCCCCTGACTTGGCCCAGGTCATTGAGTGACTCATGCAGGTTGCGGCTGATGTGCTGGTGCGCCAATGCATGGTGGGTGCAGGCCGTCAGGGCGGTTTTGACGTATTCGCGAACGGCTGTTTTCAACGCGCGCGCCTGGCTGCGGTCGGTCACGCCCAAGGCGTCGTCCAGATGCATTTTGTACTGCCGGCCGAGATCCAGTTGCCGGCACAGTGAGATAAAGCCCGCAATGGGGACTTGAGCGGTCAGTGCTTGCAGTACCTGATACTGCCCGTCAGCCGAGGGTTGGGTGATGAAGCCGGAATCGCTTGTATGGGCATCCGGTTCGGCTTCGAAAGCTTCGAAGTTGTGCAAGGCCGCGTCCAGCAGTGAAACGCGCCAGTTTTTAACCGCGCCCGTGTTAAGGCCGAAAATCGGCGTGGTCAGCGGGATGTACAAGTTGATAAAGGTGCGCTTGAGGTCCAGCGCGGGATCGACGTGGTACTGGCGCTGCAGCGCTTCGCGTAGCAAGGGCGTGGCAAATGCCTCGATGTTTTGCAGCGTGTCGAATACCTGGCGCAGGGCGTGATGGGATGCCCAGTGATTGATATGGCTCTGGTTGAGTGAAGCCTGCTGCGCATAGGGCAGTTCGGGCGGCCAATGCCGGGGGGCCGGTTTCACTTGCCTGAGGGTGTGCCGCGCCTGTTCGGGAGCTTGCATCAGCCAGTCGGGCAACGATTGCGTGAGGTGCGCTTGATGCAGCAGCGACGGGCGCGCACGTGCGGGCGCGTCTGGAATAGCAGGGGTGGTGTCAGGCATGTGCAGGCTCATTGATCGGCAGTGAAGAGCGATCAAGATCGTCCGCGAAGGGGTTGAGGAAAAGCGCAAATACCTGCTTAAAACCGTGGGCCACGCATCGCAATTGTGCGATCGCGCGATACAGGAATAGCCCCGTCTGCGCGTTGAAGCTGTCGGGGGGCAATGCTGATGTCGGGGGAACTGTAAATCAACCCAACGTGGCGCTGCCGTTAACGGGGCCCAACGTTTAAACTGCGCCTTTGTGACGCAATATGTCGCATTGCCGAAACCCTGGGAAAATCGTGGTTGAGCGCTATAAGAAGTTGTCGCTTGGCGGCAAGGCGTGATGGTCACGTGTCCTTACAATCCCCCCATCGCTCGCCAGTTTAGGCAGGCGTTCCTCTTCAGGAGACTCCGATGTCCGTTGAGCAAGCCCCGGTGCAACGCGCCGATTTCGATCAGGTCATGGTGCCCAACTACGCACCTGCGGCCTTCATTCCTGTGCGCGGTGCGGGTTCCCGAGTGTGGGACCAGTCGGGCCGCGAGCTGATTGATTTCGCGGGTGGCATCGCCGTTAACGTATTGGGCCATGCGCATCCGGCACTGGTCGGTGCGCTGACTGAGCAGGCCAACAACCTGTGGCACGTGTCCAATGTGTTCACCAACGAGCCGGCGCTGCGCCTGGCCAAAAAACTGGTGGACTCGACCTTCGCCGAGCGCGTGTTCTTCTGCAACTCGGGCGCTGAAGCCAACGAAGCGGCTTTCAAGCTCGCACGCCGTGTGGCCCATGACCGCTTTGGTCCTGAAAAATACGAAATCATTGCCGCGCTCAACAGCTTCCACGGGCGCACCCTGTTCACCGTTAACGTGGGCGGGCAGTCAAAGTATTCCGACGGCTTCGGGCCAAAAATCACCGGCATCACCCACGTACCGTTCAATGATCTGGACGCGCTCAAAGCGGCCATTTCCGACAAGACCTGCGCCGTTGTTCTGGAACCGGTACAGGGCGAGGGTGGCGTGTTGCCTGCCGAGCAGGCTTACCTGCAAGGCGCCCGTGACCTGTGCAATCAGCACAACGCGCTGTTGGTGTTCGATGAAGTGCAAACCGGCATGGGCCGTACGGGCGAGCTGTTTGCCTATATGCACTACGGCGTGACTCCGGACATCCTCACCAGCGCCAAGAGCCTGGGCGGCGGTTTCCCGATTGCGGCCATGCTTACCACCGAGTCGCTGGCCAAGCACCTGGTGGTCGGTACGCACGGCACCACGTACGGCGGTAACCCGCTGGCGTGCGCAGTGGGCAATGCGGTGATCGACGTGATCAATACCCCTGAAGTACTGGACGGTGTGAAAGCCAGGCATGACCAGTTCAAGACCCGTCTTGAAGCCATCGGTCAGCAATACGGCCTGTTCACACAGGTGCGGGGGCTGGGCCTGCTGCTCGGCTGCGTGTTGAGCGATGCCTGGAAAGGCAAAGCGAAGGACATCTTCAATGCCGCCGAACAGGAAGGCTTGATGATCCTGCAAGCGGGCCCGGACGTGGTGCGCTTTGCGCCGAGCCTGGTGGTTGACGAGGCCGATATCAAAGACGGTCTGGACCGCTTTGAGCGCGCTGTGCAGAAACTGACTCAAGCCTGATCGGCCCCCCCCCCTGAGGGGCGCGTGCCTGCGCGCTCCCCTCAGGGGTTTCTTCGTTTCTTTCTATTTCAAGAATTAAGGAGTGACACCATGCTGGTGATGCGCCCTGCGCAAATGGCTGACCTGGGCGAGGTACAGCGTCTGGCTGCGGACAGCCCGATTGGTGTCACTTCATTGCCGGACGATGTGGAACGCCTGCGCGACAAGATCGCCGCGTCCGAGGCATCGTTCGCCGCCGAGGTGAGCTTCAATGGTGAAGAAAGTTACTTCTTCGTCCTCGAAGACACGGCCACCGGCACGCTGGTGGGCTGTTCGGCCATCGTGGCGTCGGCCGGTTACTCGGAGCCGTTCTACAGCTTCCGTAACGAGACCTTCGTTCACGCCTCCCGCGAGCTGAAGATTCACAACAAGATCCATGTGCTGTCGCAGTGCCACGACCTGACCGGTAACAGCCTGCTGACCAGTTTTTACGTGGTCCCGGAGCTGGTGGGTTCGACGTTTGCCGAACTCAATTCCCGTGGCCGCCTGCTGTTCGTCGCCAACCACCCGGAGCGCTTTGCCGACTCGGTGGTGACGGAAATCGTCGGCTACAGCGACGAAAATGGCGACTCCCCGTTCTGGGATGCCATCGGCCGCAACTTCTTCGACCTCAACTACGCCGCCGCCGAGCGCCTGTGCGGGCTGAAAAGCCGGACCTTCCTTGCCGAGCTGATGCCGCATTACCCGATCTACGTGCCGCTGCTGCCCGACACCGCGCAAGAAGCCATGGGCCAAGTGCACCCGCGGGCGCAGATCACCTTTGACATCCTGATGCGCGAAGGCTTTGAAACCGATCATTACATCGACATTTTCGACGGTGGCCCGACCCTGCATGCGCGGGTGTCGGGCATTCGTTCGATTGCGCAAAGCCGCGTGGTGCCGGTGAAAATCGGTGACGTGTGCAAAGGCGGCGGCCGCCAGTACCTGGTGGCCAATGCGCAGCTTCAGGACTACCGCGCCGTGTTGCTGGAGCTTGATTGGGCGCCGGGCAAGCCGGTCACGCTGGACATGGAAGCGGCCGAAGCCCTGGGCGTTGGCGAAGGTGCCAGCGTGCGAGTGGTTGCGGTTTAACGCTTTAGAGCGAGTTTCGCGGGGTTCGTCAGCGAGCCCTGCATGAGGAGATAGCATGATCGTTCGTCCTGTACGCAACAGCGATTTACCTGCCCTGATCGAACTGGCCCGCAGCACGGGAACCGGTCTGACCACGCTGCCCGCCAATGAAGAACGCCTGCTGCACCGCGTGACCTGGGCCGAGAAAACCTTTCGCGGTGAAGCCGAACGCGGCGATGCCGACTACCTGTTTGTACTGGAAGACGACGACGGCAAGGTGGTCGGTATTTCGGCCATTGCCGGCGCCGTGGGCCTGCGTGAGCCGTGGTACAACTTTCGCGTCGGGCTGACCGTCAGCGCGTCGCAAGAACTGAATATTTACCGCGAAATTCCGACGCTGTTTCTGGCCAACGACCTGACCGGCAATTCGGAACTGTGCTCGCTCTTTCTCGGCGCGGATCACCGCACCGGCCTGAATGGCCGCTTGCTGGCCAAGGCGCGGATGCTGTTCATCGCCGAGTTCCCCGAGCTGTTTGGCAACAAGATCATTGCTGAAATGCGCGGCATGTCTGACGAAGCCGGGCGTTCGCCGTTCTGGGAAAGCCTGGGTCGGCACTTTTTCAAAATGGAATTCAGCCAGGCCGACTACCTGACCGGGGTCGGTAACAAAGCGTTCATTGCCGAGCTGATGCCCAAGTTTCCCGTGTACACCTGCTTCCTGTCCGAAGACGCGCGCGCCGTGATCGGCAAGGTGCACACCCACACCGAGCCGGCCCTGAACATGCTTAAAAGCGAAGGGTTCAGCTATCAGGGCTACGTCGATATCTTTGACGCGGGCCCGGCGGTGGAGTGCGAGACCGACAAAATCCGGGCGGTGCGCGAAAGCGAAGCGTTGGTGCTGGCCATTGGCACACCGGGCGACGACGCCACGCCTTACCTGATTCACAACCGCAAGCGCGAGGACTGCCGCATCACCGCCGCCCCGGCGCGTCTGGCCGCGGGCACGCTGGTGGTCGATCCGATGACTGCCAAGCGCCTGCAATTGAGCGCTGGCGATCAAGTGCGCGCGGTGACGTTATCCGCCCAGCCAGTGGCCCCACGGGAGAAGCAATAATGAGCACGTTGTACATCGCAGGCGCATGGCAAAACGGGCAGGGCGAAGCCTTTGAATCGCTGAATCCGGTCACCCAGCAGGTGCTGTGGTCAGGCCAGGGCGCCGATGCCAGCCAGGTGGATGCCGCCGTCAACGCAGCGCGTCAGGCGTTTGCGGGCTGGGCCAAACGTTCTTTCGACGCACGCCTGAAAGTGCTGGAAGCCTTTGCCGACAGCCTCAAGGCCAACGCCGACGCGCTGGCGCGCTGCATCGGTGAGGAAACCGGCAAGCCGCTGTGGGAATCGGCCACTGAAGTCACCAGCATGATTAACAAGGTGGCCATCTCGGTTCAAAGCTACCGTGAGCGCACGGGCGAGAAGAGCGGCCCGCTGGGGGATGCCACGGCCGTGCTGCGGCACAAGCCCCACGGCGTGGTGGCGGTGTTCGGCCCTTACAACTTTCCGGGGCACCTGCCTAACGGTCACATCGTTCCGGCCCTGTTGGCCGGTAACTGCGTGGTCTTCAAACCGAGCGAGCTGACACCCAAAGTGGCCGAGCTGACCGTCAAGTGCTGGATCGAAGCCGGTCTGCCTGCCGGGGTGCTGAACCTGCTGCAAGGCGCGCGCGACACCGGTATTGCGCTGGCGGCCCATGCGGGTATCGATGGCCTGTTCTTCACCGGGTCGAGTCGCACCGGTAACGCCTTGCATCAGCAGTTTGCCGGTCGCCCGGACAAAATCCTGGCGCTGGAGATGGGCGGCAACAACCCGCTGGTGGTCGATCAGGTGGCTGACGTTGAAGCGGCGGTGTACACGATCATTCAGTCAGCCTTTATTTCAGCCGGTCAGCGCTGCACGTGCGCGCGCCGCTTGCTGGTGCCCGAAGGCGCCTGGGGCGACAGCCTGCTGACGCGTCTGGTCGAGGTCAGCCAGCGCATTGAAGTGGGTGCGTTCGATCAGCAGCCTGCGCCATTCATGGGCTCGGTCATTTCGTTGCAGGCCGCGCGGGCCCTGATGGATGCGCAAGAAGTACTGCTCGGTAGCGGGGCGGTGGCCCTGCTCGAAATGAGTCAGCCAGACAGCAATGCCGCGCTGCTTACGCCGGGCATCCTCGATGTGACCGAAGTCAGTGAGCGTAGCGATGAAGAGTTGTTCGGCCCGTTGCTGCAAGTGATCCGTTACGCTGATTTCGACGCCGCGATAGCGGAGGCCAATAACACAGCCTTTGGTCTGGCTGCCGGTTTGCTGTCCGATTCCGAAGCGCGTTATCAGCAGTTCTGGCTCGAAAGCCGTGCCGGCATCGTCAACTGGAACAAGCAGTTGACCGGGGCTGCCAGCAGCGCGCCTTTTGGCGGAATCGGCGCTTCGGGTAACCACCGTGCCAGTGCGTATTACGCCGCTGATTATTGTGCTTACCCGGTGGCCTCGCTGGAAACGCCGACCCTCGCGTTACCGACGGCGCTGACGCCGGGCGTACGTTTGTCATTTTGAAGTGCTTATAAAAACCGTTTGCCGGAGCCTCGCTGATGAAGTCCTTTGAAGTCAATTTTGACGGTTTAGTGGGGCCGACCCATAACTACGGCGGGTTGTCCTTCGGCAACGTCGCGTCCCAGAGCAACAGCCAGCAGGCTTCCAACCCCCGGGAAGCCGCGCTGCAAGGCCTGGAAAAAATGAAAGCGCTGATGGACATGGGCTTTGTTCAGGGCGTTCTGGCTCCGCAAGAGCGTCCGGACGTGGCCGCCTTGCGCAGCCTGGGGTTTGGCGGCACCGATGCGCAGGTCATTGAAAAAGCGGCGAAAGAAGCCATGCCCTTGCTGGTGGCCAGTTGCTCGGCATCGAGCATGTGGGTGGCCAACGCAGCGACGGTCAGCCCGAGTGCCGACACGGCAGACGGGCGCGTGCATTTCACTGCCGCCAACCTTAACTGCAAGTTCCATCGCAGCATCGAACACCCGACCACCAGCCGTGTGCTAGGGGCAATGTTTGCGGACCCTGAGCATTTTGCTCACCACGCAGCCTTGCCGGCCGTGGCGCAATTTGGTGACGAAGGCGCGGCCAACCACACCCGGTTCTGCCGTTCATACGGCGAAGCGGGCGTTGAATTCTTTGTCTATGGGCGCAGCGCGTTCGACAGCCGTTACCCGGCCCCGCAGAAATACCCGGCACGCCAGACGCTTGAGGCCTCTCAGGCGGTCGCGCGGCTGCACGGCCTGAGTGACGCGGGCGTGGTGTTCGCGCAGCAGAACCCGGCTGTCATCGACCAGGGCGTGTTCCATAACGACGTCATTGCGGTGGGGAATGGCGAACTGCTGTTTCATCACCAGGATGCCTTCCTGAACACCGAGCACGTGCTGGCCGAATTGCACGGCAAGCTGCAGGCACGTGGGGCGGCCTTCCAGTCTATTAGTGTGCCTCGCGACCAGGTGGCCGTTGAAGATGCCGTGCGTTCGTACCTGTTCAACAGTCAATTGCTGAGCCGCGCCGATGGTTCGATGCTGCTGATCGTGCCAGAAGAGTGCCGCAGCAACCCGCGCGTCTGGCAGTACCTGCAAAGCCTGACCGCCAGTGGCGGGCCGGTCCGTGAGGTCAAGGTGTTCGATCTCAAGCAAAGCATGCAGAACGGCGGCGGCCCGGCTTGCCTGCGGCTGCGGGTCGCACTGAAAGAAACAGAGCTGGCGGCGGTCAATCCGGGGGTTATCATGACGCCCGCGTTGTACGGCACGCTCACCCGCTGGGTGAACACGCACTACCGCGATGCGCTGCGCGAAAGCGATCTGGCGGACCCGCAGTTGCTGCTTGAATGCCGGACGGCACTGGATGAACTGACGCAAATCCTTAAACTGGGCGCGGTCTATCCATTCCAGATCAATTGAATAGCGCCTTGTACCGGCATTGATGCCGGTCCTGGCCACTCCACTTTTCACTGAGTACGAAACTATGAGCGATTCCCTGCAGCTGATCCTTGAAGACACCGACGGCACGCAATTGCAAACGTCCTGCACCCGCGTGGCGGTCATGTGGCAGGGCAAGGAGCTGTGGATTCAGCAAGACGGCCGCGGCCAGTTGCTGATCGGTGTAGACGTGGAAGAAGGCGACGCCGAATATGCCAACCTGCTGTTGCGTCCATTGGCCACCAACCTGGTGAGCCTGCAACTGGAAATGGAACCGGCTGACATGAGCGATGACGAAGACGGTCACGTCCACGGCCCGGACTGCAATCACTGATTAAGGATGCACTATGCTCGCCCTCGGCAAACTGCTTGAACTGACCCTGGCCGGTCGCGAACCGGCCCAGAAAATTCAACTGACGGCCGATGGCGTGCGATTGCGCTGGCTAGGCGAGGGTGCGCTGGAGGTGACGCCGCCCGGTGGTCAGGACACGGGTCTGGATTTACTCTTGTCAGCGGGCATTCACGGTAACGAAACAGCGCCGATCGAACTGCTCGATCGCCTGTTGCAAGGCATCGCACGGGGAGACATCAAACCGCGTGTACGTATTTTGTTCTTGTTCGGCAATCCGGGTGCCATGCGCACCGGTGATCGTTTTGTCGAGGAGGACCTCAACCGGCTGTTTAACGGCCGTCACGAATGCAGCTGCGGCTCTGAAGCCCTGCGCGCCTGTGAACTGGAGCATCTGGCCACGGCGTTTTTCAGCCTGGCTGGCCGGACCCGTTTGCACTATGACCTGCACACCGCCATTCGCGGTTCGAAACTTGAACAATTTGCCTTGTATCCGTTCAAGGAGGGGCGCGCCCCTTCACGTCGCGAACTGGCGCGTCTGCGCGCGGCGGGGATGGAAGCGGTCTTGTTGCAAAGCAAACCGTCGATTGTCTTCAGTGCCTTCACCTGTGAACAACTGAATGCCGAGGCGTTCACCCTTGAGCTGGGCAAAGCGCGGCCGTTTAGGCACAACGCCGGGGTCAATGTCGAACGTCTTGAACAACGTTTGAAACAGATCATTGAAGGCACTGAGCCGTCACTGGAAGAGGCGTCGCTGGACGGTTTGCAGCTGTTTAGTGTGGCGCGGGAAGTGATCAAGCACAGCGAGGCGTTCATCCTGCATTTGCCGGCCGATGTTGAGAACTTTTCAGAGTTGCCCAAAGGTTATTTGCTGGCCGAAGATGCCGGGAAAACCCGCTGGATCATTGAGGAAAAGGGCGCGCGGATCATCTTTCCCAATCCAAAGGTCAAGAGTGGCCTGCGCGCCGGAATCATTATTGAGCCTGCGTCCGAAGCGTTGCTGGATCAATCATTGGCGTAATAAATGTAGGTTTTGCGCAGTTGCAGGCCCAGCTCCTCGAGTAACGCATTTTCGGTGTAGGGGGTTGGGTTAGTGACGCGGGCGGGGGTCGACGGGTCGGCGTCGAAGTCAAACGGTTCAACATTGCACGGCAGCCCAACGACCTGCAGTTCGAGGTTATTGACCATGGGCGCGGACTTGGTCCCGCTGTGGCCGTCAGGGCTCATCCCCTCGAAGACTGAACCTGTTACAAAGTTATAGGCATGACACAATTCGTGATACAGCGTTGCGAGCGGGATGTCTTCGGTTTCTGAATAGGTCGGGTTGTAGTAAACCGTGCCGCCATAGGCCCGCGTACCCGGCCTTCCCGATACAACGAAGGCGGTGCCGTCATTCAGAGTGGGGACATACAGGCCGTTTCGCACATGCTTGAACTCGGCAATGGTGATGGGTTTTTTGCTGTCACGGATGCTTTTGGTCAGTGCCTTTAACAGTTGATGGCCATTGGCAGAGCCGAGCAATAACCTGAGGTCGTCCTGAACCCGCTCAGTGAACATGTCGCTGCCTTCGATCATCAGTCCAGTCTCGGACAGTGGCTGTGACGTGACCTTGAAGACCGTTCCAATTTGCGTGTCGGGCGTAATCCTGCCTTCTGAGAGGGATGTAATGTCGCTGCCTGTGAAGATCCGGTCCGTGTCCTTGATGTTGTCGAGGATGTTTTGCCCGGCGCCCGTGTAGATCACGTTAGTGGCCGGGCCTGCGGTGATCAGGTCATCCCCGTCGTTGCCACTGATGATGTTATGGCCCTGCCCACCGATGAGGACGTCGTCACCTTTACCGCCATCCACAAAGACCCTGCCTGCATCTCCCCGGAAAAAGTCGGCGCCACTGCCCAGATAAGCCGTGGTAGTGCCTGAACCACTGACATTCACGATGTCATTGCCCTGGCCCGTATTGATATAACTGCGCCCGGCACCGGTCATCACCATGTCGTCGCCAGCCCCTGTGATGACGTTTGATTTTTTCGCGAGGGTGACCACGGTGTCATTGCCGTCACCGGTTTGGATATGAAACGGATTTTTGAAGGCGCTGGCGACATACACCGTGTCGTCACCGTGTGAGGTGTGGAGTTCGATGATCTGTCGGTTGCTGGCGGGGCGAATGTTGAAGCGCTGGTGGTTGAGGTCAATCACGATCGTGTCGTTTTCGCCTTGAGTCACGAAGATGGACGAACGTGGCGCTGTAGAGCGGAACTCCAGCCGGTCAACAGGTCTTTCGAAAAACACACCCTCAGTGACGTAGCGCACGATCGAGGCATACGTGCTCAGGTGCAGCAGGCTTCGGGTGGTGGTTTGGGGGGCGTGCGGTGTGGGGCTGGAAACGGTTTTTTCGATCAGTTCCGGCGGTGCTGTGTCGCCGCCGTCTATATCAAACTGATGGCGTGCAGGTTCGGGACCCGCTGTTGCTGAAGGGGGGGAAGGGCACATAGGCAAGACTCCATCGCAGTGTGTTCAAACGTCTGGGGGTTCCCAGTGGCAACGATTGAAACGCGTTGAGGGCTTGCAGGTGCTTTAGATAGTTAGTGCGCGATCCCGACGGCCCGCAGGCGGGGCAGTCGGGAATTCAGGCGTTATACAGCGCGTTTTTGCTGGGTATCGAGACGCTTGATATGACGGATTTTCTGCAGGGTATCGACGCAGGTTTTCGCCGCCTCCTGGCCTTTGTGCACAAAGTGGTCAAAGAAAAACTTCTGGTGCTCTTCGCCCGCATGGAAATGATGCGGGGTCAGGCTGACCGAGAACACGGGGACTTCGGTTTCCAGCTGCACTTGCATCAGGCCACTGACGACTGACTGCGCGACGAAGTCGTGGCGATAGATGCCGCCGTCCACCACCAGTGCCGCGCCCACAATGCCTGCATAGCGACCGGTCTTGGCCAGCAGCTTGGCATGCAGCGGGATCTCGAAGGCACCGCCGACTTCAAAGAAGTCGATGTCGCTTTCCTGATAGCCCTGTTCAAGCATCTCGGCCAGAAAGCCCTTACGACTTTGATCGACGATTTCTTTGTGCCAGCTGGCCTGAATGAACGCGACGCGTTCGTTGTGGTGGTTTTTGCTTTTGCTGTCGATTGCGGTGGGTTGCATGTTCAGACTCCTGTTTGTGTGAAAAACAGGGCATATGAATCGAATGGGATTTAAGGGTGCGTCCAGACAGGCCGCGCGAGCAAGTAACCTCGACACTGACCTGTCCGACTGACGGCCCTTTGGCGCCAATCCCGTTCTCTCTTCATCCGGACTATGACCGTCGGCCCCGGAATCACACCGGGTCTGCTGACCTTGCCAGGCCGTCAGCCGTAGCTTTGGGACCTGCCAAGCGCTCGCGGGCTATACGCATTGCGCGCAATTACCGCCGGTGGGGAGTTACACCCCGCCCTGAGAACGTTGCCGCCAGCCTTTCTGGCGGCGGGCATTTTGTATCACAAATGTTTCAGGGATGCATCGATGCTTTTTGCTAATGGTCATCGAAATTTCTGATGGTTTTAGCGGCCGGTTCGAGCAATACGGTTTGATTCATCTCGCCATAACCCGCACGCCTCTTGTTCGACAGGTTATTCACCGCTTAGCATCCAGTGCTTATCTCCTTTGGCCGAGGCTTCCAATGACTGTTATCGATCTTCGCAGTGACACCGTGACTCAACCCGGGCCTGGCATGCGTGAGGCCATGGCCGCTGCGCCGCTCGGGGACGATGTGTATGGCGAAGACCCGACGGTTAATCACTTGGAAGCCGAGTTGGCGCACAGGCTCGGGTTTGCACAGGCCCTGTTTGTGCCCACCGGGACCATGAGCAATCTCTTGGCCCTGATGGCGCATTGCGGGCGGGGCGAGGAATACATCGTCGGGCAGCAGGCCCACACGTACAAATACGAAGGTGGCGGGGCGGCGGTACTGGGATCTATCCAGCCGCAGCCGCTGGAGGTTCAGGCCGATGGCTCGCTGGATTTGAAACAGGTAGCGGCCGCGATCAAGCCGGATGACTTCCATTTCGCCCGGACCCGCTTGCTGGCCCTGGAAAACACCATGCAGGGCAAAGTGTTGCCGCTGGAGTACCTGGCGGCGGCCAGTCGCCTGACCCGCGAGCATGGGCTGGCACTGCACCTGGACGGCGCGCGGCTGTATAACGCAGCCGTCAGGCTGGGGGTGGACGCCGCCGACATTACCCGCCACTTCGACTCGGTGTCGGTGTGTTTGTCCAAGGGGTTGGGCGCGCCGATAGGCTCGGTGCTGTGCGGCTCGGCCGAACTGATTGCCCGGGCCCGACGCCTGCGCAAAATGGTCGGCGGGGGAATGCGTCAGGCCGGGCAGTTGGCCGCGGCCGGTTTGTATGCGCTGGATCATCAGGTGCAGCGCCTGGCGGATGACCATGCCAATGCGCAGTATCTGGCTGACGGGCTGCGTGCCTGCGGTTATGACGTCGAGCCGGTACAGACCAATATGGTGTACGCCGATCTGGGCGACCGCGCCGAAGCGCTCAAAGCCTTTGCCGCCACGCGCGGCATCAAGCTGAGCGCCGCCCCGCGCCTGCGCATGGTGACGCACCTGGACGTCAGCCGCGGGCAAATTGAGCAAGTGGTCACGGTTCTGGACGAATTTAACCGGCAATGAGTGCGTAACCCGTCCAATTGAGGGTGCCTATCGTATAAACACGCTGTACCCAGGGCGCAGGGCCGATATAATGCGGCCCTTTGCGAGTCGCACTGTCGACCGACCTGATTGACTTGCCTCTGGCCTCAGCCTCCGTGGAAGAACCTATGAAAAGCGCAGAAATCCGTGAAGCCTTCCTTCGCTTCTTCGAGGAGCAAGGTCACACCCGTGTCCCTTCCAGCTCCTTGGTGCCGAATAACGACCCGACCCTGCTGTTCACCAACGCGGGGATGAACCAGTTCAAGGACTGCTTCCTGGGTCAGGAAAAGCGTGCATACACCCGTGCAACCAGCAGCCAGAAGTGCGTGCGTGCCGGTGGCAAGAACAGCGACCTGGAAAACGTCGGTTACACCGCCCGTCACCACACCTTCTTTGAAATGCTCGGCAACTTCAGCTTTGGCGATTACTTCAAAAAAGACGCGATCAATTTCGCCTGGACCTTCCTCACTGGCGTGCTGAAGCTGCCTGCCGACAAGCTGTGGGTGACCGTCTACGCCAGCGATGACGAAGCCTATGACATCTGGACCCAAGACGTCGGCGTACCCGCCGAGCGCATGATCCGCATTGGCGACAACAAAGGCGCTCCGTACGCGTCCGATAACTTCTGGACCATGGGCGATACCGGCCCGTGCGGTCCCTGCACCGAGATTTTCTACGATCACGGCCCCGAAATCTGGGGTGGCCCGCCAGGCTCGCCAGACGAAGACGGCGACCGTTACATCGAAATCTGGAACAACGTGTTCATGCAGTTCAACCGCACCGCCGATGGCGTGTTGCATCCGTTGCCAGCGCCGTCGGTAGACACCGGCATGGGCCTGGAGCGGATCAGTGCGGTGATGCAGCACGTCAATTCCAACTACGACATCGATTTGTTCCAGAGCCTGCTCAAAGCCGCCGCCGACGCCATTGGTTGCGCCAATGAAGGTCAAGCTTCGCTCAAAGTCGTGGCGGACCACATTCGTTCGTGCAGCTTTCTGATTGCTGATGGCGTATTGCCATCCAACGAAGGCCGCGGCTACGTGCTGCGTCGCATCATTCGTCGCGCTTGCCGCCATGGCAACAAGCTGGGCGCGACCGGCAACTTCTTCTACAAGATCGTGGCTGCGCTGGTGGCTGAAATGGGTGCCAGCTTCCCCGAGCTGGTGCGCGAACAGGCCAACATCGAGCGCGTACTCAAGGCTGAAGAAGAGCAGTTCTCCAAGACGCTCGAACAGGGCCTGAAAATCCTGGAGCAGGATCTGGCTGACCTCAAAGGCACCGTGGTGCCGGGCGACGTGGTGTTCAAGCTGTATGACACGTACGGTTTCCCGATGGACCTGACGGCGGACATCGCCCGTGAGCGCAACCTGACGGTCGACGAAGCCGGTTTTGAGCGTGAAATGGAAGCTCAGCGGGTACGTGCCCGCTCGGCCAGTTCGTTTGGCCTGGACTACAACACGCTGGTCAAGGTGGATGTGCCGACCGAGTTCATCGGCTACAACGCCACGCACGGTTCGGCGAAGGTGGTGGCCCTCTATAAAGAAGGTCAGTCGGTCCAGACCCTGAATGAAGGTGATGAAGGTGTGGTCGTGCTCGACCGGACGCCGTTCTACGGTGAATCCGGCGGTCAGGTGGGTGATTGTGGTTACCTGCAGGCGGGTGCTGCGCGCTTTGACGTGCGTGACACCACGAAAACCGGCGGTGCGTTCCTGCACCACGGCGTGGTTGCCAAGGGCGGCCTGAAAGTGGGCGAAACCGTCGAGACTCAGGTTGATGCCGATGTGCGCCACGCGACGGCTTTGAATCACTCGGCCACGCACTTGCTGCACGCTGCATTGCGCAAAGTGCTGGGTGAGCATGTTCAGCAAAAAGGTTCGTTGGTGGACAGTCAGCGCATGCGTTTTGACTTCAGCCATTTCGAAGCCATCAAGCCTGAGCAGATCAAGGCGCTGGAAGACATCGTCAACGCCGAGATTCGCAAGAACACACCGGTGGAAACCGAAGAAACCGACATCGAAACCGCCAAGCAAAAAGGCGCCATGGCGCTGTTTGGCGAAAAGTATGGCGACAACGTGCGCGTGCTGAGCATGGGCGGCGATTTCTCTGTGGAGCTGTGTGGCGGTATTCACGCCCAACGCACGGGCGATATCGGCCTGATGAAAATCACCAGCGAAGGCGGCGTGGCGTCGGGTATCCGTCGAATTGAAGCGGTGACCGGTGCGAGCGCACTGGCTTACTTGAACGCAGCTGAAGAGCAGCTCAAGGAAGCGGCGAACCTGATCAAGGGCTCGCGCGAGAACCTGGTCGACAAGCTCTCGGCGGTGCTGGAACGTAACCGTCAGTTGGAGAAGCAACTGGAGCAATTGCAGGCCAAGGCCGCAAGCGCGGCTGGCGACGATCTGTCGGCGTCGGCTGTGGACATCAAAGGCGTGAAAGTCCTGACCGCTCGCCTGGACGGTCAAGATGGCAAGGCGCTTCTGGCGCTGGTGGATCAGCTGAAGAACAAGCTCGGCCGTGCAGTGATCCTGCTGGGTGGGGTTTATGAAGACAAGGTCGTGCTGGTTGCAGGCGTAACCAAAGACCTGACCGGCCAACTCAAAGCCGGGGATTTGATGAAGCAGGCCGCTGCGGCAGTGGGCGGGAAGGGCGGTGGTCGCCCGGACATGGCGCAAGGTGGCGGTGTTGATGCTGCTGCTCTGGACGCCGCGCTGGCCCTGACTGTGCCATTTGTCGAACAGGGTATCTGAGGTCCAGAACGCGCCGCTGTCTAGTGGCGGCGCGTCGTTTGAATGATAAATGGGCGCCCTTTAGGGGCTGAGGCTGCTTTGAAATGGCTTTGATCGTACAGAAATTCGGAGGCACCTCGGTCGGCACTGTCGAACGAATCGAACAGGTCGCCGATAAAGTTAAGAAGTTCCGCGAAGCCGGCAATGACCTGGTGATTGTCTTGTCGGCAATGAGTGGCGAAACCAACCGCCTGATCGATCTGGCCAAACAGGTCAGCGATCAGCCGTTGCCGCGCGAGCTGGATGTGATCGTGTCCACGGGCGAGCAGGTGACCATTGGCCTGTTGGCCATGGCGCTGAACAAACGGGGCGTGCCGGCGGTGTCCTACACCGGCAGCCAGGTGCGTATCCTCACCGACAGTTCCCATACCAAAGCCCGCATCCTGAAAATTGACGATCAGAAGATTCGCGCCGACCTCAAGGCCGGGCGTGTGGTTGTGGTCGCCGGATTCCAGGGCGTGGACGAGCAGGGCAATATCACCACATTGGGCCGTGGTGGCTCCGATACGACGGGTGTGGCGCTGGCGGCGGCGTTGAAGGCTGACGAGTGCCAGATCTACACCGACGTGGATGGCGTCTACACCACGGACCCGCGCGTGGTGGCGCAAGCCCGGCGTCTGGAGAAGATCACCTTCGAAGAAATGCTGGAGATGGCCAGCCTGGGCTCCAAGGTGCTGCAGATCCGTGCGGTCGAGTTTGCCGGCAAGTACAACGTTCCGCTGCGCGTATTGCACAGCTTCAAGGAGGGTCCTGGCACCCTCATTACTATTGATGAAGAGGAATCCATGGAACAGCCGATCATTTCTGGTATCGCGTTCAACCGCGACGAAGCCAAGCTGACCATCCGTGGCGTGCCGGACACCCCCGGCGTGGCGTTCAAGATTCTGGGGCCGATCAGTGCGGCCAACATCGAAGTCGACATGATCGTGCAGAACGTCGCGCACGATAACACCACCGACTTCACCTTCACGGTGCACCGTAACGACTACAACGCGGCGCAGACCGTGCTGGAAAACACCGCCCGCGAGATCGGCGCGCGTGAAGTGGTCGGCGATACCAAGATCGCCAAGGTGTCGATCGTGGGTGTGGGCATGCGCTCGCACGCCGGTGTGGCCAGTCGCATGTTTGAATCGTTGGCTAAAGAGAACATCAACATTCTCATGATCTCGACCTCCGAGATCAAAGTGTCGGTGGTGATCGAAGAGAAATACCTGGAGCTGGCCGTGCGTTCCTTGCACACCGCTTTTGAATTGGACGCGCCTGCCCCGCAGGGTGAGTAACGCGTTGCCCGAAGGGCGCGGTTGATCCGCGCCCTTTGTTTTTTTGATAAATGTGAACGAAGGCCTCTTGTTTCGTCATGTTGGTCAATACTGAAGGCGCGTCGGGCTATAGCTATTTAGCTAGTAGGCCGAAGCCCTTTTTTTTTGCAGACTGTTGTCCCTGAATGAATAGCGTGAGGAGAAACCTATGCTGATTTTGACTCGCCGGTGCGCAGAAAGCCTGATCATAGGCGACGGTGAAATTACTGTGACCGTGCTCGGTGTCAAAGGAAACCAAGTGCGGATCGGTGTGAATGCCCCCAAAGAAGTGGCCGTACACCGGGAGGAAATCTACCTGCGGATCAAGAAAGAAAAGGACGAAGAACCAAGTCTTTAATTTTATTTAAGTTTTTGGTTGCATACGGGGAAAAGGCTGGTTATTATACGCCCCGTGTTGCGGAGAGGTGGCCGAGTGGCCGAAGGCGCTCCCCTGCTAAGGGAGTACATCTCAAAAGGGTGTCGGGGGTTCGAATCCCCCCTTCTCCGCCATTATTCATGTAGCACGTTCGAATCTAGCCATTTCAGTAAGTCGTTGATTTTATTGAAAAAACACTTGGCAGAGAGATTCAACGGTCTATAATACGCAGCTTCAAATGCACTCGTAGCTCAGCTGGATAGAGTACTCGGCTACGAACCGAGCGGTCACAGGTTCGAATCCTGTCGAGTGCACCATTTAAGAGTTAGTTGCTTCGGTAGTTAACTTGGCTTCAACCAGGGTGGTCTGGTTTAACAAGCACACTTGCACTCGTAGCTCAGCTGGATAGAGTACTCGGCTACGAACCGAGCGGTCACAGGTTCGAATCCTGTCGAGTGCACCATTTAAGAGTTAGTTGCTTCGGCGGTTAACTTGGCTTCAACCAGGGTGGTCTGGTTTAACAAACACACCTTGCACTCGTAGCTCAGCTGGATAGAGTACTCGGCTACGAACCGAGCGGTCACAGGTTCGAATCCTGTCGAGTGCACCAAACACCAAAAAGCCCGCCTTTAAAGCGGGCTTTTTGCTGTCTGTCATTTGTGTTTTTTCCACTCGTGTGGGGTCTGATGACGCTGCGCACAGGTGTGCTCACCACCGATCAGGAATTAACCCGCTCCAGGGGTGTCTGTTAAAGGGTGTGATGCGCCTGAGCCGTTTTTCGCAGGGGCGTGTGTTCTCTTCCTTGAATCCGGCGTCGCAGATTCAGTCTCGCGACCATTGGGTTGCGCATGATGCGCAAGCTTTTGTATCCCCGAGATTTTTAAGCGTCATTAATTTTTTAAGCCGTGTATGATTGCGCCCGTCAGCCCCGCCGGGGCTTGTGGAATACCTCCATGGACTTACCCAGTAGTAACTCAGCATCCCGCTTTACCAATCATGAATTGACTGATTGAACCTTCCGGCGTGCCCTGCTGCTGGGAGTGGAGTTCGCCTATGACCGAAGTTGAAGTAAAAAAGACTCAAGACAGCCTGCAAAGCCGTCTTGCGCAAGTGATTGAACTGCTTAACCGCCAGCGTGTGGTCGAAGACCTGACACATCGTCAGGAAGGCCATCACCATGATCGGGTCGAGAACCTGGTCCACCGGCAAAACCTCGTAGAACTTCAGCGCAAGCTGGAAGACCTGCACTCCGCCGACGTTGCTTACATTCTAGAAGCGTTGCCTCTGGACGACCGTCTGACGGTCTGGCAGTTGGTCAAGGCTGACCGTGACGGCGACATCCTGCTTGAAGTGTCGGACTCGGTTCGAGAAACCCTGATCGCCGACATGGACGATCATGAGCTCCTGGCAGCCGCCAAGGAGATGGACGCTGACGAGCTTGCTGACCTGGCCCCTGAGCTGCCGCGAGACGTCGTCCATGAGCTGATGGAAACCCTCGACGGCCAGCAGCGTGAGCGTGTGCGCTCCGCGTTGTCCTATAACGAGGACCAGGTCGGCGCCTTGATGGACTTCGAGATGGTCACCATCCGCGAAGACGTCAGCCTTGAAGTGGTTCTGCGTTATCTGCGTCGCCTCAAAGAGTTGCCCGGCCATACCGACAAATTGTTCGTGGTCGATTACGACGGCGCATTGAAAGGCGTGTTGCCGATCAAGCGCTTGCTGGTCAATGACCCTGAAAAGCAAGTGTCCGAGGTGATGGCCAGCGATCCGGTGAGTTTCCATCCGGATGAAGACGCCTACGATGCGGCGCAGGCATTTGAGCGGTACGACTTGATCTCCGCGCCGGTCGTCGACAAGAACGGCAAGCTGATCGGTCGTCTGACCATCGATGAAATGGTCGACCTGATTCGGGAAGAAAGCGAAACCGAAGTCCTCAACATGGCCGGTTTGCGCGAAGAAGAAGACATTTTCGCATCCGTCTGGAAATCCCTGCGCAACCGTTGGGCCTGGCTGGCAATTAACCTGATCACCGCGTTTCTTGCCTCGCGGGTCATTGGGTTGTTTGAGGGATCGATTGAAAAGCTGGTGGCACTGGCGGCGCTGATGCCGATTGTGGCGGGCATTGGCGGTAACTCCGGTAACCAGACCATCACCATGATCGTACGGGCGATGGCGCTGGATCAGGTCAACACGGGCAGCACCTCGCGCCTGATGCGCAAGGAGCTGGCGGTCGGTCTTATCAATGGCCTGGTGTGGGGCGGGGTGATTGGCGTAGTCGCCTATCTGCTCTACGGCAGTTGGTCGCTGGGGGTGGTGATGACCGCTGCCATGACGCTCAACTTGTTGCTGGCGGCATTGATGGGGGTATTGATCCCGATGACGCTGGCGCGGCTGGGCCGTGACCCGGCCATGGGGGCCAGCGTGATGATTACGGCTGTAACAGACAGTGGCGGGTTCTTCATCTTCCTGGGGCTGGCCACGATCTTCCTGCTCTAACCATCAACGGCTTGATCTGACTGTGTCGATCAAGCCGTTTTTGTTTCCGCTGAGCGGGAGCGTGCGGCCCGGCCACAAAAAAGCCAGCACAAGGCTGGCTTTTAATACCGCGTCTAGATCACGATGCGTCGGATGCCATTTCGACATCATGTGCAATCAATGAAACCAGTGCGTTTTGCTGACGATGTGACAGCTGGCGGAAGCGTTGCAACAGTTCGCGTTCATGCATGGACAGCTCCGGGCTGTCGAGGCGCAGCGCGGGCTCGTCGCCCAAGGCGCCTTCCTGGATGAGGCTCTGTTCCAGGCGGGCGATGATTTCTGAGTTCATGCTGCGATGGTGATTACGTGCCACCTCGGCAATGCGCTCGCGCATTCCGTCTGGCAGGCGCACTACGAACTTGTCAGCCGTACGGCTGGAATAAATAGCCTGTTTCAATGGGCGCATATAGTTAACCGGTTAGTTCAGGGGAGCGGTTCTCGGGATCGGCCGCAGGATGTGTTTTAAGACCATCCTTGAGGCCAAATGTTCAACCTGAATTGCTAAGAGGCCGGCATCATGCCTCAAATTAGCCACTTCCCTGGCGTCAATTCTGTGACAAATATTGAACCGGATACAGGCTTTTTGCCAGTAGTGATTATCAGAAATGCGCACTGGGTTGGATAGCGTTAACCGGTTCCATTCATCTGAAACACGTCATATAACGCCATTTGCGCGCAAATTGTTTGAAAGACGGAGCGGCAACCCTTATTTAAACCGCCACGGGTGCAGCGCCAGGATTTAACCGATCAGCATCAGAAGAGGGTCGCAGATGTCAGGCAAATTGATCTATTTGATGGGCCCGTCTGGCTCGGGCAAAGACAGCCTGATCGAAGCGGCACGTCCCTATCTGGCCGAGCGCGGGTGTGAGGTGATGCGGCGTGTCATCACCCGCTCTGCCGAATCTGTGGGTGAGGACGCACAAAGTGTTTCAGCCCAAACGTTTGAAGCGCTAAAAGAGCAGGGGGCCTTTGCCTTGCACTGGCAGGCGCATGGCCTCAGCTACGGAATTACCACGCAGTTGGATGACTATCTGCGACAGGGGCGCCACGTCTTGGTCAATGGCTCGCGCGCCTACCTGCGCCAGGCCCGCGAACGCTATCCGGATTTAGTCGCGGTCATGTTGTGTGTCAACACAGAGGTACTGCACGAAAGGTTGCTCAAACGGGGCCGCGAAACGCCGGAGCAAATCCGGCAGCGCTTGCAGCGTAATGAGCTCTTTCTGGATGCGATGGCACTCTTGGGGGATGATGCCATCGAGGTGCTCGACAACTCCGCCAGCATCACCGTCGCGGTGCGAGGGTTGCTGGCCTTGATTGATGACGCAGCGGGGTATCCGGCTTCAGCGTAATTGCGGGTCAAACTTGATACGTCGTCCTACTAGCAACGCCACCAGCCAACAGCTGAAAAACGTAGCGGCGGCAAATAACGGCCCGTCGCCCAGCGCCCCGTTAGGGATAAAAATATCCAGTGCCAGACTGGCCAGCGCCAACATCAAAAAGCCAAATGCAATTTTGGACATGATTCTTTAAAGCTCTCTTTAGAAAACCCAGCGTTCGCCCTGAACGGCTTGCGTCTGCGCAGTGTGCTCGGCGGTCAGGTGAGGTGTGCCGCTTTGACCGGGTGTCATCACCGCCAACTGTGGCAATGGCGCGTGGGGTTTGTACATTCCCGCCACTTCAACGCCCTGTTGACCAGTCGCCTTATCGGGTTGGAATTGAAAAATGACCAGAACGGCCAGCGCGAGTGCATTCAACAGGATCAATGTGCTGTTCATGGCGGTCATCTCTGAGGGCATGGACTTAATACTGTTGTAGTTGCAGTCTTCGTGCCAACGCAGGATACCTATAAAAGCCTTGTAAAACAGTCATTTACTGTCGATTTATAAGGGGTGTGAGTTGCAAATTGCAATGACACCATTTTGCTGCAATGCAAATTGCACGATGGCCAAGTGACGCTGTCCAACACGCCGATCCATTGGCGTATATGGGCTGTGTAGGCTGATGACCTGTCTGGCAAGCATTGAAGCCCTTACAACTAAAAAGCCAACGGACGACATGACAAATCCCGACATCGCCGTTACCATGCACGCCGACCTGCACACCACGTCCTGTGCGTGGTACGCGTGATCAGTCTCAGTAGCTCAATTGGATAGAGCATCCCCCTCCTAAGGGGAAGGTTGCAGGTTCTTATCTGGAGCCGTTCGTAGATGCATGGCATGAAGGAGAGTACCCCCTAGCAGTCGGAGATCAGACGCTCTTCATCCGCTCAGAGGTGAGGAGAGAAACCATCATGTTAAAAGTGATGGGGAATGGATGGAAACCCTTGCCAAGGAAAGGGAAGGTTGAGAAACTAAAACAGTTATAAGCAGTGCTCTCTTAGTTCAATGGATAGAATAAGCCCCTCCTAAGGGCTAGATGCTGGTTCGACTCCAGCAGGGAGCAATACCATCTGATTTTAAGGGATTCTTTAATAGACTCATCCCTTACCCGCCTTTTTTCCTTATGCCGTCAGCACTAATTCAAGACCAGATATCTGTTTCGGTATGCCATAGGTGCTGCCAATCAGTACGGCGCAAGGCAATGTCCGAAACGATAAGTCACAGCTAAAATTGTTAGACTATTTTTTGTCCATGACGAGCACTGATCGGTCTCACGAATGTCATTCCCCGGCTGAGCAGGTTCTCGTCCAGAAAGCATAGTCAGGGAATAACATTGCCTCGCAAGGCTTCGAGTGGGCCATCTCCTGAAGTCCGATCGTGCCGTAATCGCACCACGGATCGCGCATCAGTCCCTCTACAGTCAAACAGAATTGTGGGCACGGTTAAGAGAAGACATGACTCTGACCAGCCCGGTTTTCACGGAGCTGAACTTTGAAATTTTCGCACCGCCATGGTTTTGACCCTAATCGTCCAGCCGGCCCAATCGTTGAGGATGCTCCTGGATGGTTGCGCGACGACTTCTTGATCAATGTGCTCTCCAAGCTGACATACGTCGATTTGGATTCACGAGTTAAGAACAGTGAGCGGCGACCTCTCGGTATCAAGTCGCTTAACGAGCGACTGTGCGTTGAAGTCCGTCGGGAGATGGATGACAGCGATTGGGACTCTTGGTCATGCGAAGACGGCTTAGCGTTCACCATCAAGAAATGCGAGTGGTATCAGTTCTATGACTGTGTGGAGGTCATCGGCGAAGAGCTGCAAAATATTGAGCCTTTTTATGAGGGCGCCTCCGGCGAGATAGATGGTCCGAGGTATACCTTCGCTACCTATTGTATTCGAGTCAACGAGCTGTTTACCAAGCACCAAATCGGATGGCGCTTGAACGTCAAAAGTCAGCTTGAGTCAGCTTTGCCGAAAGACCTCGCTGATCGTATCGACAGCGTAGAAAAACAGCTCGATCAGTATGAGGCTGCTCGGGAGCATTTCCGAAAGGCAAAGCGATATGCGCTAAGCACTCACAAAGATCCAGAGAACTCGATCAAGGAGTCCGTAAGCGCGTTCGAAAGCGTGGGGAGAGTGTTGTACGAGAAGTCAGCGACCTTGGGGGATGTACTTAGCAAGATGAAAAAGGACGGGAGCGTTCCTCCAATGCTGGTCACAGTGATGGAAAAGTTCTATGCCTACGCCAACGCGGCGCCGGGCGTACGGCATGGGGGAACGCAAATGCCCATGTCAGCTCAAATGGATGCGGAGTTAGGAATGCACTTAAGTGCGGCCTTCATTCGTTATGTGATTGAAATGAAGAACTCAAAATCCGAATGAGGGTGCGGACGTGGAGTGTGTTGACGGCAGTGCATGGAATGCCTGCCTCGCCCGAACATCAGGAACGGCTGGTATCACTCATTCGGCAAATGAGTCGAGTCAAGACGCGAAACCTCCTGATTCCGTGTAAGGCGCATTACCTAGATAAATCCGGTCAATGATGTGAGGCGTGCGATCTTTACTGAGCCCGCTCTGTCATAGAGAGCCTCCACCCGTTCGATAGTCAACGAATCTTCAAGCTGATCGGCTTGTCAGCTGCTTAAACGCTGGGCTCGTTCCTTCCCTAGTCACGCCACAGGCGGTTGTGGCATATGCGCACTTCAATCGAGGGCCATCTGTAGATGGCGCTCGGCCATAGATGGTCACCGAGGTCCTGGGTTCGAGACGGCGGGGCCAGTCTCCATTGTCAATCAGCACTGGATTTGTATAAGCCAGTCGCTGATCTGACGCTCGAAGAGAAACGCCAGCTTCTTCAACTGTGATCGCGAAGGCACTCAAATTCGTAATTTCAATGCAAAACGTCAAGCGTTCATCCATGGCGCCGAATGGTATAGCGTGCTTCGGCCGTACACGGAGCTTTACGCGGGACTTATCCAAGGAGTGCCATGTATTGATGATGCCTAGGACGGCACCGAGCAAGGCCAGTGCGAGGGTGATTCCATTGATTACAGTCATGTGTTTCCTTCACTGAATGGCTGTGCAGATTACTTCTGCCCTGCATGGTTCGGATAGGCGGTGATGTTAGCACCGGCCAGGACCACGCCCTCGGCGACCGTTTTCACTCGCCCCACCTCTTTGTAGGTGCGTACCAACTCGCAGATCATTTCTTCCTCCGGATTTTCTTGAAGGGCGTAGTGGAGGTGCCACAGCTGTTGTCCCTGACGAAGGAGGAGTTTTTTCTCGTCAGGATAGTTTTTCATTCCGTTCATTTTCTTTGGGGTTTGGTTAGGTTGTCCTTGTGAGGACGCTGCCTAATGGTACCTACCACAAGCAATATCCAAAGGGTGAATCTCCCACGAAACTTTATGGGGGAGGATAAGTGCTGAAACGTAAGCTTGGCGCTAGCTGTGCGGGGATTTTGGATATATTTGTGCGTGATACGAAACAAACCGGGGCAAAAATGGTACTTCCAGAACCAGCATTGAACTGACTCTACGGCCCTTACTTGATATCGAGAATGTCGATTTCGGGAGGTTTTCTTCCCGTAGTACCTTGCGTCAGAACCTGCCAACGCTGCACTCGAATCTCAGTAAGTTGTCGGTATTGGCCGGTAGCTTGAAGGGGCGCTTCCACGTGTCATGCTTAGCATTCGAGCTAATAAGATAATAGTGGCATTTTGCTCGGGTCAGTCTAGGATGCCTACGCGACTTCAAATCGCCGCCCGCACCGTTATAGACCTCCATTGGCATATCAAGGATAAGCGCTTTCACTTCTAAACAGGCGGAAAGCGTAAGAGAGAAGGGAATGACAAAATTCACTGAATGGTGTGACGAAACCGAAACCGCAATTTCAACGTATAAGCTCCATTTGCTTTCGGCTCAGAAAACTAAGATCCCCCATGCGGTGAAGGTCGTAGCGGATAGCGTACCTAGCTACTACGCAGCTCCGTCCCGTATCTCAGATTTATTGACCAAACTTGGAAAGCCAGCAGTTGCAAAGTATGTGGAGGAAAAGCTGCCTACGTTGCCCTCGATAAAATCAGGCGATTTGGGAGAGATTCTCTGTAACGCATATATCTTGGAGGCCACAAGCTTCAACTTGGGAATTCGTCGCCTTCGTTGGAAGGACCATCGCAACATGTCGATGCGTGGGGAAGATGTCCTCGGGTTCAGTCTTGATCCTAAAAGTGGCGCGTTGTCGATCCTCAAGGCCGAGGTCAAAAGCAGGGCCTCCATGACGACTGCGGTAATCGAGGAGGCGAGAATTGGGCTGTCCAGCCACAAGGAGCTTCCTTCGCCCCACGCTATTTCCTTTGTGGCAGATCGACTGAATGAAGCTGGTGAAGCTAACCTTCGTGATGCCTTAGACAAAGCGCAATTGAACGGTTATCTCAAGGTATCTCAGGTTTCGCATATGCTTTTCACCTTTTCTGGAAGCAACCCTACGAACTTGCTTACCAAAAATCTCACAGCATATGCCGGTGGCGCGAACCAATATTACGTGGCGCTGAGAGTTGAGGCGCATCAAGCATTTATTAAATCTGTTTTTGAAATGGTGCTCAAGTAATGGCGTCGACACTGGAAGAGTTACAGACCCACATTGAATTAGCAACTCAGCCAGGTTTTAGGCACCAGCTTCTTGCGCGCGGACAGTCGAGGGCAATGATCTGGCGTGAAGGTATCCTTCCTCCTGATGCTCCTAACTTCAGCCCGGAGCTTTCTGAGGACTTGCTCTCATATGGCTATTCACTCTTAACACATGCTCTTCGCTATTCGGATATCGGTGGAGAACCAAGCATTGTCAGAGGCGCTTTTGAGATTGCTGCTGAGGCAATTGAAGCTGTAGCCGCTAAGGGAGAGGCTCAAGTCTCTGGAGATTTTCATTTACTAGTCGCTGCCGCGGCATATCACCTCGGAAGGTATTCGGCGAGAGCTTACTCCTTGCTGCATCAGGGACTTGCGAAATCAAACCTATCCGTTATTGAAATGGCTCTCGCAAAACTGATGCTCCGAGATATAGATGGTCTCGCCAACGACGTTTCAGGCTGGTTTGGTTCTGGTATCGGTTCTGAGTCGGCATTGATTGAAGCCCTTAAGCCAAATGAAGATGATGTAGCCGGAGCCGGCGGTGAGGAGGATGCTGATGATCGTTTGCAAAAGGCCTTAAATGTCGCCTTGGAAGGCAATTTCATGGCTGCCATGTCATTGGTTATGCTTTCGTTAGAGCGAGGTGATGAAAACCTGACGACTCAAGCTTGCCAGCGCCTGCGTCAAGGTCTTGATGTGACAGGAGAACTTAACTTAGTAACGCAGTGGTGGGTTCACCGGATTTCAATACAGCTGGTGCAAGGCCTCTGGGACACGAGCTTCCATAACGTTTTGCCACTTGGAGGTCCTCCCCAAACAGATATTGGTGACTGGACGCGTCTCAGGAAGCTTTTTTTAGCATCGCTCTATTGCCGAGGCAAGGCAGAAGTTGAACTTTGGCCATCTCAACTTCAAGCGGCACAGCGTGTCCTCGATTTGAGCGACAACTTGGTACTATCTCTTCCAACGAGCGCAGGAAAGACACGGATCGCCGAATTGTGCATCCTCGCTTGTTTAGCGCAGAACAAACGGATCGTTTTTGTTACACCCCTACGCGCATTGTCTGCCCAGACTGAAATAGGTTTACGCCGGACCTTTACTCCGTTGGGGAAAACGGTTTCAAGTCTGTACGGCAGTATCGGAGCAAGCGGGGCGGATATCGACGCGCTGCGGACCAGGCATATCGTGGTCGCCACTCCAGAAAAGCTGGACTTCGCTTTGAGAAGTGATCCGACGCTGCTGAATGACGTGGGGCTAGTCGTTTTAGACGAAGGCCATATGATCGGGCTTGGTGAGAGAGAAGTTCGTTATGAGGCGCAGATACAACGACTACTTCGGCGTCAGGATGCGAGTTCAAGAAGGGTCGTTTGCCTCTCTGCAATCCTTCCGGACGGTGACCAATTGGAGGATTTTGCCGCTTGGTTGACCAACGATAAACTCGATGGACTGATCAAGGATTCCTGGCGTCCCACTCGATTGAGATTTGGCGAAGTTGATTGGCGGGGGCAGCACGCACAATTGAATTTTACTGTTGGAGATGAAAAACCCTACATCCCTCGATTTGTTGTAGGTAAAAGCCCTACCAAAGGCAGAGGTACAAAAATTTTTCCTTCCAATCAAACAGAGCTATGTTTGGCGACTGCCTGGAGATTGGTGTCTGACGGCCAGACGGTACTGATTTTTTGTCCTTTACGTAAATCGGTACTTTCCATCGCTAAGAGCATAATTGAAATGCACAAGCGGGGTCACATTGGCTCTGTGCTGGAAACGCCAGAAGTCGAACTAGCGACCGCTTTGTTAGTCGGCGCAGAATGGTTTGGGCCAAATCACGAGATATTAGCGTGCTTAAAACTTGGTGTGGCAGTTCACCATGGGGCGCTTCCTACCCCATACCGTAAGGAGATCGAACGGCTACTAAGAGAGGGGGTATTGAAGATTACCGTCTCGTCGCCAACGCTTGCCCAAGGTTTGAATTTGGCTGCAACAAGTCTTGTTTTCCATGGTTTAAAGCGTAACAGAGCAAATATAGATGTTGCTGAATTTCGCAATGTCGTGGGGAGGGCTGGGCGGGCTTATATCGATATCGAAGGACTGGTTTTATATCCTATGTTTGACGAGCATAAGAAACGCCGCGCTGCATGGAGGGAACTCAGCTCTAGCTCGAAGGGACGAGAAATGGAGAGCGGCATACTTCGATTGGTCTTCACTCTCCTCGTTCGTATGAGTCGTAAACTGGGCAGCGCAGACTTAAATACGCTTCTTACGTACGTAACCGGCCAAGGCGCCTGGGATTTCCCAGTGATCGCTCATGAATCTGAGAAAGTTTCTGACGAGGAGCGGGGTAGCTGGAACAGCTATCTCATGAGCCTCGATACAGCTCTGTTGAGCCTTTTGGGTGAAACAGCCATTGCTGACGAAGACGTCGAAATGAAACTCGAAGAAATCCTCGCCTCTTCGCTGTTCCAGCGGCGACTTGCGCGACAGTCAGAACCAAATCGGCTAGCGTTAAGATCAACGTTGGCTGCCCGCGCGATGCATATCTGGTCGGAAACTACCGCGCTACAACGGCGAGGGTACTTTCTCGCAGGAGTAGGTCTCGCTACTGGGCAAGAGCTTGATGATCGGGCCGAGCAATTAGAGAACCACCTTCTGTTCGCGAACATAGCTATTCAGGCTGGTGAAACAGAGATGGCAATCGACGCTATAAGCTCGTTCGCTGAGATCGCGTTCCAGATTTCATCTTTCACCCCTAGAAAGCTGGTCGATGATTGGAAGTCTATTCTTCGATTGTGGCTAAGTGGCCAGCCGCTGGAGAGCGCGAGCGATGACACCATTCAGTTTATCGAACAAGCTTTTGTGTACAACCTTCCATGGGCGATGGAGGCGGTGCGAGTCCGCGCTGACGTACATCGAGATCCACTCGCCGAAGACCTTGCCTTGTCGAATTATCCCCGTGCCTACCCCGTGACGGCGTTAGAGACGGGCACATTGTCCTTTTCGGCAGCCATTCTCATACAGGCGGGATTCGCGTCAAGAGTTGCTGCAATTCGCGCAGTTGAACTTACTGAAGCGGATTTCGATTCAATGGATGGATTGAAAGCGTGGTTAGGATCGCCAGAGATCCTAGCTCTATCAGAAAAGCCGGATTGGCCTACACCAGAATCACACGACTTGTGGTTAGCCTTTCTAAGGCCAGCGACGACCGAGTCTGTTACTCCATGGACCTCGAAAACATACCAAAGCCCTGTCACATGGATTGGCGCTCCGCTTCCGGCAGGGGTACCGTTACGACTCGGCGGTGCATCTGGCAGCGCCCGAGGTGTGTTTACTGCTGAGTACCAGGAAGTAGGTCTGATTGGATGGACTCCGAACCCCAACGCGACAGGGATTGTTGTTGCCACTTCCAATGGTACTGTGGATAAGCTTAGTTTCGAATATATCGGACCAGATGACCTAATCATTTAAGGTTACATGTCTGCGCATCCGGCGAGGGAGAAGCAAACCTAGCAGTCAGCGAGTCAGGAATTTGTGAAAGGGTTGGAATATGATCATGCAGTGATCCTCAATGCTGACGCGCTTGGCGCCAAGGAGCTTTAGGTTGCAATGACTCGCGGAACAAAGTCTTTAACCATTATTGGGGCCGAGAGGCACCTTCCTGCGGATGGTCGCTAAGCAGTTGCTGGGGTGTAAAGGTGACGCCTCCTGTAGAGACTGATGACCCGTCCCTACTTCCGCATGCAAACGAATGTGTATTGGGCCGATAACAGTCCCCATGAAGGACAGCTATCGGCCGACCAGAAGCGGTCATCAAATGTCTACAAATTCAGGAGATTCAGTCCATCCATGGTGTATCTTTCTTAAAAGGAAATCGGGGCGCTAAAAGCCTCAGCTATGCAGATATATCAAGTAGAACAAGGAATGTTATCCGCCAGAGTCGTTCGGATATTTATGTACCGCTTGGTATCTCTTCATATTTAGACGCAAATATAGTTGGAGAATGATTTGAGAGATCGGCAGCTTGTTGAAGAGTTTATATCAATACTTGAATCGCCCCAGGAGCCTGGCACAAAAAAGGAGCAGGTGATCCAGAGTTTTCTCGAAAATAGATCAGAGCTAATTCCTACTCCGCATAGACTTAATCACCAACTTCATCTAAAGGCGATAATCTCTAAGTTCCCGTTAGGAAATCGGTTCATCACAGACTACGTTTATATAACAAAAAGCTCCGATTGCTGGCGTATAGTGTTTGTGGAGCTTGAAATACCTGACAAAGCTATTTTTACAAAATCTAGTAATCAGGTAAATGCCACATCAAAGTTTAACGAGGCGCTGAATCAGATACGCAGCTGGCAAGCATACCTAGTCGAGCACCGCCAGGAAGTAATAAGTCAGCTTGAGCCTCTAATGGTCCCGCCAAACATGCGCCGGAAGCCCGTCGAATTTTTTTACGAATTAGTTTATGGGCGGTCAAGTGATAAAAATACTGAAGAAAAGCATCGGCACATAAAGCTATTGTCCGATCAAAGCAATATAAAAATCATGACATATGACACTCTTATATCTTATTATGAAAATGATTTGGTGTTCAAAAAAGATATCATGTGTTTTAAGCAAGGCAAATACCACTACAAAAATCTGGTTACAAAGCCTGAACATGTATTTTCGCACATCGGGCCAGGAGATCTGGAGCTAACGAATGCACAGAAGGAGGTCCTGCGCAATGATGGTTATGAAATAGACAAGTGGTGCAGTGGTGAAATGTTGACCCGTAATTTTAAGTGTGCAGAAAGTACTTTTGAGTAGAGTGGTGGTTTTAGTAATGCTTTCACGCGAGCACAAACCTAACAACAGATTCAAGCCGCTCGCTGCGCTCACCGGGACGGGTTAATGCCCGTCCCTTAGCCAAATTAGGGCAGGTCATGGAGGCAATACGGCCATATTAAATATTCTCTAGAACATAATTCTCGTTGCTGTAGCTTATCAGCCCTATCTTATATAGTTAATGCTCGCATTTTCCTCGGATAGTAAAGTGGAGTGAAATGTCATTACTCAGTAAAACAGGCAGATTTGGAAAGTCTATCGATGCGTATGGCCACTTTTGGCTGTGGATTCAACCGGTCAATGCTACAGATTGGCTAAATCGTTCCGCGGGTTGATGGACTAGGAGTTATGCAACGGCTCGCTGCTGGAGGGGCGTTTCCAGTGGACGTATCCATGATATATCGCTGACCGGTGAGTCAGCGATGATAAATGCTATCCTCCAAGGGCGGCCCATCAGCAGTGACGCCGCTGATAGAATCCCTTGGTTCAAAGATGGATCCTCCAAATATCACGTCAAAATCAGCTTCCACATCCCGTAGGAAGTCCAAGATGATCTCCAATAGCCCTCGGAACGTGTGGCAGTGCCATTCGATGTGTGGAGTTATTACTGCGAGAACCCTGGCTTTAAACTCATCCAAATCCGTCGGGACGTCCAGCAGCGTGCCTGTGCTCAACACCGGCGACATGGCCATGTAATTGAACATGGATAAGGCCATTAGCGACGTACTACTCTCATTTCTCAGACGATCAAACTTTTCTTGATCTTGAGGATTAAGCTTTTCGTAAGCACGGTCCCGCAAACTGTTGCACGGCTCGATGTACTGAAGCGGGTTGTCCGCCGCATCACCGACAAGTGGGCAAAAATACCTCTTCCACCAGGCTTCAAAATATCGCTGCTGGAACTCCAGGTACGTCATCCCAACGATGTTTGTGTTTTGCGTGTACCGCTTGGCACCCTGCTGAAGCCCATGCTTCGAAATGATAAATCCGATGTTGGCACCGGTTTCGTGCATAACCGTTGTGAACGAATGCACCACGGACTGGGGTATGGCGCTGCCCCAATTCTTGCATTCCACGATGTATCTGACCTTGTCCACGCTCCGGACGTCTACCGCCATGACATCCACATTCACCGAGCCACGCGGCGTTTCGAGATCAATCTCTACGTCAGCAGACAGGCCGATATTTCGGAAAATTCGCTTCACACCACTTTGAAGGTCTCGCCAGTCTTCTGGTAGCGGATCGTCGATCACACCTGCGTCTCCTGTGAGCAGTTCGCAAACAGGGAAGGCTACTGGGTCACACGAACGACGTCCACCGACTGTTCTAATCACTAGCGTTGGACAGTCGATAGTTCGTCAGGCGCCTCTATTTAACCTATTGGACGACGACCTGCTCCCAGCCAGCCCTTGGATCAACGCGGGGATCACATGCTTTGATTGGGTTACTGGATCATCATCAGCATTGAGTTTGATGACATCAACAATGATTAATCCGTGCAAGCCACGGAGCTTGGTTAAGTCACAGACACGCAGCTTGCGGGCGCGATCTGCCATTGGCGCCCGTTTCTGGCCGATTGCTGCCAGTCATGACGGGCAGCAATCCACAGCTAAAAGTTGTAACTCGCAAAGCGCGTGGCGACAGACAAGTACTGTCGATGCACAGATATGCCAAAAAGTGTGCACTCAGAAAGGCGTTAACACCCGTGTCGGTCACATTAAATAGCTACCGTTGCCTACCTCGCGGAAAGCTGCATGGCAAGACCTCAATACCAATCCTAAGATTGCTGGCCTAGCCGAGCATTCTGGTTAAGGCGCACAACGCTACTTGCCTTTGTCGACATCTTTCAGGCTCCTATAAGCCAAAAACGCTGCGGCTGCCGCTGTACCAAGAATCGGACCGAGTCCTGGAATGAGGGCGGATGCCCCGACTATCAGCTTTATCTGAGCGCTACTTAAGCTTACGAGTCCAATCGTCTCATTCAGCGTATCTCTGCTCAAAGCCACAGTAACACCTTGATCTTGCAGTCCTTTTAGTCGAGTTTCGCACTCCTGAAGCAGCTTGCTTAACGGTACGCCAAAAAAGGTAGCAATTCTGACCATCTGCTCAAGGGTAAGAGCAGATTCCCCGCGCTCAATCCTTGACCAAGTAGATACCGCCAGCCCCATGTGGTCAGCTACCTCAGTTTGCGTAACGGTCGGTACTCTAGCTGCCCTCAGCTCGGCAACCACTGAGCCAAAAATACCCTGAAAGGTTGTACCCAACCGTGGCTTGACCTCGGTCATCCTACTTTCCTCCTATGTGTGCTGACCCATTTTACGCTCCAACACGTTGCAGAGGGAAAATACTATCAGGAGTAAATTTGCATCACATGCAAATTGACGATATTCTGATTGCGTAACCCTTAGTGGACACCTGAAAACGCCGTTGTGCAGAGAGGGTCAACTTGTTCCGAGGCGACTTTTTGACGGCGTGGCGGCCGCCCAGAATCATGTAAAGGAGGAAAGTTTTTTGAAAGAATATCGATTCAAAATCCTCAAAAGAGGTGACTTTCTCCTCAAATTTTCCGGGTCCGAGATCATTGTTTGCTCGTCAGCCGGAGGTTACCGAATCTATAAGGTTACTGGGTTTGATATAGGTCAGCCCAATTTCTTTAAAGATTATGAAGAACTGACGATAAATAATGATGGTGACATTCAGGCAGATATCGCAGTCATTAAGGTTGGCGATGAGTATAGGATCTACAAGGTTACTAGTTTCGAGCGTGGAATTCCTAACTTTGATGAAGATTTTTGCCTTGTGATAACTAGTGGCATCGGAAAGCTCCAGGTTTTTGACACGGAGACGCAAATTACAATCACGCTGCCAGCCTTGGAGTCTATATAATGGCGGACATTGAGAAATGGGCAGCTAATGTGGCATTTGTGGGGAACAAAGATACCGTAAAGAAGATTCTTGATATCATTAATGGACTTGAAGAAAGTGGAGAGCTTCAAGATTGTACGGGAATCGACGGTCCATATGATTCACTGCAAGACCTGTTAAAAAGGCGAGTTGATAACCTTTTGCTAGAGTCCCAGGCTGACACTGAGGAGAAAAAATGAGCAGACCAAGCGATCATCGCAATGCTCAAAGAGAACGTCGGATTCAAGATTTAAATATGTGCCAGTTGTGCGCCTCAACTGTCAGAGTTCAAGCTCATCACATTTTTGAGTACGCAAAAGGAGGGCCGTCTACGGTAGAGGGCATGATCACGCTGTGTTTAGACTGCCATCAGCGCATGATACATAAGGACAATCGTATTCGGATAGTAAAAAAAGAAAATCGAATTACGACATTTGGTCGCGGCGGCCGGTAGCCCCCTCAATTCTTGGCATATGAACGAATTGGGTTGCATGTGTTGGACAGTGCAAGAGTAGGTCGTCGAATTTCGTACACTTTCGAATTTGAATTTTTTGGGTGGGGCTAACTTTTTCTAAATTTTCCGGTGGGAATGCTTGGATAGACGCGTTGATAGCATTTTTTTAAATTTTATAAGATTTAGCTATTTTCCAATTATCGATTGTGCTCGGCTATTGGTGGATGTCTGCTCTTGGTCCAGGCTGTGTGAAAACGCATGCGCCATTTTGAAGTCTGCGTTGCTAAGTAAAATCTGCCAGCGTTTGGTTAATCAGCAGACCGGAAATTCGTGTAGGAGCGCCATTTTCGTTCCATTCCTGACTGTAAAATCTGCTCCAGAACGTTTTCACACAGCCTGGACCGTAAGCTGCCTTCCAGAGCCGGCAGCTATCGATGGAAAGCTCCGACCTCTTCAGTTTCCGTTCAAGCCGCTGTCGCGGGTCAGAAGGCGGTGTTTCCAAAGGATTTCCCTTCTGCATCATTTCTTCCTTCCCTGTGTGCATGTCCGCGATTTCGAGGATGTTGAACATGAAATTTTCTGCCAGATCTTTACCTCGCTTGGTGTACGGGTAAGTTGATGGAATATTTAAGGTTTATTATTTGATCAAATTGTGTCGGCGATATGTGGTTTTACATAATAAATGTAAAATCTCAATTTTTGGTTAAGTTTAAATTTTATAGTGTCTGTTGTTTGACTTTTTTTGATTTGTGATCTTTGATTGATATAGCCGACAATGACTGGGTGAAGAAAATGCTTGTTAGAAACTATTATCCACGTTATTCAAGATTTTTCTTCACCGAATATGAGGAGCGCGGTCCGTACATTGATGACGGACAAAGTGTTAGGTACTCCATTTTTCAGTCCATACAATGGCGAGACAATAACGCCAGACTATTGTTAGGTGCAACGATTCAGAGGATCGGAATTGCTTGGGGTGTGTTCAGTGAGACTCGCTTATTTTTTTTCTTAGATGATGCATTAGCGAAAGGGTTGTTGTCACCCGTGTTATTCATCTGTGCACGATACGGGAATGTGACAATAGTGGTCGACGATAGCGATTTTACGAGGTCAGAAGAATTTGAATGGGGATGGAATGCCATTGTTAGTGATGCTGATGACCCATACTGGTGGAGTGTGAGTATAAAGAGCTTGGGTAGCGGTGACTTTGTGGCGGAAGATATGCCGAAAGTTACTGAGAAATATATAAAAAATATCGATGATTTCTGGGGGCTGGGATTGAGGCCTTACAATACGATGGCTCTAATTCCATTTGATATGAATGATTATGATGCGTCACAGTATTGTGATTTTATCGGTTGAAAAGATTAAATTCCGTCTACCATTGATCGAAGAAATCGCTCCATTTTGGAGTCTATATGTGATGTTCCGCAGTCTCCAGAGAATCGTAGGAGCGAAAATTTATCAACGTCAGTAAAACGTTCAAAAGTTCAACGGTTTGGCCTTTGCGGCAGTTCGTGGTGGCGGAATTTTTGGGTAACATTTTCTTCCGAAGAGCTATTGGTGAAAAGGCTCACTTCCGAGTCCGGAGGTTTCACTGCTACGCTGAAATCTCCACAGAGGATTTGCGATGCCAAATTCAGGCCTGCTTCCTTCCCTGCTCTTCAAAATCAACGGAAATCAGCTGGCCCTTGAGGCGGCCATCCTCGAACTATCAAAATGGGTTGAGCTACGAGGAGCAGTCGAATTTGCCGACAACGTGCGCGGCGCCCTCGATACGATCGACAAGAATGAAGAGTTCATTAAGCTCACCCTGGCCGTCCTCATGTCGCCAGAATGAGCGTTGAAGGGCTGCAATTGGCCGATTTTTTCCTATTGCGACCGGCAAAAAACGACCCATAGAAGCCGGTGGCGAGGGTAGGTAACGGCCAGAAGCTGGCATCAGAGAAGCCCACTCAATCAAGCAGTTTCATTTTCTGCTGGGGGCCATCAGATCACTGGTACGGATCTGCTCATCAGCGACTGCTTTTTGCCAGTCACCAGACGAAGAACCTTGTCTTCGTTGTAGCTGTCGACTCCAGGTGGCCGGCGATGATCCGATGCTAGAGTAGAAAAATAAGTCCTGTCCTTTCCTCCTTTTCCGTTCGAGATTTATTAATGTCTAAATCCGTTACCGCTGCCATCGGATCTGCGGCCCCGCTGCCTAATCAACCCGTGGATTCACTTGTCGAGGAGCGCACAGTTTTCAGCGCCGACCGAACTCACCGATTCACGCTCTACCGGCACTGGGGCAACCCAGAGCATTACGCGTGCGGAATCAGTATGAACCCCTCAGGTGCGGCGGAAGACGTGGGCGATCCGACTGTTAATGGCATGGTACGCAGAGCAAAGGACTGGGGCTTCGGCGCCTATTACCAGCTCAACGTGATGTCAATTCGCGGTACCTATTCGTCGCACCTTGCCACAGCATCAGTAGTCAACCTCCCGGAGAACGATGAGCACATTCGGCGGATCGCGGCAGGGGCAGGAAGAGTTGTAGTGAGTTGGGGGAATCGCGGTCACAAGCGAGGTCGTGGAGCTGAGGTGGAGAGAATTCTGCGAGAGGTGTGCGACCCAGCGAATGTCTTTTGTTTCGGCTTCAACAAGACAGGGGCTCCAGTCCATCCTCTTTATCAAGCGCGCGACGCTTGCTTGAAGCCCTACTTTAAGTAGGCCGTCAACAGTTTGGCCGGTGACCGCTTTTGGCCGAGGCTGTGTAAAAACGTTTTTGAGCACGGCGGGTACTTAAAACTGGACTGTAAATCGCGCTTCTACGCGAAATCCACATCTGCCTGACGTGTCGATAAATTTCAGATTTAACGTAGACTCGCACACTTCAATTTTGGCAAAGCGTTTTTACACACTCTGGGCCGATTGCGGCCTTTCGTGATGGGCCGATTTATGAGTGTTCCTTTGCCTCCGCACACACCAGCAGGCACATTGGCCTCCCGTTTTTAGTTATGACGAAACTCTGCCCCGTGGCGATTAGAGCCAAAAGGCGCCGGAATCATCGGCGTGCCTGGCTACAGCTGAAGGTTTTGGTCATGGTAGATGAGCTTGGTAGATGGTGGTTTTGAGCGTAGTGAACTACAGGCTTCCGCGCACGCACCAAGCGTCCGCCTCTGAACATAAAACAGCAGACTCTCGCCGCGATGTGGGGGGTGGGGAGGTTTAGATCGGTCTCAGGATGCCTCTCTATAATCGCTCTATAACTCCCTATAAAGCGGTTTAGCGAATACCCGTCACCGCTTAGTGCATGGCGCAGTATTGCTGATTGCTGAGGAGGCCATAAAACAAGGTTTCACCAATCGTGACGAGCGAAAGCAGCTGGAGACCGAAGCGACCAATAAATGGACGAGAGCCTGAGTAAGGTGGATCGGGATCGTCGGATGAACGCATTCCGACATGTTGGTGGCGGTCGTCGATGCTAATCGACCAGTCCTCGGCCTTGCGAGCCAAGGTTGCTCTGAGCCCGTCCCGCGCCTGAATACTGGGAGCACCAGCCATGCTGATAGAATTGGGCAGGTTTCACAAAGCGCCCCTCTGAGACAGAGCATGATTAAAGAATTGACGGAAGAAGAGATGCGCCGAGCGCTGTTCGGTTACGCAGAGGTACCTACGCCGGTTAACATGCCCGGTGTGCAAGAAGTCCATCCGGCCGGCATGACCGTGCCGCCAGCAAAGGCAGCGACAAAAAAGGGGGGGGCGAAAGCCTTCACACCGAGGCTAAGGGTCACCCTCCGGGTAGGAAATGAATTCGAAGGTGAAACTTACGAGATAATCCATAACGCCGATACGCTGAGCACCCTCCTAGCAGAGCAAGAAGCTACCAAGGCTGCGAGAAAAAAGTTCAGGTATGTGGAAGTGATATCGGTCAAGTCGATGTAACAGCAATCTCACTTAGCTCGCGCCAAGACTTTGAACCGTCCTGGCAACGCACAACTTCGCCAAAGCGCAGTGTTGCTTGCTCCAATGATTGGTCCCGACGAACACAGCTGCGGTACGGTCAGACCCCATGGCGCAGTGGAGCCGGCCCATCCTGAGGAAGGTTTGTTCATTGTGGGGATGAAGAGCTATGGCCGCGCGCCTACATTCTTGTTGATGACGGGGTATGAGCAGGTACGGTCTGTCGTGGCGGCATTGGTGGGCGGTTGGGATGCGGCCAAAAAGGTTGAGCAGGTCCTCCCGGAGACTGGCGTATGCAACTCGGATTTCGATGGGGCTGATGATCGTTTAGAGGCGTCGCTTATTCCGGTGTCGTGCTGCGACACTGGGGAGACACCCCCTGAGGTCGTACCTCGCCGGGTTGTTGCAAAGCCTAGTGCACAGCCACCAATCCCGCCCTCGATGACCGGGGCGGGTTAGGGGCCAGCTTCTTATTTTCTTTTAGGTGTCCAAATAGATCTTGAGCCTATATCGACGGACACATTCAATGTCATTCCCCTCAGCTTGAAAGAAGGTTTCGACAAAAAATGGGCACCACAACTGTCTCATTTAGACCCGAATAAGTGTCGCTCGGGCGATTTTTGGCAGCAGGAGTGGTCGCTTCTTACTTAAGGTTATACCTAAGCTCTCGCTTCAAGAATGCCTCGTCACCACCCTCTAGAACTCGACGAACCGCTTTGTTGGTCGCCCCGGCCTCCAGGCTGCCTGAGGTGTATTTCAGTACTCCATTTTCGTTCTCTGCAACGACCACTTGTTCGGCGTCCGCGTTTACCACGAGGTTTGCGTTATGAGTCACGAGAATGACCTGTCGAAACTGTTTTATGCCGCGAAAAATCTCAACCAGTTCCTCAATGATGAACTCGTTATCGAGATCGTCTTCCGGCTGATCAAAAATCAACGGTTGAGTAAACGCTTGGGTAGCTAGTTTCAAGCATAAGTAGACAGTTCCCTTTTGCCCAACCGACAGACGTTCGAGAGGACGACCTCCATACGAAATCACAGGCTCAACACGGAGAAATACTGAGCGTTGAGCAACAATGTAAAACAGGGATGCAAGGTTGCCAGAAACATAGCCGTCCTCCTCAACAAGATGGAGACGTTCCTGCATAAATTTCAAGAACGAAGTCGCGTCGGTGATCGGGAAGACCTCCCGAATTCTATCCTCGGTGGAAAATTCGGCAGTTGCCCGAAACGATCTTAAATTCAAGACTTCCTTCAGCTTCGCAAGGAACAACGCCTGATCGAAAATGATACGGCCTTCAAGGGTGATCTGCCGGTCTGATAGAATTCTCTTCATCAGATCTTTCTGTTCCAGAGTCCAATCAGGGTGGCCTTGCTGTACAGCTTTCCATCTAGCTTCAATTGCATCTTTCTGACGGATTATCTCCGCCTCAATCAATGCAGGTATCGTCGCTCTTTTAAGGATTGCCTCATCGAGTTCCCGTTGTTTCTCCTGGATCGCTGTGAGCTTGGATCTCAACGCCTCGATGGTACTTCGGTAAGATTCCGCATTCTGTAGCAGGCCAGAAAGATCTCCGGTGTAAACCAGGGCGAAATCAGCGCGAATTATGTCGTTGTCTCCTTCGCACGACCTAATCTCTATCGTTGCCTGTTCACTGAGTAGGCGAATGGCGTCCAATTGTGCGGTGATTTCAAGCAACGGAATACTCGGATCGATGGTTGTCGCCTTCGGATCAAATCCCGTCTTGAATACCTCCAGCTCCTCTTTCAACAAAGCGAGACGTCGTATCTTTTCTTGAGCAACCGATACCCTCGACACATTGGCCGTGAAACGCTCAAGCTTTTCCTTGTTTGTTTCAGTCGTAATTGAGTCAAGCAGGCTCTGGCTTCTGGAAATTTGAGATTCAATGCTTACCCGATCATAAATCAACTCACCTTTTTCATCCGTCTGCTGAAACCATGCCTTCTGCTTTTCCACCACAGACAGGATTTCGCGGGTCTTGGCATCCACCTCACTGTCAAACGACAAACCCTGAATGCCGAGCATCTGCTTGATCTCGTCACCGACAGTTCCCATTGTTACCTTCGTCTTTACCTCATTCTGTGAGATATAAACAAAGGGCAGCTCAGCGCCTTCTTTTGCATGATGCGTCGTTGTGCTAGTGAGATCCTTGTTGAAGACGACGGAAAAATGCTCGCTTAAAACATACGGTGAAGTTTTGGTAGCTGAGCCGAACGCCTTTCCCAGATAGTCCACCAAACAACTTTTACCTGTACCACGCCCACCAATCAGGCAGACAAGATCACTATTCATGACAAGCTCAGGCTCGGCGCCAAAACGAGGGTTTTCATACAGCGGATTATCGGGAAATGGTGAAAGCTCCTGAGCGATTGAAACCGAACTCACAAAAGGTTTTATGTAGCTTTCAGCTGGACTCGACTCTTGCACTCGCACCCGAGCGGTCGGTTCAAAGATGATCTGCCGGAGGCCATCAAAAGTTGGATCAGCCTTGATCCATGTTTTCTTGAGTTTAGTTTCAGCACGCCACGTCTTGAAAGAGGCAATAGAGTGTCCGTCACTACCTGAGACGCAAGGTTTCGGTCGGCCTCCGATAGTTGCTACGAAATTATCAATGAACGCTTCATTCGCCGGTGTTTTTCGGCAGGCGAACAAGTCGATGTTTTCTTGATCACGTTCCTCAACAATGTCCACCAGCTGCATGAAATAGATGTCTTCGGACGGCTGAACCTTCCAATCAATCTTTTCCATCCCGCCGTAGCAGTCATAGGGAACCATAACTAGGCGGAGATCATCGGGAATGGCTTTGAGGGCAGCTTCGAAGGATGCTTTGGTTATTTCGGCCGTTTCCGCCCCAATTCGCGCAAGCGCAACTGGATCGCCCAAGTAACCGTCTTTGGCACCGTGCTTCTTCGCTTTTACCGAATCTAACCGGCGAGCATACTCAATCAGAGCCTCGTCAGAGAGTGGACGGTCTATTAGCCGAAGCCGGAGTTGGCCCTTGAAGTCGTTGAGCTGCTGGTCTGTCAGCTTATCCGAGAAAATTACATGAATATTTAAGCGATGTTTCGTTGCTGATTCGATTCGAAGCTCAATCGCTGGAAAGACCGTTTTGTGGATTACTTCACCAGCCTTATGCGCCTTGCGAAGTTCAAGATAGCCGTCGAAAGTCCAGTAGTCGTTGATGGCATACACTGCCACATCGCTTTCATTGATATTGGAAACGATTTTAGTAATTGCAGCAGCTTTTTCTTCCGGCGACATACCTGAAAAGCTTCCCCCTTTATAGCTATAGGAGGCTGGGGTATGGATGTGGAGATCCCATAATCGCCATTCTGATCCTTTTGGAAAGGTGCGCACTCTTCGACTTCCTCGTCTTTTATTTTTTAGCACCTCGTAGGTGCTGGGTTCTCACGCCGGTACTGGCATCCTGAAGCTTTGGTTACATACCTGCACGCTAGCTCTAATAGCCTGGCACTCAGCATACCTACCCCCGATGACTACTTTGAAGTTTTTGTTCTCTCGCAAAGCTGCGGTTTCTCTCAAAGCCCTGCAATCGCCTTTAGGGAAGGTCTGAAGTACCCACCGATTTTTCATGCCCTCGCTACTTGAGGTTCAAAAAATCATTAGTCGGTCGAAAAACAGACCTTTCGTGTCCTTAACTCATGGATCTTTCCTAATCGTACTGTTCCAGGGTGATTAGTCCACATTACAGGCGCACCTCGCCCATACCCACCAACCGTTTTCGCACCATCCATAGATTCGACAAGGCGAACAACGTCGTCTGCTGAGCGATGTTTTTCGACAAGCCACGAAAGCGCACTTTCGTATAGCCGAACTGGGGCTTGATCACGCGAAATGGATGCTCAACCTTGGCCCGTACCTGTGCTTTCGCGTATTTGATCTTGCGTCGCAGGCGACCGATCAAACTTTTCTTCGCGTGCTTTTTATAGCTGCTTGGGCGGGGCGCAATCGACCAGATCATTTTGCGACCCTGATGCTCCGGGCGCTTGTCCGCTCCGGTGTAACCCGCAGCGCCGTAGACGTAAGTTTCCTCGCCATGCAGCAACTGATCGACCTGTGTCACGTCCGCCACATTGGCCGCCGTGCCCACCAAGCTATGGACTAAACCCGACTCGGCATTGACGCCCGATGTGTGCTTTCATTCCAAAATAATATTGGTTTCCTTTCTTGGTTTGATGCATTTCAGGATCGCGTTTACCGTCCTTGTTCTTGGTTGAATTCGGCGCATGAATGATCGTTGCGTCGACCACCGTGCTTTGGCGCAGCATCAAGCCACGATCACCCAGATAGTCATTGATAACCTGCAAAATTCCGCCCGCCAACTCATGTTTCTCCAACAGGCACCGGAAGTTGAGAATCGTGGTTTCGTCAGGAACTCGATCCCAATGCAACCCTGAAAACTGGCGCAGGATCGTCGTTTCGTAAAGCGCTTCTTCCATTGCCGGATCGCTGTAACCGAACCAGTTCTGCATCAAATGAACCCGCAACATGGCCATCAATGGATAGGCCGTACGGCCACCGTCGTCCTTTGGATAATACGGTTCGATCAAGGCAACCAAGCCCTCCCAGGGCACCATCCATCTCGATCAGGAAGCGCTCGCGGCGGGTCTGCTTACGTTTGCCGGCATGCTCGGCATCGGCGAAGGACATCTGTTTCATCGGGGCTCAACCGTTCAGTTTGTGCGAGGTGAGTATTTCACCAAATCTGGAAGTCTTTTCAGAGTTTCGTGTTCTTGGCATGACCATTATCAATGGTGTCAAAAGGCGGTGATCGAATCTGATCTGCGCCCTCTTGAATCGGTTTGGCAGCGCTGCGCAGCGACTGCGTTGGAAAAAGCCGAGATCCAATTGGTAGGAGGGGCGAAGCTGCTGCCAAAATCATCAGGTAAAAAAAAGCATGCCGGGCGGGGAGACGCTCCCTTTTTTAGAGGCGTCGATGGCGGGAGACATGTCTACCTACGCTGATACCTGTCAGAAGCCATTTTCACCACCTGAAAGTCATACCCCATTTTGCGTCACGCATGATATTGTTTGGCCATAATTGGTGGACGATAGTGGCTTTGATATGGACAGCGACCAAGCCGAAGAGATTTTACATGTGGCTCGCCGTAAAGACCTTACGGAGTCAGGTGGGGGGCACAATCAAAAAGGCATAGAATTCCAGCGTACTTGGGCGCTTGACCGGATGTTTGAGCTTGAGAGCCTTGGAAAAGAAGACTTTCTTTTTCTTTTTGAAACAATTCAAGATGTTGCGGAATTAGATTCATCAGTATCTCCATCGTCCATTCGTATTTACCAAGTCAAGAAGAAGGATCGTGGTGAGTGGAAATGGGGAGAACTTACTAATTTAGTAGAGCCAGGTAAGATTAGAAGAAAGTCTAAGCACCCAGCTCCAGAGATTCAAGATAGCCCAATTGGGAAGTTGTATTCTTCTGTTTTAGCATTCGAAGGTCTGAGGTCAAACGGCGAATTTATTTCAAACAGTGGTTGTGATCTCCCGTTAGTAGGTGGAGGCAACGCTGCTACGTCTCTCCCTTGCGACCTTTCCAATCTTGAAACGGAGCACTTGAAAAGTCTTAAGTTGGGGCTTGAGACATTACATGCTTCAGGGACACTGTCTGCTGATCCTTCGCTAATTCATGTAGGGAAAGTTCACATAAATCCGGATGCTCCGATCAAGTATTTGATAGGTACGGTAGTTGTATTTTTAACTTCTAGAAGCCCGCGCCACGCGGGACAAGCCCAGTCATTGGTTGAGGCGCTGCTTGCAAAAGTTGGCCCTCTCGGCGCAAAAACAGATAAGTGCTCAACATTTGAAGAGCTTAGAAAAGAGCGGGGTTACTCTCGTTCAGAGTTTGCGTCTGCCTTAAGTCAGTTGGAACACCTTCCTGATTATCTGCTCTTATTGGAGGACTGGTTAAGTCAGTTAGAGTTAGAGGGCAGTATTAACTTTTTTGAAAAAACAGGTGTAAGAGTAGCCGCATCAAAAATTTTTAGGCTTCAAGTGATGAATGGGGAGGATCCTATTATCGCTCCTCTTGTAATCGAAATTGATGATTGGCTTGAATCAAATTCTTTGTCGGGAAAAATTTCGCTGTTTCTTGAAAGCGCCAAGCTCGACTTAGCCTCGAAGTTTCCACTTATCCGTGACCCGGATTTTACCGCACTTTTCCTTTTAAGGGCTCTCAAAAAATGCGTGGCCCAGACCTAAGAAAGCTTGTAAGAAGCCTACGGACAAAATCATATGAGAAGCTTTCTATTCGAAAGTATTTGGCTGCTCTCCCGGCAGGACGGACGAGCGCGTCAAGTATCATTCCACAAGAACAAAAATCTGATCTGGGGCAGGAATCACACGGGGAAATCAAGCCTGCTCAAATCTCTATACCTGACGTTTGGCGCTAAACCGCAGGGAGAGCTGGGTCAGTGGGATAATCAAACTGTATCACTGGTAGATTTTCGCATTAATGGGCGAAAACTCCGTGTGCTTCATAGTGCGGGAGTACGAGCGCTTTTTAACGAAGGGGGGGAATTAATAACTGTAGCTACGGATCACGCTGAATGGAGTGCCGCTTTCGCTTCTGTTACTGGATTCAATCTCGTTCTAATGGACAAAAGTGGGAAAAGTGTCCCCGCTGACCCTAAGTGTTTTTTTCTACCGTTCTACATTAATCAAGATGGCAGTTGGCAATCCACATGGACCACTTTCACTGGCTTGCAACAATTCAATAAGCCGGTAGCCTCAATTCTTGAATATTTTACTGGTATTAAACCCCCCGAGTACTACGAGGCAAAGGCTGGCAGAGATGCCGAACAGCGGCTCTTAGAGGACTTGAAAAGAGAATATAGCTTCTTGGTAAAAGCTAGAGAAAGGTTTGGAAAAAAGCTTTCTTTTTTTGGCCCCAAAATCACGTCTGAAAATTTCAATGACGAAATAAAACGATTGACTGAAGAGGTCACGCAACTCAATAGTACGCAAGAGGTGCTTCGGTCAAAATGCGTATCAGAGAAAGAACTCCTAAGTAACATAAACCTCCAGATCCATTTAGCGACAGCAGCATTGCGCACCTATGAAGGAGATACCCAATACTTGCGCACGGAACAAAGGGAGGCGCTTGTTTGTCCTGTATGTAATGCTGAGCATTCTGAGTCTTTCATGGATCTGCTTACTTATGCGGACGATGCGCGCTCTTTACGTGATATTACGGTAAGGCTTGAGGGCGATGCAAAAGGTATTAATATTAAGCTTCAAAAGACGCTGGCAGAAATTGGCGCTTTGGAAAAGCAATATTATCAAATCTCAGAGCTTTTGAATATTAGAAGAGGGGATCTTCAATTTCGTGAGGTTATAGAAAGTCTAGGCGCCGAACAGGCGTTTCAGGCATTCGAGGAAGAGCAGGCATCTCTTGATGGTGAAATAGCTGGCCATGCAGGAAAAGTCGAAATTTTCAACTCTATAATGAGCAGTCTTACTGATAGAAAACGCTCCGCTCAAATACTAAAGCAGTATCGAGAATCTTACTCGGTTGCACTTTTTGATTTGAATTTACCTCCCAGTGAAAAGACCAAGCCATTACTGACAAGCAGGCCTAATATTTCTGGTAGCGGTGGACCAAGATCTATACTTGCGTATTACTCCGCTATTTGGGATGCCTGCTACGGACAAAATGGCGCCTTCACAGTTCCCTTAGTTATCGACTCACCCAATCAGCAGGGTCAAGATGCTATCAATTTACCTAAAGTAATAAAATTTGTATCAGAGAAACTGCCTGAAGATGCTCAGATGATACTGGGGTCAGAGATAGACTCTGATTATCCGTTTGATAAGAAAATAGAACTTTACGAACCTTATAGTCTTCTCAGTTCGCTTTTTTTTGCGGATGTTGATAATGAGTTAACTCCGCTAGAAAATAGTATGTTCCTCGCGGCCATGAACAAAGAGAAGGAGTAATCCGTTAAACTTTATAGTCGCGTGGGGGGAGATAACTATGCTGCTAAAAAATATCTGGCTAGCATATCCGTAAGTACCTCATCGCCTTCATAACATTCGGGTAAGCCAGCATTGGCATCGATGGGGCGACAGAAGACGATGATGGTTTTTTGCATGTACTCAAATTTATGCAACGACGCCGTGCTCTATTTTCCAGATTAGAGCTTCAACAAAGTTTAGCCCGACGAATGTGGAAAACAGCTCTGCTGGCGCTTTCTTGCCCAATGCCAGGGCGGGTCGTTCCAGCCAGTTACGCATGGCCATGTTGTTACCTTCGAATAACCCCAGCGCACTGCTGAGGACAACCGCTTTACGGTAGAGGTAATCGCTTTCAGTTGGATTCAACATCTGTGCCTTCAGCCAGCGCCTGCGCGTGGAAACTTTTACGCCAAGGAGCCTCCCCAGGGCTGCTGGAGAAAGCCCGACCAACAAACTCAGGTCGCTGAAAAAGGACGAAGGCAGTCCTTCGCGTATGAGCGTTGAAGTCGTCAACCAATCTGAGCGAGCATCAAGCATGCTCAGAAACGAGTCCGATGGGAGCTTTATTTCTTCGCCTTCTTTCATGTGGTCGATCATTCATGTGCCCCGAGAGAACCGCACGAATTTGAGTGCCCATCATTACCTAATCATCCAAAGGCGTCTCGTCTTCTTCAGTTGAAGCTAGCCAACCAAGGTCCGACTGGATCTGTCGGAACAGCGATTCAAGGTCTTCGTTTGGCCGTGCTTCTAGGTAGCTCGCAATCACGACGCTTGCCGGGTGGACGTTCATGACAGCAGCAAGGTCTCCGACCTTATCGAGCGTTGGAGACCTCATCCCACGTTCAAGCTGACTCATGTATCCCCGACTCGTCACCGAGACAAAATCTTCCTGAGTGAGCTTCCGTCGCTTTCGTAACTTTTTCAGCGCATTCGCGAAAGCGGCATTCAGTTCCATTTTCTCATCCCACAAAAGGGATGATGAAGCACTGAATGAGCACTATACTGCCACGCACTATACTGCTCATTTTCACTTTTAGAGAAATTATATGTTCGAAACCTATGAGGCAGCGAGGCTGCCGATGCTGCCGTCTTTCGAGCAGAACAAGACGCGCTGGGCGTTCATCGCTCAGTCCGCAAATCGTGAATGGTTCTATGTGACGCACCAATATTTTCAGGATGGCGATCCCGACTGCGTGTGTGCTCAGCAGTACATGATCCCAGATGTCATCGGCCTGATGAGCCTGGTGCAATCAGACTCGGACAGCGCTTTTGTCAGTGGGGTACAGCTTGTATCGCCGGGATGGTTGAACGGTACGGACGGGTGGCGCATGGAGGCGCTTTCAAAATTGATCGCCATACCCGGTGAGGAAGGTAGGAAGTACTCGTACGAAGTCGCGGGTGGAAACGTTTATCCGGCAAGGAAAGGGAATACCTCCGCGGGAAAAACCATATGGCCGGTGCGGTAGGAGATATTTCAAGTGAGCCCCGATCTAGAACATTTGCTCTGCAAACCAAATCTCTCGCTTTTTCCAAATGCCGTGATAGTGAACGATCACTTTTTTGGGGCTTTGACTGCGGGGATGGATGGTTCGACATTCTCAATCATGCTTTTTCCCTTGTTTCAGGGAGAACCGATATTAGTCCTGGCTGCGGAGAAGTGACCGTCGTGGAGGTTAAGGAAAAATTCGGTGGATTGAGGATTCATTACCGTGGAGGCGACGATTTTGTTGAAGGTGTTTTCAATTTAGCGGAATCAGCCTCCGTTCATATTTGTACCATCTGTGGCAATCGCGCGCCCAACAGGGGGCTGCATTACCACCATCCTCGTTGTGAGACCCACTATGGCAATTGAACCGCCTCGGTTTGGGATGGTGAATCGGCATGGGCTCATCGATGAGTTGAAGAGTTACTTTCATAGGGATGGCAGTCTCATCGAGCTAGAGGACGTGAAACAGTGCGTGTCTTCGCCCAGGTTGTTCGATCTCATGGTTCGTCAGCTGCCGATTGAAGGGCTAGTACATGTTGGAGATACATTTTTAGATAAAAGGACGATGCTTGCCGATTGGCCACAGCGCACCTACGGAATCTCGTTGCACGGTTGGATAAGCATCCACGAGCGGGTTGAGTTGGTTGACGTCTTTCACATGAATGACGCCAGCGTCTCGAAGGTTCAAGTGTGGCCGTTTGACCCCGCGAGTCTCGGCGAAGCAGAGATGCGATTGGCAATGGCTTTATCGTATACAGCAGCGGAGTTATACGCAGAGCCGAGAATTGTGGGTTCGCTCAACGACGTTATAAATGAACTGGGGTTCTGGGTTGATCCTGAGCGGTACTGATCTGTGATTTGGGCGCATTGAGCGCTACTGACGCGGGTTTTGCTGGACCTTCAATTTCCATTGACTACTGGGGCGTGTAATTACGCCCACTCCAAATAACATGATTAGATCCGTCCTAATCGCTTGGAATGGGGAGATCCAACTGTGGGCATAATAATTCTTGATGGTGTTGTTGAAGAAATTGGCTTTGGTTCGTATTCCGAGGGCGAAAGAACGCTGTCTTTCATCAAGGTTAATGGGAGGCGCGTAACAAACATTGTTTGCGATGATTTTATGAGATCGTTTTTGAAAGTAGGGCGGACTGTAAAATTGTCGTTGGTTCCAGGCATTTTGGGGGCGCATACCCTTTACGCTGCAAAACTCGCAGATGGTGAGGTGGTCATGCGGTCGCCCGTGAAGCCCGTCTCGATGGTCGTCGCGCTCAGTGCAGGGATCATGGTTCTTTTGAGCCCACTTTTTATTGGCGTGTTGAAGTCGACCCATTTCATAGGTTTCTCGATGATTATCTACTGCCTGATCGGTGTCACCGTGGCATATCTCATCCTTCGCAATCAATTCAAAGCACGGGTGGTTTTCGGCAAGCCTTAAGATGACTCTTGCAAGGTGAATGCTCTGGCACCGGCAAAGTCACTTGGGCGTCCGTGATAACGATCGGAAAGTTACGAGAGATAGGCAAGCACATCAAATAGTAAAATTGCAAAGTAGGGAGCCTCGGTAACGCCCCCGCCGAATCTGACCACATTTGAATGGCTCGTCTGTCGGGCACCCATAGCAAATACCGATATATATGCTCATTGACTTTCTATCTTGTGAGTCCGGAGAGCACAAAAAATCTCACATATCATTTTTCGTTGTTCTAGTATCAGGCGTGTGGGTATCTTTTCTGAGGCCATTTCAGCCTTCATTTGATCTAATCTAGGTGCCAGCCACGTCTGTGGGTGAGTTCCAACCCCACGTTTATCGGTATCCCATACCCGCACCTCAACAACTGTAGAGTCACCGGCAGTAACCATCACTAATCAGAGAAGGTCTTACCATGTCTCGTCTTGCCGAATACCGAAAGCTTGAGCAGGAACTAGCCTCGCAGCTGGCGGAGCTGGAGCATATGAAGAAAGACTCCGGTCTTCAGGAGGAAATGGAGTTCGAAAACAAGCTTCGTAAGTTATTGAGCGAATACGGGCGTAGCTTGCCAGACGTTATCAGCCTGCTTGATCCGCAAGGGAGTCGGCGCAAAGGCAATGCTACCCAGGTAGGTCGCAATACTCGTCGGCCACGTGAAGTCAAAATTTACACACATCCAGAGACGGGGGAACGAGTTGAGACGAAGGGGGGCAATCATCGCCTACTGAAGCAGTGGAAGCTTAAGCATGGTGCAGACACGGTTGAAACGTGGCGAAAATAGCAGTTGCCGTATAAACACTGGCCCAAACGGGCCTTTTTTTGCCAAATAGTTCTCTCGTTTTTTTTTCGCCCCGAAAGTCTCTGGTTTATCCCACTCCAGTCGGTCTGTCTTCGTCGGAAAAGACTATGAACTTTTTAGACTGTAATAGCGTCGCATCTTAAAATGGAACGATATAATAAATTTTATCGGCTGTAAGTGCTCTTTGCATTAGCTGGATTGTGTGCAAAATATGACAGATATTGTCGTAGGCTTTTCTCTTCTGTGGTTGATTTTTGTATGCACTCTAGTTTTATTGGAACTAAGAGTTGGTCGTATTATTTCGATTGAATTTGCGGGGTGAGAGGATGTTTGTCTGACGCATACGCATGGCGTTTGTTTTATTTATATTATATGCGTGTCAAGTCGTGAGTTGGTGGTTAGTTAAGTCTTTGTTGTGGCTATTGATTTAACATTTGCGGATGTTAAGTGTCAGTGCGATTGACTGTAACGTGTGTGTTTACGTATGCTTGGCAAGCATATATTAGGCTTTATTATTACATTAAAAGCTGCGCGTTGTGAATGTAGTAATCTGTTGCCTAGAAGTTAACGGGCATGTTTAATACATTCATCTTGTCTGGATGAATGTGTCATGGCCAGTCCGCTCATAAAATATTACCGGCAGAAATCATTCTATAATGGTGTCCCGATTTGGACACTGCATTCGCTTAAGGACGAAAACTTTGGTGAGGAGTACCAACCATACACTATGTATATGCGTAGTTTGGTTGATAGAAGGGTGCCTTGGAATTCAATCAAAGCATCCGGTTATCGGCTCCCCATCTTTCTTGATTTCATGGCAGTGGGTTTTGAGTTGATACCGCTAACCACGACAAATGTCGTGAGTCTATGCAGAAGTTACGATTCATATTTGACGTTAGGTGAGAAATCCTTTAGCGAGATAGTAAAAAAAATCTGCTTGGTTAAAACCTCACCGTTGATCAGCGCAAGCTCCTCGATTGGATACCACGCTCCGGTACAAGGATTTATTCAGGAAAGTCATAGCTACTTGACCAGTTTAATTGATTATGCTGCCTCTGGGCTAGAGGTGGCGTCGAAATATGACTTGGAGATGTTGGGCGCGCTGAAGTACGTAAATTCTAACTTAAATGTTTCAGAGTTATCGAAGCGCAATAAAAAGCAGATAACAACTCAAAAGCAAGGAATGGCTTTTAAATCAACGCTGTTTCCCAATTTACCTCTCATAAAAAGCGGTGCAGATCCTATTGATGAAACGAAGTATTTTCCGCTGGATCAGATTGTTCCGCTAATAAAATCTGCAACGTCATACAGAAATTCAGCTCTTTGGTCGTTAATTGCCGCAACAGCCTGCCGCGAATCTGAAGCAGATCAGGTGATTTGGGCGGATATAGACTTAGTTGCGCAAGAGGTATTAATAGTCGAGCCAGCTTCCAGGCAAAACTTGTCTGCGGCTTACGCGGGAATTAGCGAGGAAGAATATTTAAAGCTTGAGTGGAAAGGAAGGGGTACAGAGTTTACGTTTATGCTGGAACCGTATAAAACACTGTTTTTTCACTATTTAGAGTTATACTTGAAATTCGAGTATAAGGTTGGGAGTGGCCATCGTTTTGTCTTTCAAACCAAATCTGGTGCACCTCTCTATTTGTCTGATTACTCAAAGACGATCTTAAAGCCCTTCCAAACTGCCGCGAGACCCATTCTGGATGCATGCGGGTTGCCTCATGTTTCTATGGGGCCTCATAGTCTACGTCACAGTTACATTTACTTCATGAAAAATTTTCTGGAGCATTCTGGTGGCTTCGGACTTACTGAAAGTGAATTGATGCTATTGACTGGGCACATCGAAGTAGAAAACTTGCGGAGATATGCTAAGGCTGACAAAAACCAAGTGCTGGCAAAACTTGCAAGTGCATTCTCCACGCGGTGTCAGCGTGAGCCACTTTCAGCTATTGAATACCATGTTGGTTTTCTTGAAAAAGAGCTTGAGGTGTTTAAGGCGAAGCTCGCTCAAGAACGTGGAGCGAAGGAGAAAAGTAGGGGCAAGGGTAAAGATAAAGATAATTCTGACTAATTCGCTGCGCATAATCCAGTTTGTAAGGAAACAGGTTGTATAAGATTATCCGTATTGTAGCGTTTTGTAAGGGAGAGCACATGATTAACTTGTCAAACGAAGTAGTTGTCCTCAAAAAAGGATATGAACTGAATTCGATAGTGAAGAATGCCCTAGACAAAACGATTAGGATTATTTCAGAAAAATGCAGTATGCCGGCGGTACGTAAGGATCTATACGATTTTGTTCGTGTGTTTACACATCAAGACACAGTGATTGAAAATAACGAAGCTTTCGTTCAATTTGCATATTGGTTTTCAAGTTTGAATACGGAAGAAGTGAAGCTTCATCGTGAGAGTATTAGGAAGGTCATTCCAAAATTTAAAGTAACGTTGTCAGAGTCAGCGGCCAACAACCTTAGGTTTGGTTTAAAAGTGCTGCTATTGTGCCTATATAAAGACGAAGCAGTGGTGCTGCCTTATTTCTTTTCTCGTCCTCCCGCGAGATGGCTCGACGATCTAGAAGGGGCTGATGCTGTATATTCAGATGGAGTGAAACTATTTCGCAGGCTAGATAATCGCGCTCATACCGGTAGCGGTTCCAAATTAGAGTATGACACTGAGGAGAGACAAAACAGACGTGTGTTTCAGACAGCCACAAAAATAATTCTAGCTTCTTCTTGGCATAATCTTAGCTCTATCGATGTTGGAGATCTCAATGCTTGGCGGTTAGCTCAATTACGTGATTACTCGGACCGAGAAATTAAACCTTTCGGAAAAAATATTTCACCTATCCCTTTGGTTCAAATAATCAAAACAGTTCATTCGGAATGTCCCAATGCGCTTAGTCCTGATGTGAAACGATGGGTAGAGGACATAACGTCCGGGAATAGTAGAGTTATCGTCCACGGTAGTACAGACGACGTTGTGCGGTTTGTAATATCGGAAAAATCCTCAGCGCTGGATACTGTTAAAAAATTGCTAGTGAGGACTGGTGGTGCTACGAATTTTTCTTATCGTGCGATTGATGTGTACGACGTCGTAGGCGTCATGAAAGACATCGGTATTGATATAAAAAGAAGTTTCACCATTTGGATTTCTGCACAGGAAAACTACTTCAATTTCCGTATTTTAGAAAAGGATAAATCTCACCGAAGTGCAATTGGAAGACTTAATCTCTACCTTTTCATCTACCTTCCATTGTGGAATCGCGACAATCCAGATTCAGTTGTGGTATATCCAGACGAGCCTGCCAAATTCTCCTCTTCTGTGCACTATCATTGTACATGTGAGGGTTCTCTTCGTCCGTTGTCTCTAATTGAATTTTATCGGCATCTAGGGTTTACAGAAAACAATCAAACCATAACGATTTATCGGAGGTTTTTTGATCATCTGATTATTTATGCTCCAGATCTCGAAGGGTGCATCGGATTAATACAGCCGGTTAAAAGAGTTCCACAGTCAATCAAGCGAGCGCAAGTTGTAAAGAATATTTTTCCGGACGGTTTATTGCTATTGTTTGTGGACTACTTATACGCCTTAGAATCTTTCTCGGAATGGGGGTGTGAAAATTCTCAAGACATAGATGCGGAGGTTTCTAGATGTTTGTCTAACGCGGTAGATGTTGACTTTTCAATGCTCGGCTACGTCCCGATTGTCTGGCGGAACGGGCGGGCTGTACCGATTCTATCTGCTCCTGCCACGTTGTTTTCCTTCGTTCGGAATGAGATGAAGGTTTACTATAATCCTGGCTCCATAAGATTCTCACTGCTAATTTTGGAAACTGGAGCTAGGGGGCAAACAGCGCAATGGCTTGATGCAAACATGTATGATCGAGTTGCCGATAGATCATCGACAGAGCCTCAACAACTCACGTCTATAATCCTCAACACCGATAAAATTCAAGAGTCGCCTTTTATAATTGTTTCCATAATGCGGGTTCTCTTTATGCTAGATAATCAATGGCGTTGGAGGAATTCGATGATTGACGCTGGTTGCTCAGGTTTTGCTGAGTACGTTTATTATGATAATTCAACTAGTTCAAAGTGGGGAAAGATACTTCCTTTGTTTGCCGCTGATCCAAGAACTGGGCATCCTATCACTGATCATGCCTATGCTGATGCTTGGGTAACGCAGATATATGCATTTCAACAATGGCTTGGGATTAATGAGATACCATGTAAGCCGTTGGTTGCGTTTTTGCCGTTACATATAAACTCACCAAAAAGTAGTTTCAAATGGGAAGATTGGATTCGAGGTTTGGATGAAAGTAAGGTTAAAGTTGTAACGTCCGACGGTGGAAGTCTTTATGGCGGGCCATATTGTCCATTAAGGCTGCGCCCCAGCGTTACACCTCACGGTGCGCGCGCTTCATTTATCACAGCGATGAGTACGTTGCTTGATCCTGACGCACTAGTTTTTTGCACTGGCCAGAAAGAATCGTCCCTTCGCAGATACAATAAGGGTGGAAATATACTGAGAGAAAAACTCAAAGGTGCCTTTAGTGGTGAGGCGGTCGAGTGGTGTCTGTCAAATACCTTTGCTGATTCAATATCCTCTTCCGGAATTTTGTCTTTAATTAAAGATTCGCGACCGAACGGTTTCAGCAGCTTAATAAAAAATTTAGGTTTGTTTTCACTTAGGAACGAGTCGCCTGGGAAGTTTAAATATAATGGGTTGGAGTTGATTGCCAAAGAAAGCTCATGTAATGTTGGGGCGGTGTACACTCATCTGTGCCCATTTAATTTTGTTTGTCCATATGAAGTCGTTGCGGAGTTAGGAGGCGAACGGCGATGTGCATTATGTCCTTATGCTATTTTTTCAACTAATAATATTGCACAGGTGGCTGCCGAGAGAGTTAAGCAAGGTGAGGAGCTTAGTCGTATACAATCTGCGATAACGGATTATACAAGCGGAAAGAAACTGTCGGATGCTGAACTGAAGGTGTTAGACATAGAGCTTAAGAGGAAAGCCCGCGATTTAATAGGTTGGATGACTATTGAGGAATCACTTTGGACCGTAATTAAGATGCAGCAATCTGATTCGAGTGACGCTTTTCATACGGGCCTGCGCGACGATTCGTTTCAGTTGGTCCATCGATATGAGGTTGAATCTGATTCGTCGGAAGGATTTCTTTTGCGACTGGGCGAGGTAATAAATTTTCCACTTTCCAACTCACAGGAGTTCCAGTATCTCACAGAGAAAGCCGTTCGTTTGTTGTTGCTGAAACGTAAAGATGTGGTAGATGCGGTCATGATGCCTTCGTCATTTTCTACACCCGTGCGACTCGCAGGAATGATTCGCTCACAAATCGAGTTCAATGAGCTTGATTTGGATGAGTTTGTCAGACTCGTCTATTTGGAATCTGAAAGCTGGCGCGATATGTTGTTCGAATCTAAAAGTCAAAATTCTATCAGCGACTCATTTTTTGATTTATTGGGATAGCGATGACTTATGAACCTCGTCTAATTAATCTTGAATTTCGTTTGCAATGCATTGAGGACGCTCTCGGTAGCGCGACGAAACATAAGGTTCAGTTTAAATACGTTACTGATTTGGCCAAATATTTAGCTGTGGTGATTACCGAGCGGGAAAAATTTGAATCTCGTTCGTCCACTGGGTGTGCTTATACTACCTTATTGACTCGGCCTATTTATCGGGGGCTTCTCGATCAATGGATGGGTAAGGGTGTTAAGGCTGAGAAAGTTGATCGGGAGATAGAGGAACGTCTTCGATATGATTTGCTCAAGTTAGGGCGGCAGTACAAATTATTAGAGAGTAAGCTGCTAAAGTTTCAGAAACACCAACGTCAGGCCGACACCGTAACAATTCTTTCACCTAGCGAAAGTATTGGTTTTCGTGTGGCTGAGCTACTCTTGGAATATTTTAAAGAGTTCTACGTCGTAGATGAAGGCGACTTGGTCGAGCCAACGGTACTCCGTAGGATGATTGTTCCTCGCTCCCTGTATCAAAAATACCTGGACTGGCGCGAAGGTGGGAATAATTGATCCTCGTTTTCGTGAGTGCTGAACCTCGGCTTCCACCTACCAAGTGATCTCTAGAGAGTGTAGCTAGGGGGGGTATTCGTTTTGCTTGCGCGACTACTGCACACTAGGTCGTTGTCTCAACCCTCAACCCTCAATCACAAATCTCAGTAGCTGAATATGTGTCTTGAGCTTTGGAATCCAGGACATGAGCAGACTAGGGTTAGATTTTTCTCTTCAGCTGGTCACTACCTCAGTCACCACTTATTTTTAATCTTCCTTGGGTGTCTTCGGGCGTTTGGTAGCTGTATTGCATGCAAACGAATGCAAATCGGCAGACTCCTGATTTTTTGGGGCGCGTTCTGCCTACATCGCTGAGGCAAGCTATATCCTTGTAGATCTAGGAGAACCCTTCATCCCCAAAATCGTCATGCAACGGCAAGCTACCAAATCTGCCATCTGAATCTCTAAAATGGGCACCGAGGTTTTCTCCCTGGTAATTGGCGTTGGAAACCAGGTTAGCTTGTGCGTGAGAATGAGCGGGCCGGTAGGGCTCTTCTCTTGAGTCGTTCGCCGCTACCCACCCTGTACCGTCGCATTTTGTGCATCCACCCCGGACTCCTCCGTCTCCTCCACACCTCGGACAGAGGCATTCCCTTCGGGAGCGAGCTAATGATGGCAAAACTGATGTAATAGATGGACCCGACGTTCGCGAGGTAATAACTGGCTGAGGCTGCGGTTTGACGATGCGCGCAGGTCTACGTTTCTTGTGAGTTCCACGCTTTGGCTTATCTGGCCGATTCCCGTGCATCTCGCTCATGTGAGCGGTCATTACCGAATATCTGATTGTCATACCGCACTTCGGGCATTTCACCGTCTCAGGTTTTGGCTTCTGAGATGCCTCAAGATATCGGCTTAAGGCAAGGGCGCGGGTATGGACCTGATCCTGTACTGCTTTCGCGAGTGTCCGATCCAGCTTTGCCCGAGAAAGCGCCTTCAAGTACCAAAGAACGGCCTGATCCATGCTGCGTTGGCAGCCCCGGCCTTCTTCCAGGTTGATAGCTATAGCGAGTTGAGCTGGCGCATAGCCCCTGTCAGCCGCCTTGCGGTACCACCGGTTAGCTTCCATTGAGTTTTGCGGCACGCCTAAGCCGTTATCGAAGCAGTAGGCCAAGTTATACTCGGCAAGCATGAAACCCTGTTTAGCGGCTTGCAGGTACCAATAGACGGCTCGTTTCTCGTCTCGGACGACACCCGTCCCATTGTCATAGCAACAACCGAGATTAAATTGCGCGGCCCTATGACCCCGCTCAGCAGCTGCCTTTAACAAGATTGCGGCCAATGCCGCATTAGGCTTTTGACTGCTTTCGCTAGCGTATTCGGTAGCCAAGCCGAATTGTGCGTCGGCGCTCAGCATCCTGTGAAGAACGAAAAAATCCGCCATTGCTCTCCACTCCCGATGGCCTCCTTGATCAAACTGATCAGAACTGCATTCTGACGGTAGCACCATTGGCGGATGTTCACGAACTCCAGTTTTTTAACTCAAGATTAATGTCATTACCGGCGTGGTGATCGGGATTAACTGCATCGACAAGTAGGTTTACGTCGACCAGCTTTCCGGAAATCAATAGGGCGGCGGCGCAAGATTGGATTAGATGTCTGGCTTTTTGCTATCAATGCAGGTCGACACGCAGTTACATTATGGTTCTAGCCACTTTTCTGCATTGAAACAGGATTTCAAACGTAATGGGATGGGATATGGAAGTCCGGTATGGGTTTCATGGCGTGGGCCAAGGTTTATTCAGTTCGGGAAGCATTCGTCTGCTTTCGCAGTCTGGTGATTGTGAGTTCAATTGGGTCTACGATTGTGGAACTGGTTCGGAGCAGCGTTATCTCGACAGCTCGCTAAACGGCTTGGAACGTAGCATCCCGACGTCCGGAGGACGGCGACCCTACCTTGACCTGGTCACCATTTCCCACTTCGATACGGATCACATCAGCGGCCTTGTGAAGTTGCTGGCGCGCTTCGATGTTGGTGATCTTCTGTTACCGTACGTGCCCCTTTGGCAACGGCTTGTTATTGCCTTTCACGCCCACCGAGCTCACCGCTCACAATTGACGAGATTTCTGGTGAGTCCAGTTGCATTCATCACCGAAGTTCCAGAAGCCAACGTCAAACGTATTTTGTTCGTTTCAGGCGGGCCTTCTGCTGCTGAGCCACTTCTAGAACGGGACGCCTCGCCCCGACGACCCCCACCAGCAGCAGATGAAAGGGATGCAACCCCCCAAGGCTCTGGTTCCATTCCCGTCAAGGTTGATACCGAGGATTTGAGGGGGCTCGGTGATGCGGATGACAAAAGATTTGATAGCGAAAACATGGCAGGGGCAGCAGGGAAACGAACAAGCGTAGCATTCATGACCCACGGAACAGGGATCATGCTTGCAGGGTGTTGGGAGTTTTTGCCATACAACGATGCGCAGTTGGCACCGATGGCTTCTCAGGCATTTCGTGATCAGGTTTCTCATCTTCGCGGCAAACTGCTTGGTGGTGTAAAAGCCGTTACTACCCGTGCATTGAAGGATTTAAAGGCTCTGTATGCGAAAGAATTTAACTTCGAGGGCCAGAAAGAGAACCAGAACCTAATCTCGCTGTTTCTCTACGGCGGACCGATAGGACCGAAATCGGACGAATTTTGGATGTGGGGTTCCGTAGCAGTTAGGCCACCGTCCCCTTGGAGGCTACGTGGGCCGATTTCGGTGTGCAGTGTGCTCTACACCGGTGATGGTTACCTCAATACTCCAGCACGGTTTGAAAAGATGCAGGCCTTTCTAAGCTCTCACCGCGTGAAAAATCTCGCGCTCCTACAGGTGATGCATCATGGGGCTAAGGCAAATTGGCACGCCGGGTTGGCCGGTAAAATAAAGCCGATATTCAGCGTGTTTAGTTCCAATCCTCTTCACAGGGGATACCGCCATCCACACACTGAAGTGTCCAACGACTTTGCTTCCTATAGGCCGCTGCAAGCGAGTAAAGGTTCGGCCGTGAACATTGCGCTTGATCTGTGGTTTTGATAGGTAAATGTTGAGTCTGCCATGCGTACCGAACTTGCATTGGATGTTATTGAAAAAACTCTATATTGAGCCTTAGACTGCTCACCATCGCCGCGATGGTGAGTGGTCCCCGAGCAACCACGGTCAAGAAGTCGCTTCCTTGATTGATCAGCTCAAAGGGTTTCTTAACCATCTCTCTCCAAATCCCTGCTGACCATAACCTATTGCCTGGGGCGATACGGTGCTACGCGCCCTGGTTTTTGGAGAGATAAATGTCGACTCTAGATCTTCTGTGCGCAACACGTGACAACTACGTTTTGGCTGATCGTCCAAGTGACGGTCAGGCGCCGGCATTCGTTCTTCGTTGGGCCACCTTAAGCGGTAACGGATCCGCAACCATCTATAAGCCTTATTGTAAGGGGGTATTGATAGTGGCTTAATGATGTTGCCGTATCGCTGCTCCAATTAATCCCCCCTCTTGACAAGGATGCCTCCATGCCAACCCGGCTGACTGAAGAAGTTGACCTGCTTCTTAAAGCCAACTTAGACGCGCTACTTGGCTCGGTAGTGGAAGAAGATCAGCGCATCCTGCGCCCTCTGGAGTCTCCTCGATCCGAGCGCGAGGCATTGAAAAATAAACGTTTGCAGGAGCTGCTCGGCCGCTGCCGTGAAGAGGCCTTGCAAAATGTGGTGGGCCCATTTGGCCTGACGCCTGCAATGTTTTCGGATATCAATGGTGGCAACGTCACCACCCAGCACAACGCGAACCTTGATATCTACGCCAAGGGATCGGAGCGTTACAACCGGAAGAAGGATTATGACTACACAGCCGCCAAAAAGCAGAAGCTCAAAGAGGCTTTTGATAGTGGCCAAATGAATTCCCAGACCTTCACCGATGCTTACACAGGTGCAGCAGCACAGACCAAGCGAGTGAACGAAAAGGGCAAGGTTGTGATGAATGCTGAGTTGGACCACACCATCCCGCTTAAGCAGGCGCATCGAGAGGGTGCTTGGATGAAATCTTCCGAGCATCGCAAGAAGCTGGCTTCAGAAAAAGACAACCTGCACTACACCACCTTCGAGAACAATCGCGCAAAAAGCCACAAAGCCGCCGAAGCGACTCTGTCCACCAAGAATGGCTACGACGAATCCCTCACCCGACCGATTATCGACAAAGCCCGTAAAGCAATCGATGGTCACTTGCCTGGCACCGGTGAGCGCGTGCGTTACCACGGCAAGGATCTGGGCCTTACTGGAGCCAAAGAGTTTGGCAAGACCGGATTACGGCGTGCCATGGGCGTGCTGCTATTCGAAGTGGTCAACGGTAGCTTTGTCGAGGTGCACAAGGTGGTGAGCCAGCGCGACAGCGAAGAGAAACTACTCGACCGAGTACTTGCAGCTATCGAACGAGTGCTCAAGCGGGTGCAAGGCAAGTTTAAAGATGCTTTCAATGCGTTCTTCGAGGGTGGTTTGCAAGGACTGATCAGCAATCTACTCACCTTCTTAATTAACAATCTGATCACGACATCGGCAAAGGTGGTGACGATCATTCGTGAGGGTATGCAGAAGCTTTTCGAGGCGATGAAGCTGCTGCTCTGGCCACCAGAGAACATGCCCGGGTCAGAGGTCGCCCGTGCAGTCAGCAAAAGTCTGGCTGGCTTGTTCACTCTAGGTGCGGGAATGCTTTGGGAGCAGTCAATCAATGCTTTCATCTTGGGTATTCCTGTACTCGCGCCGATTGCCGGGATGATTGCGCCAGTGCTTACCGGACTGATGACCGGGCTGGCCAATGCTCTGTTGATGTATGGCATCGATTCTCTGATCGACTGGATGCTAGACAAGGGCACCGATTTTATCAGTGCGCAGATCAATGCTCTGGAGGCAAGCGCTGAGCTTGCTGAGCGAATGATTGCCCAAGTTGAGGTGCAGTTCGAGATTTCTGCGCGCTACCGTGAGATGGCCCGGACCAACGAACAGATCAACGCGCAGTTCAATAGAGCGGGACAGGCCACCGATGTATCGATTGCCCACGCATTTGCGACGGTGCAGTCCCAAGATGCCACGATGGAGGTGTTGGTCCAAGCCATCGATGCCAAGAAGCATTTAAATGAGCGATTGGGTTCGTTGCTTCAGCAGTTCAAAAAGGAAAAGTAACGAATGTCCAACGTCATAGCCCAACTCGCCGACATGGTACCGAGTGATGATCTACTGGCGCAGATCGATATTGCCGAGGTATATGAAAAGTTTCACCACACATTCAAGCAGTTGGATGACTTCAAGAAAATTCGTGACGAGCATGAGCGGCGCGGATTTTTAGGTCGTATGTTTAATCGTAGCGAACTGAAGGACGCGCAGCTGGATGCGCAGGAAGTTCAGGCAGAGTTCTCTAAAACTTTGGCGCAACTGATGGTAATCAGTTCGTTGCAATCGCAGCAATTGACCAAGCAGCAGGAGCTGATTCAACAGCAACAGAAAGATCTGGAGGCAAAGGCTTTGGAGCTGGCTCGGCAAAACGGTCGATTGGAGCAGCATCAGGCGGTTATTCGAGATCAATCCAACAAGCTTCGCATTTACGTGACCGATTTGCTTGATGTGCAAGGGCTTACGGGTGAGCACGGTGAGATGCTTATCCAAATCGCTCAGGAGGTGATGACGACTCGGGACTCGTTGCTGGCTGACTTCGACAGACGCATGGAAGCGACACGGGACCTTCTTGAAAACCAGCACGAGCTATCCCGGCAGTTGCAGGAATCTCATGCTACTAGGGCAAAGCAACAGTTGGCGGAATTGCGCAGTGAGATGGATTTACGGCTTGAAGATCTTCAACAGAAGCTACAGCAGCAGATACTTAGCCGCATTGAAGCGCAGCGTGTCGATGAAGAGCAGCAGGTAGCGCGGCTTAGGGCTACTTTGGACATGCAAGGTCAGATACAGCGAGCATTACGTACCGAATTAGAGGAAAACAAGGTCATTCATACGGCCACGCTGGAAGCGTTGCGCAGCGAACAACAGGCCAGTGAGGCGCGCTTGAGCTGGATGCTGCGCAAACAGCTGGCAGGACTATGCGGTCTGGCGTTAGCGTGCGCGTTGGGGATTGGTGGCGTTTATCAACTGGGTAGGTCTGTGACAGCAGTCGTGCCTCCCGTTACTGAGACGCATAGCTCAGCTTCAAATTAGGCGATAGAACCTGAGATACTTTGACGGGATAAGCTGGGGCCGCGGTGCTTCAAAGTGTTACCAAGAAATAGAGGCATAACAGGAAACAGGACCGAGTGAAGCCTTGTGCAGAGAGTACGCCAATCGCCTATAGATCATTCACTCTGAGTTCACTACTGACACTGGCATGAGGTGTCGACTCAAAGTATCCGTCCGGCCAAGTCATCTGCTCAGCCCCGCAAAGCCACGACATGGTGTGTACTTAAAGTGGAATGTAGTGGTCAACTAATCCCGGACACGACGTTAAGTTTTTTCTCGGCCTGAGCCGGCGTTAGCCCGCCATTAAATTGATGAGGCCGTATCCAGTTGTAGCGATGCATCAAATAATGACTGATGTCTCGTTGTGCCTGCTGAACCGACATATAACCCACTGAAGGTATCCACTCGGTTTTCAAGCTGCGAAATACTCGCTCCATCGGCGAGTTGTCGTAGCAATTGCCCCGGCGACTCATGCTCTGGCTGATGCGGTACCGCCACAGACGCTGACGGAAGTGGCGACTTCCATATTGCGATCCCTGATCCGAATGAAACAGCAGCCCTTGAGGCTTCCCGCGTTGCTCATAGGCCATATCCAGTGCTTTGGTGACCAAGTCAGCATCCGGGTTTCCTGATAACGCCCAGCCCACTATCCGGCGAGCATAGAGATCCATAACCACGGCCAGGTAGTGCCATTTCCCTTGCGCCCAGATGTAGGTGATGTCACCGCACCAAACCTTGTTTGGCTCGGGAACATCGAATTTACGATTCAGTGTATTTGGAATGTCAGGCCGCTCGACCGTTGCTTTTTTGTAGGCATGCGAGCCAGGCTGCTTGCTGATCAACCCCAGTTCCCGCATCAAGCCTCGCACCTTGAAACGCCCGATCTGCTCGCCATCATCCTGCATCATCGACACGATACTTCGGCTGCCAGCAGCGTTTCGGCTCTGGGTGAACAGTTCGTTGACTCGACTGCGTAATCGAATTCTCTCAACGCCCGGAGAACGCCGCCTGAGGTGATGGGCGTAGTAAGTCGAACGGGTGATTTCGAACACCTCGCACAAGCAGTCAACAGGTTCATGGGCGCTTAGCTGATGGATCAGTGCGAACGCTCGAGATCTTCCGACATCAAGAGCGCGGTAGCCTTTTTTAATATCGATTTCTCTCGTTCAAGACGGGCGATTCGGGCTTCCAGTTCCTGGATCTTTTGCTGCTCTGGGGTGAGCGCCTTGCTCTGCGGGGTGACGCCTGTGCGTTCCTGCAGAAGCTGACTGACCCAACGGCGCAGGGCCGACTCGCCAATGCCGAGTGAACGACTGGCTTCGATGCAGCTGTAATTTTGTTTGAGTACGAGGTCAGCAGCCTCGCGTTTGAATTCAGCGGAAAAGACACGACGTTGCTTGGTCATCTGACACCTCGATATGGCGAGCATTCTCGCCTAAATGAGTGTCCGGTTTCATTAGACCACTACAGAAACCACTCTGGCCTATTTAAGCGGGGCCCTCATGAATCCAAGACGCTCTTACAAAATGTCAAGCTCAAGTCATCCAGGAATGTGCTCAGCCTGACGCCTCAGTTGCCGGCGTCGCTATCCTGAAAGTTTCTACCCTGTTCGCGCGCGTGCATCTGAATGCACGTAAAGCGGTCAGATTGGATTCAATCAAATTCATATAGATCAAGAGTTTAGAGAGGGGCATGAATTTTCGATACGGGTATGGCTCCGGATAAGAGTTCGAACCCCGCCTGGGACACCATATTTCACAAGGCTCTAACGTTAAACGCGGTTTTCACAGTTTGCTTTGTGTGTGCAAGGTGGGTGCGTTTGATAGGTGAGGCCTTCTTGGGTGGCTACTCCGCGCGCTCAGTTTGCAAAGAATTGGCACGCCTAGCGAAGTCATCTCATGCATAAAACCCTCTATTCCCATCACCGATGAGCTTGAGCTTCTCATTCAAGCCATTGGCGACTCATTTACTGACGACTCTCCTCTTTACATGGGTCATGACCACTGGACATTCCCAGGCCTCACCCGCTTGTGCAGCTCCTCATCTACCGGTCGCCCCTGATACTTGCCTGCAGCTTTCGCCTTCTCAATGCCCTGAGCCTGACGCTGCTCATAATCCTTGCGCGCGATCGCGGCCATTATTTCCATTCGCATTGAGTTGATCGCCCCCAGCATCCGGCGGGTGAATTCGTCCCCCTTAACGCTGGACAAGCTGCTGTGTCAGCTGTCATCCGCCTTGTTCTTGTCCTCCCGGATCATGGTTTGCACCCTGATCCGGGGATGGCTGGCCAAGGGCTCTCACTCATCGATGAACGCGAAGCCCTGCCTTTGCGCTCATATGTTCATGATCGTCCTGAAGGTGAACCCAATGGTGGGGCGTCGCGCTAGATGTCTTGGGCGCTTTTAACCGGGAAAGAGACAAAGGGTTTTATTTCTTTCAATACGAACATGCTCTGCATCTCTTTGATACCCGGCAATCGTCTGACGACTGACATGGCGAAATCGGCAAAAGAGTCCAGATCACGGGCGACCACTTGCAGCAAGAAGTCGGCGTCGCCGCCGATGCTGTAGCAGGCTACAACGTCTTCGAGGAGCAGGACTTGCTCCTCGAACTTTTTGGCTTCTGCCTCGCTGTGGTGACCAATGCTGATACGCACAAACACCATGACCCCTAAACCGATCTTGCGTCGGTCCAGTACCGCGCGGTACCCCTGAATGTAGCGGTGCTCTTCGAGTTGGCGCACGCGGCGCCAGCAGGGGGACGCAGACATGCCGATCTGATCGGCCAAGGTCTGGTTGGTGATCCGGCCGTCCTGTTGCAAGGCCGTAAGAATGCGCACATCTGTAGTGGTTAGCACCGGCGTGGTCATAAATTCCAACTCCCTGTCATCAGGCGCAAGATTCTACCCAAATCGATTCGTGCGGCAATCAAAATAGAAATAATTATTCTGCTTAAAGGTTTAGTATTTTTTAACGCCTTAATCGTCAACTTGCACGCACACCTTGAATAATTTTCGTGGTGAGGGTTAACCCTTGCTTATATAAAAATAACAGCGATGTGCGCCGTGGGGTGCATGTTCAGGGGATTGCATGATTCTTCATTTGGTGTTTTTCAAGTTTATTGAGCCGTATCAATGGGGTGATGAAGAAGTTATTGATGCTGAATTAACGACCCGCCAACACCCTTTACATATTGATGAGATTCGGGGTTGGGCCTGTGGGCGCAATATAAGTGAGCGCGCACAGGCTATGGATTTTGTGGTCATGGGGTTGTTTGAAGATCACGCACACTTGTCCGCTTACTTGATACACCCGGATCATATGTGTGGCGTGCATAAGTGGCGGCGTATTGCGACGTGGTCGGTGGTGGATAGTGAAGTGGACAGCCAAACCTCCAGTTTTTCCGGGTGGTTGGCCGGGGGCGTGGGTGGCCATATAAAACAGTGGGATATTTTGAAAAGCCGGCAAGTCCAGGGAGAGACACATGAAGTTTGATGCGGCCATTCACAAGTGCGTCATTGTTGTCGACAAGGCCCTGGGGCATGCAGCCAATGCCATCAGTGTGATCGGGGTCAGTTTCGGGGGGGCGATCGAAGGCTTGGTAGGTCCTGATCTGCACAGCCGTGATGGTATTAACTACCCCGGTGTCATTTACGCACCGTTGCCTATTCTGGTGTCTGACAATGCGTTGTTGCACAGCCTGCAAGAAAAGGCACTGGCGGATGAAGGCGTGCATGTGATGCCGTTTAGTGCGTTGGCGCAGTCCTGCAAAACCTATGAGGAATATGAGTCGCGTATTTCCGAGGCTGACAGTCCGGCCATTGAGTTAGTTGCCATTGGCCTGGTGGGGCCGAAAAAGTTAATCAGTAAGTTGACCGGCAATCTCGCGCTCTTCAAATAACAAGGAGGTTATGTGTAAGCATTATTCAAGCCTGAACGTTTAGATCTGGCGCACGCGGTGAACGTCACATTGTGGGGGTGATAGGCCCTACTGAATTGCATTCTGCGTACATCAAGTCCGGCCCCTATCAGGGCTTCGGCCTGAAGTCCGTGGTGGTCAAGTTGGGCGAGGCTGCCAAAGGCCCGTCGCACAGTGGCAGTGTGTTGATCTATGACGAACCCGGTGCGTCACCCGTGGTGGCCGTGGATGCCGGTGCAATCACGCAGATTCGCACCGCGTCAGCTTCGGCCTATGCCACCGAGTTGCTGGCGCATCGCCAGGCTTCACGCCTCGCAATACTCGGCACCGGGTGGCAAGCACGTGCTCACGTGTTGGCCATGCAAAGCGTAGGGCCAATCAAGCACGTTTCAATTTGGGGCCGTAACCCGCGAGCCACCCGTGAATTGGGCCAATGGATCCAGAGCACCTGCGATCTGCCGGTGAGCGTATGCGCCAGCGCCGCAGAGGCGGTCCATGACCGCGACATTGTGTGCCTGAACACGGCCGCCAGGTCACCGATTATCAGGCGCAGTGATCTACCCAGGCACTGCCACGTCAATGCAATCGGCTCATCGGCGCTGGGGTTTCAGGAGCTGCATGAGGATGTGTATCAAGACAGCCTTCTGTTCACCGATTGCAATCAGTCGGTGTTGGCCGCCAGTGAATGCGTGATCAAAGCGGTCAACCAAGGCGTTTTGAACCCGCAGGGCGTGGGCGCTGAAATCGGTGCTGTGCCGACTGATCGACTGTGGTGGGCGGAAGGGGGCGTCACACTCTTCAAGTCCGTAGGGTTGGCGGTGCAGGACCTGGTGTTTTCTCGTGAGGTAATCCGCCAGTGGCTCGCCTCATCGGGCTGAGGAAACAGACCGGTTTGAGCCCTGGCCCTACGTAAAATTTATGTCCCGAGGGGGAACGCTATGCTCGATTTGACACAGGTACTCACCTACAGCGCGGCATTAGGTATCGCCGCAGCCATTCCGGGGCCAGGCATGGCTGCACTGGTGGCCAGAAGTGTCAGTGGCGGTGCACTGACCGGGTTTTGTTTGTTGTTGGGTTTGATTCTGGGGGATTTGACGTACCTGTCATTTGCCGTGTTTGGTCTGGCGATGATCGCTGAGCACTTTAACGAGCTGTTCCAATTGGTACGTTGGGGGGCTGCGCTGTATCTGTTCTATCTGGCCTGGCAATTCTGGTTTGCCGATCATCAGGCGATTGAAGTCGGTAAGCCTGTGAAGCGTAAAGAACTGCTGTCAGCGGCGGTCTCAGGTTTGACCATCACCTTGGGCAATCCTAAAACCATTGCGTTTTACCTGGCCTTGCTGCCGTTGGTGATCAACCTTGAAACCGTATCACTGGCGACGTGGGGGTTGATGCTGGTGCCGTTAACGGTGCTGGTGCTGTTGAGTGTCGGGGCACTGTTTGTTTTGGGTGCGGTGCGTATTCGTCACCTGTTGTCGAGCCTGCGCGCGCAACAGCGATTGTTTCGTGGTGCGGCCGCGATCATGGTGGCAGCCGGTGCGGCCATGCTGGTTCGCTAAGGGGCGTGACTGACTGGCCTGCCCAGACGCTCGGCGCAGGGTGTGCCGCGTGTGCGGGTCAGCCGGTATCAGGTGCTCGATGCGCAAGGAGGTCACCGTGACATCCTGCGGCCTGCCAAATGCTGTGAAGGTCGACAGGAAGTTCAGCTTGCCCTGTTGAGAGTTGACCCGCGTTATCACCCACGGTGGCAGCTCATCGCTCAACACGTCCGGCATGGCAGGGGCGGGCAGTTGCTCCGGCAGGTGCGCCAATTCGCGATTGCCAAGGCTTTACGCGCAGCCCTTTGTCAGGCAACACGCCTGATTTCAGAGGCATTGATCCTAGTTTCGCGACATGCCCACAGATTTGCCTGATCAGGTCTTTCACGTAGCTGCCGCTGGAGCTGAGTGCCCCATATTTCGGATATCTTTTCGGAAATACCCTACATCCGATATGCCCCCCTTCGCAATAGACTGCCCACTCTGACCACAAGGAGTGAAACGTATGGCTAATCACAGCTACATGACCATTATCGGAAAAAAACAAGGTTTGATTTCCGCTGGTTGTTCCAGTCAGGACTCTATAGGGAACAAGTGCCAGGCTGGACATGAAGACGAAATTATGGTGCTGGCTTACTCTCATAATATGGCCGCTGGTAATGACGGAACCACGTCAGGTGGCCGTGGCAAACATATGCCCGTCGTTATTACAAAAAATATTGATAAATCTACGCCTTTGTTAGCTAGTGCTCTTCATGAAGGCGAAGAAGTTGAATGTAAAATTAACTTTTATCGAACCTCTCCTGCTGGCTTTCACGAAAAATATTTTACTGTAATGCTAGGTGGTGGCCGTATTGCCAATTTAAGCGTTCAAGTACCGCATGCCATTCATATGGGTGACGCGCAGCCACAGGAGTTTATGGCCATTAGATATCGTGAGATTAGCTGGGTACACCACCAAGCAAGTACAAGCGCCTATAGCTCTTGGGGGAACGAAGGTGAATGAAGAGTCATGTGATATTCATGATGTAGCCAAAGCAGGTTCTGACCTAGTGGCATTAGGGTGTACGATTGGCGCTACGAATTTCTATGAAGGCTTTATGCAGCTTCAGTTCAGTTCAATTATCTCTCATTATGTGAGCGAAGTTATAAAGGATGTTAATGACGGTGTAATAAGTGCTTGGGAGGGAGTGAAAGAGATAAGGGATGAATATGCTGACCTATCTTCCAAGGCCATTTTTTACGCTAAAAACGGCATCGGGGTTGTTGCCGGAGCCATGCAGGTTGAGGTTGGCATCACGGTTACGGGGGCTTCATATGGTTTGGGGGCGCCAGTAGGTGCGTTTTTTATCGGACACGGCGTGAATAATATGTATGAAGGTGGGATGAATATCTATAACGGCCCTGATGGTCCGGCAGTACAGGGGCCTACTAGACGTGCCTATCAATTCTTTATGGGGGATGATTATAAAGGGGGTATGGCATATGGAACCATCGACTTAATTTTGTCTGCTGGTGGTATGATGCGGCCAATACGCAAGACGGATTCATTACAACTTTTCAGGCGAGACCCTTTGAATTATGAGTCGGCATACCAGCAAACCGGAAAGTTAGCTTTATTTTTTGAAGTCTTAGTTGATTCAATTACAGTTCATTCTATGATTTCAGAAGAAAGACCTGAAGTAGAAGGTAAGTGATATCGTGAGTGGTGATATTAATTACCACGTATTGCGTAGTCTGGGGATATAAAAGCGCAAGCCTAAGGTGACGATAATAAGGAACACAACGCCGCTGACAACCCAATAGGGGGTGCCTTTCAGGGGGAACACTTTTGTTATTCCCCACACAATAGCCATTGTATAGCCCATAGAGCAGCCGATAACAACCAACCCCAAGCTTACCAGATATCTTATCGTATACATGTCCTATAAAACCCCTTAGCTAAAAACTCATAAGCCAATATACCCTCAATTCATCGAGTAAGTGCAACGCTTGAAGCAAGAGAGTGAGTACGCACCGCTGGTAGATACTAGGTTCTCACACCAAAGGACTCAAGCAGCAAAGAAAAACCGAGACGCTGGTTTTCACGAAAGTAAACTCACACCTCATCAGTCATCGTCCAGGATGACCCCGGCGAGATCAATATGCTTGGACTCCAGTTATCCAAGCGGTTTGGCTGTTAGCTTCTCTTTCGATTTGTTCCCGTAGGTGCATGGTGGGTGCAAAAAGAACTATACGGGGTCGTTTTTACGGACACAACCGGACACATTGGCCAAAAAATACTGGCTTCATCAATGATGGCTAGGCTTCATATGACCACCCTAAGGGGAAGGTTGCAGGTTCGAACCCCGCCTGGGACACCATTTCACGTCATCGCCTTTCAGTGTCTCCCCTTCAGATTGTCTCTTCCTGCCCTTCGAGCTCGGCGTGTTTGAGCCAGGACTCGGTGATGCGGCGTTCGAGTTCTTCCAGGTCCGCCATGCCCAACACACGTGTGGTGTTCAGGCCGCGTATATACCCCATCAGTTGATTGGCCGCGGTGCGCTGAGCGTCAGGGCAGGCATGGTCGTCGTGAAGCACCTCTTCGTAAGCCGTCAGGTACTCGGCGACACGTTCGCGGTATTGCGGCAGCACGGCTTCACGGATGCGGTCGAAGGTTCGCAGTTTTTGATTGGTATTCACGGTTGACCCTTACTGGAAGAATGGGCTGTTGTTTTTGTTACAACCAGAATTGAATGTAACCCACCCGTGACCCCGACCGCGATACCTGTGCACGTTTCAGCGGTCAGGCCGCACCGGCGGCCTTGTTCGCGTTTTAACGTTTATGCCTCAGGCAATGGATGTCCCCCCGGTAATGCCGAAAATCTCACCCGTGATGTAGCTCGATTCCTGGCTGGCCAGCAGCACATACAGCGGTGCGCACTCGGCCGGTTGCCCTGCACGACCGATGGGGGTTTCGGCGCCGAAGGTGGGGATTTTTTCCTGAGGCTGTCCACCGCTGGGTTGCAGTGGTGTCCAGAACGGGCCGGGTGCTACGGCGTTGACGCGAATGCCTTGGCCAATGACCTGTTTGGCCAGTGCTTTGGTAAACGCAGCAATGGCTGATTTGGTCGGCGCGTAGTCGAGCAAGGTTTCAGATGGCTGATAGGCCTGGATCGACGTGGTGTTGACGATGGTGGCACCGGCTGGCAAGTGCGGCAGCGCGGCTTTGCAGAGCCAGAACAAGGCGTAAACGTTGGTTCTGAAGGTCGCGTCAAACTGCTCGGTGGTCAGGTCGGCGATGGCTTTTTGTGCGGTTTGTTTACCCGCCACGTTCACCAGAATATCCAGCCCGCCCAGCCCCTGGACGGCCTGGCTCACCAATGTCTGGCAAAACGCTTCTTGGGACAAATCGCCCGGAATGCAGAGGGCCTTGCGACCTTCGGCTTCGATCAAGGCGACCACCTCCCGTGCGTCAGCTTCTTCCTCGGGCAAATAGTTGAGCACGATGTCCGCGCCTTCGCGGGCGTAGGCAATGGCAACGGCACGGCCGATCCCTGAGTCAGCCCCGGTTATCAGCGCCTTGCGGCCCGCCAGTCGGCCAAAACCTTTGTAGGATGTTTCGCCGTGGTCAGCATGCGGCTTCAATTTATGCACTGAACCGGGAGCCGGTTGCGGTTGCTCAGGAAAGCCCGGCTGAGGGTATTGCGTCACCGGGTTTTGCATTGCGTACTGGTTTTCGGTCGTCATGTGGGCTGCTCCAGCTCAGATTGAAAGAACAAGCGCTGTTGCGCGTCTCTAAAAATCGGAGTTGGAGCACGGTTTGATCGTTCAATCGGATTTCAGGTGTCTTGAAACCGGGCAATGGTCAACGGCTGGGGGCGGGCACACCCTGTGGCGCTGGCCCGCTACTGGCCCGGCTTGAGCGCAACAGCATCAGCGCACCCAGTAAGGCGGTTCCGGCCAGGAAGTACATGCCCGCATGGGGGTTATCGAAGTGTTGCTCGACAAAGGTTTTCACCGTCGGTGCCAGAAACCCGCCCAGATTACCCAGCGCCCCGATCACGGCAATCCCGCTGGCGGCCGCCGCGCCGCTCAACAGCCGCGTGGGCAGGGTCCAGAACAAGGGTTGCACGGTGATAAACCCCGACGCCGCCAGACAAAACGCCAGAATCACCAGCGGCAGGCTGGCGCTGAGGGTCGAACCGACCATCCCCAGTGCCGCGAGCGCCAGCATCCAGGCGGCATAGCGGGTTTGCTGACCCTTGCGGTCGGCATGTCGCGTCACCGCGTACAGCATGCACACCGTGGCCATCCACGGAATCGAGGTCAGCGCGCCCACGTGCAGACCAATCCCGGTGCCCAGCAGCTCGGCAATCCGGGTGGGCAGGTAAAACAGAACGCCATACACACTGACCTGAATCGTGAAATAGATCAGGGTGAAGTACAGCACGGCCGGGTTGATCAGGGCGGCGCGCCAGGACGACGGGCCCTGATTGGCTTTTTGCCGCTGTTCGGCATCCAGCGCCTGCTCGATCGCTGCCTTTTCCTCGATGTTCAGCCACTTCGCATCCCGCGGGCGGTCATTGAGGTAGAAGAACGCAACCACGCCGATCACCGAGGCGGCCAACCCTTCCGTCACAAACATCCATTGCCAGCCTGTCAGGCCAAACTGGCTGCTTTCCAGCAACCAGCCCGAGACCGGGCCGCCGATCATCAGCGAGAGCGGTACGCCAAAGTAGTAAATGCCGTATGCCGAACCCCGCTGGTTCTGCGGGAACCAGTAGGTCAAATACAGCACCACCCCCGGCGACAGACCCGCCTCAGCCACACCCAGCAAGAAGCGCAGGATGTAGAAGCTGGTTTCATCATGAGCAAACATCATGGCTGCCGACACCAGCCCCCACGTGACCATGATCCGGCTCAGCCAGACGCGGGCGCCAATCTTGTGCAGCATCAAGTTGCTGGGGACTTCAAACACCGCATAACCGATGAAGAAAATCCCGGCCCCCAGGGCAAATGCAGCGTTGCTCAGGCCTGTGTCAGCCTGGAAGGCGTGTTTGGCGAAGCCGATATTGGAGCGGTCGATGATGGCCATGGCGAACATCAGCGCCACGAACGGCAGGATGCGCCAGCGGATCTTTCTCAGGGCTTGTTTCAACACGGGAGTGGACATGTAGAACTCCGATTATTGTTTTTGTGGAGTGCAACAACATCAGGTGTCAGTTGGGCCGGGCGCGCAATGCACTGCGGGCGTAGGCCGCGACAATCAAAAAGCAGCCTGTCGGCAGCAGGTACGCCACTGCCGTTGAAGAATGGTCGGCCACCAGCCCCATCACGTAGGGCAACAACGCGCCGCCGACGATGGACATGATCATGAATGAACTGCCGCGCTTGGTGTGCGGGCCGAGGTTTTTGACCCCCATGGCAAACAGCGTGGGAAACATGATCGACATAAAAAAGAACGTCGCCACCAGCGCGATCACCGACACCCCCTCCAGCCCGCTGACCACCACGACGCAGAGCCCGGTGTTAATCAGGGCATAGGTCAGCAGCAGGCGCTGCGCGTTTACCCGGCCCATCAACCAGGTGCTGAAAAATCGCCCGAACATGAAGCTGAGCATCGCCACCGAGAGCAAGTACGCCGCTTGCTGGTTGCTCATCTGCGCCCAGTGCTCAGTCACGTAATTGATGAAGAACGCCCCGACCCCGACTTGCGCGCCGACATAAAAAAATTGGGTGATGACCCCCGTGACGAATTCGCGATGCTGCCACAGGGTTTTGTCGCTGCGCTGTTGCACGGCGCTTTCCTGCTCGCGCAAATCCGGCAACGGGGTGCGGCCAATCAGCAGTGCCACCAGCAACACCAGTCCGGCGATCACCAGGTACGTCATCTGTAGCGATTGCGTGGATTCGAGATGGCTGGCACCGCCGAAGAACAGCGCGCCACCAATCAGCGGGCCAAAAAACTGCCCCAGCCCGTTGAACGACTGCGCCAGGTTCAAGCGCCGCTCGGCGCCTTGCGGTGCGCCCAATACGGTGGCGTACGGGTTGGCGGCGGTTTCCAGGCAACCGAGGCCGCACGCAATCACGAACAGCGCAAACAGAAAAAACGCGAAGCTCTGTGCCGAGGCCGCGGGCATGAACAGCAACGCGCCGATGGCATAGAGACACAGGCCGAGCAGGATGCCCGCCTTGTAACCGTATTTATCCATCAGCAGCCCGGCGGGCAGGGCGATCACAAAGTACGCGCCGAAATAAGCGCTTTGCAACAAGCCTGATTGCGCCTTGCTGACGTGCAGCGTGTCTTGAAAGTGCTTGTTCAACACATCCAGCAAGCCGTAGGACAACCCCCATAAAAAGAACAGACAGGTCACCAGTATCAGTGCCCGGCGATAAGAAGAAACCGCCGCCGGAAGGGGCGACGCTGCAACGGTGGAATGCTTGAGTGACATAACGCATCTCCTGCTTATTGTTGTTGTGTCGTTGCTGCCGGGTGTTAAAGGTCTCGCGCTTCGCCCGTGGCGCCCGTGTGGGGCGCGTGCAGGCTGAATATTTGTGCCATCGGCGTCCACTTCTGGTGCCTGGCCGTCCATGGCGTGGGCTGTTGAAAGCGCCACATCAGCGCCTCCCATGCCTGTACGTGCGGGTCGCTGGCCGCGGCGCGGGCAAAGGCTTCAGGGTCGAACCCGCAGGCCGTGTCCATGACCATGAACAGGCGCGTGCCCAGTCGCCAGATCTGCATGTCCAGTACCCCGTTGTCGAGCAGGTGCTGGCTGATCTGCGGCCAGATCTGGCGGTGCAGGGCTTCGTATTCGGCAATCAGCGCCGGGTCGTCCTTGAGGTCGAGGGCCAGGCAATGACGTTGCGCCGTCATGTCAGCGCCCGGTCCAGGTGGGTGTAGCCGCCATCGACCACCAGCCATTGCCCGGTGGTGTGGGAAGACCTGGACGACAACAGGAACAGCACGCTGTCAGCGATTTCCTCGGCGGTAGTCATCCGCTGACCGAAGGGGATCTTCTCGACGATGCTGGCCAGCTTGGCCGTAGGGTCGGCAAAGGTGTCGATCCAGCGCGCGTACAGCGGCGTCATGACCTCGGCCGGGATCACCGCGTTGACGCGTACCCCGTCATTGCGCAGCGACGTGGCCCATTCCCGGGTCAGCGACAATTGCGCGCCCTTGGCGGCGGTATAGCCACTGGTGCCACCTTGGCCGGTGAGGGCGGTTTTGGAGCTGATATTGACGATAGAGCCGCGACTGGCTTTGAGCGCATCCACGCACAAGTGGGTCATGACGTAGTAATGGATGAGGTTTTTTTCCAACGACTCGACAAACCCCGCCCGACCGGCTTCCAGCCCCACGCCATCATTGACCCCGGCGTTGTTCACCAGCCCGTCGATGCGTCCGAAACGTGTGAGTACCTGGGCCACGGCGGTGCGGCAGGCGTCTTCATCGCGCAACTCCACCTCAATGAACAGGCTTTGCGCCTGACGCTGGTCCAGTGCCCGCGCCAGCTCATCCGGCAACGGACTGTGGCCGAAAATCACCGGGATCGCGCCTTCATCGGCCAGCCCCAGTGAAATGGCCGCACCAATCCCCGAACCGCCGCCCGTAACGATAAACACCTTGTCCTGCAAATACAGATTCATGGGTTAACTCCTTCAATCCCGTAGACACGGCACGCGGTGCCGCCCCAAATGGCGGCCTGTTCGGACGTGCTCAGTGGCTGCACCGCCTGCTCAACCAGGGCGCAGGTGCTGATGTAGTCGCTGGCCAGCAGGCACACCGGCCAGTCCGATCCGAACATCAGGCGATCGGCGCCGAACAGCTCCAGCGCGGTGTGCAGGTAGGGCAGTAAGGGTCTGCAGTCGCGCGATTGCCAGTCACCTTCGGTCATCAGCCCCGAGAGCTTGCAGCTGACATGGGGCAGCGCCGCCAGCCCCGCGAGTTGCTGCGCCCACTCCCGCAGGCCCTGCGCTTGCACGTCGGGCTTGCCCAGATGATCGAGCACCAGGTGATGCCCGTCGTGCTGTTGGCACAGCCGGGTCGCGGCAGGTAAATCCCGCGCCTTGATCAGGACTTCATAGACCAGACCCTTGCGTTGCAGGGTGCTGAGCCCGCGATTAAACGCTGCGTCCTGCATCCACACGGCGGGCACGGGTTCGTCTTGCAACTGATGACGAAACCCGCGTAGCACGCGGGCATCTGCCCATTGTTCAAGGGACGGCTCAAGGCGGGCCGAACGCAGGTCGGTCCAGCCCACCACAGCCCGTATCCAGGGATGCCTGTGGGCCAGTATCAACAGGCGATCCGTTTCGGTTTTGCAGGCGCGTGCCTGCACGGCAATGCAGCCATCAAGCCCGGCCCGGTCCAGCAAGGGCCGCAAATCATCGGGCTGAAAGTCCTGACGCAACGCTGGCATGTCGCCCGTGATCCACGGGTAGCGTGCCGCGTCGTAGCGCCAGAAATGCTGGTGGGCATCCAGCCGTAGTGAGTGTCGGGACGACATTATTGTTGTGCTCCGTCCGCTGATGACTGGGTTTCAACCCCGGTAGCGATACTGCTCGCGGGATGCGGCTTTCATCTGGATCGAAAACCCCGGTGCCTGGGGTGGCATGTACGCGGCATCGCGAATCACGCACGGGTCTTCGAAATGCTCATGCAGGTGATCGACAAACTCCACCACTCGCCCTTCATGGGTGCCAGCGATGCACAGGTAATCGATCATCGACAGGTGCTGCACGTACTCGCACAGGCCAACCCCGCCTGCGTGCGGGCACACCGGCAAGTTGTACTTGGCCGCCATCAGCATCACCGCGAGCACTTCGTTGACCCCGCCCAGGCGGCAGGCATCAATCTGCACCACGTCGATAGCCTCGCGCATGATCAGTTGCTTGAACACGATGCGGTTTTGGCACATCTCGCCGGTGGCCACTTTGACCGGCGCGACGCCCAGTCGGATAGTGCGATGTCCTTCGACGTCATCCGGGCTGGTGGGCTCTTCGATAAACCACGGATTGGCGAAGGACAATTCGCGCACCCAATCAATGGCGGTGTCGACTTCCCACACCTGATTGGCATCAATCATCAATTTGCGGTCCGGGCCCAACACTTCGCGGGCGATGCGCACGCGGCGGATGTCGTCTTGTAGGTCATGCCCGACTTTCAATTTGACGTGGGAAAACCCCGCATCCACGGCTTCTTGGCACAGGCGGCGCAGCTTGTCGTCGGCGTAACCCAGCCAGCCGGCGGATGTGGTGTAGCAGGGGTAGCCGTGGGCTTCGAGCAGCGCCATGCGTTCGGCCTTGCCGTTGGCGCGCTCGCGCAGCAGGCTCAGCGCCTCGTCGGGGGTGATGCAATCGGTGAGGTAGCGAAAATCGATGCAACGCACCAGTTGCTCGGGGCTCAGGTCGGCCACCAGGCGCCACACCGGTTTGCCTTCAGCCTTGGCCCACAAGTCCCACGCGGCGTTGACCACCGCGCCGGTGGCCAAGTGGATAGCGCCCTTGTCCGGGCCGATCCAGCGCAGTTGGCTGTCGCTGGTGACGTGACGCCAGAAACGGCCCATGTCCTCGGCGATCCAGTCCAGTTTCAAGCCCACCAGCAGGCTGGCCAGCGCCTTGATCGAAGCGCAGCAGATTTCATTGCCGCGGCCGATGGTGAACGTCAGGCCATGGCCTTCAAGGCCGGGGGTGTCGGTTTCGAGGATGACATAGGCCGCGGAATAATCCGGGTCCGGGTTCATCGCGTCGGACCCGTCCAGCGACTGCGAGGTGGGGAAGCGAATGTCTTCGACCCGTACGGCGGTAATGGTGGTCATGGCTCAACTCCCTGTCAGTCGGCATCTACCGTGCGTTGGTGTTGTTCACCCAGGCCACTGATGCCCAGGCGGATCTGCTGGCCGGCGCGCAGGTACACGGGCTCGGGCTTGATGCCCAGCCCGACGCCGGGCGGGGTGCCGGTGGAAATCACATCACCGGGTTGCAGGCTCATGAATCGGCTCAGGTAACTGATGATGGCCGGGATCTGGAAAATCATGGTTCGTGTGTTGCCGTTCTGATAGCGCTTGCCATCCACTTCCAGCCACAGGTCGAGCTGGTGCGGGTCGGGAATTTCATCGCGCGTCACCAGCCACGGGCCGAGCGGGCCAAAGGTGTCGCAGCCTTTGCCCTTGTCCCATGTGCCGCCCAGCTCCAGTTGAAACGCGCGCTCGGACACATCGTTAATCACGCAATACCCGGCCACATGTTCCAGCGCATCGTCTTCGCTGATGTAGCGGCCGCCCTTGCCGATGACCACGCCCAGTTCCACTTCCCAGTCGGTCTTGTGCGAATGACGCGGGATTTCGATGTCGTCGTTGGGGCCGACAATGGCGCTGGTCCATTTGCCGAACACCACCGGCTCGGCCGGAATCGGTGCGCCGGTTTCGGCGGCGTGATCGGCGTAATTGAGTCCGATACAGATGAATTTTCCGACTTGACCGACACACGCACCCAGGCGCGGCGAACCGGGTACGCGGGGCAACGAGGCGGGGTCGATGTCTCGCAGGCGGTTCAGGCTGTCGGGGCTCAAGGCCTGGCCTGCAATGTCCGTGACCACGGCAGACAAATCGCGCAGCTCACCGTTGTCATCCAGCAGGCCTGGACGTTCCTGGCCTTTTTCGCCAAAGCGCAGCAGTTTCATAAAAGCTCCTTGAAGAGGTAAAGAGAGGGCGCAGCGGTGGGCTAGTTGCTCCAGCCGCCGTCAATGATCTGGGTGGTACCGGTGGTGAAGCCGCTGGCGCTGGACCCCAGGTACAGCGCCAGTTGCGCGATTTCTTGCGCCGAGCCGATACGGCCCATGGGCTGGCGGCTGACGAACGCGGCGTACACCTCGGCTTCGCTGCGCTGTTCGCGCAGGGCCTGCTCGGTGATGCGCTGGCGCAGGGAGGGGGAGTCCACCGTGCCGGGGCAAATGGCGTTGCAGCGAATGTTCTGGCTGACGAAATCGGCCGCGACGGCGCGGGTCAAGCCAATCACCGCGCCTTTGCTGGCGCAGTAGGCGAAGCGGTTGGGCACGCCTTTGATGCTGGACGCCACCGACGCCATGTTGATGATCGAACCGCCGCCGTTGCTCAGCATTGCTGGCAGAAACGCACGGATCATGCGGTACATGGCCGTGACGTTCAGGTCGAGGGCGAAGGCCCAATCGGTGTCGTTGCATTCGAGGATGTTGCCGCTGTGTACCACCCCCGCGCAGTTGAACAGCACGTCCAGCGGGCCCAGCTCGGCGGCGAGGCGCTCAATGGCGTGCGGGTCGGTGACGTCGAGCAGGTGTTTGTGCGCGCCGTGCAGTGAGTCCAGGGCGGTGGCATTGATGTCGGTGGCGAAGACCTCGGCGCCAGCGGCGAGGTAGGCCTGCACACTGGCCTGGCCAATACCTTGGGCTGCCGCGGTGATGAGGACGCGTTTGCCGGAAAGATCCATGGATGCTCCGTGACACTGTTCATTATTGTTATTTGGCCCAATGGTCAGGCCATTGTAGGCGTGCGCCTGGCAAAACCGGGGAAGGATTGGGCGGCGCTTTGCGTTATGATCGCTGTACGTTACCCATCCAATGGTCAGGCCATTGAACCTTTTGTAGCATGCACGTTGCACCGCAACAAGCGCCTTTTTACGGCCGCGTGGCGTGCAGAGCGCCGAATTGAGCAGGACAAAAACCGACATGCCTTTTCAAGTGATTGATAACCAACGGCTTTATCGACAGATCGCAGATCAGTTGCGCGCCCTGATCGACAGTGGAGAATTTCCACCCGGCAGCCGCTTGCCCGCCGAACGTGAACTGGCCAAGTTGTTGGGCGTCAGTCGCGCGTCCGTGCGTGAAGCCATGATTGCGCTGGAAGTGATCGGGCTGGTCGACGTGCGCGTAGGCAATGGCGTTTTAGTGTGTGAGCCGCCAGTCAAACCCGTGTCAGATGAACCCGTGATGGCGCAAGTCACGCGCAATCAGTGGCAAGAACTGGACCCGGAACTGGGCATCGAGGTGGATTTCAGCGCGGAAATTCCGCCGTTTGCCTTGCTCCAGGCCCGTCGTTTGATTGAGCCCGAAGCCGCGGCGCTGGCGGCCGTGAATGCCAGTGATGCAGAGCTGGCCGGGATTCGTGAGGCGTTCGAGCGCAACGTGCAGGACAACCGCGAAGGCTCGCACACTCACCCCGGCGACCGCCTGTTTCACATCCGGATTGCACAAGCGTCTGACAACCCGGCTTATGCGCTGATGATTCAACATTTGCTGGGCCATCGTTACGGCAGTCTGTTCCAGCGCCTGCAAAGCCATTACACCTCAGACGACATGCCACACCGTTCCGAAGACGAGCACCGCACCCTGCTGCATGCCCTGGAGCAGCACGACGCGCAAGGCGCGCGTCAGGCAATGGCTGACCATCTGGACGAAGTCATCCGCATCTTCAGTCGAAACGCGCAATAAGCGGCAGGCATTGCGCCTGCCGCGTGGCGTGACGGTTTACTGAAAGCGGTAGGGCGTGAGCGCGGTCGGGTCGATGTTTCGCTCGACAGTCGCCATCGCGGCCTTGAGCGGGCACAGCAGGCCGACGCGGGTGGTGCGGCAGTCCGTGGCGCTTTTGAACTCGCTGTTCAGCGGTTTTGCCTGGCCTTGCAGCTGCGTCAGGTTGCGAATCTGGTCCATCGACTGGGCTTCAAACGCGATGCGCAAGAAGTAGTCCCCGGTGCTGACTTCCTTGTAGCGCTCAAACTGCAACGTGCCCACGGGCGGAATGTTGTTTTCAATGTAGTCGCCCAGCTTCCAGCCAAAGCCAAGCATGGTGCGCAGGTAAGAAATGTTGGTGTCGTGGGCCACCAGCAGCATCAGCGGCACGTCAGGCGGCGTGTCGGTGACGTTTTTGGCGGCTAGCGCCGTGCCTTGTTTGAGTGCCAGAGCAATCTGGTTCATCAGCTCCGACGCTCCCCGGCTGGCGATGTAGGGGATGTCGTTGAGGTAATCGTATTTGGCTTTGGTCAGCACCATCAGGCCCGACACGTCCGCAGCCGTGGGGGCGTGGCCGAACGCGACTTTATCCAGCGGCAGGCCCTGGCTGTATTCAAGGCGGAACACTTCGCCCATGTTGGCGCCCGCGCTCAGGCCCTTGATCGAAAAACGGCCCTTTTCGTTTTGCACCAGTTTCCAGGGTTCGTGGCCGTAGGGGCAGTTCACGTCTGGCAAGCAGGCCACTTCACGCAGGGTTTCTTCAAACGGGGCGTAACGCTTCTGGGCGGCCTCCACGCTGCCGCCCAGTGCCTTGAGGATCTGCGCCTTGGCTTTTTCGGCGTCCAGCGCGGCAAAGCTCATTTCATTGGCCTGGAACAGGGCGTCCTGTTTGCCCGCCACGTAGGTGGGCTGGAAGCCGCAGCCGGGGAACATGCCGTCGAGTAACGCCTGGGCCGTGGCCTTGGTGCGTTGCAGGGGGCTGGCATGTGCCAGCACCGTTTTGGCGTCCGGGCAACCCTGGGGGATCAGCCCGGCGTTGCGCAGGACCGTGCCGCGATAGCGGCCCATTTCCACCGCCCCGGTGTAGCCGTGGCCGGTCAGGTTGCCCAAGGGCACCAGCCAGGTCGGCCATTGGCGCTGCGTGACCTGCGTCAGCAGTTTTTCATTGGACGCGGTCGGGGGCCGTACGCCGTGGCGGCTGACTTGCACCACTTTATCCAGCACGTAGCCATCGCTGCTGGCGGTTTGGGCAAGCGCGACGGGCGTGAGTGCACTGCCCAGCAACAGGCCAAGCGCGAAACGGGTGACAGAGAACGCGGAGTCTTTCATGGGATTTCCTTTTGGCAACGCGGCGCAGGGGAACCAGCCGGTTCTTCCCCGACACAAGTGGCGACAAAGTCTAGTCGGCCAAATCCAGAGGCGCGGCATTTTGTGTGCGCTGGCGCAGGCTACTTAATGTCGCAGCCCGCGCCCCCGTTGTCAGGGATAGCGGTACGCGGTCAGGGCGGTGCGGTCGATGGCCGTGTTCAGGCGCTCGGCAAAATCCTTGAGCGGGCACAAAGTGCCGACCTGAGTGACCTTGCAGCCGGGCAGGCTGAAGTCAGCCTGCAGCGGCGGATTGTCGGCATTCAACGGCGTGAGGTGGCGCATTTGATCCGGCGTCTGGGTGACGAACGTGGTGCGAATGAAGCGCTCGCCGCTGTCCGCGTCGCGGTAGCGCTCAAATGCCAGGGTGCCGGTGGGCGGGATATTGCCCGGCTGGTACTCGCCCAGCGTCCAGTGAAACCCGAGCATGGTGCGTAACTGAGAGAGGTTGGTGTCATGGGCCACGATCACCAGCAACGGTGCCGCTGGCGGGTTGCCCAGTGGATCGGCCTGCTCCAGGGGCGTGCCTTGCTCCAGCGCCAGGCGCAGCTGATTCATCAGTTGCGAACCGCCACGCCGGGCGATGTGTGGCGTGTCATTGACGAAGTCGTATTTGGCCCGGTGCAAGCGCGTGAGTGCCATCACCTGTTTGGCATCGGCTGCGTGGCCGAACGCTACCTCTCTCATGGGTTTGCCCTCGCTGTATTGCAGGCGGAAGGTTTCGCCCAACGAAGAGGCTTTATCCAGCCCCTTGATTTTCAGGCGCCCCTCATCGTTTTGCTTGATGACCCATTGCGCGTCGTAAAACGGGCACGGTTTGCCCTCGACACACGCAGCGGCCTTGAGCAGGTCGAGGTCGGGTTGCAGGCGGGCCTTGGCCGCTTGCAGGTCGCCACCCAGCGCCGTGAGGATTTCAGCCTTGGCGATGGCCGGGTCGACGCGGGCGAAGTCCATCTTGTCAGTCTGAAACAGCGGATCGAGGGACTGCGCGCTGGCGTGGGGTTTCTCGCCGCAGCCGGGGAACATGCCGTCCATCAATGCGGCGGCGGTGGCGCGGGTGCGCTGTTTAGGACTGGAAACCGCGTACAGCGTGCCGTTTTGCGGGCAGCCGGCTGGCAGCAGACCGGCCTGGCGATACTGCTCGGCTTGCCAGGCGCCCATCAAACTGGCGGCCAGATAGCCGTGGCCGGTGAGTTCACCGTCGCGGACCAGCCAGGTGGGCCATTGGCGCTGTGTGGCCTCCACCAGTTTGGCGGTGTCGGTTTGCGGGCGTATGCCGTGGCGGCTGACCTGCACCGCTTTTTCAAGCACGTAATGGCCTTCGTCTTGAGCGTGGGCCGTGAGTGGGCTGCTCAGGCCCAGGGCGACGCTCAACAGGGGGCCGCCCAGGCGGGCAAGGCGTGAGAGAGAAACGTTCATTCGCAGTCTCCAGCAGAAATTGAAGGGCAGGGCGCGGTCAGAATTTGTATTTGAAGCCCACGCGGTAGCGGGCCTGACGCTCGTCGGTGTTTTTGTCGACGTAGACGTCCGCCACTTCAACGTACGGGGTGAAAGAGTGGGTCAGCTTGTAGTCGATATACAGCTTGTTGCTGTAGTTACGTTTTTTGCCATCGAAGGCGATCTGGTTGCTGTAGATCTCTTTGCGCGCCACGCCGATGGACATGTGTTCCGTCTTGTATTTACCGCCTAAGGACCAAACGTTGTCGCGTTTGGTTTCCTTGCCGTCTTTGTAGGTCGTGACTTTGTAGTAATAGCCGGGCGTGGCCGAGAAGCCGTAACCCAGTTCATACGGGAACTTCAACGCAGGCTTGTAGGACTTTTTGTCTTTGCCCTGTGAGTAGGTGAACTTGGGTTTGAACTTCAAGTGTTTGGTGAGTTTGTGCGAGTACTTGACCTTGCCCTTGAGGGAGTCCTTGGTCATGTGTTCAAACGGCTGGCCCGGCTGGCCATTGCTTTTCTCGGCCGGGCTGGCGACGAACTGGAAAGAGAACGCCAGACCGTTATCCAGGGCCTGGGTGATCATCACTTTGTCGGTGTGATCGCGATCTTTTTCGTTGTACTGGTGCTGGTAATCCAGTTCCAGCGCCTGAGCCGCGCCAGGCATCAGCAACAGGCTGCCTTGCAGGGTGGCGGCACACAGGGCGGCCATCAGGGCGTGGTTGTAAACAGGTTTGCACACGTGTGCAATTCGGGGCGTGCTCAATGGGTTAGTCATCGTGTTGGCTCATTTATTGTTGTTGTTAGATCCAAGACAAATACGCGGGATTTGAGGGGCTTGGTTAACACAACTCCTTGCTGGCATCTGCCAACTATGCGGGGTGAATGTTTCAGGGATATGTCACTTTTTGTTTCAAAATCAACAGGCTGTTCAGGGCTGCACCGGCACCAGGGTTTCTTTGCGCTTGGGCAAGGTCGGCGGCCTGCGCTGTTGCAGGTGCAGGGCGAACAGGGCCGTCATCAGTACCGAGACCAGTGAGGCGCAGACCCAGAAAATCGACAATGTCTGGAAGTCATATGCCTTGCTGCCATCACTGAGCACTGTGGTGCCGTGTTCGATTAACACCCCGGTGAGGATTTCCCCGGCGGCGGCTCCTGCGTAACTGGCGATGCCAATCATGCCCAGTGCAGCGCCCGCGGCCCCTTTGGCGGCGATGTCGGTGGCCATCAAGCCGCCCAAAAAGCACAGCAGCGCGCCCATCGACAGGCCGAAAAACAGCATGGCGGTTGCGTCGAGCCAATAGTGGCCCGCCGGAACGAACAGGAATGCGCTCAGCGACAAGGTGTTCATCAGGCCGAACAGCATGGCCAGTGCGTTGCGCTTGCCATTGAAAAAACGGTCGGAGATCAAGCCGCTGAGCCCGGTGCCGATGATGCCGAACACGCCAGTGATGGAGATCAGGGTCGAAGCGCTCAAGGTGTTGTACGCCTTGGCATTCTCCAGAAAAAACACGCCCCAGGAGATCACCGCGTAACGGCCGATGTACATCAGGCACGACGCCATTGCCAGCAACCACAGGGCCGGGTTTTTCAGCAGGGCCAATTGTTTGCTGAAGATGCTCGGTGCGGGCGAGTCGCCGGGGGTGGGCGTTTGCGCTTCATGGTGCACGGGAGGGAAGCCGCAGCTTTGCGGCGAGTCCGCCATGAAAAAGAAGATCAACGCCAGCCCGGCCAGCCCCATCAGGGTTGCCAGCCCGTAGCCATACTGCCAGCCCCACGTGACCACCACGGCGGCCACGGCCACGTAGGTCAGCGCCTCGCCCAGGCTGTGTGCAATCGACCAGAAGCCATAAAACGTGCCGCGTTCCTTGTCGCTGTACCAGCGTGACAGCGAGACCACGCACGGCCCGACGCCCATCGACTGCGCCCAGCCGTTGAGGCCCCAGATCAGGGTCAGAATCACGGTGTTGGTGGTCAGGCCCATGCAGGCATTGACGAGGGCGCTGAGCAGCAGGCCCAGCATCATGAAACGCCGCACGTTGGCGTGATCGGCGAGAAACCCGTTGACCAATTTGCCGATGGCGTAGGCGAAGAACAGTGCCGATCCGATGATCCCCAGTTGCGCGGGGCTGAGCAGGTTATGGGCGACCAGCGCGGGCTTGACCACGTTGAACGACAGGCGGCACACGTAGAACAGCGCGTAGCTTAAGGACATGGATAAAAAGGTTTGCCAGCGCAACCGCTTGAACCGATCCATGTCCGGGTTGGCCGGGCCTGGCCGGGCGGGCGCTGCCTTGAAGGCATTGAGCAAAGAAATCATGGCGCAAGGTTTCCTGTTTATTGTTTTTCAGTTCGCGCCCTGCAGGCACGCGCTGTTTCAGGTCAGGCAATGCTGTGGGTCAGGCGCTCAGCGACGGTCCGATCAATTGCGCCAGCGCAGGGTAGAGCTGCGGGGCGGCGACCAGTAACGGGTTGCCGTCGGTCAGGCCGTCGTCGCGCAAAAAGTCGCTGCAGTGCCCGCCGGCTTCGCGAACCAGCACCAGCCCGGCCAGGCAGTCCCAGCTGTTGATGTGGGTTTCGTAGTAGCCGAGCAAACGGCCTGCCGCGACGTAGGCAATCATTAATGCGCCCGAACCATTACGAATGAACATGCCGCCTTCATCCAGCAGGCGATTGAGGAACGGCAAAAAGTGTTCTTTGCCGCGCCGGTGGGAGGTGCCGACCCCGGTCAAGCCCTGGGTCAGGTCGGTGGCCGGGTTCACTTCAATGCGGGTCTGATTCACAAAGGCGCCGTGGCCCCGGCAAGCATGAAACAGTTCGTCATGGTTGGCATCGGCCACGGCGCCCAGCCACGGTTCGCCGTCCACCAGCAGGCCAATCGACACGCACCAGGTGTGCAAGCCGTTGACGAAACAACTGGTGCCATCAATGGGATCGACCACCCAGATGCAGCGTGCTTGCAAATCGCTGGCGCCGGTTTCTTCCCCTACAAAGCCGTCCTGCGGGAAGTGCTCGCTCAGTTGCTGCTTGATGAAGGTTTCAAGCTCGCGGTCGGCGATGCTGACCACGTCTTGCCCCACGCCCGCCTTGTGACTGACTTCCAGGCTGGCGCGCTGGCGGTAATAGTCGAGCCCCAGTTGCGCCGCTTGCACCGCGATACGCTGAGCCTGACGGTAGCGTTCATCAAGGGCGAGTGGCTCGGGCGGCAGAAGGGCAGAAAGACGGTTCGGCATGCTGACATCCTCAGGTTTGCACACGTGTGCAATCGGGTTTCAAAAAAAGTGAGTCGTCCGGCTGCAGGAGAGAGGGTGCAGGGACGACCCACTGTTGAGGCCATACAACACGAAATAAAAATTCAATTCAAGGTTAAAATAAAACAATTATTCCAAAGTGCTGTTGCGTCTGACCAGCGTGACCGGGATAGAGCGGTGCGGCGTTGGCAGAAGAAAATTTTTCCGACGGGCGACAATCGCCGCGACGGCACTGTTGGCCAGTTCGCGGCTGTCCTGACGCAAGCTGGTCAGGCGGTAGGCCAGATGGGCGGCTTGGGGAATGTCGTCAAAGCCGATGATTTGCACGTCGTGGGGCACTGCCAGGTGGTGCTCAATACGCACACCGTCCATGGCGCCCAGGGCCAGCATGTCGGTGGCGCAGAAGAGGGCGTCGGGCCGCACCGCGCCACTGAACAAGTGCCGGACCGCCGCCAGTCCGCCTTCATAGCCGGGGGCTGCATCCTGCACCGCCAACGGGGTGATGCCTGCTGCGGCCAGGCCCTCGCTGAAGCCCAGCCAGCGTTCGCGACTGCTGAAATTGTGCAGGCCCTGGCCGATAAACGCCGGGCGCCTGGCACCGCTGGCCAGTAACGTCTGCGCCGCCAGCCGACCGCCGCCGCGATTGTCGCTGCCAATGATGTCGGCGCCCTCCAGTTCGTGACCCCGGTTAATCATCGCCACGGGGATGTGATGCTTGAGGTAGTGCTGCACCACCGACAGGGGCGGCGAGGCCGAGGTCAGAATCACCCCGGCAATTTGATAACTCAACAACGTGTGCAGCGATTGCTCCAGTTGCTGAGGGTTGTCGGCATTCATCAGCAGCGGCATCAGCCCCTGTTTGTTCAGGGCGTCGGTGATTGGGCTGAGCAGGCTGGCGCGGAACGGGCTTTCGAACCCGGCCGTGACCACCCCGACAAAGTTGCTGTAGCCCTTGTTCATGGTGCGGGCGATCAAGTTCACCTGATAGCCCAACGCCTGCGCGGCGGCCAGCACCTTGTCGCGTGTGTGGGGCGCAACGCTGGCGCCCGGCGTGAACGTGCGCGAAACCGCAGAACGCGACACCCCGGCGTGGCGGGCCACATCGTGGGCGGTGATTAAATGGGCGTCGTCTTTAGGCATACCGGGCACTGCGCGAAAAAGTAGAATCGCCACCCTAATGGCTTGCGCCCTAAATGCATAGGGAACCGGGCGCAGGATTTCAGGGATTTAACCCACGCGCGCTTGAAATACCGAACAGGTGGTGCGTATTTTGTACGGGTCGCCGTTCGCGGCTTGTACAACAACAAGGAAAGAGTCATGACGACCGATGGCCAGGGTTCACTCGCGCAGCGACTGACCGGCATTGATGAGATTGAATGTGTGACGCCGGATTTGAATGGCGTTCCCCGCGGCAAAGTGATGACCGCCGAGGGGTTCCTCGAAGGGCGACGCTTGCAGATGGCCCGTGGGGTGCTGCTGCAATGCATCATGGGCGGTTACCCGGAGTCGCGCTTTTACGGCAGCGATGACGGCGATCTGGCGCTGGTGCCCGATGCCGCGCACATTCATCGCCTGCCGTGGAGCACTCCACCCCGGGCGCTGGCCATCTGTGACGCCGACGAGCTGACGGGCGAAAGTTCGCGCCTGTCGACCCGGGGCCAGCTCAAAGCCGTGATCGCCCGGTATGCCGCCCGCGGCCTGGCGCCTGTGGTGGCCACAGAGCTTGAGTTCTTTGTCTTTGCGCCCAACACCGACCCGACCCAGCCGTTCCAGCCACCGCTGGGCCTGGACGGTCGTCGTGAAGTCGGCTTCTCGGCGTTCAGCATCAGTTCCAATAACGGCCTGCGTCCCTTCTTCAATGAAGTCTATGAATGCATGGCCGCGCTCGGGTTGCCCCGTGACACTTTCATGCACGAAATGGGCGTCAGTCAGTTCGAAATCAACTTGCTGCATGGCGATCCGCTGTTGCTGGCCGACCAAACCTTTCTGTTCAAACACCTGCTCAAAGAGGTCGCGCTCAAGCATAGCCTGACGGTGGTGTGCATGGCCAAACCGCTGGCGAAAACCGCCGGCAGTTCGATGCACATTCATCAAAGCGTGGTGGAGCTGGGCACCGGGCGTAACGTGTTCAGTGATGCGGCGGGCCAACCGACCGCGACGTTCCGTCATTTTATCGGCGGTCAGCAGGCCGGCATGGCGGACTTCACCGCCTTGTTTGCGCCAAACGTCAACTCCTACCAGCGCCTCTGCCACCCGTACGCGTCCCCGAACAATGCGTGCTGGTCCCACGACAACCGCGCTGCGGGCTTGCGCATTCCTGCCAGTTCGCCGGTGGCCCGGCGTGTCGAAAACCGTTTGCCGGGTGCCGACGCCAACCCCTATCTGGCGATTGCGGCCAGCCTCGCAGCGGGCTTGCACGGCATCGAAAACCAACTGGAGCCGACCCCTGCGATTCAAGGGGAATTCGAGGTGCCTGAGGCATTGTCATTGCCATGTACCTTGCATGCCGCTCTGGAGCGTCTCAAACGCAGTCACTTGGCGAAGGAACTGTTCGGCAAGGAGTTCATCGAAGGTTACATTGCGTCCAAGACGATGGAGCTCACCAGCTTCTTTGATGAAATCACACCCTGGGAACGCCGCGTGTTAGCGGCTCAGGCTTAATCGTCCAGACGGCACAGGCTTCGGCTCAACCGTTTGAACCTGCTGCGTGCGGGCTGCCTTGGGGCAGCGCGCACGCCACTGCATGGAGTCGCGGGGAACGCCGATGCGCCAAATCTGGAAGTCTTTTAAAGCGTTGTATTTCGCCTCGCTGATGATGTTGATCGGCTCGGGCTTGCTCAGTACCTACCTTGCCTTGCGTCTGGCTGCCGACAATGTCGACGGCCTGTGGATCGGTGCCCTCATGGCGGCCAACTATTTTGGTCTGGTGCTGGGGGGCAAGATTGGTCACCGGTTGATTGCGCGGGTGGGGCACATCCGCGCGTATGCCACCTGCGCCGGTATTGTCGGCGCGGCGGTGCTGTGTCACGGCCTCACCGACTGGCTGCCGGTGTGGCTGCTGCTGAGGGTGATCGTTGGCCTGGGCATGATGTGCCAGTACATGGTCATTGAAAGCTGGCTCAACGAGCAGGCTGATGCCAAACAGCGTGGCGTGGTCTTTAGCCTGTACATGATTGCCTCGTACCTGGGCCTGGTGCTCGGGCAACTGATTCTGGTCATCCACCCGGCCCTTGGCCCGGAACTGCTGATGCTGGTGGCACTGTGTTTTGCGCTGTGCCTGGTGCCGGTGGCCATGACCCGGCGCATTCACCCGGCGCCGTTGCACCCTGCGCCGATGGACCCGAAGTTTTTCATCCAGCGGGTGCCGCAGTCCTTGATTGCCGTGCTGGGGGCGGGGTTGCTGGTGGGTTCGTTCTACGGTCTGGCGCCGCTGTATGCCACGCAGCAGGGCTTGTCCACCGAATTGGTCGGCTTGTACATGGGCTGCTGCATTTTTGCCGGGTTGCTGGCGCAGTGGCCACTGGGCTGGTTGTCCGACCGTTATGACCGGCCCCTGCTGATTCGCGTGTTCGCGTTCATTCTGGCGGTGGTGTCGCTGCCGCTGGCGATCCTGCCCTCAGTCCCCCTGGAGGTGCTGTTTATTGCGGGCTGGTTGAGCGCGCTGGTGCAGTTTTGCATCTACCCGCTGGCCGTGGCGTTTGCCAATGACCACGTGGAAGCGGATCGCCGGGTGTCACTGACGGCGATGCTGCTGGTGACCTACGGCATCGGGGCCAGTATCGGGCCGTTGGTGGCGGGGGTATTGATGAAGGTGTTGGGCAGTCAGATGCTCTACGCGTTTTTCAGCCTGACGGGCCTGGTGCTGGTGTGGCGCATTCGTCCGAATGCGGTGACCAACCTGCATCAGGTCGACGATGCGCCGCTGCAGCACGTGGCCATGCCGGACAGCATGTCCAGCTCGCCTTTGGTGGCGGCGCTTGACCCTCGGGTCGATGAGCAGGTGGTGCAGGATCAGATGCAGGACAACGTAGAACCGACGGCCGTCCCTGAAAGCGCCGAAGGCCCTCACCCCGAGGGAGAAGGCGCTGATCAGCCGCGTGTTTGAATCACTGTGAAATCTGCACCCTCTCCCGGTGGGAGAGGGTGAGGCGCTGCCTCAATAGTCGTCGTCTTTATCGAACCGTCGCGCATCGCGCTGCAGTTGATACACGAAACGCTCGACCTGACGCTGCACGCCGCCGCTCATGTTGTGAAAGCGCATGCCGGCAAAAGTGATGTTGAGGCGTTCTTCAAAATGCAGGTAGCGCAATTCCACGGGCGTGGTCATAGGGCCGAAGGGCAGGGCGGCGTTGAAGCGTTCGTAGACTTGCCCCAGTTGCAGGCGCTCGCTGACGTCGCCTTCAAAGCGCAGTTTGCAACCCGTGGCTGAGACATCCAGCAACTTGCCTTCCAGCGGGAATTTGATTTTGTCGCCATCGACTTTCACATTCACCAGATCCGCCAGCTTGAGGGCGGCGCGGAACGCATTGCGGCGCTGGTGGTAGACAATTTCGGTCGGCAACGCACCGTGGTAGCAGCGGTGGCCGTCTTTGTCGTCAATGGTCAGTTGCGTGGTGCACTCCCAGGCAATGCGAACGCCGTCATGAAAGCCTTCAACGCGAAACGGCTCACCGGCTTCAAGGAAACGCTCACCGTCGCGCGGGATCATTTCGTCAAAAGCCAGGGTCGCGGTGTCGCGATCAACTTCGACCAGATAGCTCTGAAAACGCTGACTGCGTTCGTGGAAGGTGATGATCAGCGGGTCGTGGCTCTCTTGTAGCATCCGCAAATGGGCGGAAATTTCCAAAGGTGTGGTAAGCACCTTGGGAGGCTGCGGAGCATCTTCAGCATGGGACACGGTTCATCAATCTCCAGACAAAATACAACAACACGCAAAAAAGAGGCATTTTGCCAGTATGTTGCGTCTTTAGGATAGTGCGGTCACGCGGGCTCACGCCTGGCTGAAAGCGCGTGGTTTGTTGACCAGTGCGGTGGTGCCGCGGGCGTCATACAGCGTATGGGCTTCGCCGCCGTGCAAAATGCGCTGCTGATTGGCTGTGATGAGTTGTTGGGTCTGGATGGCCTGGCCGTTGATCACATTGGCGGCCTGACAATCGGCCAGCACCTGATTCAATGCCTCGCTTTGAGCGAGCAGTTGCGGGCCGAGGTCCGAGTGGCTGGCCAGTTGCTCAAGCCCGCTGCGGTTGGCCGGCAATCCAAGCCCCGCCAGGATTTCGCTGCGCTTGCGGCCATGCTGATCGAGCAGAATGATCAACGACTGTTTGCGCGCCAGAATGTCTTCGAGCACCAACATGTCGCGCCCTTGCAGGGCAATGGTTTCGTCCTGCAGCAAGGCGAGCAGTTTCTCGGCAGGGGCGAAGTCGTCGTTGATCAGTTGCAATAAAGTCGTGTCGTGCATGGCTGGCTCTGGAATTTAAGCGTCCAAAAGCCTGGCGCTTGCCCCAAGGGCTAGCGCTGGGCTTCCAAGTTAAGCAATTTGCTGGCAACCCGATTGCTGTCGACGGTGTAGGTGCCGTCGGCGATGGCTTGTTTCAACTCGGCCACTCGGCCTTTGTCGACAATCGGTTGATCGCGCAGCGAATCGCTGATTTTTTGCAATTGTTGTGCCCCGTCACTGAGGTGCACAGATTCACCGCTCGGGGCGCTGACGCCCGCTTGCTCCTGAGTGGCAGGGGCCGATTTAGTGGCGCTGCCTGCTTCCTGACTGCTGTTGCTGCGCGCAGTGCCGGTTAAAGGCGCGGCGTTGTTAAGGCGACTGAAGTCGATGACCATGATGGAAAACCTCTGGGTATTTGGACGCTTGCCATGTTTTCGGCCATACCCGAGAAAACTTTAGGCACGATTAATCATACGGCGACGCGCAACCGTACTGATCTGCGTCAAGCGACAGTGTAGGAAAGTTGAGAGTCGTATGCCAACTGTCCTACAAAGCCACCTCCACTTGCCCCGGCCCGGTAATGCGCGCCTTGATAACCCGTTTGGAGTTCAGGTTCTTCACCCGCACCTGTTCACTGAGGCCGCCGTCGGACAGGGCTTCGCCGGGCATTCTCACCGTCAAGGTGCCGCTACGGGCATTGATCACCACTTGATCGCCCTTGCGCACCACAGCCGCTTGCTCCAGGTGCGTCAGGGTCAGCACTTGATCGGTGACCATGGGTCGCAAGAGTTTTTGCCCAACTACCAGTTCCACGGCGGTCATGTAACCCTGCGTGATCAGGCCCACGTCGCGCTCGCGCAACACCACATCGTCATCGCTGATGATCGTGCCGCGCTTGAGGGGGTGGAGCACGGTCACCACCTCGCGAAATAACTTTACTTGTGCCGGGACAAAAATGGTCCAGGGCGAGCTACCCTCACAGCGCACACGCACCGTCACGCGACCCATGGGTTGCGCCGGGCTTTCGAGGGTGGCTGTCAATTCCTTGTCGCACTGAGCGAGGCGCAAGCGCGGATCAAGGTTATTGACCTGAATCTCGTAGCGGCCTTCTATCTGACCAGTGGCAAGGTAGTCTTCGACGGTGAATTCAAGAAAGCCTTGGGTCACGCCGATAAGCTGTGTAGGAGAAGTAAATCCATCTGCGTATGACTGTGTGCCCACGCTTATCAGGCAGACAGCCGCAAGCATGCTTGCACAGCGAAGGCGCAGCGTCTGAAGGATCGGCCGGTGGCAAGAAATTGTCGTTTTTGCATTCATGGCGGATAAATAGCAAAGCCCGTGCCGTTTACCGGGCGATGTGCGTCGCAACTTAAAGTTTCTAAGGGGAACCGTGTATGGCTGGGGTGATGGATTCGGTTAACCAGCGCACACAACTGGTCGGGCAGAACCGCCTGGAACTGTTGTTGTTTCGCCTGGATGGGCCACAGCTGTACGGGATTAACGTGTTCAAGGTGCGCGAGGTGCTGCAATGCCCCAAGCTGACCGTGATGCCCAAATCCCATCCTGTGGTGTGCGGTGTTGCGAGTATTCGGGGGGCGACCATTCCGATTCTGGATTTGGCCATGGCCACCGGTTCAGGCGCGCTGAAAGATCAAAGCAGCCCGTTTGTGATTATCACGGAGTACAACACCAAGACTCAGGGGTTTCTCGTGGGCGCGGTCGAGCGCATCGTCAACATGAACTGGGAAGAGATCCATCCGCCGCCCAAAGGCACGGGGCGTGACCACTACCTGACGGCGGTGACACGGCTGGACAATCAACTGGTCGAAATCATCGACGTTGAAAAGATCCTGTCAGAGGTTTCGCCGTCATCGGAAAGCATTTCCCACGGTGTGGTCGATGTCGACACCCACACCAAGGCCGTGTCGTTGCGGGTGCTGACGGTCGATGACTCGTCAGTGGCGCGCAAGCAGGTGTCACGTTGCCTGCAAACGGTGGGGGTGGAAGTGGTCTCGCTGAATGACGGTCGCCAGGCGCTGGAGTATCTGCGCAAACTGGTGGACGAAGGCAAGGACCCGTCAGAAGAGTTTCTGATGATGATCTCGGACATCGAGATGCCGGAAATGGACGGTTACACCCTGACGTCTGAAATCCGTAGCGATCCGCGCATGCAAAATTTACACATCATTCTGCACACTTCGCTGTCCGGGGTATTCAATCAGGCGATGGTCAAGAAAGTCGGCGCCAATGACTTTCTGGCAAAATTCCGCCCTGATGACCTGGCATCCCGGGTCGTCGACCGGATCAAAGAAGCAGATCACAGCTAAGGATGCTCCGATCAACTTGCTGCGCGGCGGCGGCAAGTCGTAATTTGCACGGCACGCAGCGCTATTTGCTCAAAACGACCTGATGCAGTGTTCATCGAGGGCGTTTTTCGCCCGGTTTTCCATGTTAAGCGCGCAACTCGCCCATACCCATCAGTTGTTTTCGAGCCATCCACAGGTTCGACAGGGCGAACAATGTGGTCAACTGAGCCGTGTTTTTCATCAGCCCACGAAAGCGCACTTTCACGTACCCAAATTGGCATTTGATCACCCGAAACGGATGTTCGACCTTGGCCCGTGTCTGGGCTTTGCAGTACTCAATCTTGCGCTTGCCCTTGTAGAGCACGCTGCGTTTATTCAACTTGGAATAGGTGCTGCGGCGCGCCGCGATTTGCCAGATCACTTCACGATTTTCATGCTCTTCACGCTTCTCAACGCCGGTGTATCCGGCGTCTGCATACACTGCATTTTCTTCGCCATGCAACAGCTCGGCGACCTGTGTGACATCGGCGACGTTGGCGGCGGTGCCGTGGACGTGATGAACCAAGCCGGACTCGACATCAGCGCCAATATGGGCCTTCATTCCGAAGAAATACTGGTTACCTTTTTTGGTCTGATGCATCTCGGGGTCGCGCTTTCCCTCTTCGTTTTTAGTCGAACTAGGAGCATGAATAATGGTGGCATCGACGATAGTGCCCTGACGTAGAGACATGCCTTTGTCCTGCAAATAACCATTGATGACCGCGAGGATTGCAGGTGCCAGCTGATGCTTTTCCAGTAAGTGCCGGAAATTCATGATCGTGGTGTCTTCAGGTATCGGGGCGCTCAAGGTCAAACGTGCAAACTGGCGCATGGGCGTGATTTCGTAGAGCGCTTCTTCCATGGTCGGATCGCTCAGGGAAAACCAATTCTGCAACAGATGAATACGCAGCATGGTTTCCAGAGGATAGGGTTTTCTGCCGCCACCGGCCTTGGGGTAGAACGGCTCGATCAGGCCCAGCAGACCCGTCCAGGGCACGACCTGATCCATCTCGGCGAGGAAGCGTTCGCGGCGTGTCTGCTTGCGCTTGCCGGCGTATTCGAAATCGGAAAAGCTCATCTGGCTCATAGGCGGCTCGGATCAGGTGGTCAGGCGTATTTCAGCACATTTGAAAACTTGCTCGGAGATTCCCTAAGGACGCAGTCCTTGGCGGTCAACACGTTTTATAGAGGCAGGATCATTTGTCTACGGCTAATTTGGATTTTGAGCAGTTCCGGGTTTTCCTGGAAAAAGCCTGTGGCATTTTGCTAGGGGAGAACAAGCAGTACCTTGTTTCCAGCCGACTGAACAAGCTGATGGAACAGCAAGGTATCAAATCACTGGGTGAGCTGATTCAGCGCATCCAGAGCCAGCCCCGCAGCGGGCTGCGTGAGCAGGTGGTCGATGCGATGACCACCAACGAAACCCTGTGGTTTCGCGATACCTACCCCTTTGAAGTGCTGAAAAACAAAGTCCTGCCTGAGTTGACCAAGGCCCATCCGGGGCAACGTTTACGCATCTGGTCGGCCGCCTGCTCTTCGGGGCAGGAACCGTATTCGCTGTCGATGGCCATCGATGAGTTTGAGCGCAGCAACCTCGGGCAATTGAAAGCGGGGGTGCAAATTGTCGCCACCGACCTGTCCAGCCTGATGCTCAACAACTGCAAGACCGGCGAGTACGACAGCCTGGCGATCGGCCGCGGTTTGTCCCAGGAGCGCTTGCAGCGTTACTTCGAGCCTAAAGGGCCGGGGCGCTGGATGGTCAAGGCGCCGATCAAGAGCCGTGTGGAGTTTCGCTCGTTCAACCTGCTGGACAGTTACGCCGGGTTGGGCAAGTTCGACATGGTGTTCTGCCGCAACGTGCTGATCTATTTCTCGGCAGAGGTCAAAAAAGACATCCTGTTGCGCATTCACAGCACCTTGAAGCCGGGCGGCTATTTATTCCTGGGCGCCTCCGAAGCGCTCAACGGGTTGCCGGATCACTACCAGATGATCCAGTGCAGCCCGGGGATCATCTACCAGGCCAAGTAATCCTAACGGGAGCCCACAAGGCTCCCGTTTTTTATGGCGCTGTGGGGCGGCGGTGCGAGTGTCCCGTGCAACAAAGCGGCAGAAAAGCGGCAGTCGGCGGTCAGTGATTGCCGCTTTTCTGGCATTGCCGCGCCCCAGCCCCCGGCAAAGCCTTGAAATACGGGCATGTGAATATTGGCACGGGGTTTGCTCTATCCAGAGCAAGAAGGACCTGAACCACATGTTCAGGTCAGCCCACAAAGGTTTTTCGACATGAGCATCAGCTTCGATAAAGCGCTCGGTATCCATGAGCAAGCCCTGGGTTTTCGCGCCCAGCGCGCTGAAGTCCTGGCCAATAACATTGCCAACGCCGACACCCCGAACTACAAGGCTCGGGATCTGGATTTTGCTTCTGTGCTCGCGGCACAGAATGACAAGAACAAGAACGGCAGCTTTGCCTTGAACATGACCAACAGTCGCCACATCGAAGCCCAGGGCTTGAGCAGCGGCGATGAATCGCTGTTGTACCGCACGCCGATGCAGCCCTCCATCGACCAAAACACGGTCGACGCTCAGCTCGAACAATCGAATTACGCAGAGAACGCGGTCAACTTCCAGGCCAGCTTCACCCTGCTCAACAGTAAATTCAAAGGGCTGGTGTCAGCCCTGCGCGGAGAGTAATCCATGTCTCTAGCCAGTGTTTTCAATATTGCCGGTAGCGGCATGAGTGCTCAGACCACGCGCCTGAACACCGTGGCCAGTAACATTGCCAACGCCGAAACCGTGTCGTCGAGCATCGACCAGACTTACCGCGCACGGCACCCGGTGTTTGCCACCATGTTTCAAGGTGCGCAAAACGGCACAGGCGATTCGCTGTTCCAGAATCAGGATGCCGCCGGGCAGGGCGTACAAGTACTGGGCGTGGTCGAAGACCAGAGCAACCTCGAAGCCCGCTACGAACCGAACCATCCTTCTGCCGACGCCAAGGGGTATGTGTACTACCCCAACGTCAACGTGGTTGAAGAAATGGCTGACATGATTTCCGCCAGTCGTTCGTTCCAGACCAACGCAGAAATGATGAACACCGCCAAAACCATGATGCAGAAGGTCCTGACCCTCGGTCAGTGATAAGGAACGACGCAAATGAGTGTGACCGATTCCGTCAGCAACAAGACCCTTAATCAGGTGCTGGCCAACTCCTCTCAGGCCAAGGCCACGGACACCAGCCTTGCGGCTGCTTCCAAGGCCGTGGCGGGCAACAGCAAGGCATTGGGCAAAGATGCGTTCATGCAATTGCTGGTCACCCAGTTGAAAAACCAGAACCCGCTGGACCCGCAGGACAACACCGCATTCGTTGCGCAGTTGGCCCAGTTCAGCAGCCTGGAAGGCATCACGTCCCTGAACGAATCGGTGACGGCCATCACCGGCGGCTTGCAATCCTCGCAGGCGCTGCAGGCTTCGTCGCTGGTAGGGCGTTCCGTGATCGTGCAAACCGGTGAAGCCTTGGTGGACCCTGCCAGCGAGAAGCCGTTCAACGGCACCGTGGTGGTCAAAGATGCTAACTCCTCACCCACCATCAAGATCACCGATGCCGATGGCGTTGTGGTCCGAACCCTCGAAATGGGCGCCCAGAAAGCGGGCAATGTCGATTTCACTTGGGACGGCAAAAACGATGACGGTGAACTGATGCCCAAGGGCAACTACACCTTCACCGCGTCGACAAAAACTGACACCGGAACCACGGCCCTCACCACGTACCTGCCCGCCACTGTCAACAGTGTGACGCTGAGCAAGACGGGGGGGGAAGTGATGCTCAATCTCGCAGGCCTGGGCAGCATTGGCATGTCCAAAGTCCAGACCATTGGCCTCTAAGCCGACTCATACGCCTTAAGGAGTGCAACATGTCTTTCAATATCGGCCTTAGCGGCCTCTATGCGGCCAGCAAGCAACTCGACGTGACCGGCAACAACATCGCCAACGTCGCCACATCCGGCTTCAAATCGTCCCGTGCCGAGTTCTCGGACATTTACTCGGCCAGCAAGCTGGGCATTGGCAGCAAAACCATCGGCAGCGGTGTGAACCTGGCCAACGTCTCGCAGAACTTTGGTCAGGGCGCTATCAACAACACGGGCAACCTGTTGGACATGGGCATCCAGGGCAACGGTTTTTTTGTGCTGAGCGACAACGGCTCCCTGAGCTACACCCGTGCTGGTACGTTCAAGGCCGATAAAGACGGCTACGTGACCAACACCGACGGGACCGCGCGCTTGCAAGGCTATGGCGTAGACGCCAACGGCAAGATCGTCAACGGCGTACTGACCGACCTGCGCATTGACACCTCGAACCTGGCGCCACGCGCCAGCGGCTCGGTGGAATCGACCATCAACTTGAACTCGACCAGTGATGTGGTCGATCAGGTGGCCAACAAGTTCGATCCGCTGAAGTCCGAGAGCTACTCCAGAAAATTCTCCACCACCATTTACGACACTCAGGGCAACCCCCATGAGATGGATCAGTACATGGTGAAAACGGACTCCAACACCTGGAAAGCCTACACCCTCGTCGATGGCCGCAACCCGGACGGCAGCCCGGTGACGGGAACGGGCGCCAAGGACCCAGTGCCTTCGACCATGGTGTTTGATTCTGCAGGCGCCCTGACCAGCGTCACCACGCCAAACCCGGTGCCGGGCGAACCGGACATCATCAGCAGCACCTTGACGGTGACTGACTGGGTGCCGGGCGCCACTGTCAACGGTGCGTGGGTTTCCAACGGTGCAGCCGCCAAAGATGGCGGTATTGCCATCAACATGGCCAAAACCACCCAGTACAACACCGATACCTCGCGCAACCCGCCAACTCAGGACGGCTACGCCACTGGCCAGATCACCAACCTGACCATCGATGGCTCGGGCGTGATGTTTGCTAACTTCAGCAACAACCAGAGCCGTGCCATCGGCCAGATCTCCCTGGCCAGCTTCACCAACGAACAAGGCTTGCAGCCTGTGGGCGGCACGGCGTGGAAAGAGACATTCGCTTCGGGCCAGGCCGGTTACGACGCACCGAAGGTCGGTACGCTGGGGGCAATCCAGTCCAACTCGCTGGAAGACTCCAACGTGAACCTGACCAACGAGCTGGTTGACCTGATCAAGGCGCAAAGCAACTACCAGGCGAACGCCAAGACCATCTCCACCCAGAGCACCATCATGCAGACCATCATTCAGATGACCTGATGGGCGAATGCGTCTTCAAAAAGCCCCTCGAGTGAGGGGCTTTTTTTCGCCTGCAGATTCATCACGGCCTGGCTCGGAGCACCGCGTCATAGCTGTTCGAGAAAACGGGCGCTGGATTGTTCACCCGCCAAAACAAAACCCCCGTTAAACCCACCTGTTGCCAGGGTTTAACGGGGGTTTCAGTCAAGCGGTGTGACCCGCTGGACAGCTCAGCTTATTGACACGCTTCGCAATCCGGCTCGTCAATGGCGCATGCTTTTGGCACCGGAGCCGGGCCCGCAGGGGCGGCGGCGACGTCTTCACTTTTGTTGCCGCTCGATACGGCGTTGAGCTTGCCAGTGTTGACGGTGGACTTCTCGGTGCTGGTGGCAGCCAGGGCACGGAGGTAGTACGTGGTTTTCAGGCCGCGGTACCACGCCATGCGGTAGGTGACGTCCAGCTTCTTGCCCGAGGCGCCCGCGATGTACAGGTTCAGCGACTGAGCCTGGTCGATCCACTTCTGGCGGCGGCTGGCAGCGTCAACGATCCACTTGGTGTCGACTTCAAACGCAGTGGCGTACAGCTCTTTGAGCTCTTGCGGGATGCGTTCGATCTGCTGCACGGAACCGTCGTAGTACTTCAGGTCGTTGATCATGACCGAGTCCCACAGGCCGCGGGCCTTGAGGTCGCGAACCAGGTACGGGTTGATCACGGTGAATTCGCCCGACAGGTTCGATTTCACGTACAGGTTCTGGTAGGTCGGTTCGATCGACTGCGAGACGCCAGTAATGTTGGCAATGGTCGCGGTCGGTGCGATGGCCATGATGTTGGAGTTACGAATGCCTTTCTGAACACGGGCGCGAACCGGTGCCCAGTCCAGGGATTCGTTCAGGTCAACGTCGATGTACTTCTGGCCGCGCTGTTCGATCAGGATCTGTTGCGAATCCAGTGGCAGGATGCCTTTGGACCACAGCGAGCCCTGGAACGTCTCGTAAGCGCCACGCTCGTCAGCCAGGTCGCAGGACGCCTGAATGGCGTAGTAGCTGACCGCTTCCATCGACTTGTCGGCAAACTCGACCGCTGCTTGCGAAGCATACGGAATGTGCTGCAGGTACAGCGCGTCCTGGAAGCCCATGATCCCCAGGCCGACCGGACGGTGCTTGAAGTTCGAGTTACGCGCTTGCGGCACCGAGTAGTAGTTGATGTCGATCACGTTATCGAGCATGCGCACGGCCACGTCGATGGTGCGCTTGAGCTTGGCGGTGTCCAGCTTGCCGTCCACGATGTGGTTCGGCAGGTTGATCGAGCCCAGGTTGCAGACCGCGATTTCATCCTTGTTGGTGTTCAGGGTGATCTCGGTGCACAGGTTCGAGCTGTGAACCACGCCCACGTGCTGCTGCGGGCTGCGCAGGTTGCACGGGTCTTTGAAGGTCAGCCATGGGTGGCCGGTTTCAAACAGCATGGACAGCATTTTGCGCCACAGGTCTTTGGCCTGGATGGTCTTGAACAGCTTGACCTTGCCCGGATACTCGGTCAGGGCTTCGTAGTACTCGTAACGCTCTTCGAAGGCTTTGCCGGTCAGGTCGTGCAGGTCCGGTACTTCGGAGGGCGAGAACAGGGTCCACTTGCCGTCATCGAAGACGCGCTTCATGAACAGGTCAGGGATCCAGTTGGCGGTGTTCATGTCGTGGGTACGACGACGGTCATCACCGGTGTTCTTGCGCAGCTCGATGAACTCTTCGATGTCCATGTGCCAGGTTTCAAGGTAAGCGCACACGGCGCCCTTGCGCTTGCCACCCTGGTTCACGGCGACGGCGGTGTCGTTGACCACCTTGAGGAACGGCACCACGCCCTGGGATTTTCCGTTGGTGCCTTTGATCCATGAGCCGAGCGCACGTACCGGGGTCCAGTCGTTGCCCAGGCCGCCTGCGAATTTGGACAACATGGCGTTGTCGTGGATCGCGTGGTAAATGCCCGACAGGTCGTCCGGCACGGTGGTCAGGTAGCAGCTGGACAGCTGTGGACGCTGAGTGCCGGCGTTGAACAGGGTCGGTGTCGACGACATGTAGTCGAAGGACGACAACAGGTTGTAGAACTCGATGGCGCGGTCTTCTTTTTGCTTCTCTTCGATCGCCAGGCCCATGGCCACACGCATGAAGAAGATCTGCGGCAGTTCGAAACGCACGCCATCCTTGTGGATGAAGTAACGGTCGTACAGGGTTTGCAGGCCTAGGTAGGTGAACTGCTGATCGCGCTCGTGGTTGATCGCCTTGCCCAGTTTTTCCAGGTCGAAGGTGGCCAGCACCGGGTTCAGCAGGTCGAACTCAATACCTTTGGCAATGTAAGCAGGCAGCGCCTTGGCGTACAGGTCGGCCATCTCGTGGTGAGTGGCGCTTTCGGCAACATTGAGGAAATTCAGGCCTTCGGCACGCAAGGTGTCCATCAGCAGGCGGGCGGTCACGAACGAGTAGTTCGGCTCACGCTCAACCAGGGTGCGGGCCGTCATCACCAGCGCGGTGTTGACGTCGCTCAGGGCCACGCCGTCGTACAGGTTTTTCAGGGTTTCGCGCTGGATCAGGTCGCCGTCCACTTCTTCCAGGCCTTCGCAGGCCTCGGTGACGATGGTGTTCAGGCGGCCCATGTCCAGCGGCGCGAAGCTGCCGTCGGCGCGGGTGATGCGGATCGACGGGTGCGCTTGCACGGCGTCTTCGGCCGGTGCGCGGGTGGCGCGCTCCTTGGAGCGGGCATCGCGGTAGATCACGTAGTCGCGGGCTACTTTCTGCTCGCCGGCACGCATCAGGGCCAGTTCAACCTGGTCCTGGATTTCTTCGATGTGGATGGTGCCGCCCGAAGGCATGCGACGCTTGAAGGTTGCGGTGACCTGTTCGGTCAGGCGGGCAACGGTGTCGTGAATGCGTGACGAAGCGGCTGCATTGCCGCCTTCAACTGCAAGAAACGCTTTGGTGATGGCGACGGTGATCTTGTCATCGGTGTAAGGAACGACGGTTCCGTTACGCTTGATCACGCGCAATTGGCCTGGCGCAGTTGCCGACAGATCCAGATTTGAATCGTTCTGCGACGCGGTGCCCTGCGAGTTCTCGCGAGTTGAGTCGGTTTGCATGGGTGTCTCCACATTCTCTATGTTTATTTGGGCGCCTCAAAAAGGTGCCCACCGTTCCGTCCTGACGCACTACAACCGGGGATAAACCGGGCATAACGACCTCGGGACGTACAGAAAGGGGTGTTTTGGCCGCTTCCTTGCCGAAGTCTCAGATTTGCGCGTACCGCCTCAAATCTTATTCCTGGTGGGTGACAGTCTTTGTACTGCAACACCCGGGCCGCTTTCCGCGCCAGCGCTGGAAAACGGTTGCCATCCGCATGAGCGGTTTGGGCTTTGAAATCGCTGTTTGGTTCAACCCGACAGGGGCGAGAAAAGCACTTGAAATTCTCGGCTGAGTTGTGTTGGGTTTTTGCCCTAAAACCCTATATGTGGGGTCTTTTGGCAGAATTGATACAAGATATGCGTTTTACAGGAGGTGTGCAATGCACCGCCTGTGGATAACCCTGTGTGTAATTTGTGTATGAACCCTCGAATCTCCACGTAGGCCGCATGACACCGGCATTCCACCGTCTGTCACTGTTTTTGCCGGGATGAAATCGGGCGCGCTGGATTTTGAGGGCGCGAACCCTACCACAAAAAACAGCGCTGTCCGAACGCATTTTGAGGCGGGCGCAAAGATCGAAAAGGTCAAGCGGATATTGCGCTCAAGAAGTGCCGGGAAGACCGTTCAAAGCCTCCCCGGCGGCGACGTCAGAGCAGTTGGAAACTCGTCTGCTGGACGTTTTGCGAATCCAGGCCAATTTGCACGTTGAATTCGCCGGGTTCGGCAGCGTACTGGAGTTGGGTGTTGTAAAACTTCAGGGCGTCTTCGTCGATGCTGAACTGCACGACCTTTTCTTCCCCCGGCTGGAGCATCAGCTTCTGGAAGTTTTTCAGCTCTTTGACGGGGCGGCTCATCGACGCACTCACGTCCTGTATATAAAGCTGCACCACGGTTTCACCGGCGCGCTGCCCGGTGTTCTTCACCGTCACGCTGGCCGTCAGGGCTGACCCTGGCTTGAGGGTGTTGGCCGACAGTTGCGGCGCCGACACACTGAAGTCGGTGTAGCTCAAGCCATAACCGAACGGGTAGAGCGGGGTGTTCGGGGCATCGAAATACTGCGAGGTGTAGTTGCCCGGCTTGCCCGGCGTGAACGGTCGACCGATGCGCAGGTGGCTGTAGTAACTCGGAATCTGGCCCACCGAGCGGGGGAAGGTGATCGGCAGCTTGCCCGAGGGGTTGTAGTCACCGAACAGCACGTCGGCAATCGCATTGCCGCCTTCTGTGCCGCTGTACCAGGTTTCCAGCACGGCATCGGCCTGTTGCACCTGATCGCCGATTGACAGCGGGCGGCCATTCATCAAGACCAGCACCAGCGGTTTGCCGGTGGCCTTGAGGGCGCTAATCAACGCGCGTTGCGTCGCAGGCAAGTCGAGGTCGGTGCGGCTGGCCGCTTCGTGGGACATGCCCCGGGCTTCGCCTACCACGGCCACAATCACATCGGCCTGTTGCGCCACCTTGACGGCTTCATCGAGCATCGCTTGTGCAGGGCGCGGGTCGTTGGTCAGGTCGAGCATGTTGGGGTTGGAGTAATTGAGGTAGTCGACCACGGCCTGATCATCGGTCACGTTGGCACCACGGGCGTAGGTCAGCGTGCCCGGTTTGCCCACGGCAGCGCGCAAGCCTTCAAGCACGGTCACCGACTGCGCGGGAACCCCGGCGCCCGACCAGCTGCCGAGCATGTCGATCTTCGAATCGGCCAGCGGCCCGATCAACGCGATGTTCGCCCGTTTGTTCAAAGGCAGGGTGCGCGATTCATTCTTGAGCAGCACTTGGCTCTTGCGCGCCACCTCGCGGGCCTCGGCCCGGTGCAGGCGGCTTTCGGCATTGATGTCGGCCGGATCGTCTTCGGCGTTGCCGATACGCAGGTACGGGTCTTTAAACAGGCCCATGTCGTACTTGGCGCCCAGCACTTCACGCACCGCGTTGTCCAGGTCGCTTTGTGGCACTTTGCCGGACCTGATCAGGCCCGGCAGTTCCTTGCCATACACCAGGTCATTCATGCTCATGTCGACCCCGGCCTTGATCGCCAGCGTGGCGGCTTCACGCTCATCCTTGGCCACGCCATGCTTGATCAGTTCCAGAATCGCGCCGTGATCACTGACCGCCACGCCTTTGAAGCCCCATTGCTTGCGCAACAAATCCTGCATCAGCCAGGTGTTGGAGGTGGCCGGTACACCGTTGATCGAGTTCAGCGCCACCATCACGCTGCCCGCGCCAGCGTCAATAGCGGCGTGGTATGGCGGCAGGTAATCCTGAAACATGCGCGTCGGGCTCATGTCGACGATGTTGTAGTCGCGGCCGCCTTCGACGGCGCCATACAGGGCGAAATGCTTGACGCTGGCCATGATGTTGCCGGGCAGGGCCGGGGACACGCCTTGATACGCCTGCACCATGACTTTGGCGATGCGCGAGACCAGGTAGGTGTCTTCCCCGAACCCTTCAGAGGTGCGCCCCCAGCGCGGGTCGCGGGCGATGTCGACCATCGGGGCAAAGGTCAGGTCAAGGCTGTCGGCGCTGGCTTCTTTGGCCGACACCCGACCGCTCAGGGCGATGGCGTCCATGTCCCAGCTGGAGGCCAGCGCCAGGCTGATCGGGAAAATGGTGCGGTGCCCGTGAATCACGTCGTAGGCAAAAAACATCGGGATTTTCAGCCGGCTGCGCATGGCAGCGTCTTGCATGGGGCGGTTTTCGGGGCGCGTCACCGAGTTGAACGTGCCGCCGATGCGGCCCGCCGCAATTTCCGTGCGAATCAACTCTCGCGGCATGTCTGACGCAATGCTGATAAGGCGCAACTGCCCGACTTTTTCATCGAGGGTCATCCGGTTCATCAAGTCCGTGATGAACGCCGCTTTATGCTCCAGCGCGACGGACGGGGTCTGCGCCCACGCGCAGGAACTGGCCAGGCTGATGGCGATGCCCAGCAAACACATTTTTCTCATGGAATTCTTCTACGCAGCCGCTCACATAAAGCGAGGAAGCCCTGCGCTCTTGAAGCGATATTGTTCTGGATTGGGATAGGGACTACTTAACCTAAAGAATTACCCTATCTTTAGTAGGAGTAGCCCTACATGCGAGAAGTCTTTTATCTGATTCGTTGCCCGCAATCCAGTGCTGCTGGCGATATTCAATGAAGGCGATGGAGTTTTTCTCGGGCAGGCGGTGTCTATGAATTCAATGCGATCATTTTGGAGCGTCACGACCATGGGAATACAACGCGTACAGGCCGCCACCGGCTGGAAAGTCATGGCGTTGCTGCTGATGAGCAGCGTCTTGGCCGGATGCGGTATCAACACCATTCCGACCCTTGACGAGCAGGTCAAGGCGGCCTGGTCACAGGTGCAAAACCAATATCAGCGTCGTTCGGATCTGATCCCCAACTTGGTAGAGACAGTCAAGGGCGCGGCCAAACAGGAGCAGGCGACGCTGACCGCGGTGATTGAAGCGCGGGCCAAGGCCACCTCGATTCAAGTGGATGCCAGCACCCTCAATAACCCTGAAAAACTCAAGCAGTTTCAGGATGCGCAAAATCAGCTGACTGGGGCCTTGAGCCGATTGATGGTGGTTTCCGAGCGCTACCCGGACCTCAAATCCAACCAGAACTTCCTCTCGTTGCAATCGCAGCTCGAAGGCACGGAAAACCGCATCAGCGTGGCCCGTCGCGACTTCATTCTCGCGGTCGAGCGTTACAACACCGAGATCCGCACCTTCCCGGGGCGTCTGTGGCATGCCGTGATGTACAGCGATTTGCCCGTGCGTCCGACGTTCGAAGCCACCAGCCCGGACGCCGACAAAGCGCCTGAAGTGAAGTTCTGACGCTCGGCCCGTGTGCCAGCCTGTGGCAGCGGCCACAGGCGCTGTGTCCCATTGATGAGGTGCTAATGCGCGTATTGAAACCGGGTCTTTGCGTGTTGCTGTGGCTTTTTATGGCCACGGCGCACGCGTTGACTTTTCCCGCGCTCAGCGGCCGCGTGGTCGATGACGCCCACATGCTCGACCCCGCCACGCGTCAACAGCTGACGCAAACCCTTGAAAGCCACGAAAAAGCCACGGGCGAGCAAGTGGTGGTGGTCACCGTGCCTGACCTGCAAGGCACCTCCATTGAAGACTTCGGTTACCAATTGGGGCGCGCCTGGGGCATCGGGCAAAAAGACAAGAACAACGGTGCATTGCTGATCGTCGCCCGCGATGATCGCAAACTGCGCATTGAGGTCGGTTATGGGCTGGAAGACCGCCTGACAGACGCGCAGTCGTCCGTCATCCTCAACCAGGTCATCACCCCTGCGTTCAAGGCAGGCCAGTTCAGTCAGGGCATCAGCGACGGCGTGGCCGCGATGCTGCATGTATTGGGCGGCGATCCCTTGGCAGAACCGGCCTACGCCAGCGGCCAGGGGGAGGGCAGTGATTTCATGGCCGAGCATCCCTTTGTCGTACTGCTGCTATTTGTCCTGTTTGTCATAGTGGTCGCCGCCTGCCAGTTTTATGGCATTTGTACTGCCGGGGGCTCAGGCGGTTCGCGCTCCGGTGGCTTTGGCGGGGGCGGCTTCGGCGGTGGCCGAGGAGGTGGCGGCTTCAGTGGCGGTGGCGGCAGTTTTGGCGGCGGCGGTGCTTCTGGCGGCTGGTAATTCATTTTTAGACGAGCATTGATACCCATGGCTTTACTCACACAAGCGCAACAACGGCAGGTCGAAGACGCCGTGACCCGTGCCGAACAACGCACAGACGCCGAAATCGTCACCGTCCTGGCGCCGCGCGCAGACGACTACAGTTACATCCCCTTGTTGTGGGCGAGCCTGATTGCGCTGCTGGTGCCTGCACTGGCGCACTTCTTCATGGCCGGCATGCAGACGTATTCCTTGCTGATGCTGCAATGGGCCACATTCGTGGTGTTAAGCCTGATTTTTCGCATTCCTGCGATCACCACGCGGCTGATCCCGCCCCGCGTACGGCACTGGCGTGCGAGCAACCTGGCGCGCCGCCAGTTTCTTGAGCAAAAACTGCACCACACCGAAGGGCGCACGGGCGTACTGATTTTTGTCAGCGAGGCCGAGCGCTACGTCGAAATCATCGTGGACGAAGGCATTTCCCGGCATCTGGACAACAGTGACTGGGGCACCATCGTCAGCGATTTCACGCGTCGCGTGGGGCTGGGACATACCGCCGAAGGGTTCATTGCCTGCATCGACGCCAGCGCTGAACTGCTGGCCACCCACATCCCGAAAACCCATCCGCGTAACCAACTGCCGAATCGGTTGGTGGTGTTGTAATGGACGCCCCTTGAAATAACCCCGTGCTCATGGCGGCCAACACGCCTAAAATGGCCGCCATTCCTTTCCTGATTTCCCCTCCTGCATCCCCCGAGGCGCTTTTTTCAATGTCAGTGACTGCTACCACCGCCGCGTCTGCGCCGGATCATCGTGCGCAATTTTTGAACCTGCTGGACACCGGCCTGGCGCAAAACTCGTTTATCAAGCTGGTGCTGGCCAAGTACGTGGGGCCTGAGCCTGAGCTGCAGCGGGTCATCATCAAGCAGGTCACGGTCAAGGATCAGCCTTGCCTGTCGTTTGTGTACCGCTACAAAACCCGCGATATCACCAAGAATTTACCGCTGGACGAGGCGGTGACGACGATTGCCGCTTTGTTGCCGCAAGCGTTCAAGAACGCGCACCTGCTGACCCTGACCGACGAAGTGCAGCTGGAGTACAGCAAAAAAGGCAAAAGCTCGCTGTTCAAGGGCAAAAGCCAGCACGCGCGGGAAGTGCCGTCGGCTGAGCATAATCGTGAGAAAAATCGCTTTCTGGACCTGACGCGTCCGTTTTTGGCTGATCTGGGCGTGACCAATAAACAGCAAGAACTGATCCCGGCCATGTCGCGCAAGTGGAAGCAGATCAACAAGTTCATTGAAGTGTTTTCCCACGCGCTGAGCAGCTCGCCGCTCACGCTGGATCAGCCGGTCAAGGTGGTGGATTTCGGTTCGGGCAAGGGCTACCTCACGTTTGCGATTCACGATTACCTGCGCCACAGCCTGCACGCTGAAGGCGTGGTCACCGGCGTTGAGCTGCGTGAAGACATGGTCACGTTGTGCAATAACGCGGCGCAGCGTCTGGAGCATCCGGGCCTGAGCTTTCTGCATGGTGACGTGCGCAGTTTTGCACCGACGCCGATTGACGTGATGATCGCGCTGCATGCCTGTGACATCGCCACCGATTACGCGATTCACATGGGCATCCGCTCGGGCGCCGCGATCATCATGTGTTCGCCGTGCTGCCATAAGCAGATCCGCCTGCAAATCCAGAGCCCGGCGCTGCTCAAGCCGATGCTGCAATACGGCCTGCACCTGGGCCAGCAGGCCGAGATGGTGACAGACAGCCTGCGGGCGTTGTTTCTGGAAGCCTGCGGTTATGACACCAAGGTGTTTGAGTTCATCTCGCTGGAACACACCAACAAGAACAAAATGATCCTCGCGGTCAAACGCGCCGAGCCTGTAGACCCTGCGAAGTTGCTGGTGAAGATTCAAGAACTCAAGGCGTTCTACGGCATTGAGGAACACTGCCTCGAAACCCTGCTCCGGGCCGATGGGTTGCTGAAGTAAGCCTGTGTAGTACCGGGTTATTACCCGTGTAGGTACTCAGTGACTACTCTTGTGGGGTTTCCGAGCTTTCGAAAACCAACGATGACCCGCAGGCCTGCCTCCGGCAGCGCCTGCCAGGGCAATCCTCACTCATGGGAGTACGCGACATGGCGGCGAAAAAAATTCTGATGCTGGTGGGCGATTACGTCGAAGACTACGAAGTGATGGTGCCGTTTCAGGCGCTGTTGATGATCGGCCATCAGGTGCACGCCGTCTGTCCGGGCAAAACCTCGGGGCAGACCGTGCGCACGGCCATTCATGACTTTGAAGGCGATCAGACCTACAGCGAAAAGCCCGGCCACCTGTTTGGCCTGAATTGTGATTTCGACACGGTCAAGGCGGGCGACTACGACGCCTTGTTGGTGCCAGGTGGTCGTGCGCCGGAATACCTTCGCTTGAATGAAAAAGTACTTGAACTGGTGCGCGACTTCGACAAGGCCGGTAAGCCTATCGCTGCGGTGTGCCACGGTGCGCAGTTGCTGGCGGCGGCCGGGATCCTGGAAGGTCGCGAGTGCAGCGCCTACCCGGCGTGTGCCCCGGAAGTGCGACTGGCGGGCGGTACGTTTATGGATATCGACGTCAGCCAGGCCCATGTGCAGGGCAATTTGGTCACCGCGCCTGCCTGGCCCGCGCACCCTGCGTGGCTGGCGGCGTTTGTGAGCCTGCTGGGCACCACCATTACCGTGTAAGACGAGGGCGTGACCATGTGTGAACTGTACGTCAAAGCCGATCCGATTCTGTACGAGTCACGCTCGCGATCGTTGCGTATCGGTGGCGTGGTCACGACGTTGCGTCTGGAAAACCAGTTCTGGGACATCCTCAGTGAAATCGCCGACGCCGATGGCATGACCACCAATCAACTGGTGGCCAAGCTCTACGAAGAAGTGATGGATTACCAAGGCGAAGTGGTCAACTTCGCCTCGTTCCTGCGGGTCAGTTGCACCCGTTACCTGAGTCAGCGTCGGGTGCCGTCGATCGATTTGAATGTGGTGCCGCGCAAGCACGGTTGATGGTCGTGCTCGCCGCAGCGGCCAGGGTCGCTCTCAGAAGAAACGGGTCACGCTGATCTTGGCATTGCGGCCCTGGCTGTAGGCGTTATCCCCACTGAGCATCGGCTGGTAACTTTTGTTGAACAGGTTGTCGACCGTGAAGTTGACCTCGGTGCCTTTGAGGTAAGGCTGCTGAGGGGTCCAGTTGGCGAACAGGCCCTGCACGTTGTACCCGTCATTGGCGTGTTGGTCGTAGTAGCGATCCCCTAACACACTGATCTCGTTACCCGAATACTTGTCGCTTGGCAGACGGTCGGTCTTGCGCACGAACTCACCTTTCCAGCCCACGCGTGCATCCCATGCCGGAATTTTGGTCCCCAGCACGGCGACCCATTTAGGCGCCGGAATGTCACGTGCCCAGACGTTTGGCCCCCACGGGTTGGTGTAGGCACCTTGGTGTTTACCGGTCATCCACGCGTACGACAGTGATCCGAACAGGTACGTGGATTCGTAGAAACTTTCAACTTCAAAGCCCTTGATGGTCACACTGCCAATGTTGCGGTAGTTCGGTATGTTGCCCGGCCCGCAGTCTTTGGACAGGCTGCCCGCCGCTGTCTGGGCGGCACAGCCGACGCCGGTGGCCTTGAATATTTCATTGTCGACGGTGTTTTGAAACAGCGTGGTGCGGATCAGTGCATGGTCGCTGTCAGTAAAGATCTGATCGAAGTTGGTGATGTTGCCTGCTCGCCAGCCTGTGATCTTTTCCGGTTTCAGATTCAGGCTGGTCGCTGTGCGACTGCCGAGCCCTTGTAGCTCGTATTGTTCGTCGATGACCGGGGCGCGCCAGGTTTTGCTGTAGTCGACAAACAGCGCTGTGTTGGGGGTGATTTTCCAAAAGGCTGACAGGCGAGGCGACCAGCCCGTGTAGGTTTTGTCGCTGTAGTCGTGACCCAATTCCGCGTGGTTATAGAACGGTGCATCGTTTTCTTCACCGCGGTTACGCACGTGGTCGTACCGCACGGACGGGGTCAGGGTGAAGTCACCGAGAGTGATCGCGTCTTGCAGGTAAAAGCTGTGGGTGTCGACTTTGCCTTTGGGCATGAAGCTGGGCTGGTAGTGGCCGTAGTTGTATTTTTCTACTTCGTAGGTCTTGCCCGGCATCCACATGTCGACATCACGCTGGTGCTTGCGCACCTGCATGCCCGTGGTCACGGCATGGTCCAGCGGGCCGCTGGCAAACAGACTGACGTTTTCGATTTGCACCATGTCGTCGGTGTAGCCGGTTTCCATCTTGCGACCGCCGGTGGACGGCTGGAAATAAGCTTGAGCGCCCCGCGTATCGGTTTGCTCGGTATTGGAATGCGAGTACTTGACCTCAAGGTTCACCAAGGGGTTTTCAAGGGGCTGGTACTTGTATTTGGCGGACCACGTGGTGTCGATGGTCGAACGGTTCGACAAGTAACGCCGGGTGGCGATGTCGTACCCATATTTGTCGATGTTGGCCTGGCTCGGCGGGGCCGGGTAGCTGATGGCCGAGAAGGGCACCCACAGGTAGTTGTTGGAGCGTGAGTACGACATCCCCAGGCGGTGCTCTTCGTTGAAGTGCAGGTTCACTTTGAGCAGTTGCGCGTCCAGGTCCTGGGCGGTGTTGGGCAAGCGTTTGGGATTGATCGGGTAGGCATTCTTGGGGTCTGGCATGTGCCCGGCCAGCTTCATGTTGTCGCCATCGCGCTTGGTGTAATACACCAGCGCATCCGCGCGACCATCATCGGTGCGGCCATACACGGCGCCACTGTAAACCTGCTGGTGATCGTTGCTGCTGTAGCCGTACTTGAGCATGGCGCCGGTGTCTTTGCCTTCTGCGAGCAAGTCCGGGGCGTCTTTGGTTTCCATGTGCACGGAGCCGGCAAAGCCGCCGTTGCCGGTGCGTATATCGTGCGGGCCTTTCTCGACCACCAGCCCCTTGATCAACTCCGGCTCAATGAAAATGGTGCCTTGCATGTAGCGTTCGAAGCCGCTTTTGGTCGCGCCATCGACGGTCATCTGCACGTCTTCGGCTTCGCCCATGCCCCAAATGTTGATGGTCTGGCCACCGGGCTTGAGCGAGCCGCCGAGGTTGATGCCGGGCAGTGTCGCCAGCAGGCTGGGAATGTTGTTGGCCTGATAGCGATTGATTTCAGCTTGGGTCAGGGTCGATTTACCGACGTTGCTGGAGTCGACTTCATTGCCGGTGCCGATCACGCTCATGGCACTGAGCTGCAGGCTGTTGCTGGTCGTCGTGCCTTCTTCCTTGGGGCGCACGACGAAGGTGCGGTCGACTTGGGTCATGCTGAAATCGGTGCCGCGCAACAATTGGTTGATGGCCTCTTGCGCGCTGTAACGGCCGCTCAGCGCCGGGGCCTTGATGTTGCGCAACAGTGCTTCGTCAAACAGCAACTGGATGTTGGCTTGCCGGGCCACGGCACTCAACGAATTGGCCAGCGACTGTGCAGGCAGTTGCAGTTGGACCGACTCGGCGTGAGCCTGCAGGCAGAACGCCAGGCAGGCGGCCAGCAGGGTCGGGCGTGTGCAGAAATGCGAGACGTGATGCGGTGCGCGAAACATGAAATCCCCCAGTGCGGCAACAAAGGCCAAAAAGACATGCGTTAACAACGCAGACCGAAGGAAGACGCGGGGCGATTAAAAAACCACATATGCGAATGCAAAATATTCGCATATGTTTTGTTAGCGGGGTTCGATGCGGATTTTTCCGTTGTCCAGCCACACGGTGTTCACCGGGATCAAGGCGGGCAGGGCTTTCACCAGTGCCAGCGGATCATTGACGTCGAGGTGGCCTGACACTTTGTACTGTTGGAGCGGTCCATTGGCCAGTTCGATGATGCCGGGCCGGTAGAGGTCCAGTTCGTCGATCAGGCTGGCCAGCTCGCGGTTGCGAAAGGCCAGGTGCCCGTTGCGCCAATCGCCGACTTCGCTGGCCGTGAGGGTGTGTTCAGTCAATGCCTGGCGCGCGTAGTCGTACGTGGCACGCTGATCGGCGCCGAGCAGGGCAGAGCGCTTGGCGTCAGGCACGAACGCAACCTGGCCGTGGGCGACGCTGACCACCAGTTGGCGTGGGCTGCGCCGCACATCGAAACCGGTGCCGACCACCCGAATGCGCGCGTCACCGGCGTGCACCACCAGGGGCTGGTCTTTATTGGCCGCCACCTCGATGTACAGCTGACCGCGTTCCAGGTAAATGTCGCGTTGTTGTGCGTTGAAATCGAGGCGCAGTTGGGTGTTGGCATTGACGTAGAGGGTGCTGCCATCGGGCAGTGTCAGGGTTTTCGCACCTTGGGACTGGGTCGTGAGCTGTTGTTGGTGCAGCGTGACGGGGGTGCCGATGTTCAAGGCCAGCACGGCACCCAACATCGCAGCCGCCGCAGCCAGGGCAAACGTCGAACGACGCTTGATCGCCGGTTTTACTGGCAGTGGCTGCGGTTTGTTCCGGTGTTGCAGTTCGCCCAAGTCGGCCCATAGCGACTCGAACTCGGCATACGCCCGTGCATGCGCCGGTTGCGCATGCCAGGCGTCGAATTGCGCGCGGGTCTGTGCGTCGGGCCGATTGCGATTGCGTGCAAACCAGCTGGCCGCCTGCGCATCAATGCTGTCGTGGGCGGCCGATTGAAAAGGGCTCATTGTGGCTGCTCCTTGCCGCTGTCCCGCTGTAAATGTTGCTTGCAGTGCAACAACGCAAAGGCGATGTGCTTTTCTACCATGCTGACCGAGATTCCCATGCGTTGCGCGATCTGCGCCTGACTCAACCCTTCGAAGCGGTGCAGGATAAGGGCTTCACGGCGCCGGGGCGAGAGCTCTGCGAGTACGGTCTTGAGCTGTTCAAGCCGTTGCAGGCGGTGTGCGGCCAGCATGGGGTCATCCCTCTCATCGCTTAACGGCTCGTCTTCGCGTTCAACCTGATCCGCATGCACGGATTGGCGCACCTGCTGGCGTCGCCAGTGATCGCGCAGCAGGTTGCGCGCCATCTGAAACAAAAACGCCCGGGGTTGCTGGACCTTGGCCCGGTCCTGATAGCCCAACCATTGCGTGAAAACGTCTTGCGTCATGTCAGCTGCATCGCTGGCGTTGTCGGTGCGCTTACGCAGGAAATGCAGAATCTGCGTATAGAACTCGCGTAAGGATTCGGCCAACGCGGGGTCAGGTTTAAAGCGAGACATGAAAATCCTTGTGGACTCAGCGATGCAAAATAAGCCGCGAATGGTATCGAGAATTATTACTATTTGTCTCTATGTAAATTCACCTTTTCTTTTTTCCTACAGATAAATGGCTAATTGCTGGGTGAGCGCTTTACTGAAGGGGACACATGACCTTCAGCCACAAGGAGAAACGCTATGTCGGGTTGGTATGAGTTGAGCAAGACCAGCAACGGGCAGTTCCGATTCGTATTGAAAGCAGCGAATGCCGAAACCATTTTGGTGAGTGAGCAGTACACCACGCACGAGGCGGCGAAAAAGGGCATTGCTTCGGTTCAGGCCAACAGCCCGCTGGATGAACGCTATGACCGCAAGGTGGCGAAAGACGGCAAACCGTATTTCAACCTGAAGGCGGCCAATCACCAGATCATCGGCACCAGTGAGCAATACAGCACCGAAGCGGCGCGAGAGAAGGGCATTGCCAGTGTGAAAAGCAATGGGCCCACCACGGTCATCAAAGAGAAGCTGTGAGGGGCCGGTGGCCGACGTGCCGGGCGAGGCAGCCCGGTGCGCGTCGGCCGGAGCAGGGTTATTTCAGTTGAGCCAGCAACCCGTGTAACTGCGTTACGCCAGCGTCGGCCAACGGGAACACGGGCAGTCGCGGGTCGCCCGCTTCCAGGCCGGTCAGGCGCAAACCCGCCTTGATGGTGGCCGGCAGACCGCCTTTGAGGATGAATTCAAGCAATGGCAACTGGCGGTAGAACAGCGCGCGTGCGGCGTTCAGATCGTTGGCCAGTACGGCGTCATACAGCGCCAGATTCAGCGCCGGGATCAGGTTCGGCGCCGCTGTGCACCAACCTTTCGCACCCGCAGCGAAGGCCTCCAGTGCCAGCGGGTTGCACCCGTTGTAGAACGGCACTTGGCCTTCCCCTCGTTGTTGCAAGCGGTGCATGCGCTGAATGTCGCCCGTGCTTTCCTTGACCATGGTCACGTTGTCGACCGTGTTGAAAATGTTCAGGATCAAGTCCACCGACATGTCAGTGCCGCTGGTGGCCGGGTTGTTGTAGAGCATGATCGGGGTGTTGATGCTGTCGCCGATGGCACGGTAATGGGCCAGGATTTCAGCCTCGCTGAGTTTCCAGTAGGAAGCCGGCAGCACCATGACCACGTCCGCGCCGTGCTGTTCAGCAAAGCGGGCGCGGCGCACGGCTTTGGCGGTGGTCAGGTCGGAGACGCTGACAATGGTCGGCACGCGTTTGGCCACGTGGGCGAGGCTGAATTCGCTGACCTGATCCCATTCGGCGTCGCTCAGGTACGCGCCTTCGCCGGTGCTGCCCAGTGGCGCGATGGCGTGCACGCCGTTGTCGATCAATTGGTCAATGGAGCGCCCGAGCGCGGGCAGGTCGATGGCGCTGCCGTCTGCGCTGAACGGGGTGATGGTGTAGCCGATGATGCCGTGGATTACTGGAGTCGTCATGGTGGGTGTCCTGTGGGGGAGGGAGGTGGCTCAGTTCAGGCAGTCGGCATGACGACGCAGGTTTTGCCGGGCGTAGTAATTGAAAGCGGCCGCATGACGTTTGGGGCGGCTGATCCAGTCATGGGCTTCGCGGCCCAGGGCCGGGATGATGGGCTTGAGGGTGCCTGCGGCCATGGCCAGCAATTGCAGTTTGGCTGCCCGCTCGATCAGTTGCGCGATGACGCAGGCTTCTTCAATGCTGGCGCCGGTGGACAATTGACCGTGGTGCGAGAGCAGGATTGCCCGCTTGTCCCCCAGCGCACCGGCGATCAGTTCGCCCTCTTCATTGCCGACCGGCACGCCCGGCCAACCTTCCAGAAACGCGCAGTCTTCGTACAGCGGGCAGAGGTCCATGTGCGAAATCTCCAGCGGCACTTCCAGCATCGACAGCGCGGCCACATGGGTGGGGTGCGTGTGGATGATGCAGTTCACATCCGGACGGGCACGGTACACCCAGCTGTGGAAGCGATTGGCCGGGTTCGGCATGCCGTGGCCTTCAAGCACCTCCAGGTCTTCGTTGACCAATAGCAGATTGCTGGCAGTGATTTCATCAAACCCCAGGCCCAGTTGCTGGGTGTAATAGGTGCCGGGTTGTGGCCCGCGGGCGGTGATTTGCCCGGCCAGACCGGAGTCGTGGCCGTTTTCGAACAGAATGCGGCAGGTGAGTGCCAGCTTTTGCCGGTCAGTCCACGTATTATCCGCCAGCGTATTTTGCATCTGCACAAGCGCTTGCTTGACCAGTTGCTCTTTCGGGAGTGCTAAGGTCTTGGCCATGTCGGTGTCCTCGGTGATTGCCGGATGTGTCTGCCCCCATGGCGTCGAAGGTGATGGGTGGCAGTGCTTATGACACTTAAGAGGCTATATGACACAAAGTGTCATTGGCAAGTAAAACTCGCAGCTCCCTTGATGGATTAATCGCTCTACATGTCTATCCGTTTGAAATTACTCAGAAAAAAACTGGGCATCACCCTTGAGGCGTTGGCTGAACATTCCGGCCTGACCAAGAGCTATTTGTCGAAAGTCGAGCGTGGCTTGAACACCCCTTCAATCGCCGCCGCGCTCAAGTTGGCCAAGGCGCTGAACGTCAATGTCGAAGAGTTGTTCGCTGAGGACAAGGCCGGGATTGAGGGTTACAGCCTGGTGCGCAGCGATCAGCGCCAGTTGCTATCGGGCAGCGAGCACTCACCGGGCTACGCGGTGCTGGCACACCAGGTCAGTGAGCGTAACTTGCTGCCATTCATGATTTACCCGCCCGCAGCGTTCGCTGATCCCAGCTTCAAAGCGCACGTGGGGGAAGAATTTCTGTTTGTCCACGAAGGTGCGGTCGAGGTCGACTTCATGAATGAGCGGGTGATTTTGCAGCGCGGCGATGCCCTGCATTTCAATGCGCAAAAACCTCACCGCGTGCGTTCGGTGGGTGAGGTTCAAGCGCAATTGTTGGTGGTGGTGCACAGCACCGAGGAGTAAGGCGAAGGGCGCTTTCAGCGCTCGACCGGTACTGAGTGACGGCTGTCGCCCAATGGGTGCGTTTTAGCGTTAAAGAAGCGCAATGCCACCTTGTTCTGTGCAAATAGCTGCGTGTAATGGTTTTTCTGGAAGCGGATGAAGGCTTCGCTGCGCGGATAAATCGAGATGCACAGGGTTTTCAGGGGCGCCAGGCGCAGGGCGTCAATCAGGTGTTGATCTTGCTCACCCAGGCTGTGGCCGAAGATGCACAGGCTGTCTTTGTGGGCCATCAACTGTTCATGGCAAAACGACAGGTAATCCGACATCCGGATCGACTTGCGCTTGTCGTCGCTGGTGCCTTCGCTGACAAACAGCGGCACGTCATCCAGCGCGCTGATGGAGTGATTGATGGCGAAGTTGCTGAGCAGCGCGGCGGGATCGCCCACGGATTTGCGTGCCTTGCCTTCCTGATTTTTCACCAGGTGCAGCGCGCCGTGCAGGTACAGCACGCGGGTGGTTTTGCCTTTGGCTGCGGCCTGCGCCAGTTCAAAAGTGGCACCCGGCGTCTGGAACAAATCGTTGAAACGCTTGGGCGCCTGCATCAGCGCCCACGGCGCCAGCAGGTCATAGTTGGAGCAATACACCGTGCTGTAGCAGGCCAGTTCTTCCTGCCAGCAATCCAGCGTGGCGGCGGGCATCAAGCGCCAGGGAATGTGGACATCCTGAGTGCTGTTGATCAGGGCTTCCTTGATGGCGTAGTAGCGTTTGCGCGGTGATGCAGAGCTGATGGCCAGCGCCTTGTTGACCTTGCTCGCGGTTTTCAGGGCGCTGAGCACGTGCTCGAAATTGCGGGTGTTCAAGGCGTCAAACACGCTGAGTTCCGTCTGGCTGAGGGGTTTTTCGGCCACGCTTTTGGTTTTTTCAAACAGCGAGTCGTAATAAAAGTCATGCCACACGGCCATGCTTGCGCCATTGCCGAGCAGCAAGCCGCTGCACGGGGTGCTGGTGCGTAGGGCGTTCCAGTCTTCTAGTTCGGCATCAAATTCCTGGAAGGGGGTCATCGCGTAGGTCATCTCAAAGCGTGGGCGGTGCGGGACTTTATCACGACCATGTGTTGAGCCAGATCAACATCCGGATGCGCTGATGAGTTGAAGCTATGCTCATTGACTTCATCAGCGTCGCGGGTGCGCCCGCAAAGAGGACTCGCCATGACCAGTACCTTTTTTATCCCGGCCGTGAACATCATGGGCAACGGTTGTCTGGATGAAGCCATGACTGCAATTCGCAATTATGGGTTTCGCAACGCGTTGATCGTGACCGACGCCGGGCTGGCCAAGGCGGGCGTGGCGGCCATGATTGCCGAAAAACTGGCCGCGCAGGACATCAATGCGGTGGTGTTCGACGGGGCCAAACCCAACCCGAGCATCGCCAACGTGGAAGCCGGTCTGGTTGTGCTCAAGCAACATCAGTGTGATTTCGTGCTGTCGCTGGGCGGTGGCTCGCCCCACGATTGCGCCAAGGGTATTGCGCTGTGCGCCACCAATGGCGGGCATATTCGCGATTACGAAGGCGTCGACCGCTCGGCCAAGCCGCAACTGCCCCTCGTGGCCATCAATACCACCGCCGGCACGGCCAGTGAAATGACGCGTTTTTGCATCATCACCGATGAAGAGCGCCACGTGAAAATGGCCATCGTCGACCGCAACGTGACGCCGCTGCTGTCGGTCAACGACCCGCAATTGATGGTGGCCATGCCCAAAGGCCTGACGGCGGCCACCGGTATGAACGCGCTGACGCACGCCATTGAAGCGTACGTGTCCATTGCGGCCAACCCGATTACCGATGCCTGTGCGATCAAGGCGATGGAGCTGATCAGCCAAAACCTGCGTCAGGCGGTTCATGACGGCAAGGACCTGACCGCGCGCGAGAACATGGCGTATGCGCAATTTCTGGCCGGCATGGCGTTCAACAATGCGTCGCTGGGGTTTGTGCACGCGATGGCGCACCAGTTGGGCGGTTTTTACGACTTGCCCCACGGCGTGTGTAATGCCGTGCTATTGCCCCACGTGCAGACCTTCAACGCCAGCGTGTGTGCGTCACGCCTGACTGACGTGGCCCATGCGCTGGGCGCGGATATCCGCGGGTTGAGCCCGGAAGAGGGTGCTCAGGCGGCGATTGCGGCGATTCGGACCTTGGCCAAAGCTGTCGACATCCCGGCGGGCCTGCGGGACTTGGGCGCCAAGCTGGATGACATCCCGATTCTGGCGACCAACGCGTTGAAAGATGCGTGTGGTCTGACCAATCCGCGCAAGGCCGATCAGGCGCAGATTGAAGAAATCTTCCGTAACGCGTTTTAAGTCACGGCCTGCCCTCACCCCAACCCTCCCTTTAGCAGAGGGTTGAGTGAGGGGCTTGTACATCACGCGCATAAAAAAACGGCCGGTTAACCCGGCCGTTTTTGTGTCTGACTTAAAAGCGCTTACTGCACTTCTACGGCCAGGCTTTCGCTGATTTTCTTCTGCCAGATCGCTGGGCCAGTGATGTGCACCGACTCGCCTGAACTGTCGACAGCCACGGTCACCGGCATGTCTTTTACGTCGAACTCGTAGATCGCTTCCATGCCCAGTTCGGCGAACGCCACCACGCGCGACTTCTTGATCGCTTGAGCCACCAGGTAAGCCGCGCCGCCGACGGCCATCAGGTACACCGCTTTGTGTTCCTTGATCGCTTCGATGGCGGTCGGGCCGCGCTCGGATTTGCCGATCATGCCCAGCAGGCCGGTCTGATCGAGGATCTGGCGCGTGAACTTGTCCATCCGCGTTGCAGTTGTCGGACCGGCAGGGCCCACCACTTCGTCACGCACCGGATCAACCGGGCCCACGTAGTAGATAAAGCGGCCCTTGAGGTCGACCGGCAAGGTTTCGCCCTTGTTCAGCATTTCAACCATGCGTTTGTGCGCAGCGTCACGGCCGGTGAGCATTTTGCCGTTCAGCAGGACGGTTTCGCCCGGCTTCCAGCTTTGCACGTCTTCCGGGGTCAGGGTGTCGAGATTGACACGGCGAGCCGACGGGCCGGCTTCCCAGACGATTTCCGGGTAGGCGTCCAGCGGTGGCGCTTCGAGCGCGGCCGGGCCGGAGCCGTCCAGTACGAAGTGGGCGTGACGGGTGGCGGCGCAGTTAGGGATCATGCACACCGGCAGCGAGGCGGCGTGGGTCGGGTAGTCCATGATTTTTACGTCGAGCACGGTGGTCAGGCCGCCCAGGCCCTGAGCGCCGATACCGAGTTGGTTGACCTTTTCGAACAGCTCCAGACGCATCTCTTCGATACGGTTGGACGGGCCGCGCTTGATCAGCTCGTGAATGTCGATGGATTCCATCAACACTTCTTTGGCCATGACGGCTGCTTTTTCAGCCGTGCCGCCGATCCCAATGCCCAGCATGCCCGGTGGGCACCAGCCAGCGCCCATGGTCGGAACGGTTTTGAGCACCCAGTCTACGATCGAGTCGGACGGGTTGAGCATGGCCATTTTCGACTTGTTCTCGGAACCGCCGCCCTTGGCCGCTACGTCCACTTCCACGGTGTTACCCGGGACGATGGAGTAGTGGATGACCGCCGGGGTGTTGTCCTTGGTGTTGCGGCGGGCACCGGCCGGATCGGCCAGGATCGAAGCACGCAGGACGTTTTCCGGCAGGTTGTAAGCGCGACGCACGCCTTCGTTGATCATGTCGTCCAGGCCCATGGTGGCGCCATCCCAGCGCACGTCCATGCCCACACGTACAAACACGGTGACGATGCCGGTGTCCTGGCAGATCGGGCGGTGGCCGGTGGCACACATGCGCGAGTTGATCAGGATTTGTGCCATCGAGTCACGGGCTGCCGGCGATTCTTCGCGCAGGTAGGCCTCGTGCATGGCCTGGATGAAGTCCACGGGGTGGTAGTAGGAAATGAATTGCAGGGCGTCAGCAACGCTCTGAATCAGGTCGTCTTGCTTGATCACGGTCATGGGTCGCGCTCCTCTATAAGACGGGAACATTCAATAAGGTGTTTGCGACCTGGGTCGTTCGGTCTGTCGTAAACATCTTTGCAGGGATGCACCGGGCACGCATGACCGGCACAAAAAAGGCGCGGCAGTATAACCCGGCCCTCTCATTGATACACCTGAGCAGGCAAAACTTGTAGTCGCCGCCTAAGGCTGCGATAAGGGCCCGGAGCCTGCGCATGCTATTGATTGCACGGGTTTGCGGGCGTGCGGGGCAGTCGGTCCCTCACAACCCGCTAGCGTCTATAAGACTAATTGCCCACAGGAGCCCCGAAGTGCCCGAGTTACACGTCGCCAATCAGTGCTGGCCGGTTACCGTCGGCAGTAATTTGCTCGACAGCCTGAATCAGGCCGGGGTGGGTGTGCCCTACAGTTGCCGTGCGGGCAGTTGCCATGCGTGTCTGGTGCGTTGCGTGCAGGGCGAGCCGCTGGACTTGAAGCCCGAAGCCTTGACCCGTGCCCAGCGCGAGCAAGGCTGGCGCCTGGCTTGTCAGTGCCAGGTGGTCGGGGATTTGCAGGTTGAGGCGTTTGATCCGGTGCGAGACGGCCTGCCTGCCCGGGTGGCAGCGCTGGACTGGTTAAGCCCGACGTTGTTGCGGCTTCGGCTCGTGCCGGAGCGCCCGCTGCGCTATCGCGCCGGGCAGCATCTGGTGTTGTGGACGGCCGACGGGGTGGCACGGCCGTATTCGTTGGCCAGTTTGCCGGGGGAAGACCCGTTTCTGGAGTTTCATCTCGAGTGCGCCCGGCCCGGTGCCTTTGTCCGCGCGGCGCGTCAGCTCACGGTGGGGGATGCGGTGCGGTTGGGCGAGTTGCGCGGGGGTGCGCTGCATTACGACCCGGACTGGCAGGAGCTGGCGCTGTGGTTGCTGGCGGCGGGTAGTGGGCTGGGCCCGTTGTATGGCGTATTGCGTGAAGCCTTGCGCCAAGCGCACCACGGTCCGATTCGTGTGGTGCATGTGGCCCGTGATGAGTCCGGGCATTACCTCAAGGCCGAACTGCAAGCGTTGGCCCAGGCCCACCCTCAGTTGCAGGTCGAATACGTTCGGCAGGATGAATTGGCGGATTTTCTAGTCCGAATGCGCCTTGTTTCGCGCCAGACACGTGCCCTAGTGTGTGGGCATCCTGACACGGTGGAGGCGTTCGCCAAGCGTTTGTTCCTGGCCGGGTTGTCGCGCAACCAACTGCTGGCGGATGCCTTTTTAAGTCGGGGTTGAGTGCTGTCTTTCCCCTTTTTGAGCGTGCCCATGACTCAAACCATCGTTAGTGAACGTGACGGCGCGGTGTTGACCCTGCGCCTGAATCGCCCCGAAAAGAAAAACGCCCTGACCCGCGACATGTACAGCCGCCTGGCCACTGCACTGCAGCAGGCCGATGCTGACGCGTCGGTGCATGCCATCGTGTTGTGCGGCAGTGCGCACTGTTTCACCAGCGGCAATGACATCGTGGACTTTCTTGAAGTCCCGCCGACGGACATGGACAGCCCGGTGTTTTGCTTTATGCGCAGCTTGCTGGCCTGCCGTAAACCGGTAGTGGCTGCGGTGGCTGGCGCAGCAGTGGGCATTGGCACCACCCTGTTGCTGCATTGCGACCTGGTGTATGTGGCGGGCGATGCACGGCTGCGCATGCCGTTTGTCAACTTGGGCCTGAGCCCGGAATTCGGGTCGAGCCTGCTGTTGCCGCAACGGCTGGGGCAGGCAAGGGCGGCCGGGTTGTTGCTGCTGGGTGAGGGGTTTAGCGGGGAGCAGGCGGCGAACTGGGGGCTGGCCAATGCCGCGCTGGAGGACGGTGAGGCGGTGCTGCGCCAAGCCCATGCGGCTGCGCATCGACTGGCTGCGCTGGCCCCGGCCGCGGTGCAGGACAGCAAGCGGTTGATGAGGGCGCCGGGGCGTGAGCAGTTGCAACGGGTGATTGAAGAAGAAAGCTGGCTGTTTATTCAGCGCTTGAAATCGCCTGAGGCAGTGGCGGCGTTATTCGGTTTTATCCATAAAGCCGCTCCCTGAAGCAAAAAGCCCCGCCGGATTGCTCGGGCGGGGCTTGGGGTGTGGGCCGGTTAAGGCTTACACCATTTTGTCGCCGACATGCAGGATCTTCATGCCGTTGGTGCCACCGATGGTGTGGTAGCTGTCGCCCTTGGTCAGGATGACCCAGTCGCCTTTTTCGACAACGCCGCGCTTGAGCAGCTCGTCAATGGCAGCCTGGCTGACCTGTTCTGGCGGCAACGAGGCCGGGTCGAACGGCACGGTGTAGACGCCACGGAACATGGCGGCACGGGCCTGGGTTTCGCGGTGCGGGGAAAACGCGTAGATCGGCACCGAGGAGCGGATGCGCGACATGATCAGCGGCGTGTAACCACTCTCGGTCAGGGCGATGATGGCCTTGACGCCCGGGAAGTGGTTGGCGGTGTACATGGCCGCCAGCGCGATGCTCTGGTCACAGCTTTCGAAGGTTTTACCAATGCGGTGGCTGGAGGTTTTGCTGGTCGGGTGCTTTTCAGCGCCGACACAAATACGCGCCATGGCTTGTACGGCTTCCAGCGGGTAAGCACCGGCAGCACTTTCAGCCGAGAGCATCACGGCGTCGGTGTAGTCGAGCACGGCGTTGGCCACGTCGGACACTTCAGCGCGGGTTGGCATCGGGTTCTGGATCATCGACTCCATCATCTGGGTCGCAACGATCACGGCCTTGTTGTGACGGCGTGCGTGCAGGATGATTTTTTTCTGGATGCCTACCAGCTCGGCGTCACCGATCTCGACGCCCAGGTCGCCACGGGCAACCATCACCGCGTCGCTGGCCTTGATCAGACCGTCGAGGGTTTCGTCGTCGGCCACGGCTTCGGCACGTTCGATCTTGGCCACCAGCCAGGCGGTGCCGCCGGCTTCGTCGCGCAGTTGACGGGCGTATTCCATGTCCGCCGCATCACGCGGGAACGAAACGGCCAGGTAGTCGACCTGCATCTCGGCCGCGAGTTTGATGTCTGCTTTGTCTTTTTCAGTCAGTGCCGGGGCTGTCAGGCCGCCACCGCGACGGTTGATGCCTTTGTGGTCCGACAGCGGGCCGCCGATCAGCACGGTGCAGTGCAGGGCGTCATCGGTGGCGGTGTCGACACGCATGACCACGCGGCCATCGTCGAGCAGCAGTTCGTCGCCCACGCCGCAATCCTTGACCAGATCCGGGTAGTCGATGCCGACGATTTCCTGAGTGCCTTCTGTCAGCGGGTGGCTGGTGGAGAAGGTGAAACGATCACCGATTTTCAGCTCGATGCGTTTGTTGGCGAATTTGGCGATGCGAATTTTCGGGCCTTGCAGGTCACCCAGCAGAGCGACGAAGCGGCCGTGCTTGGCGGCGATGTCGCGCACCAGCTTGGCGCGGGCCTTATGCTCATCGGGCGTGCCGTGGGAAAAGTTCAGACGGGCAACGTCCAGGCCAGCCAGGATCAGCTGCTCCAGCATTTGCGGTGAATTACTGGCAGGGCCAAGGGTGGCAACGATTTTGGTTCGACGAACGGACATGCAAAGACTCCTGAGTTCAAGCGCTGCCAAAGGCTACTATGGTCTCAAGTTGTAGTCATTGTTCCTCTGCACTACTTTCGACTTAAGTTGTGGTGCATACGGTCATTGGTTGAAGAATTCGCTCGCCGGGTCGATACCCTGCTGAGAACAGGAGATACCCATGCGAATTTTGCTCGTTGTACTGTTGGCCACCAGTGTGGTCGGTTGCACCCGCTGGTCGATGAATCATCACTTGAACAATGCTTATCGCGCCTACGACCGAGGCAATTGCGAGGCGGTCATGCTGGAGCTGTCGGAAGTCGATCGCGACAGCCGTAGCCGTCCTTATATCTGGCCACAAACGGCCATGCTGCGCGGTTTGTGCCTGGAGCGTACGAAGTTTTACCTGGATGCTGCCCAGACCTACGAATGGATCATCAAGGAGTTCCCGCAGAGCGAGTGGGCGTATCGGGCCAAGGCGCGTATTGAAACGTTGCGCATCCTCAAGTTCATACCCGGCAACGCCAATTCGCAGGCCATCCCGGCAAAAATTTAACCGCGAGCTGGCCATTTGCCCTGCATTTACTAATATTGCTGTGCGATATGCGAAGTGACGTTTGTGTGTCTGCACAGTCTGACCGTGAGTGACAAAAGCCTTTGCGAACCACTTGAGTGGTCATTTCAACTCCCGGGCGTCGTGCAGCGTTGGGGGGCCTGGTACTAGCGCGGCCATGCTTAATGGCCTTTCAAAGTGATATTCAGCATGTTTACTGATCGCCGTATCGAGCGTCATCAACTGCCGTATTTCTTGAAGGTGTTCAATCGCTTCACGGACAAACCCATGGGGTATCTGGGCAACGTCTGCGAGGACGGGCTGATGCTCATCAGCCAGCTCCCGTTGTTGGTCGATGCCAATTTCGAATTGCGACTCAAGCTGCCGGACAGTGACGGTCGTGTGCAAGTGGTCGACCTGACAGCGCGCTGCCTGTGGTGCCATGAAGATGTCACGCCGCGCTACTACGACGCCGGTTTCACCCTCTATCAGCCGCCTCCCGAATACACCGCCCTGATCACGGCCTTGCGCCAGTATTTCAGCTTTTATCCCTTGCCAGCGTCGGCCTGAGGCGGCACAGGGCTGGTCTTGCTCAGGGCTGAACGCCTAGACTTGCGGGGTCTACTGTTCAGGAACACCCCGTGACCACTATCTTCTGGTACGACTACGAAACCACCGGCATCAACCCTCGTTGTGACCGGCCAGTACAAGTGGCCGGCATTCGCACTGACCTTGAATTGAACGAGATTGACGAGCCGCTCAATCTCTACTGTCAGCCCAGCGACGACATCCTTCCGCACCCTATGGCCTGCCTGATCACCGGTATCACGCCCAGTCGCCTGGAAGACCGGGGGCTGGTCGAAGGCGAGTTCATGACGCGCACTCACGCGCACCTGTCATTGCCCGGCACCTGCGGCGCAGGCTACAACACCTTGCGATTTGATGACGAAGTGACGCGCTACAGTCTGTACCGCAACTTCTTCGATCCCTACGCCCGTGAATGGCAGGGTGGCAACAGCCGCTGGGATTTGATCGATGTGGTGCGCACCGCCTATGCCTTGCGCCCTGAAGGGATTGTGTGGCCTGAAGAGGAGGGGCGCGTCACCCTGAAGCTGGAGCGCTTGACCGCGGCTAACGGGATTGATCACGGTCAGGCCCATGACGCGTTGTCGGATGTGCGCGCCACCATTGCCCTGGCCCGATTGATTCGCGACAAACAACCCAAGTTATATGAGTGGCTCTTCCAGTTGCGAACGAAACAGCGGGTGCTGGATCAGGTTCGATTGTTACAGCCGATGGTGCATATCTCGGGACGGTTTTCGGCGGCGCGTCATTATTTGGGGGTGGTGCTGCCCTTGGCGTGGCATCCGAAAAACCGCAATGCGCTGATTGTCTGTGATTTGCACTTTGACCCACGGCCATTATTGGAATTGGACGCAGAGTCACTGCGTGCACTGCTCTATACACGTCGAGAAGATTTGCCCGAAGGGCAATTACCGGTGCCGCTCAAGCTAATACACGTTAATCGTTGTCCGGTGGTGGCGCCGATGAATGTAGTGCGTGCACAGGATCAGGCGCGTTTGCAATTGGACGTTGGCCAATACCAGGCACGGGCGCAAACACTTATCGAAGCGCAGGAACTTTGGCGGGATAAATTAACGGCGATTTATGCCGGTGAAGACTTTGTGCCGAGCAGCGATCCCGAGCAGCAGTTATATGATGGTTTTATCGGTGACCGTGACCGGCGCTTGTGCGAACAAGTAAGACTCAGTGATCCGCAGGCTCTGGCCAAAGATACGTGGCCTTTTGATGACGAGCGATTACCTGAATTATTGTTTCGGTACCGGGCGCGTAACTTTCCCGATACGTTGAGCGAGCAAGAGCAGGCACGCTGGCGGGTGTTCTGCCAGCAGCGATTGTCCGATCCGCAGATGGGCGCGCCGTTGACCCTCGATGCATTTCTGGAGAGCCTGGCAGCCCTGTCACGCAGCGCAACGCCTGCGCAATTGACGTTGTTGGATGAGTGGCGCCGGTATGCCGAAGGGATCAGCCGTCGCCTGTTTGTCGAAGGCGAGCAGGGCAGCGAGGATTAACCGGCGCCAATAAAAAAACGCCAGCGAACTGGCGTTTTTTTAGAGCATCGCAACTAGGCTGCGAGCGCGTGTTACTTAGTCGAGCAAAGTTGCCCAACCTTCTACCACGTCACCGCCCCACTTGGCTTTCCACTCTTTCAGCGTTTTGTGGTTGCCGCCTTTGGTTTCAATCACTTCGCCGTTGTGCGGGTTTTTGTATTGTTTAACCTTACGGGCACGTTTGGTACCGGTAGTTTTCACAACACCGCGTGGCGTTTTGCTTACTTTGGACTCTGGGTCCAGCAGCGCAATAATATCGCGTAGCGATTTTTGGTATTCGCCCATCAGCGTGCGCAGTTTGCCTTCGAATTCCAGCTCAGTTTGAAGTTTGTCGTCTTCCGACAGGTTCTTCAGGCGAGCTTGCAGCTCTTTGATAGCTTCTTCAGTTGCGCGGTATTCGTTGATCAGGGACATGAGGATAACCTTATGTTGAAAAGGGTTAACAGGGACACAGTGGGGCAATAATAGTCAGACACTTTGAGCAAGTAAACCTGTCTTCGCACATTTAGTTAAATTTTTATTCATTAACTTCGCGGTATTGAATAAGCGCGCTATTAAATAGAGGTCACGCTATCAGCCTAATAAAAACGATTAATCAGCTACATTCGGGCCGTGTTAAAAAGCATGCAGGCCGCGGTACTGTTGAGGCTGGCCCGTGACAGCGCGAGTGCAGGGGGGCGCGTAATCAGTCTCAACGAATACTGTCGTTTTGCTGCGCACTCGCTAGAATGGCGGCCTTAGTAAAGTTTTTGGAGTTTGCCCTACATGCGCACTTTTCGACTGGTGATTGCGTGCCCCGATGGCGTCGGCATTGTCGCCAAGGTCAGTAATTTTCTGGCCTCACACAATGGCTGGATCACTGAAGCGAGCCACCACTCGGACGACCAGAGTGGTTGGTTCTTTATGCGTCACGAAATTCGTGCCGATTCGCTGCCGTTCGGCATCGAGGCATTTCGTGAAGCATTTGCACCTATCGCTGAAGAGTTCTCGATGGTGTGGCGCATTACGGATACGGCGCAGAAGAAGCGCGTGGTGCTGATGGCCAGCCGCGAATCGCACTGCCTGGCGGACTTGCTGCACCGCTGGCACAGCGATGAACTCGATTGCGAGATCGCGTGTGTGATCTCTAACCACGATGACCTGCGCAGCATGGTGGAGTGGCACGGTATTCCTTATTACCACGTGCCGGTTGATCCAAAAGACAAAGAGCCGGCGTTTGCCGAAGTCTCGCGTCTGGTCAAACAACACGAGGCTGAAGTGGTGGTTCTGGCGCGCTACATGCAAATTCTGCCGCCGGACCTGTGCAAAGAATACGCAGGCCAGGTCATCAACATTCACCACAGCTTCCTGCCTTCCTTCGTCGGCGCCAAGCCTTACCATCAGGCGTCGCTGCGCGGCGTAAAACTGATCGGCGCTACGTGCCACTACGTGACCGAAGAGCTGGATGCGGGCCCGATCATCGAACAAGACGTGGTACGTGTGAGTCACAGCGACAGCATTGAAGACATGGTGCGCTTCGGCCGTGATGTCGAGAAGATGGTGCTGGCTCGTGGCCTGCGCTATCACCTGGAAGATCGCGTGTTGGTGCACGGCAACAAGACGGTCGTGTTCTGACCAAACCTTTGTCGAGCACTCACCATGACGACCCACGCGAGGCTGCGCTCTGAGTGCAGCCTCGCGTTGTCTTTCTATGACACCAAACGCTGTAATTCCACGCGGGGTGATGTGCGATGACCGATCCACTCGACAAGGCGACGTCCAGCGCACCGGCCACGTTGGGTGAGGGGTGTTTGAGTCGTTACGACCCGCAAGCTCTGGGCCCCGAAGATGGAACCGAGTTTCCTGACGCTGCCCGGCTGTGGGAGGCGTTACAGCAAGAGGGAGAAACCGAACCTGATCTGTAGCCGCGTCCGGCGGCCACAGATCAAGTGTTCCTTTATATGCGGAAGCTGCCGACCAGTTGTTTCAGGCGGGCGGCTTGTTGCTCGAGGTCAGAACAGGCGCGCAACGTCGCCTGCAGGTTTTCCACGCCTTCCTGATTGAGGGTGTTGATCTCGGTAATGTCCATGTTGATCGATTCCACGACCGACGTTTGCTCCTCGGTGGCAGTGGCGACCGACTGGTTCATCCCGTCGATTTCCCCAATGCGTTCGGTCACGCTGGTCAGGCGCGCGCCGGCACTGTTGGCAATCTCTACGCTGTCTTTGCTGTGACGCTGGCTCTCTTCCATGGTGTTTACCGAGTCGCGGGCGCTGACTTGCAATTCCTCGATCATCTTTTGCACTTGTTGCGCAGACTCTTGAGTGCGATGCGCCAAATTGCGAACTTCGTCGGCCACGACCGCAAACCCGCGTCCGGCCTCACCGGCACGTGCCGCTTCAATCGCGGCGTTCAAAGCCAGGAGGTTGGTTTGCTGAGAAATGCTGGTGATGACCTCCAGGATCTGCCCGATATTCACGGTCTTGTCATTCAGCGACTCGATATGGCCGCTGGAGGTGCTGAGCATCTGCGACAGTTGCTGCATCGAGCCAATGCTGCGCTCAACCACTTGCTGACCTTCTTCGGCCAGGCCGCGTGCATCGCTGGCCTGATGCGAGGCCTGGGCCGCATTGCGGGCGATTTCTTGCGCCGCGGCGCCCAGTTCGTTGATCGCTGCGGCCACGCTGTTGGTGCGGCTGGCTTGTTCGTCTGAGTTAACCATGGACGAGTTGGACGCACTGACCACACGCAGCGCGACTTCATTGACGTGCTCGGTGGCGGAGGCCACTTCCGTCATGGAGGTGTGGATGCGTTCCACAAACTGGTTGAACGCGCTTCCCAATGTGCCGAATTCATCTTTGGACTCGACGACCAGGCGGCGCGTCAGGTCGCCTTCACCTTCCGCGATGTTTTGCATGGCGCGGGTCATGACGTGCAGCGGCCGCATGAGTAGACGAATCAGCAAGCCGAGCAAGGCAATGATCGAGATCACCGCAATCACGGTGGCGATGATCGCTGAAGTGCGGAAGGTGCTGAGCATGGCAAATGCCTGCGCTTTATCGATCGACAGCCCGACGTACCAATTGACGGACCCCAGGCCTTTGACCGGGGCAAACGTCACGATGCGTTCTTTGCCATCGAGTGTGACTTCGCTGATGTCGGAGCTGATCGGCGGGGTATCGTGCGGGTAGATATCCTTCAGGTTTTTCATCACCAGCGTGTTATCGGGGTGCACCAGAATTTTGCCGTCCCCGCTGATCAGGAAGGCATAGCCCATGCCGCTGAAATCAAGTGCGTTGATGCTGTCGGTGACCGTCTTGAGTGTCAGGTCGGTGCCGACGACGCCGAGGGTTTGCCCGGCTTTTTTCACTGCCGTGCCAATGGAAATGATCATCTGCCCGGTGACCGCATCAATGTACGGTTCGGTCAGGCCGGCGCCGTTGCTGTTCAGCGCGTCTTTGTACCAGGGGCGGCTGCGCGGATCGAAGCCGTCCGGCATTTTGCTGTCGGGGCGGATGGTGAAAGCGCCCTGGGTGTCACCGAAGTACACCGCGAGGAACGAGCTGGTCAGCGCTTTTTGCTCCAGCAAGCGGGAGACATACTCGGGTTCAGGGTTAAGGGCGAGGGTTTCACCCAGGTTTTCAGTGAGCAGGATGCGCCCGCCGAGCCAAGTCTGAATGTTGTTGGCCGTCGTACTGCCCATTTCACGCAGATAGCTGTCCAGATCGTCGCGAATGGCATTGCGTTGCAGGTAATCGTTGTACAGCGTAAATAGCGAAAAAGCGGCTATTACGATCAGGGACGCGGCAAGCAGGATTTTATGACTGAAACGCAGGTTTTTGTTCATGGCTTGAAGGGTCCGCTTAGGTCTAAAAGTGTGATGCCTGCCGACATGAAATACGCACAACATAGAAAGCACTGACTGAACCCGAGCAATTTCTATATTTATTTGCGCTCTTTCCGACGTTAATTTCGGATTTTTCTGGTCTAGCATTAACGTTGTATCGACGTGTTACCGCGAAAGATTAATTTAAGGTGGAAAAATGCCTGATTCCTCAGCTTTAGTTCTCGGCGCCGACCTTGCGGGTCAGCCCGTCGCCCAGTCATTGCGTCTGGCCAATCGTCACGGCTTGATCGCGGGCGCCACGGGGACAGGTAAAACCGTCACGCTGCAACGCTTGGCAGAGCAGTTCAGTGACGCCGGTGTGGCGGTGTTTGCTGCCGACATCAAAGGGGACTTGTGCGGTCTGGGGGCTGCCGGTAACCCTCAGGGCAAGATCGCGGAGCGCATCGCGGGCATGCCGTGGCTTAACTTCCAGCCCAAGGCTTATCCGGTGACGCTATGGGATATTCAAGGCAAGACCGGTCATCCATTACGCACAACCTTGAGTGAAATGGGGCCGCTCTTGCTGGGCAGTCTGCTCGAGCTGACGGACAGCCAGCAATCAGCGCTGTACGCAGCCTTTAAAGTGGCCGATCGCGAAGGCCTGTTGCTGCTGGATCTCAAAGACCTCAAGGCGTTGCTCAATCACCTGCGTGACCACCCCGAGGTGCTGGGTGATGACGCGGCGTTGATGACCACCGGTTCGAGCCAGGCGCTGCTGCGTCGATTGGCGACGCTGGAGCAGCAGGGTGCTGAGGCGCTGTTTGGTGAACCGGCATTGCAACTGGAAGATATTTTGCAGCCAGACCGCGACGGGCGAGGGCGCATTCATTTGCTCGATGCCAGCCGTTTGGTGCATGAGGCGCCCAAGGTCTATGCCACCTTTTTGCTGTGGCTGCTGGCCGAATTGTTTGAGCAGTTGCCCGAGCGCGGTGATGCGGACAAACCGTTGCTGGCTCTATTTTTTGACGAGGCGCACTTGCTGTTTGCCGGTACGCCGAAAGCGCTACAGGATCGACTGGAGCAAGTGGTGCGCTTGATCCGCTCCAAAGGCGTAGGGGTGTACTTCGTCACGCAATCACCGGCGGACTTGCCTGACACGGTTCTGGCGCAATTGGGGTTGCGCATTCAGCATGGTTTACGTGCATTCACTGCCAAGGAGCAGAAATCCCTCAGGGCCGTGGCTGACGGGTTTCGACCCAATCCGGCGTTCGATGCGCTCGCAGTGCTGACGGAGCTGGGCACGGGCGAAGCCCTGGTCGGTATGTTGGAGGACAAAGGCACTCCGGCAATGGTGCAGCGGGTGTTGATTGCGCCGCCGCAGTCGCGGATCGGTCCTTTGAGCGAGGCCGAGCGTAACGGCCTGATTGCCACCTCCCCATTGCAGGGGCGTTACGACAAGCCGATTGATCGAGAGTCTGCTTACGAAGTGCTCATGGCGCGCAAAGGCGGTATCAGTGAAGAGCCGGCGCCGGGGCAGGCCAAAGAGCCCGGGTTTCTGGATCAGGCCGGGGAGTTCCTCGGGACGTCGACGGGCAAAGCTTTGCAGTCGATGGCGCGTCAGGCCGTTAATCAGATGGGGCGCCAGTTGGTGCGGGGCTTGCTCGGGTCGTTGCTGGGTGGCAACAAGCGTAAATGATAGCGAGGCGGGCCTAGGCCGGATCGGACTTGGGCTTCGCATGGCTGGCCAGCCGCTCAAGGGCCGCCCGCAGTGCCGGGTCAGTGATGCCCTCGGCGGTGGCTTGAATGGTCTGCGCGGCGTTTTCTGACAAGTCCAGCGTGTGGCCGGCGACTTTGGCCAGCACGGTGGGCGGCTGCACTTTAAATAGAATGCGGGTCAGGCTGGCAAATTCGTCGAACGCCTGCAATTGACGTTGCAGGCGTTTTTGCTGGTAGCGCAAGCGTGTTGCCCAGTGGCCGTCTGTGACAATCAGTAGCAGGCTGCCTTCGCGCCACGAGGCCACATGGCAGTGTTCGCGGGCCGCGGGCTGGAGTTGGCTCTCAAGCAGGCGTTGCAGGTGGGCCAAGCGCTTGGCGTGGCCGAAAATGGCTTTTAACGGTTTGGCCTCGCGCAGCAGGACAGAGGGTGCCCGCGCTGGATGTGGGCGAAATGCCATGTTCAAACACCTGAGAAAACTGAGGCGCAATCTTAGCAGAAACCGCCCGCCTGACTGCGCTCGATCCGCAGGCTTGCCACTTTGGCAGCAAAATCAATGAGTAACTTCTTGGTCTTATGGGTTGAAGTTCAGTAAAAAGCCCTTATTTTAGTGAAGCCCCGTCACAACGCTGCACCAGTATCGTGGAATAACGCCACTTTCCTCACCGCCGTTTCCGGGTAGAATGCTCGCTCGCATGCGGCCATCAGGGCTGCTCGGGCGACTCTCGGGGCCGCCCTCCATCCCTATGTGTGGAAGATCCTGCCGATATGTTTGCGCCTTTGTTAAAGAAACTTTTTGGAAGCAAGAACGAGCGCGAAGTTAAACGCATGCTCAAGAAGGTTCAGGTCATCAATGCCCTCGAAGAGCAGATGGTTGCTCTGACCGATGAGCAATTGCGTGCCAAGACCGAAGAGTTCAAGGCCCGCATAGCAAAAGGTGAGACCCTCGATCAACTCCTGCCTGAAGCCTTCGCGGTCTGCCGTGAAGCGGGCAAGCGCGTCATGGGCATGCGCCACTTTGACGTCCAGCTGATCGGTGGCATGACCCTGCACGAAGGCATGATCGCAGAAATGCGTACCGGTGAAGGTAAGACCTTGGTAGCGACCTTGGGCGTTTACCTCAACGCGTTGTCCGGCAAGGGCGTACACGTTGTGACGGTGAACGACTACCTCGCGCGCCGGGATGCCAACTGGATGCGCCCGCTTTATGAATTCCTGGGCCTGACGGTCGGCGTCGTGACGCCGTTCCAGCCGCCACAGGAAAAGCGCGAAGCCTATGCCGCCGACATCACCTACGGCACCAACAACGAGTTTGGCTTCGATTACCTGCGTGACAACATGGCTTTCAGCATGGAAGAAAAATTCCAGCGTGAGCTTAACTTTGCCGTTATCGACGAAGTCGACTCGATCCTGATCGACGAAGCCCGTACGCCGCTGATCATCTCTGGTCAGGCCGAAGACAGCTCCAAGCTGTACACCGAAATCAACAAGCTCATTCCGCGCCTCGAGCAGCACATCGAAGAAGTGGAAGGCGAAGTGACCAAACCGGGTCACTTCACCATCGACGAGAAGACCCGTCAGGTCGAGCTGAACGAAGCCGGTCACCAGTTCGTTGAAGAAATGTTGACCCAGATCGGTTTGCTCGCTGAAGGTGAAAGCCTGTATTCGGCGCACAATCTGGGCCTGCTGACCCATGTGTACGCGGCACTGCGCGCTCACAAACTGTTCCACCGCAACGTTGAATACATCGTTGAAGACGGTCAGGTGCTGCTGGTTGATGAACACACCGGGCGTACCATGCCGGGCCGTCGTTTGTCCGAGGGGCTGCACCAGGCCATCGAAGCGAAGGAAGGCCTGAACATTCAGGCAGAAAGCCAGACGCTGGCTTCGACCACCTTCCAGAACTACTTCCGTCTGTACAACAAACTGTCCGGCATGACCGGTACGGCAGACACCGAAGCGTTCGAGTTCCACCAGATTTACGGTCTGTCGGTGATGGTTATCCCGCCGAACAAGCCGCTGGCGCGTAAAGACTACAACGATCTGGTGTTCCTGACGGCGGACGAGAAGTACGCAGCCATCGTGGCGGACATCAAGGACTGCATGGCCAAAGGCCGTCCGGTGCTGGTGGGTACGGCGACCATCGAAACCTCCGAGCACATGTCCAACCTGTTGAAGCAGGAAGGGATCGAGCACAAGGTTCTGAACGCCAAGTTCCACGAAAAAGAAGCTGAAATCATTGCACAGGCGGGCCGTCCAGGCGCGCTGACCATCGCCACCAACATGGCGGGCCGTGGTACTGACATCCTGCTGGGCGGTAACTGGGAAGTGGAAGTGGCTTCCCTGGAAAACCCGACCCCTGAGCAGATTGCCCAGATCAAGGCCGATTGGCAGAAACGTCACCAGCAAGTGCTGGAGTCGGGTGGCCTGCACGTGATCGCTTCCGAGCGTCACGAGTCGCGCCGTATCGACAACCAACTGCGTGGCCGTGCGGGCCGTCAGGGTGACTCGGGTTCCAGCCGTTTCTACCTGTCGCTGGAAGACAGCCTGATGCGCATTTTCGCCTCTGACCGGGTGAAAAACTTCATGAAAGCCCTGGGCATGCAGTCCGGCGAAGCGATTGAACACCGCATGGTGACCAACGCTATCGAAAAGGCCCAGCGCAAGGTTGAAGGCCGCAACTTCGATATCCGTAAGCAATTGCTGGAGTTCGACGACGTCAACAACGAGCAGCGTAAAGTGATTTATCACATGCGTAATACGTTGCTGGCCGCTGACAATATTGGCGAAACCATCGCTGACTTCCGTAAGGATGTCCTCGACAGCACCATCAGCGCTCACATTCCGCCACAGTCGTTGCCGGAGCAGTGGGACGTTGCAGGTCTTGAGTCCGCCATCGAAAGCGGCTTCGGCGTGAAACTGCCGATCCAGCAGTGGCTCGATGAAGACGATCACCTGTACGAAGAAACCCTGCGCGAGAAGCTGCTGGCTGAGCTGATTGCGGCGTACAACGAGAAAGAAGAACAGGCGGGCGCTGAAGCGCTGCGCACGTTCGAGAAGCAGATCGTTCTGCGTGTACTGGACGACCTGTGGAAAGACCACCTGTCGACCATGGATCACCTGCGTCACGGCATTCACTTGCGCGGTTATGCGCAAAAGAACCCGAAGCAGGAGTACAAGCGCGAGTCTTTCAACCTGTTCTCCGAGCTGCTTGACTCGATCAAGCGCGATTCGATCCGCGTGCTCTCGCACGTTCAGGTACGTCGCGAAGACCCTGTTGAAGAAGAGGCGCGTCTGCGTCAGGAAGCTGAAGATCTGGCGTCGCGCATGCAGTTCCAGCATGCAGAAGCCCCGGGTCTTGATCAGCCGGATGCATTGACCGAAGTGCTGGACGGTGCAGACGTCTCAGACGTCTCGCCTGCAACCGACCCTGTTCGTAACGAGCAGAAGCTCGGTCGCAACGAACTGTGCTACTGCGGTTCGGGCAAAAAATTCAAGCACTGTCACGGGCAAATCAACTGATAACCCGTTTCATCTGCTGAAACACCTGCGCCGCGACCGGCATTAGCCGTCGCGGCGTTTTACCATTGAATTCCCGCCTTTCAAGGGCGGCGCAGACAGCTTATTGAGGAGCGCATCATGGCAGTTGGTCTTGGTCCTTTGCCCACTTTGCACCCGGTTGCGGGTTTTGAGCTGGGGATTGCTTCAGCCGGTATCAAGCGCCCAGGGCGTAAGGATGTGGTGGTGATGCGCTGCGCCGAGGGCTCCAGCGTGGCGGGTGTGTTCACCCTGAATGCGTTTTGCGCAGCGCCGGTGATTCTGGCCAGGCAGCGTGTGCAAGGCGCTGTGCGGTATTTGTTGACCAACACCGGCAATGCCAATGCGGGCACCGGCGCGCCGGGTCTGGCAGCTGCCACACGTACCTGTGCCAAGTTGGCCGAGTTGACGGGAGTGGACGCCAGTGCTGTGCTGCCGTACTCCACGGGGGTGATTGGCGAGCCTCTGCCGGTCGAGAAAATTGAAGGCGCACTGCAAGCAGCCCTGGACGATCTCGCAGAGGATCACTGGGCTGAAGCGGCTACTGGCATCATGACCACTGACACTTTGCCCAAAGGGGCGAGCCGCCAGTTTCAGCATGATGGCGTGACCGTCACCGTCACCGGGATCAGCAAAGGCGCAGGCATGATTCGCCCGAACATGGCCACCATGCTCGGTTACATCGCGACGGACGCCAAGGTGTCGCGCGAGGTGCTGCAGGATCTGTTGCTCGACGGCGCTAACAAATCGTTCAACCGCATCACCATCGATGGCGACACGTCTACCAACGATTGCTGCATGTTGATTGCCACAGGCAAGGCCAACCTGCCTGAAATCACCGAAGCCCGCGGGCCTTTGTTCGACGCGCTCAAGCAGGCGGTGCTGGACGTGTGCATGGAGGTGGCGCAGGCCATCGTGCGCGATGGCGAAGGTGCAACCAAGTTCGTCACCGTTGAAGTCAATGGCGGCGCCAACCATCAGGAGTGTCTGGACGTCGGCTATACCGTGGCCCATTCACCGTTGATCAAAACCGCGCTGTTCGCCTCTGATCCCAACTGGGGCCGGATATTGGCCGCTGTGGGGCGTGCCGGTGTGCCGGATCTGGATGTCAGCAAGATCGATGTGTTCCTCGGCGAAGTGTGTATCGCCAGTGGTGGTGCGCGTGCGGCGACCTACACCGAAGAGCAAGGTTCTGCGGTGATGGCGCGCGAAGAGATCACCATCCGCATCGAGCTGGGTCGCGGTGTGTGCAGCGAAACCATCTGGACCACCGACCTGTCCCACGAGTACGTGAAAATCAACGCCGAGTACCGGACCTAAGTCGTCTCGACACCGCGTGTCAGTCAGGCAAGCATAGTGCGCTTGACTGGCGTGCGAATCACCGACCGGTGCAAGTCAAGACTGCTGATTCGGTAGTCCACGTTCAAAGCCTGGCAACAGGCCGGAGTAGAGGAAGTTCAAGGGTGAAACGCGTTCATGTGGCTGCGGCCGTCATTCGAGGCAGCGACGGCAGAATCCTGATTGCCCGTCGTGCTGATACACAGCATCAGGGCGGCCTGTGGGAGTTTCCCGGCGGCAAGGTTGAAGCTGGCGAGTCTGTCAGCGCTGCTTTGGGCCGTGAGCTCAAAGAAGAGCTGGGGATCGACGTGACCTCGGCTCGCCCATTGATCACCGTGAAGCACGATTATCCCGACAAGCATGTGCTGCTGGACGTGTGGGAAGTGTCGTCGTTTACCGGTGTGGCCCACGGCATAGAAGGTCAGCCTTTGGCGTGGGTGGCCCCGCGGGACTTGGCGAATTACGCATTTCCGCCCGCCAATCAGCCTATCGTTGCGGCAGCGCGCTTGCCTGATCAGTACTTGATCACCCCCGACGGCCTGGAGCCTCCTGAACTGTTAAAGGGGGTGCAAAAGGCCATAGCGGGCGGCATCAAACTGATTTCCCTGCGTGCCCCCAAAGGCTATGACCCCAAGTATCGGGATCTGGCCGTGGACGCCACGGGGCTGTGCGCGGGCAAGGCGCAACTGATGCTCAAAGGGCCTCTGGAGTGGTTGGGTGATTTTCCGTCAGCCGGCTGGCATTTGACGGCAGCGCAATTGCGTAAATACGCCGCCAAAGGCCGACCGTTCCCTAAAGATCGCTGGCTGGCAGCGTCGTGTCATAACGCTGAGGAATTGGCGTTGGCAGAACAAATGGACGTGGACTTCGTGACCTTGTCGCCCGTGTTGCCCACCGAGACCCATCCCGGTATGGAGCCTTTGGGGTGGGAGCAGGCGCAGCAATTGATCGCCGGCTTTAACAAGCCAGTGTTCCTGCTGGGCGGGTTGGGGCCGGATGACCGTCAGCAGGCATGGGGCGTCGGCGCACAAGGTGTAGCGGGTATTCGCGCGTTCTGGCCCCAGGCATGAGCTGACGCCACCGCGCATGAGCGCACAACTGCAGTCCCTGGCGTACCTACGGTGTTGCCGCGCAAGCGCCAGTGACGGCAGCCGGCGCATCAGTCAGCGGGTTTATCGGCGGCCTGCCACAAGACTTCTGCAACCCCTTGCCGCTTGGCAATCAAGCGTGCCGCCACAAACAGCAGGTCTGACAACCTGTTGATGTAGGCCAGCCCCGGGCCGTTCAGTGGCTCGACGGCATTGAGGTGCTGGCAGCGACGCTCGGCACTGCGCGCGAGGCAGCGGCACACATGGGCTTGGGCGATCAGGGTAGAGCCTGCTGGCAATATGAAGTTTTCCAATGGCCCAAGCGTCTCGTTCCAGTGGTCAATTGCCGCCTCAAGCCGTTCGACTTCACTCAGTTTGAGCGCCTGATAAGCAGGCATTGCCAGCTCGCCTCCCAGGTCAAACAGGCGGTGCTGGCAGGGCGTCAGTACCTCGATCAGTTCCTCAAGGCCCGGTGTCTGGACCCTTTGCTCATGCAAACCGGCCAGCAACAGGCCCAGCTGGCTGTTTAGCGAGTCCACTTCTCCAATGGCCTCGACCCGAGGATGATCTTTGGGCACGCGACGGCCATCCCCCAGACCTGTTTCGCCTTTGTCGCCGGTGCGGGTGTAAATCTTCGATAAGCGAAAGCCCATGGTTACAGTTCCAGCTTGGTAGAGTCGTGGACGGGCGCCAATGGCAAACGCAGCGTAAAGCACGTGCCTTGGCCCGGGGTTGAATGCACTTCCATTTGCCCTTTGTGGTTATTGGTAATGATGAAGTAGGACACGGAAAGACCCAGCCCCGTGCCCTGGCCAACTTCCTTGGTGGTGAAGAAGGGTTCAAAAATACGTTTGCGCACGTTCTCAGGCATGCCTGCGCCGTTATCTTCGACCTGGATCTCTGCCCAGGGTGGATTGAGCTTCGTGCGCAGGATGATGCGGCCGGGTTCGGTGGTGTCCTGGCGCTGATGAATCGCCTGTGCAGCGTTTTTCAGCAAGTTGAGCAGCACCTGTTCCAATTCGTTGGGAATGCCGGGCACCGGGCCAAGTTGAGGGTCGAACTGACGAGTGATGGCCTGGCCCTTGAAGTCGAAACCGATGGCGAGGTCGAAGTCATTGCTCGCGATATCGATCGCCTGATCGATCAGCGCTGACAGGTCGCAAGGGCTCATTTGGCGATTGCTGCGGCGACTGAAGCTGAGCATGTGGGTCACGATTTTGGCTGCACGCGCCCCCGCCTGTTGAATGCCATCCAGCAGTTTCGGGATTTCGCGGGCCTGCAAGTAGCGGTTGATCGCATCGAGGTCTACGCCTGTCAACGCGGCGTGCTCAATGTTCTTGGGCAGGTCGTTGGACAGGCGCCGCCGGATGTTCTGCACGTTATGCAAAATGGCACCCAATGGATTATTGATCTCATGGGCCATCCCCGCGGCGAGACCGCCCACAGAGAGCATCTTCTCGGATTGAACCATCATGTCTTCCATGGAAAGACGCTGGGTGATGTCATCGATGCGGATCACAGCACCGCGCCCGCCGCCGCCCATCAGTGGATAGAAGGTCAGCGCGTATTGCCTGGTGTCCTCACCTTGGGTCCAGGTCACGCGCTCGATCTTGACCACGCGGTGATGGGCGATGGTGTCTTTGATTTGTGGCAAAAAGGGTTTGAGGGGTTCAAACGCCAGGTACACCGGTTGATTCAAGGCTTCATCCAGAGGGGTGCCGGAGAGGGCGCTGGCCTCCTGGTTCCACTGGGTGACGTAGAGCTGTTCGTCCAGTGCGATCAGGGCAGAAGGCATCGAATCGATAATGCTGTTGAGGTAGATCTGAAAACCGGTGAGCTTTTTCTCGATCTTGCTTCTCACCTGTACTTCAAGTTCCAGCTTGCGATTGGTGTGGCGGGTTTCTTCTGCCAGCGCTTGGGCTTGATCGTAGGCTGCCTGCGCTTCATCCCGGGCGCGTTTGAGTTCCTGCTCACGCGCCTCGATGCGCGAGAGCATGGTATTGAACGCCTCCGCGAGGCTGCCGATTTCATCGTTATTGCCCGGTTTAGCCCGTAACGAATAGTTCTCTTCGCGTGTGACCTGTCGGGACAGCTCTTCGAGTTGATAGATGGGTTGGGTGATCAGGCGCTTGATCTGGCGCGCGATCAACAGCCACAGCAATACACTGAACACCAGAATTCCGAGGCTGGCGGTGAATGTGCCGGTATAGAACGCCATGGGCAGTTCACTGCTGGCCACGAGCAACAGGTGCCCGCCCTTCGGAAGGCGGGAGGTGTGATGGCTGCGCAGTTCAGTCCGGCCCCAGGCTTGAACCTGGCCGATCTGTTCGGGCAACGCCAAATGATCGCCGTGCTGCACCTGTGCCAACAATTGGCCGGACGCGTCATAAATGGCACCGGCCCGCAGGGGGGCGTAGCTGCCCATTTCTGTGAGCAGTGCCTTGGCGCTTTCGGGCGAATCCAGCGCATGTTCCATCAGGCCGGGGTTGGCTGCCAGGCTGCCCAAGGTCTGCAATGCCTGCGGGGCGGTGCTCTCGTGGGATATCCAGTAAGCCACGCTGATGAAGGTCAGGTTGGCCACCAGCAACACGGTTGCCAACAAAACAAGCAGGGCGGCCAGCAGCTTTTGGCCGACCGGCAGGTTTTCGAGGCGCTGGCGCAAGGGCATGACGGGGCCGTATGGAGTGGGTGAGCGGGCAGGTTAGCGCGGCGCTCAGTGAGAGGGCAAACCGAGGTGCGTCAGGTGGGCTATCAATTGCTGATGGATGGCGTGCAAGTGAGGTGTGTCCAGGCCAATGCGTTGCGCTGCCTGGCAGGCATAACCGGACAAATAGCTGATCTCTGTGCGCCTACGCTGTGCCACATCCTGATACATCGAGGAATAATTCTGGGCAGTGGCATCAATCACCCGGCGCACTTCAGCGCTCAGGTTTACAGCGGCTTCTGGCTGCGCGCAGCCTACCAGCAGCGCGCTGAGTTCGATGCACAGCGCATCCACTGTTTGCGTATGGGCCTTCAGTCCTCCGTTTGTGCATTGATGCAGCACGGTCAACGGGTTGATTGCGCAGTTGAGCGCCAGTTTGCGCCACAACCGGCTCATGATAGTCGGGCACCATTCGTGACGGATGCCACTGTGCTGTAAATCGTCAAGCCAGGCGGGTGCGGCGCCCTGCTCAGGATCGCCCAGCCAGTTGTGGCCTTGCCCGGCAAAAACCACACGCCAGTCGCCATCACGAAACGCCCCCTCGGTGCTGGAGGCAAACACGCAGCGCGCGTGTGGAACTTGCGCGGCCACGGCCTGCTGGCTGCCCAGTCCGTTTTGCAGCAGGATCAGGTGCGCCTCAGGGCTTAAGCGGTGTGCGATTTGGGCGACGGCATGTTCAGCGTCATAGGCTTTGCACGCCACCAGCACGCGAGTGATGGGGTCTGCAGCGTCAGGCGTCTGCGCAGCAATGGGCAGCAAAATGGCGTTGCTTCCCTCTACGAGGGTCAAACCTTGCGCGGCGTGGTAAGCCTGTAATCGCGCTTGATCGCGCAATATCAGCCGTACGTCATACCCGGCCCGAGCCAGGCGGGTGGCCCATAACGACCCCATGCTGCCTGCCCCCAGAATGTGCCAGGGCGCAGAAGGCTGTCGCGAGGTGCCGCAGAAGCTATGTACAGACATGAATGCTCGCCCGTGAATGAAGTCGAAGAACCGCTATAATGCCCGCGCATTTTAACTGTCAGGTCAGGCGTGCTCCATCAGTGTTGAGCGCGCCCTTTATTATTGGAGAAAACACATGCCGTCGTTCGACGTGGTATCCGAACTGGACAAGCACGAAGTCACCAACGCAGTCGAGAACGCTGTCAAGGAACTGGACCGCCGTTACGACTTGAAGGGCAAGGGCTCTTTTGAGTTCAAGGAAAAGGACCTGACGGTCAACCTGACTGCCGAAGCTGATTTTCAACTGGAAGCAATGATCGAAATTCTCAAGCTAGCTCTGGTCAAGCGCAAGATCGATGTGCAGTGCCTTGAGGTCAAGGATGCTTATGCATCGGGCAAGCTGATGAAGCAGGAAGCGGTGCTCAAGGAAGGTATCGATAAAGAGATGGCGAAGAAAATCGTCGCCCACGTCAAAGAGGCCAAGCTCAAGGTTCAGGCCGCCATTCAGGGCGAGCAAGTGCGTATTACGGGTAAAAAGCGCGATGACCTGCAAGAAGCCATCGCGGCCCTGCGCGCCAAGACGTTCGACCTGCCTTTGCAGTTCAATAATTTCCGCGATTGATCAATGATCATTGGCCATGGGGGAACCTCTGGCGATCATCGGCGTCCGATTTTTTCGGGCACTGCAGAAACGATTGAGCCTGTCGGGTTCAGTCGTTTCACTGAATAAATGACGTCGCCGGGTATCGGTACAAGGAGAGATAAATGGACTTGAACGCTGAAGTGGATCACTTGATCAAGGCTTCGCAAGCCTGGATTCCGATGATCATGGAGTACGGCAGCCGCGTGCTGCTGGCCCTGATTACACTGGCTGTGGGCTGGTGGTTGATCAACCGCCTGACCGCCAAGCTGGGTAATCTGCTGGCGTTGCGCAAGGCTGATCTGGCCCTGCAAGGCTTTATCAGCAGTTTGGCCAACATCATTCTCAAAGTGCTGCTGGTGGTGAGTGTCGCCTCAATGATCGGCATTCAGACCACCTCATTTGTGGCGGCGATCGGTGCGGCGGGTCTGGCAATCGGTTTGGCGTTGCAAGGCAGCCTGGCGAACTTTGCCGGCGGGGTGCTGATTCTGTTGTTCCGTCCGTTCAAGATCGGTGACTGGATTGAAGCGCAGGGCGTGAGCGGCACCGTCGACAGCATTCAGATTTTCCATACCGTGCTGCGCACAGGCGATAACAAGACGGTCATCGTGCCCAATGGCAATTTGTCCAACGGCATCATCACCAACTACAACCGCCAACCGACGCGTAAGGTGGTGTTTGATGTGGGCGTTGATTACGAGGCCGATCTGCAGAAGGTGCGCGAGGTGTTGCTGGCGTTGGCGGATGACCCGCGCGTACTCAAAGAACCTGCTCCGGTAGTAGTGGTGACCACGTTGGGTGACAGTGCTATCACCATGTCGTTACGCGTGTGGGTGGATACGCCGAACTATTGGGACGTGCTGTTCATGTTCAACGAACAGTCCCGTGATCGACTAAAAGCAGCCAATATTGATATTCCGTTCCCGCAGCGCGTGATTCGCGTGGTGCAAGAGTCGGCAGCAGAATAATTGCTGGGAATATTACGGCCTGGACGTCTGTGTGATTGACCAATTGAAGGGGCGAGAGCCTCTTTAATTGTTTTTGGCGGGTGCCTTTAGTGGTCGGGACGGTATCGACAAGCACTAAAGAAGTTAGTTAGCTTGCTATATGGCTGAGTCCGGACATTAAAAAGCCATGCCCTCTTTGAAGGGCATGGCTTTGTTTGAACACGATGCGGTTAAGGCATTAACGCACTTAATTACAAGATGTTCAGCGGGTACTCAACGATCACGCGAACGTCGTTGGTATCAACGCCGTAGTTGCTGGTGGTGCGGTAAACCGAGCTACGCAGACGGAAAGACAAGTCTTTGGCCGGGCCTTCTTGCATCACGTATTTGCTCTCGAAGTTGAATTCGTGCTCTTTGCCTTCGCCTTCGGAGGTGGAGATGTTGTCACCGTTGACATAACGGGCCATGAAGCTCAGGCCGGGTACGCCGTAGCTGGCCATGTTCAGGTCGTAACGACCCTGCCAGGAGCGTTCGTCCTTGCCGTTAAAGTCGGAGTACTGCACGGAGTTGGCGAGGAAGATAGAGCCGCCGCCGTCTACGCCGTAGTAGTAGCCGCTGTCACCGGTGGAGCGCTGGTAGGCCAGGGTGAATTTGTGTGCGCCCAGGCTGTAGGCTGCTGCCAAGCTCCAGATTTTGTTGTCGACGTCGCCCGCCAGCTCTTTGCCCTGGCTAGAGGTGCGGTAGCCGTTGAAGTCGAAGTTCAGGGCCTGGGACTCGGCGATCGGCAGGGTGTAGTTCAGGTTGACGTATTGCTTCTTGAAGTAATCGTCAACGTCCGATGCGGCTACGCCACCGACGAAGTTATCGGTGAACTGGTAGGTCGCGCCGGCGATGTTGGCTGCCGTCAGGCCGGGCTCGCCCGGGCCGTTGATGCTGTCGCGACCCATGCCGGTCTGGGAGCTCAGGCTGGTGAAGCGACCTGCGCTCAGTTCAAGCCCTTTGATTTCCTTGCTGGTGAGCAAGGTGCCGGTCGCGACTTCAGGCAGCAAGCGGCTGTCATCGGTAGAGAAGACCGGGCTGGCGACAAACTGGTTGCCGTATTTCAGAACGGTGTCGGAGATGCGGAATTTGACTGCGCCACCGATCTTCGATTGTGTGTCTTCAGGATCGCCATTGCCTCGCGTGGCGAACAGGCCGTTGCCCTGGCGACCTGCACCGCCATCCAGGCGTACGGTGCCCATTGCAAAAGCATCGACACCTACGCCCACGGTGCCTTGAGTGAAGCCGGACTCGTAGTTGAGCAGTTCGCTCAGGCCCCAGTCTTCGCGATAACCGCTTTTGAATCCGCCGCCCTCTTTAGCGATGTTGCCAGCGCCATTACGGTAGTCACGGTTCATGTACAACATGCGGGTTTTGGACGTCAGGGTGCTGTCTTCAATGAAACCCTTGGCTTCGTCCTGAGACGATGCCATTGCGAACTGCGTAGTCCCGGCTGATACAGCCAGTGCGATCATGCTCCACTTCATCACGCGCATCGTGATTTGCTCCTTTGGTTTTCGGAAGAGTACTGCCGTCCCACCTGAATTTTTATCTGGGCGGCTCTTTCTTTTTGTGTCGGCGCAAACTTATATCACGCCGGCCCTATTGGCGATACTTACCCTCATAAGCTTTCAGCTTCTTTACAGCTGTGTCGCAAAACACATTTTTGACGTCGTAAATGTGCGGCGGTCATGAGTGTTTGTACATGTTGTCGAAACTGCTTTTACTGTTTGGGAACGGTGCGTTCTGTCGTGAAACCACGGGTTAGAAGCGCCACTTCCCAGATTCTGATCTAGGGTTGTTAATCGCAGGCCCGTTCCCTTCCCAAGGGCGTGCCCTCGATATAGATAGGCTCTATGCAACAAGCATGCTCAAATCTTGAAAAGTTTTGAAAAAAATTATAAATCGGGGATTGCGGGTATTGGTGCGGCCTTGAGCGAAGGGGCTGCGCGCCTTGGATCAGGCTTGGCGCAACGTGTGTTACCCGATTGTAAAATTTCCGGGCGTTGGGGCGACCAAGATGTTACCGGTTCACACCTAACCTTGGTGGCGGTGACAGTTGTGTGCACCAAAACCAGTCAGCTGTTTCGTTTTGGTGCGGCTTTGTGTAATCGCTCTAGCCGTGTGACGTGATGCAAGCCTGAATCACAGGTATCCTGCACTGCGCTGGCTGGCGGTTGATGCGTCTGGTCACTGGTAAAATTCCCCGTCGTACAGGAGAACATTCAGTGTTCGCTTTGGATTCTCGTCTCAAACAGGATACGTGGCTGATAGGGGAGCTCCCTTTGTGCAGCCTTTTACTGTCCAACGACTCAAATTACCCCTGGTTCATTTTGGTGCCGCGCCGCGAGGGTATAAGTGAGTTGTTTCAATTGGATGAGGATGATCAGCAATTGATGTGGCGTGAAACCACTGCAGTGGCGCGTGTACTGAAGGAACTGTTGTGTGCGGACAAAATGAATGTGGCCACGTTGGGCAATGTGGTCAAGCAGATGCACATGCATGTCATCGCCCGTTACACCACGGATCCTGCCTGGCCTGGCCCGGTCTGGGGCAAGCATCCGGCCAAGCCCTACACGCGTGATGCGGTACTGAGCTTGCGTGACAAGCTCAAAGCGATCATGGGTGACGTGTTAACTATTTCGGAGGGCGCGTTGTGACGCTTGAAGCTCGTGTGACGGATCTTGAAACCCGTTTGGCTTTTCAGGATGACACCATCCAGGCATTGAATGACGTGCTGGTGGCTCAACAAAATGCGGTTGATCGGTTGCAAATGCAGATCGCGGCATTGCTCAAACGTCAGGAAGAAATGGGTGGGCAGTTCGACTCTTTTGAGGATGAGGCGCCTCCGCCTCATTACTGATTCTGCTGGCAGAGAATAAAAAAAACCGCGATCAGCCAAGCTGTTCGCGGTTTTTTATGTGGCGCGGGAAATCAGCGGCGTGGCAATGCTGCAATGACGTCTTCAGCTTGCAAGCCTTTGTCGCGGTTCATGACCGAAAACTCGACGCGTTGGCCTTCTACCAGAACGCGGTGGCCTTCGCCGCGAATGGCACGAAAGTGCACGAAAATATCATCACCGGAGTCGCGGGAAATAAAACCGAAGCCTTTAGAGGTGTTAAACCACTTCACGGTCCCTGTATCGCGGTTGGTCATATCGTAGTTTTGCGAAGCTGACGAAGGTGAGGATTTGTAAAAACTCACTGCCAGATGCAGAAGCACGGCCAGTACAGCCGGTACAAGGCTGAGCAGGACGGCAGGCTGATCGCCGATCGGCCGCAGAAGGTCAAACAGGGTGAGTGTTTGCAGAACCACCGAAAGGACAAGTAAGGCGCTGACAAGGTTTTGCAGTTGGTGGCGTGCTCCTTTATTCCAGAATGGAATGACAGGTGCCAGTGTGAGGTTGAGTAAGCCGAGAAATGCCAGGTAAAGGGCATCGGCGTGTTGCAGGTAAGGGACCGCTTCGGACTGTAGGCTGGGTACGAAGGACAGCAGCAAGGCCGCTGTTCCCGTCACCAAGTGGACGATTTTCAACATTTCGATTGACTCACATTAAGATGGATCGCAAGGAAGAGCTGAGTGGGTACGGTTCGCTTCTGAAAAAAAATGGAGGCGTTGGACACGTACGTTTATCAGCCTATGCACCTTCACCAAGCCTTGGTGGAAGCGACACGCTGCCTATTTAACAGTAAAGCGGGGTGCTTCTCAAATTATGGGTCCTGAACGGTAAATAAAGGTGTTTCCTTCGAGTGCGTAGGATGCATCCTTTTCTTGCTTTGGCTATGACTCGGCGGGTGCATGATTTGATGTTGTGGCGTTGTGGATTTATTTCTAAAGCTGAAAGGTGTTGAGGTTTTTTGGTAATGGATGAATTTTGTTTCGCTTTGAAGTTTGGCGGTTTTTAAATAAAGCCTATATATATTTATTCAGTCGCATGGGAGGTGCGCTGTTTTTTTAGTTGGTGTGAGTGGGGGCGGTGTTGCGCATATATGAGGTGAAGGAAAAGTGGGTGTGAAGTCTATGGGTGTTACTCAATGGATAGGAAAGGTCGGTCGCCCGGTTGGTTGAGTTTGAATGACGGCCTGCCTAGGGGGTGGGCGCTTGAGGGCTCGGGCTTGGGCGTTCAAGAATTCAATCGGTGCAGCGGGAGAGCTCCTACGTATTTGCGGGTGAGATCCGCTGGATTAGAACTTTTACATAATGTTTTATGTAAGGGTGTTTCAGGAAATATTAATTAACTTAAATGGTGTTGCGATGGAGTGCTCTAAATATGGGGCGATTAATCAGGCATGAAGGGGCGGGTGGCAGAGTAGTTCAACGGGTCAAAATTGATCCTGCCATTCTTGATTTTGGGATGTCTTTGGCTCGACCGTTATCGCGATCGGTCAGATTAAACGGGTTTGCAACATGTCTTCGTCTGGAGGAGGTGTATTGGGAGGTGTTATCCGAGATAGCGCGCAATAATGATTGCTCAATAAATGCTTTGTTGTCTTACGTCGACAGAGAGGTCCACCTGCGGCACGGCGGGGTAAAAAACTTCAGTGGACTGATTCGTGTTGTGTGCGTCATGCACCTCTCCAATGCTGTGCGCGGAACGACTGAAGCGCCACAAAAGCAGTTCTTTTGGGGGTAAGTCACCCATTGGCAAATCGAGTGCCGGTGTTCAGAGACTTGTAATCGCTCAATCTTTATGGTGCCTTTAGCTTGATATGGCCGCTCGCGCGGCTGCAAAGGCTCGATTTACCAGATATAATCTCGCGCTTTGTGGCCCTCTGAAGGGGGCGCCGCTAACAGATAGTCGAGATACGCCAATGCCCATGTACGATTATCAATGTGCTTCCTGCGGTCATCAGTTGGAAGCCATTCAAAAAATCAGTGACACGCCACTGATCGATTGTCCTGCCTGCCAGGCGCCTGAATTGAAGAAACTGCTGTCCATGCCGGGCTTTCGCCTGAGTGGCACGGGCTGGTATGAAACAGATTTCAAGACAGGCTCGAAAAAGAATCTGGCAAGCGGCGACAAATCCGACTGAGATTGAGCGAAAACAGTCTGAATATGAGCGGGGTCTTGCGCATCACTCTCCAGTAGTAAGGGTGCGCAAGGCCTCCACCGAATTTCGAATTACGAGAAGTGAAAACACGACCATGATGCGCAGCCATTATTGCGGCCAACTGAACGAAAGCCTGGAAGGCCAGGAAATTACCCTTTGCGGATGGGTACACCGTCGCCGTGACCACGGTGGGGTTATTTTCCTCGATATCCGTGATCGTGACGGTCTGGCCCAAGTGGTTTTCGATCCGGACCGTGCTGAAACCTTCGCTGCCGCAGATCGCGTGCGTAGCGAGTACGTCGTAAAGGTGACCGGTAAAGTCCGTCTGCGTCCGGCAGGTGCCGGTAACGCCAACATGGCGTCTGGCATGATCGAAGTGCTGGGCTACGAGCTGGAGGTGCTGAACGAAGCAGAGACCCCGCCGTTCCCGCTGAACGAATTTTCTGACGTAGGCGAGGAAACCCGTCTGCGTTATCGCTTTATTGACCTGCGTCGCCCAGAAATGCTCGAGAAGCTGCGCCTGCGTTCGCGCATGACCACCAGCATTCGTCGTTATTTGGATGAAAACGGCTTCCTGGATGTCGAAACGCCGATTCTGACCCGTGCCACGCCAGAAGGTGCGCGTGACTATCTGGTGCCGAGCCGTACTCATGCAGGCAGTTTCTTTGCCTTGCCTCAATCGCCACAGCTGTTCAAGCAGCTGCTGATGGTTGCCGGTTTTGATCGCTACTACCAGATCGCCAAGTGCTTCCGCGACGAAGACTTGCGTGCCGATCGTCAGCCTGAGTTCACTCAGATTGACATCGAGACCAGCTTCCTTGATGAAAAAGACATCATGGGCCTGACTGAAGGCATGATTCGCACCCTGTTCAAGGAAGTGCTGGATCTGGAATTCGGCGAATTCCCGCACATGACGTTTGAAGAGGCCATGCGCCGTTATGGCTCCGACAAGCCAGATTTGCGTAACCCGCTTGAGCTGGTAGATGTTGCCGATCAACTCAAGGATGTTGAATTCAAGGTCTTCAGTGGCCCGGCCAACGACCCTAAAAGCCGCGTTGCAGCGTTGCGCGTTCCGGGCGGGGCGAGCATGCCGCGCAGCAAGATCGATGATTACACCAAATTCGTGGGCATTTATGGTGCTCGCGGCCTGGCCTACATCAAGGTCAACGAGCGCGCCAAGGGTGTTGAGGGTCTGCAGTCGCCGATCGTTAAAAACATTCCGGAAGCTAATCTCAATGTCATCCTTGATCGCGTAGGTGCCGTGGATGGCGACATCGTGTTCTTTGGCGCCGATAAAGCCAAGATCGTGAGCGAGGCACTGGGTGCGCTGCGTATCAAGGTGGGTAACGATCTGAACCTGCTGACCTGCGAGTGGGCCCCGATGTGGGTCGTTGACTTCCCGATGTTCGAAGAGAACGAAGACGGTAGCTTCAGCGCCTTGCATCACCCGTTCACGGCGCCCAAGTGTTCGCCTGAGGAGCTGGAAGCCAACCCTGCAACCGCGCTGTCCCGTGCTTACGACATGGTGTTGAACGGTACTGAGTTGGGTGGCGGTTCCATCCGTATCCACCGTAAAGAAATGCAACAAGCGGTCTTCCGCCTGTTGGGCATCGACGAAGCGGAACAGGAAGAGAAGTTCGGCTTCCTGCTGGACGCACTGAAGTACGGTGCGCCGCCGCACGGTGGTCTGGCGTTCGGTCTGGATCGTCTTGTCATGCTGATGACCGGCGCTCAGTCGATTCGTGAAGTCATTGCGTTCCCGAAAACCCAGAGTGCTGCCTGCGTCATGACTCAGGCCCCTGGCATGGTGGATGCGAAGGCGCTGCGAGAGCTGCATATTCGTTTGCGTGAACAGCCTAAGGCTGAGTAAGACGGAACAGCGAAGGCGCATCCCCGGATGCGCCTTTCTCGTTGGACCGGAAATTTTATTGCTGACTGGCACTTCGGTGCCAATTGGCAAGGTTTCACAGACAAGGATTCGGAGTAGGTTATGGCAGGTCATTCTAAGTGGGCGAACATCAAGCACCGCAAAGAGCGTCAGGATGCCAAAAAAGGCAAGATTTTCACCAAGTGGATTCGTGAGCTGACCGTCGCGGCGCGTCAGGGTGGCGGTGATCCGGCGTCCAACCCGCGGTTGCGTCTGGCGCTGGACAAGGCGCTCGGGGCAAACATGAGTCGCGATGTCATTGATCGTGCGGTCGCCCGCGGTGCCGGTGCGGCTGATACCGATGATATGGTGGAGCTGAGTTACGAAGGTTACGGTCCCGGTGGTGTGGCGGTGATGGTTGAGTGCATGACCGACAACCGCAATCGGACTGCAGCGGCTGTGCGTCATGCTTTCAGCAAGTGCGGTGGCAATCTGGGTACCGATGGCTCTGTGGCCTACTTGTTCGAGCGTAAAGGCCAGATTTCGTATACCGCTGACGTTGATGAAGATGCGTTGATTGAAGCGGCGATGGAGGCTGATGCGGATGACGTTGTGACCAATGAAGACGGGTCGATCGATGTGTTTACATCGTTCTCGAGCTTCTACGCGGTTCGCAACGCATTGGAGGCTGCAGGTTTTAAGCCGGCTGATGCCGAAATCGTGATGTTACCCACCACGAGTGCCGAGCTGGATCTGGAGGGGGCTGAAAAGATCCTCAAGCTGATCGATATGCTTGAGGATCTGGATGACGTGCAAAACGTTTACTCCAACGCCGAGATTCCCGAGGCTGTGCTGGAACAGCTTGCCTGATACCTCGCTGTAATCCTGGAAGCCGGAGGTGCAACGCTGCGATGATCGCAGGCTGTGCACCTCCGGCTTCTGCCTTTAAGCTGTCCGGGTTCATGCCCGAGGGCATCACTTCTAAAGCTGCAGGCGTTATGACTCTTATTCTTGGTATCGATCCCGGTTCGCGAATTACCGGCTATGGCGTGGTGCAGGATACCGGTCGTGGCTGTGTGTACGTGGCTTCGGGGTGTATTCGTACAGGCAACGGCGAAATGCATGAGCGGCTGCAGATCGTTTATCGCGGCGTGCGCGAAGTGATCCAGACGTACGGCCCAGTTACGATGGGCATTGAAAAAGTGTTTATGGGGCGTAATGCGGACTCTGCATTAAAGCTGGGTCAGGCCCGCGGCGCGGCGATCGTGGCTGGCGGTGAAGAGAGCCTGGAAATTGCCGAGTACACGGCGACTCAAATCAAGCAGGCCGTTGCAGGCACGGGGGGCGCGAATAAAGAGCAGGTCATGATGATGGTCATGCATTTGCTCAAACTGACCACAAAGCCGCAAATCGATGCTTCCGATGCCCTGGCAATTGCGTTGTGCCACGCGCACACGCGCTCCAGTCTGCTGCCGCACGGGTTGGGCGCAGCGCGCAGTCGGGGCGGTCGTCTGCGCCTTTGAAGGGCATGTATGCCGTGTGTGAGCGCTGCGAATGATTGCCTGTGCAATTGTGCAGCGCCCCGGTCTCATTAGTTAGCCATTGATCTGGCCTGAAAAAGGATCTGAAACGTGATTGGACGCTTGCGCGGTACTCTCGCTGAAAAACAGCCCCCTCACCTGATTCTGGATGTAAATGGCCTGGGTTATGAGGTCGAGGTCCCGATGACTACGCTCTATCGCCTGCCTTCAATCGGCGAGCCCTTGACCCTGCATACCCATCTGGTGGTTCGCGAAGATGCGCAGTTGCTCTATGGTTTCAGTGGCAAGCGAGAGCGCGATTTTTTTCGCGAGCTGATTCGACTCAATGGCGTGGGCCCGAAACTGGCGCTGGCATTGATGTCCAGCCTGGAAGTCGATGAACTGGTGCGTTGCGTGCAGGCACAGGACACGTCGGCGCTGACCAAGGTGCCGGGGGTTGGCAAGAAAACTGCCGAGCGCCTGTTGGTCGAGTTGAAGGATCGGTTCAAGGCCTGGGAGCAGGTGCCGAGCATGTTTGCGCTGGTGCCCAATCAGCCGGATGCGCCGGTGCAAGTCGCCAGCGCTGAAAGCGATGCGGTCAGCGCTTTGATTTCTTTGGGCTATAAGCCTCAAGAGGCGAGTAAAGCCGTGTCAGCCATTAAGGACAAAACGTTGAGCAGTGAAGATATGATTCGCCGGGCCCTGAAGGGAATGATTTAAGTGATTGAAGCTGATCGTTTGATAACCGCTTCCAGTGGACGTGACCGCGAAGACGTTCAGGATCGTGCGATCCGTCCACTGAGTCTGGCTGACTATATTGGCCAGCCGGCAGTGCGTGAGCAGATGGAGTTGTTCATTCAGGCGGCGCGGGGGCGTGCTGAGTCGTTGGACCACACGTTGATTTTCGGTCCGCCAGGCTTGGGTAAAACCACCCTGGCGAACATCATCGCGCAGGAAATGGGGGTTTCCATCAAAAGTACGTCGGGCCCGGTACTTGAGCGGCCGGGAGATCTGGCGGCCTTGCTGACCAATCTGGAGCCCCATGATGTGCTGTTCATTGACGAGATCCATCGTCTGTCGCCCATTGTCGAGGAAGTTTTGTACCCGGCCATGGAAGATTTTCAGCTGGACATCATGATCGGTGAGGGGCCTGCTGCCCGTTCGATCAAGCTGGACTTGCCGCCGTTTACGCTGGTTGGGGCCACAACCCGTGCCGGGATGCTGACCAACCCACTGCGCGACCGCTTCGGTATCGTTCAGCGGCTTGAGTTCTACGGCACGGATGATCTGGCGACGATCGTCAGTCGTTCCGCGGGAATTTTCGGTTTGCCGCTGGATCCTGAAGGTGCGTACGAAATTGCACGGCGTGCCCGCGGTACGCCGCGTATCGCCAATCGATTACTGCGTCGGGTGCGTGACTTTGCCGAAGTGCGGGCCAAGGGGCACATCACCAAATCGGTGGCGGATCTGGCACTCAACCTACTGGATGTGGATGAGCACGGTTTTGATCATCAGGACCGGCGATTGCTGTTAACCATGATCGAGAAGTTCGATGGTGGGCCGGTTGGGGTCGACAGTCTTGCAGCGGCGATCAGTGAAGAGCGCCATACCATTGAGGATGTGCTGGAGCCGTATTTGATTCAGCAGGGCTATATCATGCGTACGCCGCGAGGGCGGGTCGTGACCCGGCATGCGTATTTGCACTTCGGTCTGAATATTCCGTCGCGTTTGGGCGAAATGCCGGGCGCTAATGAATTCTCGAACGCGCTGGATGATTAATTAAGGCGTAATGAGTCGATTTTTTTGCCGTTTTTGATGTCACAAGGGCTGGCGCTGAAAATCCTGGGTCTTAAAGTCTAAGAAGAGTGAAAAACAGTGGTCTGGCGGATTGGCAACCTGAGGAGTAAGCACTAGAGTATGCGCGCGCAAAACAGGCTTGAGCCGTTCGCACATCGCTGTCGCGTTTATTACGAAGACACCGATGCGGGTGGCGTCGTGTATTACGTAAATTATCTAAAGTTTATGGAGCGGGCTCGAACCGAAAGGCTGCGGGAGCTGGGGTTTGCCCAGTCCGAGCTGGCAGGCGAGAACCTGTTATTTGTCGTGCATTCCAGCGAGGCGCGTTATCACGCACCGGCGCGACTGGACGACGAACTGTTGGTAACTGCGCAAGTAATAGAACTCAACCGTGCCAGCTTGCGTTTCAAACAGCAGGTCTGGCGGGCTGCGGACTCAACGTTGCTCTGTGAAGGGCAGTTTTTGGTGGCCTGTGTGCGCGCCGATAGTTTCAAACCCCGGGCCATTCCCGAAGCTTTACGTACGGCCTTTGCCGACGTGAGCGGCGCGGGTAAACATTTAGAGCAGGAGATAAAGCGTGGAAGCTAACGTCGTCGACCATTCCTCCATGTGGAGCTTGGTCAGCAATGCCAGCATTGTTGTGCAATTGGTAATGTTGACCCTGCTGGCCGCATCGGTTACCTCGTGGGTCATGATTTTTCAGCGCAGCACCATGCTGCGTGCCGGTCGACGTGCCCTGGAAAGCTTTGAAGAGCGCTTCTGGTCGGGTATAGATCTGTCCAAGTTGTATCGCCAGGCGGGCAGTAACCCTGACCCGGATTCGGGCGTTGAACAGATCTTTCGTGCGGGTTTCAAGGAGTTTTCCCGTCTGCGTCAGCAGCCAGGCGTAGATCCTGAGGCTGTCATGGAGGGCGTGGCCCGTGCCATGCGCGTGGCCATTTCCCGTGAAGAAGAAAAGCTGGAGCAAAGCCTGCCGTTCCTCGCAACGGTCGGTTCCGTTAGCCCGTACATCGGTTTGTTCGGTACGGTGTGGGGCATCATGAACTCCTTTCGCGGGCTCGCGACTGCGCAGCAGGCCACGCTGGCAACCGTAGCACCCGGTATCGCCGAAGCGCTGGTGGCTACCGCGATCGGTCTGTTTGCTGCAATCCCGGCTGTTATCGCTTACAACCGCTTTGCTGCGCGTAGCGAAACCCTGATCAGTCGCTACTACACCTTCGCCGATGAATTCCAGGCGATCCTGCACCGCAAAGTGCACACCAGCGAAGAATAAGCAGGTATTTTCCAATGGCTTTAATCGCTCGAGCTCGCAAGAAGCGCAAGCCGGTCGCCGAGATGAACGTAGTGCCTTACATCGACGTGATGTTGGTACTGCTGGTCATTTTCATGGTGACGGCGCCCATGCTCAACCAGGGTGTGAAAGTGGATTTGCCCAAAGTCTCCAGCGAGGCTTTGCCGCAAGACAACAACACTCAGGTTCTGACTATTTCGATCAAGGCTGACAAGACCTACTTCTGGAACCTTGGCAGCGAAGTCGACACTGAAAAGCAGATGGACAAGGCCATGACCTTGCCGCAGATGACCGATGCCGTGACCAAAATCATTCGTGCCGGCAATGAGGGTGGCAAGCACACCCAAGTCTTTATTCGCGGTGACAAGTCGGTGGATTACGGCGCGGTAATGGGTGCCATGGGCGGCTTGCAGAAAGCCGGCGTCGGTAACGTTGGCTTGATCACCGAGGCTCCCTGATGCGCGAACAGCGGGAGCCGTCCGCCTCTGAAAATTATTTTTGGCCTACAGTTTGGGCGGTGGGGCTGCACGTCCTGATTTTTGGCATGCTCTTCGCCAGTTTTGCCATGACGCCGGAATTGCCACCCTCCAAGCCGATTGTTCAAGCAACCTTGTATCAACTGAAGTCAAAAAGTCAGGCGACGACCCAAACCAATCAAAAGATTGCGGGTGAGGCAAAGAAATCTGCCGCACGTCAGACCGAAGTTGAACAGATGGAGCAAAAAAAGGTTGAGCAGGAAGCCGTGAAAGCGGCAGAGCAAAAGAAAGAAGAGGCTGCCGAGAAAGCCGCAGAGGCCAAGAAGGCTGACGAAGCCAAGGCCAGCGAAGCCAAAAAGGCCGAAGAAGCTAAAAAAGCGGACGAAGCCAAGAAGGCTGATGATGCTAAAAAAGCTACCGAAGCTAAAAAGGCTGAAGAGAAGAAATTGGCTGACATAGCCAAAAAGAAATCTGAGGAAGAGGCCAAAAAAGCCGCTGAAGAAGAGGCGAAGAAAAAGGCCGCCGAAGAAGCCAAGAAAAAGATTGTCGAAGATGCGAAGAAGAAAGCGGCTGAAGATGCCAAGAAAAAGGCTGTAGCGGACGAGGCAAAAAAGAAAGCCGCCGAAGACGCGAAGAAAAAAGCGTCTGCCGATGCTGCCAAGAAGAAGGCAGTAGAAGCAGCGCGTAAATCGACCGAAGAGAAAAAGGCCCAGGCCTTGGCAGATTTGCTTTCTGACACGCCCCAACGTCAACAAGCCTTGGCAGAGGAGCAGGGCGATGAGGTCGCCGGTAGTTTTGATGACCTGATTCGTGCCCGGGCAGCAGAAGGGTGGGCTCGTCCTCCTTCGGCTCGCAAGAACATGACAGTGGTGCTGCAAATCGGCATGTTGCCGGATGGCACGGTAACTTCGGTTACGGTTGCCAGGTCCAGCGGTGACGGACCTTTTGACAGTTCGGCTGTGGCGGCGGTCAAGAATATTGGCCGTTTAACGGAGATGCAGGGTTTGAAGCCCAGCGAATTCAATCCTTATCGATCATTCAAGATGACATTCACACCTGAGGATCTAGCCTTGTGATTAACTTTTTTCGAGGACTGCTAGTCGTCGTCTGCTGCTTTGCAGGGATGGCAATGGCGGAAGAAAAGAACATTCTGGTCACCAGCGGTAGCGACCGGGCCACACCGATTGCCGTGGTTCCATTCGGCTGGCAGGGTGGTTCCGTTCTGCCGGACGACATGGCGGAGATCATTGGTAATGACCTGCGCAACTCGGGTTACTACGCGCCGATTCCAAAGCAGAACATGATCAGCTTGCCGACCCAGGCGAGTGAAGTCATTTTCCGTGACTGGAAAGCGCTGGGTGCCCAATACGTTATGGTCGGTAATATTGTTCCGGCTGGCGGTCGTTTGCAGGTGCAATATGCCCTGTTCAACGTGGCCACCGAGCAACCGGTTCTGACCGGCAGTGTTTCCGGTACTGCTGAGCAGCTTCGGGACATGGCGCATTACATCTCCGATCAGTCGTTTGAAAAGCTGACCGGTATTAAAGGTGCATTCTCAACCCGTCTGTTGTACGTGACGGCTGAGCGCGCAAGTGCCAACAACACACGCTACACCTTGCAGCGCTCGGATTACGACGGTGCGCGTGCAGTCACACTGCTGCAATCGCGTGAACCGATTCTGTCGCCGCGTTTTGCGCCAGATGGCAAGCGCATTGCTTATGTGTCGTTCGAACAAAAACGTCCGCGTATCTTCATGCAGAACATTGATACCGGCCGTCGCGAGCAAATCACCAACTTCGAAGGCCTCAACGGTGCTCCTGCGTGGTCCCCGGACGGTTCGAAGCTGGCATTTGTGTTGTCCAAAGATGGCAACGCTGAAATTTACGTGATGAACCTGGCTTCTCGTCAGTTGACGCGCGTGACCAACAGCCCGGCTATCGATACCGAACCGTTCTGGGGTAAAGATGGGTCTACCATCTACTTCACCTCTGACCGTGGCGGTAAACCACAAATCTACAAAACCACAGTCGGTAGCGGTAATGCAGAACGCGTGACATTTATCGGGAACTACAACGCCAGTCCGAAGCTTTCGGCAGACGAAAAGACCCTGGTAATGATTCATCGTCAGGACGGTTTCACAAACTTCCGTGTCGCAGCGCAAGATTTGCAGCGTGGAAGCGTGAAAATACTCACAGATACCAACCTTGATGAGTCAGCTACTGTTGCGCCCAACGGCACCATGGTAATCTACGCCACCCGCCAGCAGGGCCGGGGAGTCTTGATGCTCGTGTCCATTAACGGACGCGTAAGGCTCCCTCTTCCTACCGCTCAAGGCGAAGTCAGAGAACCTTCCTGGTCCCCTTACCTGAACTGACGTGGTGATAGCTTTACGTTGCACTTAACACTTGGGGTTCATTAGGAGTTTTACGATGGAAATGCTGAAGTTTGGTAAATTTGCTGCGCTGGCACTGGCCATGGCTGTAGCTGTAGGTTGCTCGTCCAAAGGCGGCGACAATGCCGGTGAAGGCGCTGCTGTTGATCCAAACGCTGGTTACGGCGCAAACACAGGCGCTGTTGATGGCTCCCTGAGCGAAGAAGCTGCTCTGCGTGCTATCACTGTTTTCTACTTCGAATACGACAGTTCGGACCTGAAACCAGAAGCTATGCGCGCTCTGGACGTTCACGCAAAAGACCTGAAAGCTAACGGCGCTCGCGTTGTTCTGGAAGGTAACACTGACGCCCGTGGTACTCGTGAGTACAACATGGCACTGGGCGAGCGTCGTGCGAAAGCCGTTCAACGCTACCTGGTACTGCAAGGTGTTTCTCCAGCACAGCTGGAGCTGGTGTCCTACGGTAAAGAGCGTCCGATCGCTACTGGCAACGACGAACAGTCGTGGGCTCAGAACCGTCGCGTCGAACTGCGTAAGTAATTCGTCATGCGAACGTGCCGCCGTGCTGTAACTATTCTGACTCTCAGCCTCATGTCGCTTGCGGTTTGGGCTGCGGTTCCTGTGGTCGATGACAACTCTGGCTATAACAATAGCGGGGGGAGTTATCCGTCAACGGGTTACGGTGCGAGCGGCGCCTATGCCGGGGGAGGGGTTTCGGCCCCTGTCTCGGCACAGGGCGAGCTGTTCAACCAGTTGCAACAAATGCAGGAACAGATTGCACGCCAACAGGGTGTGATTGAAGTTCTGCAAAATGATATCTCGCGCATGAAGCAAGAAAGCCTGGAGCGATACCAGGATCTTGATCGGCGTATTGGTGCTGGCATTGCTCCTGCTGCCACGCCTGATAATTCGTCATCGGGTGGCAGCAATACCGCCGCCAGTAATACGGCCGCGCCTGCACCTCAGGCCGCCGCCAGTTCCGAGCCGGGTGATCCTGCGAAAGAAAAGCTCTATTACGATGCTGCTTTCGACTTGATCAAGGCCAAAGATTTCGACAAGGCCAGTCAGGCTTTCACTGCCTTTTTGCGCAAATACCCTAACAGTCAGTACGCCGGTAACGCGCAGTACTGGCTGGGTGAGGTGAATTTGGCGAAAGGGGATTTGCAGGCTGCAGGCCAGGCATTTGCCAAAGTCAGCCAGCTTTATCCCAAGCATGGGAAGGTGCCTGACTCTTTGTACAAGTTGGCTGATGTAGAGCGCCGTCTTGGCCATGCCGATAAGGTTAAAGGCATCCTGCAGCAAGTGGTGTCTCAATATCCGGGCACATCGGCAGCGCAATTGGCGCAGCGCGATTTGCAGCGCATGTAAGCTCTCAAACGCTTTCATCGAGAAACCCGCGCCTGTCGCGGGTTTTTTCGTTAGAATCCACGCCCTTTTATGAAATACGCTCTTCTGAGTACTGCGTTGGCAGATTCTTTGGAGTGCCTGACGGAGGCGGACAGCCTGTTTAGCTGTTACGCCCGTGGCGGATATGCAAGACACATTGAGAATTACCGAAGTTTTTTACTCGTTGCAGGGTGAAACGCGAACGGCTGGCTTGCCGACCGTTTTTGTTCGCCTTACCGGTTGCCCGTTGCGCTGTGGTTATTGCGACAGCGCTTACGCATTCAGTGGCGGCACTGTGAGGCCTCTTGAGGACATACTCGAGCAGGTGGCAAGTTATCGTCCGCGTTACGTCTGTGTTACGGGGGGGGAGCCGCTGGCGCAGCCCAACGCAATCCCTTTACTGACGCAGCTCTGTGATGCCGGGTATGAAGTCTCCATCGAGACCAGTGGCGCCTTGGATATTTCGGCAGTTGATCCACGCGTCAGTCGCGTGCTTGATTTGAAAACCCCTGGCTCTAAAGAATCCCATCGTAACCTCTACGAAAATATCGCGTTGCTGACATCCAATGATCAGGTCAAGTTTGTGATCTGTTCGCGTGATGACTACGACTGGGCTGTTTCGAAGTTGATCGAGTATGGATTGGAGCGGCGAGCGGGCGAGGTGCTGTTTTCGCCAAGCCATCATGATTTGTCGGCCCGTGACCTGGCCGACTGGATCGTAGCGGACAACTTGCCTGTGCGTTTGCAAATGCAGTTGCACAAATACTTATGGAATGATGAGCCGGGGCGCTGAAATGACGGAACAATCGGTTGTAAGAGAGAAAAGAGCGGTCATTCTGTTGTCGGGTGGCCTGGATTCGGCGACCGTTGTCGCCATGGTTCGCGCCGAGGGCTACAGCTGCTACACGATGAGCTTTGATTATGGCCAGCGCCATCGTGCGGAACTTGATGCCGCAGCGCGTGTTGCCCGTGATCTGGGGGTCATTGACCACAAGGTCATTGGCCTGAACCTGGACGGCATCGGAGGGTCGGCGCTGACCGACAGCTCGATTGACGTGCCTGAGGCGCCAAGTGAAGGTATTCCCGTCACCTATGTCCCAGCGCGCAATACGGTGTTCCTGTCGTTGGCATTGGGTTGGGCCGAGGTACTGGACGCCCAAGATATTTTTATCGGCGTGAACGCTGTGGACTATTCAGGCTATCCGGATTGCCGTCCCGAGTTTGTCGAGGCTTTTGAAGTCATGGCCAACCTTGCTACCAAGGCGGGTGTCGAAGGTAAGCCTTTCAGTATCAAGGCGCCTTTGCAAAATCTGAGCAAGGCACAGATCGTTCAGGCGGGCATACAGTTAGGCGTCGACTATTCGCTGACTGTTTCGTGCTATCAGGCCGATGACCAGGGCCGTGCATGCGGTAAGTGCGACAGCTGTCGCTTGCGTGCAGATGGCTTTGCAGCCGCCGGAATCAAAGACCCAACCCGTTATTTTTGATTTATTTCATATTTATTTTTAATCGGGTGTTGAATTCTCGTTAAAAATCAGTATTATACGTCCCACAACGAAGCGGGTCGTTAGCTCAGTTGGTAGAGCAGTTGGCTTTTAACCAATTGGTCGTAGGTTCGAATCCCACACGACCCACCATATCGCTACACCAAAACAGCCGGTCAGTACCTTAGGGTCTACCGGCTTTTTTGTGTCTTTAATTTGCCTGGAATGGACATACCTGCAACGGGACGACGCCATCCAGTCGCGTCGTCCCGTTGGCGCTTGATGGCGAATTTAGCTAGTGCTCGCATCCGCCTTGCTGGGCGCTGGCAATCAACGCTTCGCTGAGCACTTGGGCGGGCGCCACTTGCACGCTTTGGGTATAAAAAGGCGGCAGCGTTTGCGCCAGTTCCGAAACGGCCTGTGCGGTGGTTGAGGCGGGCAACAGTACGTATTGAAAGTTCGAGGGGTAGCTCTGCGGTACGGGGCCTTCCATCGTTGATCCGTACGCCCCCAGTGTCATCACGGCCTGTGGTGTTGCGGGATCTGGGGCGTAAAGAAAGACGAATGTTCCGTATTTGGGGTGCGTCAGATATTGCTCGGCTTCGGCGCGCACTTCCGGTGACGGGTCATTCATGAGTTTCCAGCGCAGAACGGCGTAACCGCGCGTGGTCTCCATAAATGCCGTGCGGATGGGGGATTGTTTTTCACTCCCGCCCAAGCAGGTCAGCAAATTACCAAATGGATCAAGCAGCGCAACCGCGTTGAAGGCGCCGCCGTTGAGCTGGGCCTGTTGTGCAACGGCAATCAATGGGGCGCTCAGCTCGGCGCCAGGGTTGCGCGGGCTGGGTGAGACCGTTGTGAGTGCTTGGTCGCTCAATGCTGTTAGCGCTTGTCGTACGGGGCTGTTGGCAGGGAGGTCGGCGGGGTTTTTCAAGTGTGCCGGCTCGATGCCGCTGTTATTGCTGGACTCTCTGACGGTGTTCACGCTGGCTTCAAAAATGGATGACGTCAGGCAATACAACAACGAATCAATCGTCTGTCCTGCAAAGACCGGCGTGGTGCTGCCTGTAAAAGCACGGCTGAAGGGTGGTGCGACAGCGTAATAAGCCCAGCTTTTTTGCGCTTGTTCGCGTATGTGGAGGGGCAGAGTGGGGAAATCAAACGCGCTGTTGTAATTAATGCCCGCATAGGTATCGATTGCGCTGACGGCAACATTGAACCCCGCGGTGAGTAAAGAGCCTGCGCACATGGCGCACGGGTCGAGCGTTGTAACGATCGTGAGCTGCTGCGCAGGTGGCAGTTTGAGTGCGGCGGCGTTTTCGTAATACCAGTCCACCAATTGCCGTTCGCCATGGGCGGTAGGGTCGTGGGGTAGAAACCGGGTTGTGCCAGAGGCTGGCGGGTAGGGCATCAATACGTTGTTATGCATGGCTGCGATGATTTTTTTTGTGGCGTTATCAATGATGGCTCCGCCGACAGCAAAGGTTTTTTGATACGCCGCGTTGACTGACTCCGATGCCGCGACACCGACGGCTTCCTGCGCATTCGTGACTGTGGTCATGGCTTCAACTCCTGTTGGGTTGGATGCTGGCACGCTATTTCAAGTGCTGGGAAAACTCAGCGTAGCCGCTCACCCTGAGTCGGCAAACCTAATGGTCTATGCTCTCGCTTCGTTCCTCGGCTGAACCATTTGCAGTGATGTACAGCCCAAGTTGCGTGCATACCCGCTATTTACAGGAGGCTTACGATGAGCAAGAAAATGTTGGTGGTTTTGACCAGTGTCGAAAAATACCCGAACCTGCCGCGTGCCACGGGTTTATGGCTGGGGGAGGCGGTGCATTTCGTACAGAAGGTTGAGGCTGCAGGCTACACAGTCGACTTCGTCAGCCCTCAAGGTGGTTACACGCCGATCGACCCTCACAGTTTGGCCAAGGACATGGCAGCTGATATTGACTGGCAGTGGTATCACGATAAGTCGTTCATGAATCGCCTTGGCGCAACGCTCAAGCCAAGCGATATCAAGCCTGAAGACTACTGCGCTATTTACTTTGCAGGGGGCCACGGGGTCATCTGGGATTTCCCGGACAACGTTGAGCTGCAAACCATCAGCCGCGAGATTTATGAGTCGGGTGGAGTCGTGTCCTCGGTATGTCACGGGGCGGTCGGGCTGCTGAATATCATGCTCAGCGACGGCAAACTGCTGATTGAGGGGAAAAAACTCACGGGTTTCTCCAATGAAGAAGAGCAATTGGCCGGTTTGGCCGAAGTCGTGCCGTATTTGACCGAGACCGAGCTGGTCAAGCGTGGGGCCAAGTATGAGAAGGCGAGCCAGCCGTGGGCGGCTTATGCCGTTGCAGATGGGCGTTTGATTACGGGCCAGAACCCTGCGTCAGGTGGCGCTGTGGCTGAGCTTGTGCTTAAAGCGTTGAGCCAGTGAGTTAAGTTCTGCTGCCGATGCCTGGTGGCCTGCCAGTCATCGGCAGATTTGCCCTTGTGGCCCTGCAACACATCCCCTGCAAGACCTCCCCTGAAACATTAAACTTTTGAATCGCAAGCATATTCTGTAGCCTTGGCGAGCTGAATAGATGGTCCGTGCCTGATAACACACACTCTCCCGGCGGGACTCGACGGTCCGGAGCCGGTGGTACACTCGACTTTCGCGCAGTAGCGCCTGCAGGTCTTGCGAACATGACGCATATTTCCGAACGACTTCTGGTTCAAGCCCACCTTGATGCCAAGCAGCCTAAAGCCCTGACCCTGGAAGAAGAGGCTGCATTGCGTGCCGCCATCGCTGCCGAGCTCAAGGCGCAGGATGCGGTTCTGGTGGCTCATTTTTATTGCGATGCCGTGATTCAGGCGCTCGCCGAAGAAACAGGCGGTTGCGTTTCCGACTCGCTGGAAATGGCCCGTTTCGGTGCCGCGCATCCCGCAAAAACGGTACTGGTCGCCGGTGTTCGTTTCATGGGTGAAACGGCCAAAATCCTCACCCCTGAAAAGCGTGTGCTGATGCCGACGCTGGAAGCCACCTGCTCGCTGGACCTGGGTTGCCCGGTCGAAGCGTTTTCTGCGTTCTGTGACAAACACCCCGAGCGCACTGTGGTAGTTTACGCTAACACGTCAGCTGCGGTTAAAGCCCGTGCAGACTGGGTGGTGACATCAAGCTGTGCGCTGGAAATCGTCGAAAGCCTGATGGATAACGGCGAAACGATCATCTGGGGGCCTGACAAGCATCTTGGGCGCTATATCCAGCGCCAGACCGGGGCCGACATGTTGCTCTGGGATGGGGCGTGCATTGTCCATGAAGAGTTCAAGTCCAAGCAGCTCGAAGACATGAAGGCGCTGTACCCGGATGCAGCGATTCTGGTTCATCCTGAATCGCCCGAGTCGGTGATTGATCTGGCCGACGCCGTAGGCTCCACCAGTCAACTGATTGCCGCCGCGCAGAACCTGCCCAACAAGACCTTCATCGTGGCCACCGACCGCGGCATTTTTTACAAAATGCAGCAGCTGTGTCCTGACAAAGTCTTTATTGAAGCGCCTACGGCAGGCAATGGCGCGGCATGCCGCAGTTGCGCCCATTGCCCGTGGATGGCAATGAATACGCTGGAACGTACGCTGGAATGTCTACAGAAGGGATCGAACGAGATCTTTGTCGATCCGGCGCTGGTGCCGCAAGCGGTTCGCCCGCTCAAACGCATGTTGGACTTCACTCAAACGGCCCGTTTGAAGCTGGCGGGCAACGCCTGAGTGTCGCTCTTGGGCGTAGGCACTGAAGGCGGTAGCTCATTCTCGTGAAGCTGCCGCTTTCAGGTGTACTCTCAATTCATCATGTCTTTGATAGACCGTTCTTCATCCAGCAAATCACGTTGACGAGCATCAATGCGCGATAGCAGCTGGAAGTTATTGGTCAGTTTTTTCGCCAGGTCCAGCTGTTGCAGGGCCTGACGGTAATCACCCACCAGTGCAAAGTACTCCGCCCGCGCCTGATGCAAGCCGATGATATTGCCCGAAAGGCCGCGGGTTTCAGCCACCGAGTACCAGACATCCGGGTCGTTCGGTCGACTTTTGAGCAAGGCTTCTAGTGCTTTGTCTGCTTCGCCTGCTCTGTTCTGTTTAAGCAACAGATCGACTCGCGCCTGATTGAGCGGGTAATTGCCCGGATACAGCGTACGCATCCGTTCGACGCGCTTTTGCGCATCGTCCAGTTGATTGCTGGCCATGTCGAGTTCGATCTGTGCCAGGTTGTACGTGATGTCGTTAGGCGATTTGTCGAGCAGCCGTTTCAGGTTGTCCCGAGCGTCCTTGAATTGACTGCCCTTGATCTGCGCGATGGCCAAACCGTAGCGGGCCACGTCGTTGTTCGGGTTTTCATCGAGTTGGACCCGGAAACGCTTGGCGGCAAGTCCGGGTGTTTCTTCGTAGTTGAGTTGCACCCGTGCGCGAATCAATTGATAGCGCAGGCTGTCCTCGGCGCCGCCGGGGCGGGCTTGTTCAGCACGGTTGCGGGTGTCTGCAATACGCGATTCGGTCACCGGGTGAGTCAGTAAAAATTCCGGTGGTTTGGCATCGAACCGGTATTGGCGCATCAGGCGCTCGAACATCGTCGGCATGGAGCGCGGGTCGTAACCGGCTTTCTCCAGATTAAGGATGCCAATGCGGTCTGCTTCCTGCTCGTTTTGCCGGGAGAAGCGTCGCTGCTCCTGAAATGCTGCGGCCTGAGTGCCCGCAATAGCGGCAATCCCGGCATCACCCGCCCCCGAGGCGGCGATGACGATGCCCGCCAGCAAGGCGGCCATCATGGGCAATTGCATGCGTTGTTGCGCTTCGACCCCGCGTGCGAAGTGCCGCTGCGACAAGTGGGCCAATTCGTGCGCCAGCACCGAGGCATACTCACCTTCGGTCTGCGCGTTGAGAAACAGGCCGCCGTTCACGCCGATGATTCCGCCGGGCGCGGCAAAGGCGTTGAGCTGGGGGCTGTTGATTAATATGAATTCAAGGCGCCGGTCCTGAACCTGGCTGGTTTCGACCAATTTATAGACGCTGGTTTCAACGTAGTCCTTGAGCTGCGGATCGTTAAGCTGCGAGACCTGGCCGCGCAACATGCTTAGCCAGGCGCGACCCAGTTTGTACTCTTGTTGAGGCGAAACAATGGAGGAGCTGGCATCACCCAACGACGGCAAATCGTCGGCGAAAAGCGGTGATGCGAGCAGGCAAGCGAGCGTCAACAGGGTCGGGCGCAGAAAATTCATGCACGAAGCTCTAGTCGATAAAGGGCTTACTGTAGCTGCACAGTGGGCTGGCGACCAGAGGCGGGTCAGCCTGGGGTATTCTAGTGCGCTACAAAATGCCTGAGGACGGGTAAATGACTGATGTGTTGGAACATGATTCGCTGCTGGACGCCAGCGGTCTGAATTGCCCGTTGCCGTTGCTCAAGGCGAAGATGGTACTCAATCAGATGAGCTCGGGTGCCGTGCTGAAGGTGATTGCGACTGATGCGGGCTCCCAGCGCGACTTCCGCACATTCGCGCGCCTGGCGGGGCATGAACTGCTCGGCGAGCAAGAGGATTCGGGCGTCTATCGTTATTGGTTGCGCAAGGCCTGACGCCCGGGCGACACCTTTTAAAAGTAATCTTGATGTTCAACGTGTTGCGTAACTGGATACAACGCTACTTTTCCGATGAGGAAGCGGTGGTGCTGGCCGTGTTGCTGGTGCTGGCGTTCACAGTGGTCTTGACCTTGGGCGGCATGCTGGCGCCTGTGCTGGCGGGCATGGTCCTGGCGTACCTCATGCAGGGGTTGGTGGTGGCGCTGGAGCGCTTGCGCTTGCCTGGAGCGGTGGCCGTAGGGCTGGTGTTTGCGTTGTTCATGGGCCTGTTATTGCTGTTTATCGTGGTAGTGGTGCCGCTGCTGTGGCACCAATTGATCACGCTGTTCAATGAGCTGCCGGGCATGCTCGTCAAGTGGCAGTCGTTGCTGTTGTTGCTGCCTGAGCGCTACCCGCATCTGGTCTCGGATGAGCAAGTGTTGCAGGCCATCGAGGTGGCGCGGGGGGAGATTGGCAAAGTGGGGCAATTGGCGTTGACCCTCTCGCTGTCCAGTCTGCCGCTGTTGGTCAACATCATGATCTATTTGGTACTGGTGCCGATTCTGGTGTTCTTCTTTCTCAAGGACCGGGCCATGATCGGCCGCTGGGTGCGCAGCTACTTGCCTCGCCAGCGTGCGCTGATTACCCGCGTGGCGCATGATATGAACCGTCAGATTGCCAACTACATTCGTGGCAAAGTCATCGAGATCATCATCTGCGGAGGCGTCACCTACATTGCGTTTGTCGTCATGGATCTCAATTACGCGGCATTGCTGGCCTTATTGGTGGGTGTGTCGGTGGTGGTGCCCTACGTAGGAGCGGTGGTCGTGACTGTGCCGGTGTGCCTGATTGCCTTGTTCCAGTGGGGCTGGAGCGACCAGTTCATTTACCTGATGGCGCTCTACGGAATCATTCAGACACTGGATGGCAACGTACTGGTGCCGTTGCTGTTTTCAGAAGCGGTGAGCTTGCACCCGGTGGCGATCATTTGCGCGGTGCTGTTGTTCGGTGGCTTGTGGGGCTTCTGGGGTGTGTTTTTCGCCATCCCGCTGGCCACGCTGTTCAAGGCGGTGCTGGATGCCTGGCCGCGCAAGCAGCAGGTTGTGGCGCCACTCCTATAGCCTGTCATTGCGGCGGGCATGAAAAAGCCCCGGCTCTTGCGAGTCGGGGCTTTTTCGTTACAGCGTCAGCTTACGCTTGAATAACCGGGATGTTGGCATTGGCTGCCGCTTCACGGAATTCAGCGATCTGATCAAAGCTCAGGTAGCGGTAAACGTCCGCCGCCATGGTGTTGATCTCAGCTGCGTACGCCATGTATTCCTCAACGGAAGGCAGGCGGCCCAGGATAGAGGCCACCGACGCCAGCTCGGCCGAAGCCAGGTATACGTTGGCGCCGTCACCCAGACGGTTCGGGAAGTTACGGGTTGAAGTCGACACCACGGTGGCGTTCGGCTCAACACGTGCCTGGTTACCCATGCACAGCGAGCAACCTGGCATTTCCATGCGCGCGCCGGCTTTGCCGTAGATGCCGTAGTAGCCTTCTTCAGTCAGCTGGTGAGCGTCCATTTTGGTCGGCGGCGACAGCCACAGACGGGTTGGCAACTGACCTTTGACCTTGTCGAGCAACTTGCCCGCTGCGCGGAAGTGGCCGATGTTGGTCATGCACGAACCGATGAATACTTCGTCGATTTTCTCGCCGGCAACGCTGGACAGCAGACGGGCGTCATCCGGGTCGTTCGGGGCGCACAGCACTGGCTCGTTGATGTCAGCCAGGTCGATTTCGATGATGTGCGCGTATTCGGCGTCAGCATCGGCTTCCATCAATTGCGGGTTGGCAATCCAGGCTTCCATCGCTTGAGCGCGACGCTCAAGGGTGCGTGCATCGCCGTAACCTTCACCGATCATCCAGCGCAGCAGGGTGATGTTGGATTTCAGGTATTCGGTGATCGACTCTTTGGACAGTTTGATCGTGCAGCCAGCAGCCGAACGTTCTGCCGACGCGTCGGACAGTTCGAACGCTTGCTCGATGCTCAAGTTGTCCAGGCCTTCGATTTCCAGGATGCGACCCGAGAACTCGTTGATCTTGCCCTTTTTCTCTACGGTCAGCAGGCCTTGTTGGATTGCCACGTAAGGAATGGCGTGAACCAGGTCGCGCAAGGTAATGCCAGGTTGCATTTTGCCTTTGAAGCGAACCAGAACCGATTCCGGCATGTCCAGTGGCATGACGCCAGTCGCGGCAGCAAATGCCACCAGACCCGAACCGGCCGGGAACGAAATGCCCATTGGGAAGCGGGTGTGGGAGTCGCCACCGGTGCCGACGGTGTCAGGCAGCAGCATGCGGTTCAACCAGCTGTGGATGATGCCGTCGCCCGGACGCAGGGAAACGCCGCCACGGGTCATGATGAAGTCAGGCAGGGTGTGGTGGGTGGTCACGTCGATCGGCTTTGGATAGGCCGCGGTGTGGCAGAACGACTGCATCACCAGATCCGCCGAGAAGCCCAGGCATGCCAGGTCTTTCAGTTCGTCACGGGTCATTGGGCCGGTGGTGTCCTGAGAACCCACGGTGGTCATTTTCGGCTCGCAGTAAGTGCCCGGACGAACACCGGTTACGCCGCAGGCTTTACCGACCATTTTCTGCGCCAGGGTGAAACCCTTGGTGCTTTCAATAGGCGCTTCAGGCTTTTTGAACAGGTCAGACGGACCCATGCCCAGTTCGGCGCGTGCCTTTTCAGTCAGGCCGCGACCGATGATCAGCGGAATACGGCCGCCAGCGCGGACTTCATCCAGCAGAACCGGGGTTTTCAGTTCAAAGGTGGTGATGACTTCGTCGGTACCGTGCTTGCAGACTTTACCAGCGTGCGGGTACAGGTCGATCACGTCGCCCATGTTGATGTTGCTGACGTCAAACTCGATAGGCAGTGCGCCCGCATCTTCCATGGTGTTGTAGAAGATCGGAGCAATTTTGCTGCCGAAGCAGAAACCACCGGCGCGCTTGTTCGGCACGTAAGGCACGTCGTCGCCGAAGAACCACAGTACCGAGTTGGTAGCCGATTTACGCGAAGAACCCGTACCGACAACGTCACCGACGTAGGCGATAGGGAAGCCCTGGCCGCGCATTTCTTCGATTTGCTTCATCGGGCCGATGGAGCCCTGGACGTCTGGCACGATGCCATCACGGGCCATTTTCAACATGGCCAGCGCGTGCAGCGGGATGTCAGGACGTGACCAGGCATCTGGGGCAGGCGACAGGTCGTCGGTGTTGGTTTCGCCGGTCACCTTGAATACGCGCAGGCTGATTTTGTCTGCCAGGGTAGGGCGGTTTTTGAACCACTCGCCGTCAGCCCAGGATTGCACCACCGCCTTGGCGTGGGCATTACCGTTCTTGGCTTTTTCAGCCACGTCGTGGAAGGCGTCAAACATCAACAGGGTGTGCTTGAGCTGCTCGGCAGCCACCGGAGCCAGCTCTGCGTCGTCCAGCAGGTCAACCAGCGTGACGATGTTGTAGCCGCCTTGCATGGTGCCAAGCAGTTCAACAGCGCGCTTTTTGCTGATCAGGGGGGAGGTGGCTTCACCTTTCGCGAGGGCAGCGAGGAAGCCGGCTTTTACGTAGGCCGCTTCGTCAACACCCGGTGGAATGCGGTTGGTGATCAGGTCAACGAGGAATTCTTCTTCGCCAGCAGGCGGGTTTTTCAGCAGCTCAACCAGGCCTGCAGTTTGTTCGGCGTTAAGCGGCTGGGGAACGATACCCAGTGCTGCGCGCTCTTCGATATGTTTGCGGTAGGCTTCAAGCACAGTTATTACCCTCATCATTGGTCCCAAATGGGTGTCCGGGACGCTCATCCAGGAATGCAAGGCACTCATGCGCTGCGGGGCTTTATGAGCCGCTTAGCCAGAGTTGCAGAGATTCCCAACAGAAGCTGTTTTCAAAGTTTTACGCCTTGGGAACGGAGGGGTGGTGCACGTTGGTGCGGGCAGTTGCCTGGCAAGTACCCATCACCAACACCGTTCTTCAGGATCAACTGTGCTCGTGACGCTTTGAAAACAGCTTCTAACGGACATTGGCGCCTTAAAAGGCAGGCCGATTCTACGGGAAAAACTTGGTAAAGGTAAGTTAACCCCTGAAGGTTGAGGGGTGATCTGCGTTAGACAAAGGGCTAACATGCCCGCCTGTTTCGCTCTGCAGTGCTCTATTTCGCCATGCCCAACCAAACCATCAAGACTCCATGTATCGGCCTGTGTTCGACGGTTTACGGCGACCTGGTGTGCCGTGGATGCAAGCGTTTCCATCATGAAGTGATCCACTGGAACGGTTACAACGACGACGAGAAGCGCGCAGTGTGGATGCGTCTGGAGCAGTTGCTCGTGCAGGTGATGGCGGGCAAGGTTGAAGTCTTTGACCCTCAAAAGCTGCGTGGCCAGTTGCTGGCGCGGCAAATCCGGTTTGTCCCCCATCAGTCCGAATATTGCTGGGCCTACCAGCTGATTGCCCGCGGGGCGCGGGTGATCAATCAGCTGGAAGCGTACGGAATGGTGCTGTTGCCCGAGTTTCGCGACTGGAATTTGCCCGAGCTGCGAGACGCCATTGATCGGGAATTTTTCCTGCTGTCCGAAGCCCACTATCAGCGCTACATCGCCCCCAGTTTCTTGAAAGATGCGCTGGGCAACTGATTAGCAGGTCAATGTTTGGATGCCAGTTTTTCCAGGTGACGGGTCATTTCTTCTGGCTTGAGCACCAAGATGTCACTTTTGAGTTTGTCGATGACAACTTCTGCGGTGTTACCGATCAGCGCCCCCGAAAACCCGGTGCGCGCCACTGTGCCCATGACGGTCACGGCAGCGTGTAGCTCGTCGGCAACCCGCGGAATAATCACATCGGCCGGGCCTTCCTCGACATGCAGGCGGCTGCCGTCAATGTCGTACTGTTTCTGGAACCCTTCGCACGCCTTGCGATAAATCGCCTCGTATTCCGTTTCAATCGGGTAGGCGGCTTCAACGGCGGCCAGCATGGGAGCCGGGTAGGCGCTGACCACATGCAGCTTGCCTTTAACCAGGCTGGCGATTTCAAAACCGGCGTCAACAATGCTCTTGTGCAGTTCCATGTGGTCGGCATCGTCATTACCCACGTCCACCGCGGTCAGCACGACACCGTTGTCCCAGTCCGTTGCACATTTAGCCAGCAATACCGGAGCCGGGCAGTAGCGCAACAGTTTCCAGTCTTCGGGCGTGAGCAAGAGTTTTTTCAGGGGGTTGTCAGGAATGTGCTGCTTGATCACCAGGCCGCAATTCTCAGCCTGCTGCGCCCGGATAATGGTCTGGTGCTTGCTCTCATGCCAGGACCGTTCGCTGCTGGCAGTAACGCCTTCGGCCCTTAACGCGTTCTCAAGGACGCTGAGCAATGCGGCGTGTTTGTCCTCTTTGTCGCAAATCAAGAGGTGCAGGGCGGCCTTGGTCTTTTCGGCGATTTGTTTGGCGCGCTTGAGGGCAAGGCTTTCCATTAACTCGGGTTCGATCACCACCAGCAGCTTTTTGATCTTTTGCATGGTCGAGGCTCCATGGAGGATTAAGTGCAACCACTATAGTTGCTCACGGGTTGCTCGCACGTTGATGCATATCAACTCGCCAGGCTGGTGCTGTGCCGTGGGCCCCGTATAATCGGCGGCTTTGTCACTCCAGCCTGTGTGAGCCTCATGCCTGTCACTTCTCTGCCTACTGCCGACTCGTCGCGCACCCTTCTTATTTCGGGAGCGTTCGCGTGATTCTTCCTGAAATTCACGAGTTTCTTGGTTGCCGAACGCCCGATGGCTGGATCGCGGCAGCGCTGGCCGATCAGGAAACCCTGCTCATCGATCATAAAAACTGCGAGTTCAAGGCTGCCAGCACGGCGCTGAGCCTGATCGCCAAATATCACTCCCATGTTGACCTGATCAACATGATGTCGCGTCTGGCCCGCGAAGAGTTGGTGCACCACGAGCAGGTCATGCGTTTGATGAAAAAGCGCAAGATCGAACTTCGCCAGTTGTCTGCAGGCCGCTACGCCTCAGGCTTGCGCAAAGTGGTACGCAACCACGAGCCCGTGAAGCTGGTAGACACGCTGGTGGTAGGGGCTTTTATCGAGGCGCGCAGTTGTGAGCGTTTCGAGGCGCTGGTGCCGCACCTGGACGAAGAGCTGGGCACGTTTTATTTCGGTTTGCTGAAAAGCGAAGCGCGGCATTTCCAGGGCTATTTGAAATTGGCCTATCAATACGGCGACGCCAAGGACATTGCTCAGGTCATTGAGCGCGTTCGCGACGCCGAGCAAGCACTCATCGAAAGCCCTGACGTTGAGTTTCGCTTCCACAGTGGCGTGCCTGCTCAGGCGTAGCCTTCAGCTGGCGCAGGCATCCCTTGCGTCAGCCCCTGTTTTTTTATCAAACAGCTCATTGCTACGAGTGGCGGACCCACCCCGTCGGTCAGACGCCATTGGCATGAATAGATAGCTGGCTATTTATCGCCTTGACATTAGCTGCCTAGACAGTAATATTTTGAAACATTACTGCTTAAGCAGCTTCCTGGTGGCCGATGAAGCACTTTTCCCCCGATAACTTCCAAAATTGCACCCTGGGTTTACTCCTGGGTCGTGCGGCGTTGCTCAAGGACCGCATTATTGATACGCACATGGAGCCGTATGGCATCACGGCTGCGCAGTTCAAAGTGCTGATCATCATGGCGCAGTTCGAGGTGGACACCCCGGCCGAGCTGTGTCGGCACTTGTGCATCGACAGCGGTTCGATGACCCGCATGCTCGATCGTCTTGAGCAAAAAAATCTGTTGGTGCGTCAGCGCTCCGAGGCCGACAGGCGTCAGGTGCGGTTAGTGCTTACAGAGGAGGGGCAAGGCCTGGCCGATCAACTCCCGACCATCGGTGCCGCTGCCATGAACCAGTTGGCTGGCGCGATAACCCCGCAAGAACTGCAAAGTCTTGAACATATCCTGAAAAAAATACTGCTCGCCGCCGGTGACACGATCACGGTGCAGCGCCTGGGTGGAAAATGAGCGACAAAACCTTGCGTACGGGCTTGGGCCTGGTATTTGCGTCAATGGTGTTGGCTGGCTGTGCCAATTACCACGGGCTGAACCCCCAGGGCATCAGCCTTGATGCCCAACACTTGAAGGCCGGTCACTCCTTCAAAAACGTCAGCGTCACCCCCGCCGCCTGGCCCGAAAAGGAATGGTGGACGCGATTGGGCGATCAGCAACTTAACAGCCTGGTTGCGCAGGCCTTGCGTGACAGCCCGGACATGCAAGTGGCCAGCGCCCGCACACATCAGGCCACGGCTGCTGCCCGTTCAGCGAACGCGGCGCGGATGCCCACGCTGGATGCGAACGGGGATGTCACGCGCTCGCGCCTGTCTCGATCACAAGATCCAAGCGGGCAAGGTGGACGTTACAGCACCGAGCGTGACCTTAATCTGACCTTCAATTACACCTTTGACTTGTGGGGCGGTCAGCGCGCTGCGTGGGAAGCCGCATTGGGCGAAGCCCGTGCAGCGGAAGTGGACGGCCAGGCCGCGCGTCTTACGCTGGCGGGCGATGTGGCGCGTGCCTACAGCAATTTGGGACATGCCTTCCAAGTGCGAGATCTGTCGCAAGAGGATCTGCAACGCACGCGAAAAATGCTGGACCTGAGCAAGCGTCGTTTGGCTTCAGGCATCGACAGCCATTATCAGTTTCAACAAACCGAAAGCCTTGAGGCCAGCGCTCAAGAGCAACTGATTGACGCCGAGAAACAGCTCAATTCGGCGCGTATTGCGCTCGCGGTGTTGCTTGGCAAGGGACCGGATCGCGGTCAGGAAATCACCCGGCCCAATAAGTTGGCACCGGGCGCCGTGGCATTGCCCAGTACATTGCCTGCGGACTTGCTGGGGCGTCGGCCGGACGTGGTCGCGGCGCGCTGGCGCGTGGAAGCGGCCAGCAAAAACATTGCTGCGGCCAAGACCCGCTTCTACCCCAACCTGAATTTAACGGCCGCAGCGGGTACTCAGTCGTTGCTAGGGGATGCGTTGTTCGGGTCGGCAAGCCGCTTCTTCAATATTGCGCCAGCGTTGACGCTGCCGATTTTTGATGGCGGGCGTTTACGCGCCGGGCTGGATGCGGAGGACGCCAATTACGATCTGGCGGTGGCGCAATACAACAAAACAGTCGTGGGCGCCCTTGGCGAAGTCAGCGATACCCTCGGGCAATTGGGGGCCACGGGCCGTCAGATTACGGCTCAACAGCGTGCCGCCGATATCGCGCAGGACTCCTACGACACGGTGTTGCAGCGTTATGGTTCGGGGGTCGGTAACTACCTGGACGTGCTCAGCATTGAACAGCAACTGCTTCAGGCTCAGCGCCAATTGGCTGATTTGAACGCGCAACAGATCGATCTCTCGATTCAATTGATGCAGGCCTTGGGCGGCGGCTTCGAGCCCGCTCACACGGCGTTGGCCGTTCCCTCCCAAGCCTCGCTGGCAGAATAATTTCAGGTAATGGTCATGGCCTCTGTGCAAACACCGAATGAAACGCAACACAACGAAAACGCGGGTGGCTCGCGTAAACGCAAACTCTGGCTGGGTGCCCTCGCGCTGCTGGTCGTGCTCGGTATCGTAGGCGTTTGGGCCTGGCACGAACTGTACGGCCGCTGGAGTGAAAGCACTGACGACGCTTACGTCAATGGCAACGTGGTTGAAATCACGCCTCTGGTGACAGGTACGGTGGTGAGCATTGGCGTCGATGATGGCGATCTGGTTCACGAAGGTCAGGTATTGCTCAATTTTGACCCGAGCGATGCGCAAGTCGGGCTGCAAAGTGCTGAAGCCAATCTGGCGCGTACGGTGCGTCAGGTGCGTGGTTTGTTCAGCAATGTGAACGGCATGAAGGCTCAAGTGGCTGCGCAAAAATCCGAAGTGCAAAAGGCTCAGGACAACTACAGCCGTCGTAAAAGTCTGGCTGCGGGCGGCGCAATTTCGCAGGAAGAGCTGTCCCATGCGCGGGACGATCTGGCATCGGCACAAAGTGCCTTGCGCAATGCCGAACAACAGTTAAATACCACCACGGCATTGGTGGATAACACCGCCGTCGCTAACCATCCCGATGTACTCGCGGCCGCCGCGCAATTGCGTCAGGCGTACCTGGAGCATGCGCGCACCACCCTGATTGCCCCAGTGACCGGTTATGTGGCGAAACGCACGGTTCAGCTGGGTCAGCGTGTCCAGCCGGGCACGGCGCTGATGGCCGTTATCCCGCTGAATCAGTTATGGATTGATGCCAACTTCAAGGAAACCCAGCTGCATAACATGCGTATCGGCCAGCCGGTTGAGATCGAATCGGACATTTACGGCAGCGATGTGAAATACAGCGGCTCCATCGACAGTATCGGCGCCGGTACAGGCAGCGCGTTTGCGTTGTTGCCAGCGCAAAACGCGACTGGCAACTGGATCAAAATTGTCCAGCGGGTACCGGTTCGTATTCATATCAATGCCGACCAATTGGCGCAGCACCCGTTGCGGGTGGGTTTGTCGACCGTGGTGGAGGTGAACTTGCATGACCAGAGTGGCCCGGTGCTGGCGCAACAGCCACCGCAAAAAGCCACCTTCACGACCAATGTGTATGAAAAACAATTGGCCGATGCTGAAGCCTTGATCGCGCGCCTGATTGACCGTAACAGTGCCGCCTTGAGCAATGCCGCCGCTGCGCGTTGATTCGCCAATCCACTGACCCCGTCGCTACGGCGGGGTTGCGCTCTCTGTTTTAAAGGATTTGCGATGAGTACAAACGCGTCTTTTACGCCGCCCAGCCTGCTGCTTGCCACCATTGGCCTGTCGTTGGCCACTTTTATGCAAGTGCTCGATACCACCATTGCCAACGTCGCGCTGCCCACCATTTCCGGCAACTTGGGGGTGAGTTCGGAGCAGGGGACGTGGGTCATCACTTCTTTTGCGGTCAGCAACGCGATTGCATTGCCATTGACCGGCTGGCTGAGCCGCCGCTTCGGTGAAGTGAAGCTGTTTTTATGGGCGACGATTTTGTTCGTGCTGGCTTCATTTTTGTGCGGAATTTCCACGTCGATGCCTGAACTGGTGGGCTTTCGGGTCCTGCAGGGCTTGGTCGCGGGGCCTTTGTACCCGATGACTCAGACCCTGTTGATTGCTGTGTATCCACCCGCAAAACGGGGGATGGCATTGGCATTGCTGGCGATGGTCACGGTGGTGGCGCCCATTGCCGGGCCGATTTTGGGTGGCTGGATTACGGACAGTTACAGTTGGCCATGGATTTTCTTCATTAATATTCCGATCGGAATATTCGCGGTCATGGTCGTGCGCCAGCAGTTGAAAGCGCGCCCCGTGGTTATCACCCGCCAGCCCATGGACTATGTGGGGTTGATCACGCTGATCATCGGGGTGGGCGCCCTGCAAATTGTGCTCGATAAAGGCAATGATCTGGACTGGTTCGAATCCAGCTTCATCCTGATGGGTACCGCGCTGTCAGTGGTTGCACTGGCGGCCTTCGTCATTTGGGAAATGACTGACAAACACCCGATCGTCAACCTGCGCCTGTTCGCCCATCGCAACTTCCGTATTGGAACGCTGGTACTGGTATTGGGGTATGCCGGCTTCTTCGGTATCAACTTGATTCTGCCGCAATGGCTGCAAACCCAAATGGGTTACACGGCCACTTGGGCCGGTCTGGCCGTTGCACCTATCGGCATCTTGCCGGTGGTGATGTCTCCGTTCGTGGGCAGGTACGCGCATAAATTTGACCTGCGACTGTTGGCGGGGCTGGCCTTCCTGGCGATTGGCCTGAGCTGCTTTATGCGCGCCGAATTCACCAATGAAGTGGATTTCCAGCACATCGCAATGGTGCAACTGTTTATGGGGATTGGCGTGGCGCTGTTCTTTATGCCGACGTTGAGCATTTTGATGTCGGATTTGCCCCCACATCAAATTGCCGACGGGGCCGGGCTGGCTACATTCTTGCGTACATTGGGCGGCAGTTTCGCGGCCTCATTGACCACGTGGATCTGGATTCGCCGGGCGGATCAGCATCATGCCTACATGAGTGAAAGCATCAGTACGTACGATCCAATTACCCGGCATACCCTAGAAAATCTGGGGGGTGCCAGTACCAAGGCCTACGCTCAGATGGATCAAATCCTGACCAGCCAGGCGTACATGCTGTCGACCGTGGATTACTTCACGATGATGGGCTGGATGTTCATGGGCTTGATTTTGATCGTATGGCTGGCCAAACCACCCTTTGCTGCCAAGGCGGGGCCAGCGGCCAGCGGGCATTGAGACACTTTTAGCAGGGATGAGGCGGGGATAGCCGAAGGCCGCGACGTACTGGGTCTTGGCCTTTGGCGACGCCGGTCAGTGCTCTGTCGGCGAGGCTCGGGTGGTTCAGGGGTGCGTGGCAGCTGGCAATGTCAGCTGAAAGTCGAACGGCGTGAGTTGCATGCCTTGCTCATCCACTTGCAACACCCAGCCTTGACGGTCCCAGTCGCCGAGCACAATCCGCTTGGCGGCCTGCTCACCAATCTGCAATTTATGAATCGCCGGTCGATGTGTGTGGCCGTGGATCAAGGTGTGGACGCCGAACTGCGTCATGATCCGCGGAACCTCTTCAGGGGTCACGTCGACAATGTCGTTGGCTTTCATGCGGGTCTGGGCGCGGCTTTCGCTGCGCAATTTACGCGCGAGTGTGTGGCGGGTGCTTACTGGCAAGTGACGCAACACCCACAGTGTTACCGGGTTGCGCAGGTAGCGTCGTAAGCGCATGTAGGCTTCGTCGCGGGTACACAGACTGTCGCCGTGCATCAGGAGCACGGGTTCGCCGTAAAAGTCCACGACGCTTGGGTCTTTCAGCAGGGTGCAGCCGGCCGCTTTACAAAAGGCCCGGCCCAATAAAAAGTCACGGTTGCCGTGCATGAGAAACACATCAGTACCGCCATCGCTCAGGGCGCGCAGTGCGTCACAGATCGAGCGCTGGTAGGGCGTCATTGCATCGTCGCCGATCCAGGCTTCAAAAAAGTCGCCCAAGATGTACAGCGCCTGAGCCGAGCGCGCGCGCCCGGTCAGGAAATTCAGAAACGCCCGGGTAATGTCCGGGCGCTCCTCTTCCAGATGCAAATCTGAAATCAGCAGTATCACTCAACGATCTCGGCTTTCTCGATGATCACGTCGTCTGCAGGTACATCCTGGTGGCCAGCTTTGGAAGTGGTTGCGACAGCTTTGATCTTGTCGACAATGTCCTGACCTTCAACGACTTCGCCAAACACTGCGTAGCCCCAGCCCTGAACGGTCTTTCCGCTGTGGTTCAGGAAGCTGTTGTCAGCCACGTTGATGAAGAATTGAGCAGAAGCAGAATGCGGCTCCATGGTGCGGGCCATGGCTACCGAATACTTCTTGTTCGGCAGGCCGTTGTCGGCTTCGTTCTGGATGCTTGGACGCTTGTCTTTCTTTTCTTTCATGCCCGGCTCAAAACCGCCGCCCTGGATCATGAAGTTGCCGATGACACGGTGAAAAACGGTGTTTTCGTAGTGGCCGGCTTTTACGTATTCGATGAAGTTGGCAACCGTGATCGGCGCTTTTTCAGCGTTCAGTTGGAGCACGATGTCGCCGTGGTTGGTGGTCAGTTTTACTTTTGACATGGTGTTATCGCTCTATCAGAGAATTCGTCGGGCCCGGAGGCGGTATGGGTCGCCCCAACCCCTGAGCTGGCTGGGTAGAAACAGCCGCGGGGCGGAGTTTAGCGTGCTCGCGCGGCATTTCGATGCGGTTTTTACGATATGGGTACTAAAAGCGGCGATTTCAAATGCTTTGATTGAGCGCCTGCTCTGTCAGTGGCTTGACAGCATCGGCTATGATAGGCGCTTTGATTTAGTCGGCCGACCCAGGCCGCGCACTCGTTATGTTCAAGGATCCTATGAGCAAGCCCACTGTCGACCCCACTCTGAATCCAAAGGCTGGCCCAGCTGTCCCGGCCAATTTCCTGCGTCCAATCGTTCAGGCTGACCTTGACTCGGGTAAATGCAAACAGATCGTGACCCGTTTCCCGCCCGAGCCCAACGGTTACCTGCACATTGGTCACGCCAAATCGATTTGCGTGAACTTCGGGCTGGCTGAAGAGTTTGGTGGTGTCACGCACTTGCGTTTTGACGACACCAACCCGGCCAAGGAAGACCAGGAATACATTGACGCCATTGAAAGCGATGTCAAATGGCTGGGCTTTCAATGGTCCGGCGAAGTGCGCTATGCCTCTCAGTATTTCGACCAGTTGCACGAGTGGGCGGTTTACCTCATTAAAGAGGGCAAGGCCTACGTCTGCGACTTGACGCCTGAACAGGCCAAAGAGTACCGCGGCAGCCTGACCGAGCCTGGCAAAAACAGCCCGTTTCGTGACCGCGGCGTAGAGGAAAACCTCGACCTGTTTGCGCGCATGAAGGCGGGTGAGTTCGAAGATGGCAAGCGTGTGTTGCGTGCCAAAATTGACATGGCCTCGCCGAACATGAACCTGCGCGACCCGATTCTGTATCGCATTCGCCATGCTCATCACCATCAGACGGGCGATAAGTGGTGCATCTACCCCAACTATGACTTCACCCATGGGCAGTCTGATGCCATCGAAGGGATTACTCATTCGATCTGCACCCTCGAATTTGAAGGTCACCGTCCTCTGTATGAGTGGTTCCTCGACAATCTGCCGGTGCCGAGCAAGCCTCGTCAGTACGAGTTCTCGCGCCTGAATCTGAACTACACCATCACCAGCAAGCGCAAGCTCAAGCAGTTGGTTGATGAGAAGCACGTCAACGGTTGGGACGACCCGCGCATGTCCACGCTGTCGGGATTCCGCCGTCGTGGTTATACCCCCAAGTCGATCCGTAACTTCTGCGACATGGTCGGCACCAACCGTTCCGACGGTGTGGTCGATTTCGGCATGCTGGAGTTCAGCATCCGCGACGATCTGGATCGAAGCGCGCCGCGTGCCATGTGCGTCTTGCGTCCGTTGAAGGTTGTGATCACCAACTACCCGGAAGGTCAGGTTGAAAACCTTGAGCTGCCTTGCCATCCAAAAGAAGACATGGGTGTGCGCGTGCTGCCGTTCGCGCGCGAAATCTATATCGACCGGGATGACTTCATGGAAGAGCCGCCAAAAGGTTACAAGCGGCTTGAGCCTGCGGGCGAAGTGCGGCTGCGTGGCAGTTATGTCATTCGCGCGGATGAAGCAATCAAGGATGCCGAGGGCAATATCGTCGAGTTGCGTTGTTCCTACGATCCGGAAACTTTGGGTAAAAACCCGGAAGGTCGCAAGGTCAAAGGGGTTGTGCACTGGGTGCCGGCTGCGGCCAGCGTTGAATGTGAAGTGCGTCTTTATGATCGTCTGTTCCGTTCGCCGAATCCTGAAAAGGCTGAAGACGGTGCGGGTTTCCTCGAAAACATCAACCCTGGCTCGCTGCAGGTCCTGACCGGTTGTCGTGCTGAACCTTCTTTGGGGAATGCACAGCCTGAAGACCGTTTCCAGTTCGAGCGCGAAGGTTACTTCTGCGCGGATATCAAGGACTCGAAACCGGGTCGTCCGGTATTCAACCGCACCGTAACCCTGCGCGATTCTTGGGGTCAGTGAGTCAGTTTTAAGGAAGTCGTCGTGCTAACGATCTACAACACGCTCACCAAGAGCAAAGAAGTCTTCAAGCCGCTGGACGGTAACAACGTGCGCATGTACGTGTGCGGCATGACGGTCTATGACTATTGCCATCTGGGTCATGGTCGCAGCATGGTTGCTTTCGACCTGATTACCCGCTGGTTGCGTTTCAGTGGCTATGACTTGACCTATGTACGCAACATTACGGATATCGACGACAAGATCATCAATCGCGCGGTCCAAAATAATGAGTCCTTCACGGCGTTGACCGAGCGCATGATCGCCGCGATGCATGAAGACGAAGCGCGGCTCAATATCCGCAAACCGGACATGGAGCCGCGTGCCACGGATCATATTGCTGGCATGCACGCGATGATCCAGACCTTGATAGACAAGGGGTTTGCTTACGCGCCGGGCAATGGTGACGTGTACTACCGCGTGGCCAAATTTATGGGCTACGGCAAGTTGTCGCGTAAAAAGATCGAAGACCTGCGTATCGGTGCGCGCATCGAAGTTGACGAAGCCAAGGACGATCCGCTGGATTTCGTGCTGTGGAAAGGCGTCAAGCCCGGCGAGCCTAGCTGGGAATCGCCGTGGGGGCCGGGTCGTCCGGGGTGGCATATTGAATGTTCGGTCATGTCTACCTGCTGCCTGGGCGAGACGTTCGATATTCACGGTGGCGGCAGTGATCTTGAGTTTCCGCACCATGAAAACGAAATCGCCCAGAGTGAGGCGGCGACGGGCAAGACCTACGCCAATGCCTGGATGCACTGCGGGATGATTCGCATCAATGGCGAGAAGATGTCCAAATCCTTGAACAACTTCTTCACCATTCGCGACGTGCTGGAGAAATATCATCCGGAAGTGGTGCGCTATTTGTTGGTGTCCAGCCATTACCGCAGCTCGATCAACTATTCGGAAGACAGCCTGAAGGACGCGAAAGCAGCGCTTGAACGTTTCTACCATGCGCTCAAAGGCTTGCCAAAGGCTGAGCCAGCGGGTGGTGAAGCGTTTGTAGAGCGTTTTACTCAGGTGATGAATGACGATTTCGGTACGCCGGAAGCGTGTGCGGTCTTGTTTGAGATGGTCCGTGAAATCAATCGCCTGCGTGAAACTGATCTTCAGGCGGCGGCTGGTTTGGCGGCTCGTCTCAAGCAGTTGGCGGATGTGCTGGGCGTTTTGCAGCTTGAGGCAGACGATTTCTTGCAGGCAGGCGCTGAAGGCAAGGTCGACGCTGCGCAGGTAGAAGCTCTGATCGCGGCGCGTTTGGCGGCACGTGCGGCAAAAGACTGGGCCGAATCCGATCGTATTCGTGATCAATTGACCGAAATGGGGATTGTGCTCGAAGACGGGAAGGGCGCAACCACCTGGCGTCTGGCTGACTAGTTAATCGCCGTACCAACAAAAGCCCGCTTCGTGCGGGCTTTTGTTTGTCTGGAAAGTTATCGCCAACAAAAACGGCACCCGAAGGTGCCGTTGGCCTCAATGGATTGAGCGCTTAGCCGTGCAACGTCTCGGCGGCGTACAGCGTGTTCTCAAGCAGGCAGGCACGCGTCATCGGGCCTACGCCGCCCGGAACGGGGGTGATCCAGCCTGCGCGGGGCAGGGCGGTCTCGTAAACCACGTCACCCACTAGCTTGCCATCCGCCTGACGGTTAATCCCGACGTCAATCACGATGGCGCCTTCCTTGATCCACTCACCTTTGACCAGGCCCGGTTTGCCAGCGGCCACCACCACGAGGTCGGCGCGGCCGACATGGCCAGCCAGATCTTTAGTGAAACGGTGGGTGACGGTCACGGTGCAGCCTGCCAGCAGCAACTCCATGGCCATTGGACGCCCCACAATGTTGGAGGCGCCAACGACGACGGCATCCATTCCGTACAGGTTTTGGCCTGTGCTTTCCAGCAGGGTCATGATGCCTTTCGGGGTGCAAGGGCGCAGGAGCGGGATGCGTTGTGCCAGGCGCCCGACGTTGTAGGGGTGGAAACCGTCTACGTCTTTGTCAGGGCGGATGCGCTCCAACAGTTTGGAAGCGTCCAAATGCTCTGGCAGCGGTAATTGCAGCAGAATGCCGTCGATGTTCGCATCGTCATTGAGGCGGTCGATCAAGTCGGTCAGGTCTTGCTGTTTGGTATCGGAAGGCAAGTCATAGGCTTGTGAAAGAAAGCCTACCTCTTCGCAGTCTTTACGCTTGTGCGAAACATAAACCTGGGAGGCAGGATCGCTGCCGACCAGAATCACTGCCAGACCAGGAGTGCGCAGGCCTTGCTCGTGACGCTCGGCAACACGTTTGGCAATCTGCTGGCGCAGGCTGGCGGCGATCGCTTTGCCGTCGATTAGTTGTGCAGTCATTACGCGTGATTAACCATCGAAAAGGGTGGAAAAAGGGCGTGCATTCTCGCATGCCATGGCGTGAGGGCAAAGGCGCTTGGTCTGCTTAATCCCCTAACCCCTTTATATTTCTAAACTTTTTTTAAAAAAGAGTTGACGACCTACCGACTCACCTATAACATTCGTCGCACTTGTCGGGCACAGCCTAGCACTGGTTAAGAAGGTAGAGCGAAGTTGATGTCTAGCTTGGTGATACTGAAAGCACTTAGTTTGTAGTCGTCACAGAGTACAGATTAATAAGGCGCCCGTAGCTCAGCTGGATAGAGCATCCGCCTTCTAAGCGGATGGTCGCAGGTTCGAGTCCTGCCGGGTGCGCCATTAGGCAGCTTTGGCACAAGTAGGCAGTACAGGCAATATGGTGGGCGTAGCTCAGTTGGTAGAGCACGGGATTGTGACTCCCGTTGTCGAGGGTTCGATCCCCTTCGTCCACCCCATATTTAGAAAGACGCCAGATTAATAATCTGGCGTCTTTGCTTCAAAAGTTTGAAATGCGGATGTGGTGGAATTGGTAGACACACTGGATTTAGGTTCCAGCGCCGCAAGGTGTGAGAGTTCGAGTCTCTCCGTCCGCACCAAACATGGTTTCGCACAGTCTCGCTGACTTTCGCGAAACCCTTGAAATAACCCGCCTTGAGCGGGTTTTTTCTTTTGTGGCGTTTCGCTTTCTTTCGCCACCTTCCCAACATTTTTAGTACATTAGCCAGTCCATCGGTAATTCGAGCACTATGGTGATGTACTAATGCCCCTCACTGACACCGCTGTCAGGCAAGCCAAGCCCCGTGACAAAGACTTTACGCTGAGTGATCTCGACGGCCTTTCGCTGTTCGTGGCTGCCAACGGCAAGAAGTCCTGGCACTTTCGATTTAGCTGGCACGGCAAACAACCGCGCATCTCTCTTGGCACATATCCCGAAATTACCCTCCGTGAAGCCCGTGAACTCCGGGATCAGGCGCGTGCGCTCGTTGCAAAAGGCATTGATCCGCGGCTAGAGCGCAAGCAGGCCCGACGCGCTGCTGGTGCCGAGGTCGAGAACACCTTCGAAGTTGTGGCCAACAAATGGTACGACTTCAAGTCTCCGCGCCTGGTGGCTGCTGTGAAGGGTGGCGCGGCGCAATCGCGTAGGTATTTGGACAAAGACCTGATACCGATGCTGGGCAAAATCCCCATCGGCCAAATCAAGCGTGCCGATGTACTAGCGGCAGTACATCGCGTTGAAAAGCGTGGCGCGCTGAATGTGGCTGAGAAGTGCCGCACCTGGCTGAATCAGATTTTTCGCTACGCCATAGCGCAGGGCCTGATCGAGACCAACCCTGCGGCAGATATCGATATTGTTGCCGCCGTGCAGCCGCCAGCGAAACACAACCCTTTCCTGAAACGTTCGGAACTCAAACCGTTCCTGCTGGACCTGCGCAATTTCAAAGGTTCGGTATTCACTATGCATGCGATCCGGCTATTGCTGCTGACAGGCGTTCGGACGGGTGAGCTGAGAGCGGCAACGCCAGATCAGTTCGATCTGGACGCCGCGCTGTGGACAGTGCCGGCTGACAACGTTAAGCAGTTGCGCAGCCGGGTTAGAACAGAGGGGGATGTAATACCGCCGTATCTGGTGCCACTGTCGCGGCAGGCGGTAGAGGTGGTGCGTGCATTGAAAGGCATGACCGGTGAGCACTGTCGGTTGTTGTTGCCCGGGAGGAATCACCCGAACACACCGATGAGCGAGAACACGGTAAATAGCGCGATCAAAAAAATGGGATATGAAGGCCGACTGACCGGGCACGGAATACGCGCCACGCTTTCAACGGCCTTAAATGAGATGGGATACAAAGAGGACTGGATCGAGGCTCAGCTGTCCCACGCGGGGGATAACAAGGTGCGCAAGACGTACAACCATGCGGAGTACGTGGAACAGCGGAGAGTGATGATGCAGGAGTGGGCTGACTTTCTCGATGCGACCGAGGCCGCCGATTAAGCGCGGTGCTCACGTGCCGCCATTTGATCATTGGCCCACTGCAACACCTCGGCTTTAACCCAGCGCACTGAGCGTGTGCCGAGGTGCACCTTTTTCGGGAAGGCGCCTTTATTCACCATGTCGTAGATCTTCGTGGTCTTGAAGCCGGTAATCTTGATAACTTCGGGCAGCGCGATCAGTTCGGTTGGTTGGGTGTTTTGAGTGTTCATAGAGTTACCTTGCCATGCCGGTTACGGCTGGTGCGTTTGAAATTAGGGGGGGGAGGGGTTACTGCGGGGAATTGCAGTGGGTTGTTTTTAAAGCATCTTCGCCTTGCTGCGTTATTTCCCAATATGCAGGGCTGCGCTGAACGCGCCGCAAAAGCCCAAGATGGGTCAGCACGTCAAACCAGTGACGATCAATATCAACGTCCTGCCCGTCACTTACACATGCTTCAAATCTCTGTAGCTTGGCGATTACTTTTTCGGCAAATGGCATAACCTCCGCTACCGGCGCGGGCTGCTCGGCGTAGAGAGCTCGCACCTTCCATCCGCACAGAACCGCTGCATCAGCCTCTTCCTTATCATCGCAAGGCCACCACTTACCGCCTTCCATTATCGACATTCGCTCCCACTTGACCGGTTCTACCTGGTGCTTAGGTTTAAGTGCCAGCCCTATAAACGGCTTGCCTTGCTCGTAGAGCGCAGCACAGTAACCAGCCATGTAGCTATCAGCATCGTGGCCTTGGCTTTCTACGGAATCGAAAGCTGCTACAGATAAAGCCTCTACGGTTTCAGATCCACTTTCAGCACTGAATTCACCAATACGGTAGGCTTCCATAAGACGATACATATCCCCAGTAATTGGGTTTGTATCGCCCTGGTGCTGGGCGGCTTGCTTCTGCGCAAGTGCTTTCCAGTAGTCCCGCTCAGATTCCATAGCGTTATGGAAGTATTCCCAGTTTTTCCCATCTGGCTTATTGAGAAGGGCGCGCAGCTCTACAATCGCCCGATCAATCATAGGAAGGGTATCGTGCGCAGGGTCTGGCGTTTCGGGTTCAGGCATTCTGATATGACCAAGCTCAATGCCATTGGCTATAAACTGGCGAGCGACCTTCAGAGCCTCAAGAGCAATTGAATCCCGCTCAACGCTCAACATCGGTTTATTGGTCATACCTTCTCCCGTGCGCGCCGCTCAACCGCTTTGGCCTGGCGCAACTTGCTGCATTTGGTGTGGTTGCCGTGGGCGCGTGACGTGTTGCATTGGTCGCATATGGTTTGCAGATCCAGCCTCTGGATCGGGATGCCGCGCTTTTGGACGGTTCGGCGGAGGGCTGTCATGAGTCGTCCTTTGCCGGGGCATGCCCAGCAGAATGAAAAGTGAGTTTCAGATTTCGAGGAAAGCAGCTATGAATTGCGTCGCCGCTTCAGCGTTGATGGCGTTTCCGTAGGCGCGCAGTCGTCCCACTCTTGAGGCAGCGCCATGAGCCAGCGGGAATGTGCCGGGTTCAACTGCCCGCCACTTTCTATCCCGGCAGAAGAGCCAGTCAGCATCTGCCCACAGGCCGTTAATCGGGCCTGCTGTTCTACCGGTAAGTGAATCACCACTTCCTCCGATAGATACCCACCTGTTCGGCCTGTCGCTGCTCGACTCGGCCGAAGTCCTTTGCGCTCTATGTGATCTGTTGCTGTTGGTGTCGCCCATCCCGCTAGCGGCGCTGTCTCGCTCAGCCCCATCATTCCCGGTCGTGGGCTGACACTGCCGCCCTTGATCGCATCCGTCGCTGTGCAGGTCGGCCAGCCCGCGAGATGGAATGCCTGATCCGCCAGTGATATCTGTGGATCTGTCGGCTTTCGATTTCCAATCACCGGCGGTTTCGACTTGGCTTGCATCATTGTCGAGTCTGGTGTGTTCCAGCCCGCTAAATACGCCTGTCGCGGAAGTTGGTCGATCCGATCCTTTCCGTTCCGCTGGGCCACCATGCCCGGCGTGTCCTTGTGGTCGCGTGTCGTCGGCGTTGTCCATCCCACCAGTTGCGCGCAAGTGTGAAGGGCCATCCCTCCCTGTCGATTGGTTGAGTTTCCTGGGCCATTCGTATCGGCCACTTTTGGAGTCGGCCATCCAGTAGAGTCGGTCGCGGATATGCGGCGCACCGACGCCCGCAGACGGGAACGGGATGGCCCCGAAGGCGTAACCCAAGGCTTCCAAGTCAGCGTGTACAAGGTCGACCCAAGGCTCGACAGCCTTGCTCGCAACTTGCTCTCCAAAGATGATTGCAGGTTTGCACTGTTTAATGAGCCAGGCGAAGGTTGGCCAAAGGTGCCTTGCGTCCTCAAACCCAGCTCCAGCGCCTGCCGCGCTGAAAGGTTGGCAAGGACAGGAACCGGTCCAAACAGGTCGATCATCTGACCAGCCGGCACGCCGAAGGGCGAGAGACCAGGCGCCAACGCCGGCGAAGAAGTGGCACTGCGTGAATCCGCGCAGGTCGTTTGGATGGACATCTTCGATACTCCGTTCGTCCACGATGCCGGGCGCGATATGCCCGGCATCGATCAGGTTTCGCAGCCACTGGGCGGCATACGGGTCAATTTCGTTGTAGTAAGCGGCCATGGCTTCGCCTCGCCAGATGGCGTGATATTTGATGAAGGGAGATTGTTAGAACCGGGGGGGGTGTATCTATGCGGCTTTTGCGGGCTGCCATTCACAAAACCCAACCTTTGGTGCTTTTGTCTTTGGGTTGATGATTGGCTTCCCGTCAGCGTCAGTCATAACGCGCTTGGCCCTGATCCGCAGATCCCGGCATTGAATGGTTTTTCGGGCCAGCGCAATGAACTGCTGGGCGTACTGCGGGGCATCGAACAGCGGCGATAGCTGCCGAACCGTACCCCCCCCATAATCTGCTCGGTCTTCTTCTCGACCAGCTCCATCCATTCTGCGAGCGGGATTGGCTCAACGCCGCCCGGTGCTTCTACATTCTTGCGGGTGCCTTTGGTGCGCTTCTTGGCCTCGGCCAGCGCAACGTCGCGGGTCATTCCAAACACTGCAAATGTGCTCATGGCATCACTCCAGGTAAGCGCCGCCCTCCATCACAGATGGTGGCAATTTGGTTTCGGTTGGGGTATTACGGATCGCTAGAACAGGCAGGCGATGTGCGCCTAGCCGGATAACCTAGCTGAAAAGAAGGAATCTTTGTGTGATGAAGCGCTGGCTACGATTTGTAGGTGTAGCGATATTGGCTAGCGGGGTTACCGCTTGCTCGACTATTGATGGGCTTGAGTCAACCGATAAGGGTATTACACTGGAAGTTACCCAAAAGCCGTTTGCAGAGGTTTGGAAGTCATCGGTTAAAGCGATGAGCACCAACCTGGCAATAGTCGAAATGGACAAGTCGGCCGGTGTGATTAAATCTGAAGCGCCTGCCGGGATGGCGACATGGGGGGAAGTAGTAGGGCTGTTCATTACTCCAGTAACAAAAGTATCAGATAGCTACACGATCCACATCGTAAGCAAGACTCGCTCAACGTATCAACTGACGGGCCAGAACTGGGCCCCATCAGTAGCTGCCCGCATTCAGTCTGATTTGGATATCGAGTGACTGGAGTGAGTAGTGCTATCCATCGCAGCATAGCCGAAGTGACTCACGAGCCCTGAATTGCTCCAGCTTCCGCGCCACAGCCGGTGACACCGTGATTTTGTGGCGCGGTGGTTCGAGAAGCGGAAGCGCACGACCCGGGCCCAACCCATGCAGGTGATGAATCATCAGCGTCATTGCCTCGCCCTGCTCAGAAATGCCTGACCACTGCATCAGGTCGGCCAGTGCCTGTCGGGTGCCAGGGCGAACCCTGAGCCTCAATTCTTCTTCGGCATTTTCCACGCGCTTCTTGGCAGCCTTGGCCGACCGCTCCTGTGCCGTTTTGGCCATGATCTACCTCTTCAATTCCGCTGGCCGGCAGTGCCAGCCATGTTTGACGTTTGCGTTGCTGGATGCGGGCTATACGTTTCACACGTGGCTGCCGAAGAATGCGAACACCGTCAGCGTCAGGCTGATGCGCAGTGCCCAGTCCCGCAGGAAACGGCCGAACTGTTTCACATCGAACTGATCTTTCTTGGCTTCCAACTCGCGAGCATGAGCGGTCGCATTGTTGTGGCCGAAGCGCTCCGTGATGATCTTGCCCGTGGCGCGCTCGATCACTTCAAAGGTGTTGCTGCCCGTCGGCTTGACGATGAAACGCGGAGCCAACGGCGGGGCGATCACGTTTGGCTTCTGGTAGAAGTCGGCAGTGGCTTGGCGTGTGCGTTCGCGCAACCCTTCGAGAATGGCGCGGCGCTGGGAGAAGGTTGGGTGCATGGTCGATCCTCGACAGGGTTACGGGTATTCGTCAGCACTCGGGGCCTGGCATATATGCCGGTGGGCGCGCAGGGGAGTGCTGACGAATAACCACAGGATTGAAAAACCCGGTCGAAACCGGGCTGTGAGCTGCTCTACAAACGCCGCCGTATGTAAGAGCGAAGCGTGTAAATCGTGTTAATTGCCCATGGCTGCAAATCCTCCGTTCAGGTGTGCACTGCGGGCGGTAGCACGGCAGTGGTGTGATGCAGGTGTCCAGCGTCTGCTGGGTTGGCTTCCGCATCGGTCTGTATTCAGGTTGTAAAGTCGGAGTACAGACCGATGCGGCCTGGTGATGGGGGACCAGGCGCTCGGGCAGTTTTCGACAGGCTGTCGTGGCGCTGGTTGATACGGTTTAGCCGATCAGCCCGACAGCTTCTGCGCGGCGTATCAGACGCATTTCTGCGAATCGCCGCTCAGTCGGGCGGCGGTCGCGGCGGGCCAATTGGTCATCTGTGGCGGTGTGCATGGCGATCAGGCCAGCCAGCAGCAGGCACAACGGGGTGATGATCTGGCGGCGCATGGCTTCGGCGACCAGCGCGCCTTGGCGGTGAACGCCAAGCTTGAACATGGCGTTGGCCAGTCGCTTAACCACGGTGCCCGGCGCAATGCCGAACACCCGGGCGATCTCTTTGGCGGTGAGCCCTTGTGCGACCGACAGAACAAATTGCAGCTCACGCGGCGCAAGGCCACGGCCGAGGTGGCCTTTCCATGCGCCGTCTACGATTGTCGATTCCATGATGTGTACTCGGTTGTTTTCCCGATGCACCCGGTTGCCCAGCTGCAGCAGTGAAAGTGCCCGTGAAGCGCCCAAGTCCGCTACTGGCGTCGACTTGGGTTTGCGGCATCAGCAATGTCTGGTAACGCTGCGCCGCCGATGGCTTCGCGCTGGAGGCTTGTTCGGCCTTGAGCTTCCCTGTTCACGGTGCCTATTTCGGCTTTAGCTCCGTGGTCATCGGGTTATGTATTCGCTACACGACTGACAACTGCAGCTCCTTGGCCTGCTGGGTAGGGCAGTTCGTCGTGGGTTGCCGGTCCGACTTCCGGCTGGCCTGCTTACTTCATTTCGTATTTCTCCTATGTGTTTGTTCCGCACCATGCGCGGCGCCGCGGTTTCCCCTCCTGTCCGGCATCACACATTTCGTGCTCGATGATCTGCCGGCTGGCTGCATAGTTTGGCGTCCTCTCATGTGGAGAGAGCGGCAGCTTCCAGAGGCTGCATGGGCGACGGTTTAGCTTTCTCACCACCGGGCTTGCCGGTACGTCGCGGGGTCACGTCAGGTTGTGTAAAGAGCGTTCGGGTTGCCCCTGGCATCTCTGCCGTGTTGCCGGTGTTGGCCGGTGACGGGGTAAATATAGGTTTGCCTTTATTTGAAGTCAACAGGTATGCCTTTATTTTTTTGTGGGAGTTGGAATTTACAGACGGATTTCGTGAAACCTCAGGGAGGGAGACAAGTTATGGCCGAAAAAAAACCCGGTGAAGGCCGGGTTCTGTGTAGCGCATTATGTCAGCGTCTTGGCGCTCGCCTGACTGTTGACCACCAGAAGACGCGTCCAAGCATTCTTACGTCCTGGTGATACTGGTCGAGAGAAATCATCTCGTCAGGATATTCTTCAAAGTTTTCACTCCGAATCCGAATTACTCCGCCCGGAAGTCGATATAGATACTTAACGCGCAGCATGCCATCTTGGTTAAAGGCGTAAATTTCTCCGTCAATTATCGATGTGCATGCTCGGTCAAATCCAATAGCAGCTCCATCCAGGATCAGTCTCTCCATGCTCTTGCCTTTGATTCGAGCACACGCAGCATTTTGACACTCAACGCCTGCCGCTCTAAGGGTGGAATTACTGAAGCGCAGTTTGCGCGACGCCACCTCAATCACCTCGGTCATTCCGTTGCCGCCTGCAAACTCTACCTCTGCGTAATAAGGAACCTCGCAATCATCGTCATCAAGAGGGTCTTCGGTCTCCCATGTCACCAAGTCTCCAAGAAGCTCGGCGTTTGACTCGATATTGCTAGGCATGGCTTTGAGTGAAGTAGTGGAGCTGTCGATACTTCCTGCGCCCTCTGATAACCAAATCGGGTCGACACCGCAAACTTTGGCGATTTTGATTAGGTATCCACTAGACCGCGTCAGCCCACGCTCAATCTCAGAGATAGAGGCCTGTTTTATCCCTACACGCTGTGCCAATTCGGCTTGCGTGAGAGAGGCGTTTTTGCGCGCCAATTTCAATCTGTCTTTAAGTTCCATGTCAGACAATTTATAGGCCAACCTTTAAAGTTGCAAAAAGGTATTCCTTTGAATTAGCATAAAGGAATCCCTTTATTTGGGCGGAGAAGTAATGAAAAACCCTTTTGAAAAACTTGTGGCTCACTTCGGGTCTCAGGCTGCGACAGCTTCCGCCCTGAACGTAAAGCAAGGCTCTGTTAGCGGCTGGGTTCGTGGCGTTCATGGCTGCTCGGCAGAGGTTGCGCTTCGCGCTGAGGCGATTACATGTGGCGAAGTTAAGGCATGCGAGCTTCGGCCAAGCCTGTCTATCCACTGCGTCTGACCTTTCAGTAAGTATCGGGCCTAGAGGCTATCGCAGGTAGTGAGTCGGATTAGCTGTTAATCCATCCAGTACCCAAATCCAAGGCAAAAAAAAGCCGGTGGCTAGACCGGCCTCCCAAGCAACGGACAAAAGGCTGACCAGATGATCCTTTCAATTGAATTTAGAAAATTTGCTCAGCCTGAAGTCTCGGGTGTTTTCTCGGTTAATGCCGCTGCCCAGGTGGTGATGCCGGGGCTTCGCTTTCCACTTTCGCCACGCCTCTTTTCAATACCTCGATCAGCTCTTTCGCTTGCTCAACCGTCACCGCCAGAAGAGGAGTCCCTTGCGCCTCATCTGGTCGTTGGAAAGGTGTCGAAATGAATTTGAATTTGAGCAGCAGCGAGCTCATTGCCGGAACCGTTTGTACTTCCCATTCGGTTATCGGGTTTACCGCTAAATCTTCTGACATGTCCGGCCTCCAAGGCCTTTTCGAGTGGAATCAAAAAGCTACCACAGATGCGCCGGACACCTATAACGCCTGAATCGCAGGCAAAAAAAAGCCGCCGTAGACGGGCGGACTTTTTCACAGCTTTACAACAATTAGCGAGTGTCATTATGAGCATCATTGAGCCATCAGGCAATACCACCCACTTGATGTCACGAACGGCATCAGCGCCACGCGTTATTACATCGACCACCGCACAGGAGGCCTTGTAATGGCCCGCGCACGAAATATCAAACCTGGACTGTTCACCAACGAAGTTCTTGTCGACCTTCCTGCATTTGATCGCCTGCTGTTCATTGGACTGTGGTGTCTGGCGGATCGTGAAGGGCGTCTTGAGGATCGGGTTAAACGAATCAAAATGGAGTTATTTCCCTGTGATAACTACGACATTGACGCAGGGCTAAACAATCTCGCGGCCGCTGGCTTCATTTCGCGTTACTCCTATGAGGGCCATTTGATTATTGAGGTCGTCAACTTCACCAAGCATCAGAGCCCACACGCCACCGAAAAAGACAGCGACCTACCAGACATTAACGGTTATCTAACCGTTTACGAACGGAACGGCAAACTCGCTGTTAAGGGCTCAGACCGCAAGATTCACGTTAAGGAACGGAGCAATACCGTTACCGCACCGTTAGAGCCTGTTACGGCACCGTTAGGTAACGCCCTGATTCCTGATTCCGGATTTACTGATTCACTGATTCCTGAAGAAGATCAACACCACCCTCTCAGCGCGAACGAAGAAACTAAGCCAGCGGGGCCAGAGCAAAAACCAACCCCCGAGAAATCCTCAGCTGTTGGGGAAAATCCAACTGAGGCAAAAATTGCCTTGGTTCAGCCCAGTCCTGAATCAACCCCACAACCTGTCGACCCAAAAGCTCCAGTGGAAATGACCCTGGACTGGGAGCCTGACGCCAATCTCCTGAAAACCTACTGCGTTCACTTTGGCGTATCCGCTGACTTGCTTACCAAGGACTCCATCGCTGCGTTCACGGCCCACCACGAAACCGAGGGCAGCCTGAATACTCAAGCCAAGTGGGTATCTCTGATGGTCAGGTGGGCAAGGGACGACAAGACCCGAGCGAGCAACGTCCGGCAATTCCCCAGCAGGCCTCGTAGCGAAGAGGCCTATGACGACGATGACACCGATTGGATCAATCAGGAGTTTGCGCAATGAATCAAGTTTCAGTGATCGCCACCGGCCTGTGGGCCAAGGTACAAACCGGCCAATTCATTGCTGCCGGTGAAAGCGAAAACGCCCGACCCGCAGTGGGAGTGTCCGAAGCGACGGCCAAGGTCATCAACGGTCTTTTCCGCGAACTGCGCTCGATCTTTCCCGCCTGGAAGCAAGCGTGGCCGGACATGGCGACCTACAAAGCCGCAAAGCAGCAGTGGATGCAGGGGTTCCTCGAAGCGGGTATTTGCAGCACTGAGCAACTGCGGTTTGGACTGATGCGAGCGCGTCAGGCTGCCAAGGACTTTGTGCCCAACGTGGGAGTATTTATCGATTGGTGCACGCCAACGGCGGAAATGCTGGGACTGCCGAAGCTGGTCGCTGCTCACCGCGAGGCTTGCCGCAACGCGCACCCGTCGATGGCAGGACAAGCACAATGGTCCCATGACGCGGTGTGGCATACGGCCAAGGAGTGCGGGTTTGAAAATCTCAACCGTCTTGCTCATGACCTGAGCATCAAACTGTTTGAGCGCAATTACACGATCACGGTGCGCCGTGTGCTGGCAGGTCTGCCGTTGCAGAAAATGCCGCTGGCCTTGCCGCCGCGCAGTATCGAGCGCAGTGCACCCGAGGTTGGAAACAACGCGTTGGCGGCATTGCGTGCAATGCGTTCTGGAGGTGCTGCACATGCCTAACCCCAATCTGGCCCCGGTGGAACCGAGTGCTTATCGCTGGGCCGTTCACTGCTGCGCTCACAAGCTGGATTTGAGTGCTGGCCCTGACCGCGCCGTGGCCTTGTTTGAGCATGAGCGCGTGGCCCATACCTTTGGCCGCTTGATGTGGCCCAACACTTACGAGGTTGTCGACCGACAGCCTCAACCGGAAGGTGCCCTGTGAACACCAAAATTCAAACACTGACCGTGAAGCTGTCCGACGCGGAGATTGGGCGCAATGCCAAGCTTGAGCATGTGCGAGACCTGCGGGACGCCGGCCATCCTGCGCTGCATTTTCGGTTTGGCAAGAACCGCACGCGCGGCTCCTGGTACTTGGTCAACAAACGCCGTTGGCACCGTATCGGCGCGTTCCCTGATTTGAGCGCCAAGCAGGTGCTGGCCGCATTGCCCTCTGTACGCCTGCGGGTTTCAGCCGATGCTGGCTCGGCTATTTCGCAGTGGGCGACCACGGGCGAACTGCTCACCTGGTATGCCGATCGTATGGCCCGTGACCGCAATCTGTCGGCCAAGCGCAAGAACACCGGCGCCTCGGCCATGAAGTGTCATCTACTGCCGCGTTTGGGGGATCTGCCGTTGGTGGAGGTCAGCAAGGCTGAACTCGACAAGTTGCTGATGTGGCCGCTGCAAGAAACCCTCTCAATCGATTACGTGCGTCTGGCGTTCCAGTTGCTGGCCTTGGCGTTCCGGCAGGCATTGGCGCTGGGCCTGATCACGTCCAACCCGATGGCGGGCATCAAGTTCAAGGACTTCTCCAAGGCCAAGGTGAGCATCAAGCCGTCTCGGTTGCGCGGCGTGCAGTTGCAGGACTTGCTTGGTGAGTTGGGGCGGGTGATGGGTAGCGAACCGGCTGATGCCATGCTGGCCCTGATGATGCTGTGCCACGGCACGCGCATTGGTGAGACCCGGCAAGCGCGCTGGTCGCATATCAGTCTGGCAGAGGGCGAGTGGTTCATTCCGGCTGAGCACACCAAGACCGGTGTTGAGCATCACCTGCCCCTGACTGAGCAAGTCCGCAGTCTGTTGATCCAGTACCGAGAAAATCAAACCGCCCGCGGCTATGACGGCCAGTACCTGTTTCCGGCGCGCAGTGGTAAGGCGTTGAGTGAAGGGCAGGCCAGTGCCGTGTTCACCCGGTTGGGCAAGGGCGAGTGGACCAGCCACGACCTGCGCAAAGTAGCTCGTACCGCATGGGCTGACCTTGGCATTGATCACTTGATTGGTGAACTGCTGATCAACCATGCCATGGGCCGCAACGTGCAGGTGTACATCCAGTCTGACGTGATGGGCCGCAAACGTGACGCGCTGGAGAAGTGGCATGCGCATCTAGATCAGAAGGGTTTGAACCTGATCCACGGGCAGACAGGCGTTAGATTCAAAGAATCCGGTAAGGCGCTGGAGGCCGCTAACGGCGTGGCATGCAGCACCATTCAGAAATCAACCATAGGCGAGGATTAAAAATGCTGATTCAGCTCATCCAGCGCACTCGGCTCGCAGTAAACCCAGCGGAGGTCAGCGCTATGTTCATCTACACCGTGAACCATGCCCCGACCTTGGAAGTTCAGATGCGCAATGGTGAGATTTATCGAGTTCCGCACACCTCGCATTGTCACGATGGCGACAACGTTTATGAGTTACACCAGCGGCTGATGGAGGCTAAGTGATGGGGCTTTATAAAGACGTAATGGGCACGCTGGTACGTGTGCTTGCGGCAGACAACATCGACAACTCAACCAAGCAGAGCTGGCAGAAACTCATTGATGCAGAACTGCGTTCAGGCGGGCAAGGCGCTGGTATCTCGGTGCGTGATAAATTCGACTATGACTGCTGCCTGTATGCCTTGTTACACCGCGAGTTGGCCCCGGCGCATTGGGATGTTCTGGTGGCGAAGTTCTCGACGCACAAGGCCAACAAGGTCGCGGCAATAGGGCGGTTAATCAGCCGGATTGCCTCACCAGCACCGCAGCTATTCATCTACAAAGCTGTGACAGCCTGGGCCATTCCTAAGCTAAAGGGCGTTCAATCTGGCAAACGCTCCACAGACATGATCGTGCTGCCTGCCGAGTTCTATGACATGAACACTTGGGATCCTGAAGCTTCACCAGAGCGCACGCGACGTGACTGGAGGGCTGGCATTGGTAAGCGCTTAGAGGCTCTTGAGGAAGGGGCGATTATCCATGCCACCGAGATATTCGACGTGGAAGAAATCTTTATTGATGCCGCTTGACTGGCTCGCCGACTCGCCGTAAATTCACCCCATCATGTCGGTTTTGCGCGTTATGAGGATCGACTAGTAAAAGCCCTGCTATTGAGCGGGGCTTTGTATTCTTGGGCGTATCGCCTCCATATGGATAGAAGAGGCGAATGGGTGGCTGAAGTACGCTTGCTGGAAGAATACGAAGAGGTTCCTTTGTTGATCAATGAAGGAGAGCTAGCCATTCTGCATACTTTCTACGTAGATAAATTCGAGTATGGCGTGTGGTATCTGCCGTTGTCCGCTGGCTTGTTTGCACAGCAGGACAGGGTAGAGAGAGAGCTGGGTCGTAGTTTTCCCAAGGACTGCTATGAGATAAAGTTCGCTTTGCGTCGTGACTTCGATGCTGGTGCCCCCGACTACACAACACCAAGTAGCTGGCCAGACCTAGGGCCGTTGAGCTATAAGCAGGCCATGGGTGTAGGCAATGGGCTTCTGCAATCGCATTGGTTATTGAGGCGAACCCGAAATGTACGTGGATTTGTGGCAGTAGCTCTTGAAGACAGGCCCAAGCTTGGTTCATACTACGGTCGCCTACTGAAAAAGTATGAAGCCCAATTAGGCTACAACGTTCATCAAGTACTCGAGGGATCCGGATATGCGATCTTCTGAAGCGAAAGACACCGTTAAAGCAAGCAAAGTAGAGCGTTTGAACGCCGCATTGGTTGCTTATAAAGCTGCTAAGGATGCAGGTAAGGTTCGTCGCGTTGTAGCTGCCTATCAGTCTGCGTAAAACTTATTTGATTTGAAAAGCCCAGCCCAGCGCTGGGCTTTTTTGTTTCTGAGCCCTGGCATTTGCCGGGGCTTTTTCGTTTTCGGCCCTGCCACACCCGTAGCTCTAAGTCGGGAGTGCTGTCAGGGCCGAACTTATTTCACTCCCCGCAGGGGAGGACACCGGATGCCTCATATGCCTGATAAGCCAGACACCTGGGTGATAGCGCTCGCGTGGCTGAGTCAGCACTCGCCAACTATTTACGCGGCCTTAGCGTCAGCTGCAATGGCTGTCGCCCGCATCATCTACGGCGGTGGCACGCGGCGACAGGCGATGCTTGAAGCAACCATCTGTATGTTGCTCACCACCAGCCTGATTGCGGTTCTGGAGTACTTCGGCCTGCCGTCCAGTCTAGCTACACCCGCAGGCATTTGGATTGGCTTCTTGGGTGTGAAGAAGATCGCTGATTTTGCTGATCGCTTCGCTGACTTCAAGCTGCCACGCAGATCAGATTAATAGACTGCATTTTCAAGCAGGAGGCCCAAAGCAATGCCGCCAAAGGCCAAGCGCGCGTGCCGGCAACCGCTGTGTCCGGGAAAGACGCAGAGTAAGCACGGCTATTGCGACGACCATTCGCACCTTGCGACAGGCTGGTCTAACCCGGATCGTGGGACTGCTGAGCAGCGCGGGTATGACTGGGAATGGCGCAAGAAAAGGGCAGCAGTACTCAAGCGTGATCGTTACCTGTGTCAGTGCGCTGACTGCAAAGGTCGGCGTCTTCCAGCATCAGAAGTTGACCACGTAACGCCAAAACACCTCGGTGGAAGTGATGATTCTGACAATCTCGCTGCCATAAACGTGGACTGTCACAAGAGAAAAACACAAGCCGAGTCGGCTGCGGCTAGACGAGCCTCAAGGCCGTGAATTTCATCGAAAAATGCTGGAATTTCTAGAAAAGTGTTCTGTTAGAGGGGGGGGTGGGGTAAATCTCTACAGCCCTCCCTTGTCTCCACCGCTCGCCCAGCCCTTTTCACGCGACCGCGAAATAAAAAAATCAGGGTACGCCCGGCCAGCGAGGCAGCCCACTAACCAAGACGGATGTTTTTCATGGCAACGCGTGCCCCAGGGGGAGGCCGGAAACCCAAGCCGACCGCCCAAAAGCGGGCAGCCGGAAATCCCGGAAAGCGAAAACTCAACAACGCCGAGCCGGACTTTTCAACGCTGCTGATTGCACCGCCGGCGCCTGACTGGATGAGTGATTACGCCGGTGTCATGTGGGACAAGTTGGCTCCCGAGCTGATTGACGCCAAGGTTCTGACCTTGACCGACCTGCATGTACTTGAAGGATTTTGTCTGGCTTACAGCCGTTGGCGCGAAGCGGAAAAGGACGTCATGCACAACGGCATCACTATCAAAACGGCGATGGGGCGGGTAAAGAACCCAGCCTGCACAGTGGCCAATGAGGCCATGCGTCAAATGACCAGCTACGGGGCAGCCTTGGGGCTTGACCCTGCAAGCCGGGCGCGACTGGTCGTGCCCAAGTCCAAAAAATCCAATGCCTTTTCCGCGATCATCGGAGGCAAGTGAGGGAATAGAACAATGGCCAATGTGAGCGTTAACGCGGCGAACAGGTACGCCCGCGATGTAGTGGCCGGAAAAATTGATGCTTGTAAGTGGGTACGTTTGGCCTGCAAGCGTCACCTCGACGACCTGGAGGCCAGCAAGAGCAAAAGTTACAAATGGAAATTCAATAAGGCCGCCGCTGAAAGGGTCTGCGCCTTCGTGCAGTTGCTGCCTCATACCAAAGGCAAGTGGGCGCGAGAGCGGCGCCTACTGAAGTTGGAGCCGTGGCAGCTTTTCATTTTCTGCTGTGTGTTCGGGTGGGTCAGTAAGAAAAATGGTCTACGCCGTTTCCGCGAGGTGTATTGCGAGATTCCACGCAAAAACGGCAAAAGCGTTATTGCGGCAGGCCTCGCTCTCTACATGCTCTGTGCCGATGGCGAATTTGGCGCCGAGGTGTACTGCGGCGCGACTACGGAAAAACAAGCATGGGAAGTGTTCCGGCCTGCGCGCTTGATGATGCTTAAAACGCCTTATTTGGTGGAAGCGGCCGGCGTCGAAATTAATGCGCGTAGTTTGGCCATACCAGAAGACGGTAGCCGCCTGGAACCGATTATTGGCGACCCCGGCGATGGATCTTCGCCCAGTTGCTCGCTGGTGGATGAATACCACGAACATGAAAGTGATGCGCTCTACGAAACCATGCTGACCGGCATGGGGGCACGCGAGCAACCATTGATTTTTACCATCACTACAGCGGGCTCCAATATCGCCGGCCCCTGTTACGAAAAGCGTAAACAGATATGTGCGATGCTGGAAAACAGCGTGGCAAATGACGAGTTGTTCGGGCTGATTTACACACTTGATGAGGAAGATGATTGGCGAGAGTTACAGGTTTTGAAGAAGGCAAACCCTAACTATGGGGTGTCCATTTTTCCCGAGAACTTGCAGCGCAGCTTAGCTGATGCCACGCGTTACCCGTCACGGCAAAACGCATTTAAAACTAAACATTGCAACTTATGGGTAAACGCGAAAATGGCATGGCTTAACCAGTTGGATTGGGAGCGAGCCGGTGATGGCAATTTGACCCTTGATGATATGCGCGGTAAACGCTGCTATCTCGGCGTCGACCTCGCAAGCAAGTGTGACATTGCGGACATTGCCATTGTGTTCCGTGAAAAGGATGAGGAGGGGCGTGATCTATGGTCTTTCTTCAATCGTCACTATCTGCCTGAAGGCGCGGTCCAGGGGGATGGCCCTAATCAAGATGCTTATGAGCGCTGGGTGAATGAAGGGCACTTGATAACGACAGATGGTGAGGAACTTGATTTTGATGTGATCCGCGAAGACGCCAAAGACATTGGCAGTGATCATCAGGTCGAAGAAATCGCTTATGACAAGTGGCGTGCTACCCAGCTCGCGCACCAGTTGATGAAAGACGGCGCCGAGGTTGTTGAGGTCGGCGGCGGTATCCAGACCATGAACCTTGCCATGCGTGAGCTAGAGGCTGCGTTGGTTTCTGGTCGAGTCCGCCATAACGGTGATCCTGTTTTGGCCTGGATGGCCAGCAACGTAGTGGCCCATGAATACAAAGGCTGCATTACCCCGACCAAGGAAAGTAGCGCTAAAAAGATAGACGGCATGGTCGCCATTCTGATGGCCATGAGTCGCGCTCTGTTGGCGGATGGTGCAGCACATTCTGTGCTCGATACCCTTGAGGATGATGACCTCTTAGTCGGATAGACCTATGAAAAAGATGCTTCCTGAACTAGTCGGGACGGCAGGCTTTTGCCTGTTTGTTGCCGGTCTGCACATAGAGTTCGGCCCCGGTATTGCAATGATCGTCGGTGGTGCGCTGCTGCTGGGTGCTGCCATTAAGTTGGTTCAGACATGATTCTGGGCGCGCTGTACGAGCAGCGCAGCAGTTTGGAGAGTCCGAATACCTCATTAAGCAGTGAAGCGCTCGCAGAGTTACTGGGTGGGGGTAACGGTATTGCGGTAAGCCCTGCTACTGCACAGAAGCTTACGGCGGTGTATGCCTGCATCTATGTGCTGTCGAGCACCATGGCTCAGTTGCCGCTCAGCGTACTGCGCAAGGTAGACGGTCGGATCGTGCCAGCGACTGACCACCCAGCGCACTTCTTACTGCATGACGAACCGAACCAGTGGCAGACCTCGTACCGTTGGCGTGAGACCAAGCAGGCCCACACCTTGGGCTGGGGCAATGGTTTCACGCGGATTGTGCGCAGCCGTAAGGGAGAGTTACAGACGCTGGAAATGTGCGAGCCCCAAGTGACTGATCTGGTCAAAAATGGGCAGCGCTGGATCTATTCAACTCAGGATGAGGATGGCTACCCGCTGGCTGTTTCTCCCGAGGACATGATTCATCTTCGGGCTATCGGTTCGGGCCGCAGAATGGGGACCAGTCCCATTCGACAGAATGCTGAAACCATTGGGCTTGGTTTGGCGGCGGTGCGTTATGGAAAAGAGTTTTTTGAGGGGGGCGGGAGACCTACAGGGCTGGTATCGCTCAAGGATGGAAAACTTTCCAATGACGCTTGGGAGCGGCTTAAAAAGGCCTGGAATAACGCTGTAGTCAGACTCAAACAATCGGATAACAAGACCCTGCTATTGCCCGCGGATCTGGATTATAAGGCGCTGACCATTGCGCCCGAGGATGCGCAGTTTTTGGAGACGCGCAAGCTGACCCGAAGTGAGATTGCCAGCATGTTTAACGTGCCTTCTCACATGATCAACGACCTCGAAAAGGCGACATTTTCCAACATCAGCGAACAAGCCATCCAGTTTGTGCGGCACTCGATCATGCCGTGGGTCAAGAACTGGGAGGAAGAGTTAAACCGCCGAGTGTTCACCCGCGCTGAGAGGTTGGCGGGCTACTACGTCAAGTTCAACCTTGCAGGCTTGTTGCGCGGCACCCCAAAAGAGCGTGCAGAGTTCTACCGAATTGCCATCCAAGACGGGTGGATGGCCCGCAATGAAGTGCGTGTATTGGAGGACCTGAACCCGCTTGTCGGACTCGACTCGATGTTGCTCAACGTCAACACGCAGTTGCTTGGCGTAGACGGCTTGCCGTTACCTGTAACACCAAAGGAATAACCCAATGAGTGATTTTGAAAAACGCATGCTGCCTGCGCAGCACTGCGAGCTTCGCGCTGTCCCGACGCAAGAGGGCGGCGATCAGAACGCGTCGCCGCGCATTGCCGGATACGGCGCTGTTTTCAATCAGCGTAGTGATCTGCTGGGGGGCTTCTTTGTAGAGCTGATTGCACCGGGTGCATTCGATGAGGTCCTTACACAGGACGTGCGCGGGCTGTTCAACCATGATCCTAACTATCTGTTGGGTCGCACAGTCAGCGGCACGTTGCGGCTCTCGGTAGACCAACGTGGCCTGGCTTACGAGATCGACACCCCTAACACGCAGACCATTCGCGACCTGGTTGTCGAGCCGCTTAAGCGCGGTGACATGAGCGGTAGCAGCTTCGCCATGCGTGTTGCTCCGGGGGGTGACACGTGGCACGAAGAAGACGGCGTGGTGGTGCGGACGATTTACAAGATCGCCGAACTGCGCGACGTGGGCCCAGTGTCCTTTCCCGCCTATCCCGATTCAAGCGCTGCCCAGCGCTCCTTGAATGCCTGGAAGCAGGCGAACACCGAAGGCCTTGAGGGTCGCGCTTTGTTTGAGCGTGAAGCCCGAGAGCGCCTGCTGGATTTGAACGACCTTTAAGCCCTTGGGGGATCTATGACACTGCAACAACTTAAAGAGCTGTACGCCCAAAAATCTGCCGAAATGCGTAGCCTGCATGAAAGCACGGGTGATGAAGCATGGACCGGCGAAGTGCGTGCCAAGTGGGAGGCGATGAAAGTCGACCTCAAAGCGTTGAAGGAGAAGATCGAGCGCGAGGAAGAATTGCGTGAGAATGATCAGTCCTTTGTCGAAGAGCGCGCTCGTAGCGGCAACCATGGCGCCCAGCCTCAACCAGAACTGACGGGTGCCGACGCTGAACAACGAAGCGCTTTCGATGCATTCTTGCGTCGCGGCACGGAGCCGCTGACGGCTGAACAACGTTCAGCTGTATTTGCTATGCGTGCTCAGGCTACCAACCCTAATGAAGCGGGTGGCTTTACTGTCCCCACCACGTTGCAGGCGCGGGTAATTGAATCGCTGAACACCTATGGCGGTATTGCGGCTGTCTGTCAGCTACTCAATACCGACAATGGTGCACCCATTGCCTGGGCGGTGAGCAATGGCGGTGAAGAAGAAGGCGAGCTGATTGGGGAAAACAAGCAAGCCAACGAAAAAGATGTCGAGTTTGGTATGGGCACTTTGGGTTCGTACACAATCAGCTCAAAGATTATTCGTGTCTCTGAACAGCTGTTGCAGGATTCCGGTATTGATATGGAAGCCTTTCTGGCTGGCCGCATCAGCAAGCGTTGTGGACGCACTCGTAACCGCCTGATCGTGCAGGGCACTGGCGCAGCCGAGGCGGCAGATGCGCCGGCCCAGCCTAAGGGACTGGAAGCCTCGGTAAGCGTGGGCAGCGTTACAGCCAATGCAACCAAGTTCACCTGGCAGGAAGTGAACAGCCTGATTCACTCGGTCGACCCGGCCTATCGTGCGGCTCCGAAATTCCGCTTGGCCTTCAACGACAAAACCTGTCAGGCCCTTGAAGAAATGGTCGATGGCAATAACCGTCCTCTCTGGCTGCCGGGCATTGATAGCGACCGTCCGGCGACCATTCTTAAACAGCAATACGTCATTGATCAGGCAATTGCTGATATTGCTGCTGGCAAGAAGTTTATGTTTGCCGGCGACTTTAACGAGCTGATCTTGCGCGCCGTGCGCAGCTTGACGCTGAAACGCTTGGTTGAGCGTTACGCCGAGTATGGCCAAGTGGGCTTTCTTGCGTTCCTGCGTTTCGGCATCGTCCTGCAGGACACGGCCGCGATCAAGGCGTTGGCAGGCAAAGGCGCCGAAGTCGCAGCCTGATAAGGAGCGGGGCCGCGCAAGTGGCCCCTGTGCGCTGATGCTGGAACTTTCCATGATCAAGGCGCATCTGCGCCTCGATGACGACAGCACCGACGAAGACACGCTCTTGCAGGCTTACGGGCGTGCGGCGTGGAATTTGGTGCAGAACAAGACCGGGCGATTGCTGATTGCGGGTGATGCGTTGCCAGATGATGCGCCCGAAAACGCTCTGCTACTGGATGATGATTGGCGCTTGGCCATGCTGCTGCTGGTTGCCCATTGGTACGAGCATCGAGAGGCCGCCAGTGAGGCCACCGGCATGAAGGTGCTGCCGTTGGCCGTGGATGCGTTGATTGGCCCTTACCGTTGGTTCAGCTTATGAATGAGCCGGCCATAGGTGAGCTGGATACGCGGGTGACGCTGCGTCACCGTGACGACCAACCCAATGAATTCGATGCCGACCTGGAGTCGAGCTTTCCAGTTCAAAAACGAACGTGGGCCAAGGTCGAGCCGGTGGGCAGCGCGTTGTATTCGGGCAGTGTTCAGGCTGACAGCATCATGACTCACCGCATCACCATTCGTTACCGTAACGGCATTACCAACGATTGGGAGGCGGTGGTAGGTGAAGGCGAGGGCGCCACGGTTTACCGGGTTCGGCGCAGTTCGCATCTCAACGGTAAGCGCAGGTTTACGGTGCTGGAGGTAGAAGAACTATGACCCAACCTCATGTTGCGGCCTACATGCACTTTGGTGCGTTCGACGATTTTCAACGGGCCAACTTCAACCGTTCGGAAATCCGCAAGGGCTTTGCCAAGGTGGGGCGACTGGTTCAGAAAGAAGCCCGCAAACTCACCGGCAAAGCCAAGCGTTCGGGGCCTGATGGTTATCCGGGCCACAGGACTGGCCGGCTTACCAAGTCGATTACACCCAAAGTCAGCAGGTCGGGTTTTATGGTGCGGATCATGCCGAACAAAACCGCTGCCATGAAAGAGTATTACCCGGCCTACCTGCACTACGGTGTTAGAAACGGCGCCAAGCGAACCAAAGGCCACCGCCGTCAAGCTGACAACGGGCGAGGGTGGCGAATCGCGCCCCGCGAGAACTTCATGGAAGACGCCCTGCAAAAGAGCAATGACAGGATTGTCAGCATTTTGCAGGACGCATTCGCCAAGAGCCTACATAACGGCTAAGCCCGCCCAGTGCGGGCTTTTTGTTACGGGTGATTTATGAAAGTGACGCCTTTGGTGATGCACTTGCGTGCGCATTGCCCCGGCTTTACCAACGCCGTTACGGGTGGCATTGACTGGGAAAGCATCGAGAAAAGTTCAAAGCTGTCAGGCCTTGCGGCTTACGTGGTGCTGACCGACGAGCGCGCTGATCCTTCTGAGGCGCAAAACGTGATTTTGCAGGACGTGACCGAGGAATTTGACGTGTGCGTGGTCTTTCCGCAGCGCGCTGGGGACGAGCGCGGTCTTGCGGTGGGTGATCAGGTGGACGCGGTGCGCAAGGAGCTATGCCGCGCTTTGGTGGGGTTCAAGCCCGAGCCGGAATACGACCCGGTGGAATACGTGGGCCGGGAAATGTTGCTCAACAGCCGGGACAAGGCGGTTTACCGCTTCTCGTTTGTGACCGCTTTTCAGCTTGGCCGTAACCGCGAAAGTGATCCGGCTGAAACGTGGCACGAATACGAGCTGGACGGTTTGCCGCCGCTGGAAGGCATGAATATCAATATGGATTTTATCGACCCGATATTCGACAAGAACCTATCCCCTACAGGCCCTGACGGCCGTATCGAGTTTCAAGCCCGAGAGGATTTACAAAAGTGAAGCGCATTTATTTGAAACCCGCTCAGGGCCGGGATGTTCCCGACCCTGAGAAGGGCGGCGAACTGCTGCCCGAAACTGGCGCGCAAGTGCCGCATAACGCTTATTGGCAGCGCCGTATCAATGATGGTGATGCCGTTGAGTCCAAGCCCGCCAAAGTAGGTAAAGCAACATGAGTGTAGGGTTCAGCGCTATTCCAGGTGATCTACGTGTCCCGCTGTTTTATGCAGAGGTGGACAACTCAATGGCCAACAGCGGGCTGTCAACACTGCGCCGGCTGCTGGTGGGTCAGGTCAACGATGACGCGGAGGGCGATGAAATCGGCAAGTTGTCGATTGTGTCGCGCACGACTGAAGCACGCGCCATCGGTGGCGACGGGTCGATGATCGCGGCCATGCACAAGCAACTGCGCGCCATTGATCCGGCGGGCGAGGTCTGGTGTTTGCCACTCAAAGTGGCTGAGGGCGTATCTGCAACGGCCACCATCACCCTGACAGGCACAACCAGCGAAGCAGGACTGTTGAACCTTTACGTGGCGGGGCAGCGCGTACAGGCGATGGTGCCAAATCTGTCGCCGGCCTCGGCGGTTGCGGCCACCTTGGCCAACAAGATCAATGACGCCATTGAGCTGCCTGTGAAGGCGGCGGCGGTTGAGGGCGTTGTGACGCTCACGTCCAAATTCAAGGGCGTGCAGGCCAATGACATTCAGGTGGTGATGAACCGCTTGGGCCGGGTCAATGGCGAAATTACCCCGGCCGGTCTGACAGTGGTGGTCACGCCAATGTCAGGCGGCGCCGGTACGCCCGACATGGCGGCGGCGTTGGCAGCGTTGGGGGATGAAGAATTTGAGTTCATTTGCCAGCCTTGGACCGATGCACAAACGCTGGACGCGTGGAAAGAAACCATGGATGACAGCGCCGGGCGCTGGTCATGGGCCAAGCAGATTTATGGCCATGTCTACAGCGTTCGCCGTGGCACGTTGGGCGAGCATGTCGCTGCCGGCCGGCTTCGCAATGACCCGCACATGACCATTTTGGGCATTGAAAAAGGGGTGCCACAGCCGGTGTGGGAAGTGGCCGCGCAACTGGTGGCCCGCACGGCGGTATTCATCAGCGCTGACCCGGCCTGTCCCACTCAAACGGGGGAGCTGGGCGGCATTGACCCGGCGCCGGTCAGTGAGCGTTTCACGCTGACAGAGTTCCAGTCGTTGCTGGGGTATGGCACGGCCACGGCGAACTATTCGGGCGGTGCGCTGCGCATTCAGCGCGCTGTAACGACCTACCAGCGCAACGCGTACGACCAGCCCGACGACTCGTATCTGGACAGCGAAACGTTGCATCAGTCGGCGCACGTGCTGCGTGTGTTGCGTAGCCGTATTACCAGCAAGTATGGCCGCCACAAGCTAGCCAATGACGGGACCAACTTTGGCCCCGGCCAGCGCATTGTCACCCCTGTGGTGATTCGTGGGGAGTTGATTGCCGCGTATGGCGAGCTTGAGCGGGCTGGCATTGTTGAAAACATGGAAATGTTCAAGGCCAACTTGATCGTAGAGCGCGATCCGGCTAACCCCAACCGGTTGAACGTGCTGTTCCCGCCAGATCTGGTCAACCAGCTCCGCGTTTTTGCGCTGTTGTATCAGTTCCGGTTGCAGTACCCCGAAGCGGCGTAAAGCCATAAGAAACACCCAAGCCCGCCCTGTGCGGGCTTTTTCATTGGAGCACCCCTTATGGGTCAGAAAGTTGCGGGCACGTGCTACATCAAGATTGACGGTGAGCAGATCGTTATCACTGGCGGCGTGGAATGCCCGCTGTCGAAGGTCAAGCGTGAAACCATCATGCCGGGTTACTTCAAAGAGGAAGACCTGGCCCCCTTCATCAGCGTTGATGCCCTGAAAACACCGGGCTTCCCGCACCAGAAAATTGCCGAGTCTCAGAACATGACCATTACCGCCGAATTCAAGGACGGCAGTAGCTACGTGTTGAGCGGCGCTTATGCAGTGGATGAAATCAAAGTGACCGGCGATGACGGCAAGGTCTCGCTCAAATTCGAAGGCGTATCAGGGGATTGGCAGTAATGGAAAAGACGAACTTTAAATTGAGCCGCCCCATCAAGGCGCATGGTGAAGAAGTCACAGAACTGAGTATTCGTCGGCCAACCACTCAAGAGGCCCGCGCTATCAAGCTGTTGCCCTACACCTTGGGGGAAACCGGTCACCCGGTGGCTGATCTTGAAGTCGCTGCCAAGTATTTGGCTGTTTGCGCTGCGATCCCGGCCGGGTCGGTAAACGAATTGGATTTGTCCGACCTGAACACACTGGCTTGGATGATCGTTGGTTTTTTCCTCAATCCCGCTTCGCCAGTCCCGACGACCTGATTGCACTGGTCTACGACCTTGCGTGGTTCTGGAAGACCGACCCAGAAGCAATGAAGAACCAGCCGCTGGACGTGATCCTTGAAAGTGAGGAACACGCTTGGCGAATCTCGGCGTTAGTGGGGAGCAATAATGTCTGACAGGTTTCAGCTCAAGGCGCTTATTACCGGTGTTGACCGGCTGTCGCCAGTGCTCGGGGGGATTCGTCGTAACGCCAACAACTTGCGCCGGCAGCTAACCGAATCAGGCCTTGGCAAGATCGGCTTTATGGAAGCCTTGCAGGGCGGCGCACTGGCGCTGCCCTTTGTGCTTGGGGCCAAGGAGGCCATGCGCTTTGAGAGCGCCATGGCGGACGTCAAGAAGGTGGTTAACTTCGACTCCCCCGATCAGTTCAAGCAGATGAGCAAGGACGTGCTCAACCTGTCAGAGCAACTGCCAATGGCGGCAAACGGCATTGCACAGATTGTGGCGGCGGGTGGCCAATCGGGTATTGCGCGGGAGGATTTGAGCCAGTTCGCCCAAGATGCCGTAAAAATGGGCATTGCTTTTGATCAGACGGCAGAACAGTCCGGCTCGATGATGGCCAAGTGGCGCACGGCGTTCAAACTCAATCAGGAAGAAGTCGTTACCCTGGCTGACAAGATCAACTATTTGGGCAATACCGGCGCGGCGAGTACCGCGCAAATTTCTAACATCGTGACGGCCATTGGCCCGCTGGGTGAAATCGCCGGTTTGAATGCCGGGCAACTGGCGGCAATGGGTTCGGCGCTGGCCGGTGTGGGTATTGCTCAGGATGTCGCGGCTACGGGCATGAAGAACTTCGCCCTGACCCTGACCGCCGGCAGCGCCGCCACCAAGTCGCAGCAGATGGCGTTCAAGGCCTTGCGGCTTGATGCCAACGAAATCGCACGGGGCATGCAGACGGACTCCGAGGGCACCATTAACAAGGTGCTCCAGTCGGTGGCCAAGGTCGATAAGGCCAAGCAGGCCGCTGTGCTGACCAATCTGTTCGGTAAGGAATCGGTAGGGGCTATTGCCCCCTTGCTGACCAACCTTGACGTGCTGCAAAAGAACTTCAAGGCCGTGGGGGACAAGACAAAATACGCGGGCTCGATGGAGGGTGAATACAAGGCCCGATCAGAGACCACTGAAAACGCCCTGCAATTATTGCAAAACCGCATGACGGCCTTGGCCATCACGGTAGGCACTGTGTTGCTGCCGCCGTTCAACGACTTCATGGCCACGGTGGGGCCAATCATCAGCAAGGTTTCAACGCTGGCAGATGCCAACCCGTGGTTGATTAAAGGGCTGTTGGGTGCGGCTGTCGGCTTTGGTGTGTTGCGGGTGGCCACGGCTGGTACAACGGCTGCGCTGGGTCTGATGAACGCTGTCGTGGGTATGAGCCCGGTAGGGTTGATCGTGCGCGGTATTGCGTTGGCGGCGGGTTTGCTCATTGGCAACTGGTCAACGGTCGCGCCGTACTTTGAGGCGATCTGGAAGCGCATCGAGAAACCGGCGATGGCGGTGTGGGGGTGGTTGAAAACGGCGTTTTCGTGGACGCCGATCGGGATGATCATCGAGAACTGGCAACCGCTGACAGCGTTTTTTGGCTCCATGTGGGAGCTGACTAAAGCGCTGTCTGTACCGTTCATGGACTTTATGGCCAGCATCTTCGACTGGACGCCGCTGGGGATGATCGTTAACAACTGGGAGCCCATCAGCGGTTTCTTCCAGTCCATGTGGAACAAGCTCAAGCCGATCCTTGAGCCCATGATGAAGCTCTTCGGGATTGGGTCGGATGGCCCCGGATTCCTTGAGTCGGCAAAAACGACGGTGGACGGCTGGACGGAACGCCAGAAGCTGGCCAACGCCGGAGAGGGTGGCGGCACTGGGGAGTTCCTGCGGGCGGATGCCGCCCAGGCGCAGCGCAATCAAAACATTCTGCAAGGGGCTACGCGCTCGGCTGATCTGCTACGGCCGCCGGCTAATGATCCAGTCGTACCCGGCGGTTTAATACGTGCCCCGACTTTGCAACTGGTGAGTTCGCAACCGCCGCCACTGCCCGCACCCGGCAAGCCGTTACGCGTAACGGGCGCTGAGTCCTTGCCTGTGCCGGGCAATCTGTTGCGTCAATCCGAGGTTGAGCCCCTACTGAATCCGGGCCAGTTGCTGAACCGTACTCAGGCGGTGCGGCCAGTCAGGCCGGGCGACCTGTTGCCCGAGGCTGAGGCCCCCACTGTGCCGCGTCCGGGCGCGTTGGTGGCGATGCCTGAGCAGCGTGAAATGCCCAAGCCGGGCAGTCTTCTACAGCAGCACAAGCCGACCCCGCCTTCGGGTGAGTTGGTGGCTCAGCGTGGGTCTCTGGTGCAGCAGACGGCAGCCAATAACCGCACCAGTCTGGAAGGCGCAATGGTGGTTCGCTTCGACAATGCGCCACAGGGCATGCGGGTTGATCCCATGAAAACGAATCAGCCGGGTCTTACCGTGACCCCGCAAGTCGGTTACCGAAGTTTGGCAAGGGAAGGATAGCGGCCGATGGCAGATACAACGTGGCGCGATCAGTTACAGCCGGCCTCGTTCAGGGGCGTCCCGTTCTTTGTGGACAGTGACAGCCAGTCTGTAGGTCGGCGCACGCAGGTGCATGAGTACCCGCAACGGGATAAGCCATTTGTAGAGGATCTTGGCCGTAAAACGCGGATTCCAAAACTAGCGGCTTTTGTGGTGGGGGATGATTGTTTTGTAAAACGTGATGACCTGTTAAAAGCACTCGATCAGCCTGGCCCCGGCGAATTGATACACCCATGGTTTGGCCGCATGACGGTCACGGCGACAGATTGCGACGTGTCCCATGAGCGTCGTGAGGGTGGGGTAGTTCGGTTTGATCTGACGTTTGTAGAGGATGGTGAGAAGGGTTTTCCGGCCGGGGTGCCCAACACCTCAAAGCAACTGGAAGAATCCTCTGAGACCCTGCTGGAGTCGGCTCTGTCGCGCTACAAGGCGGCAATGGCCATTGTGAACCGAGCCCGGTTATCAGTGGCCGCACTGCAAAACAGCATTGCCGGTGTGCAAATGCTGATCCAGCGCGAGTTTGCTTCTCTGATTGGTCTGGTGGGGTCGGTCGAGGCTTTGGCGGACATGCTGATCAATGCGCCGGGTAATTTCAGTGCCATGTTTCGCGCTCAATTCGCCCGCTTCGGCCAGTCCTACACAGGTTCATCGACCAAGCCCTATAACTCGGGTTACAGCAACTCGGGTTCAGGCTCAGGCAGTTCAGGCGGTGCGGTCGGGAGTGGCGGCGCAGTATCGGGGGCGGCGGTTGAAGCTGATCCGCTGTTCATGCAGACGGTTGCAAAACTGGCGGATACCGAACCCGGCTTCACCAGCTTTGTCGAGTCAAGACGCGACGTCACCAGCAAGCTGGAGGCAGCACGAACCCTGACGGCGGCGGCAGTGGCAGACTCGGTGGCCAACAGTGCAGCCGGCGGCTTGGCCACCGTTGCAGTGGTCAAGGCGGCACGGGAATTGGTGCGGGATATGCTGTTGGTCCATGCGGTGCGTACTTCCGCCGCCATGCCGGTGGTGCTCCCGCCGGCGGCGTTGCCGGCTGTGCCTTCTCTGGAACAGCAAGTGGCATTGCCCATTGTTCGGCCTGAAGTGCCTGCGGCCGATGAAATTATTGCGCTGCGTGATGCGGCGTGCGAAGCGCTATGGGGGGCAGCACTGGCCGCCCCTCACGAGCACTTCACGCAGCTTGAGAGCGTGCGTAAGCAGTTGCAAACACACCTGACCCAAGTTGCCCGCTCGGGTGTGCGCTTGGTGCAGGTCACGCCCAAACAAAGCCTGCCTGCGTTGGTGCTGGCTTATCAGCGCTTTGGTGACGCGTCGCGGGCGCAAGAAATCGTTACGCGTAACAGGGTCAAACACCCCGGCTTTCTGCCGCCTGCGGTGTTGCAAGTCGCTCAGGAGTAAACCCCATGCAAAACACCAATGCCGTGACGCTCAGCGTCAACGGACTGGATTACCGTGGCTGGGAAAAAGTCAGCATCAGCGCAGGGATAGAACGACAAAGCCGGGACTTTTCCCTCGACGTGACATGGCGTTGGCCGGGGCAGGACACGGAAATTCCTGTGCGCCAAGGCGCTCGATGCGAGGTCAGGATAGGCGAGGATCTGGTTTTAACGGGCTGGGTATTCGCTACGCCAATCAGCTATGACGCCACCAAAGTCAGCCGCAGCATTAGCGGACGATCTTTAACCGCGGATCTGGTGGACTGCGCAGCAATCAATAAGCCGGGCCAGTGGCGCAACCAAAGCGTGCAACAGGTGGTGCAGGCGCTGGCCGACTCGTACGGCATCAGCGTGCTTAGCGAAGTGCCCGAAACCGACAAGCTGATCGACCACACCATTGAACCGGGTGAAACCGTTTTCGAGTCCATCGACCGCCTGCTGACGTTATCGCGTTTGTTGTCGACGGATGACGCGCGTGGGCGACTGGTGATCGTCAAGCCGGGCAGTGCTGGCCGCGCAGTTGATCGCCTGGAGCTGGGGAAAAATATTCTCACCGGTTCGGGGGCTTTGGATTTTTCCGGCGTGTTCTCCGACTACGAAGTGGTGGGGCAGCGGGCTGGAACGGACACCGTCCACGGAGAGGGCGCGTCAGAGGTGCAGGCCAGTGTCAGTGACCCACGGGCTGCCAGAAAGCGGGTGTTGCTGATTCATGAAAGTGGCCAGCTCAGCCCCGAGCTGGCCAGCGCACGGGCCAACTGGGAGCGCGGTAATCGCATCGGCAAGGCGCTTTCGTTGCAATACAAAGTGCAGGGGTGGCGGCAATCCAATGGCGAGCTATGGCGCCCGAACATGTTGGTGCGCGTGGTTGATCCGCTCATAGGCATCGACCGCGACATGCTGATCAGTGAAATCGAATACGTGCTCGATGACAGCGGCACCACGGCTGCCATGACCGTGGCGCCGCCTGATGCCTTTGAACCGGAACCCAAAGACCCGCACAAAGCCCGCAAGCTGAAAAAGGGCGGCAAGGCGGACAACTTTGAATACCTGATCCCTGCTGACTGGAAGCCCGAATGAGCCTGATGAATAAAGTGTTTGCCCGTGGGGTTGTCAGTCTGGTGAATGCCACAAGCAAACTCCAAAGCCTGCAAATGCGCCTGCTGGCCGGGGAAATGAAAGACGACATGGAACACCTCGAACCGTATGGCTACACGTCCAATCCGCATCCGGGTGCAGAGGGGTTAGCGGCTTTCATTGGCGGTGATCGTTCACACGGCGTGGTGGTTTGCATTGCAGACCGGCGCTTTCGGCTGGCAGGTCTTGAGACCGGTGAGGTCGCGTTGTACACCGATGAAGGCGACGTTTTGCACTTCAAGCGTGATCGGGTTATCGAGATTGAAACCATGACCCTGAAAATCAAAGCCGGTACGGCTGTCGAGTTCGACACGCCGTTGATCCACACCACAGGGCGAATTGTCTCGGACGGCGATCAGGTGGCCGCCAAGGTCAGCCAAGTGAATCACGTACACGAAGGGTCGGACAAAAAACCGGTGCCTGGGGGATAGCTGATGGCCGTTATCAATAGCGAAAACGTGGACAGCGCTTGGCGAAGGGCAGCGGTAAACAGTCTGCTTACGTGGCGTCGGGCCTCCCCTGATGACCCGTTGGACGATGACGAACGCTACGGCTGGTGGGGAGACAGCTTTCCCACGCAGGCCAATGACCGTATCGGGTCACGGCTTTGGCAGTTGCGCCGCCGCAAGCTGACGGCGACCACGGAGCGCGATGCCGAGGCGTTCGCCCGCGAGTCGCTGCAATGGATGCTCGACGATGGCCGCGTGACGCATATCGACATCATCGTGACACGCGGCCTTGACCGGCTGGACTTGCAAGTGGTGCTTCACATGCGCGAAGGCGGGCCCGTGGAAATTTATCTTGAAAACCTTTGGTTGGTGATCAATGCCATTTAATACCCCGTCACTCCCGGAGCTGATTGCCCGAGCCCAAAGCGACTTGGGCGGCTCCAGCGCCTTGCTGCGCTCTGATGCCGAAGTGCTGGCCCGCGTCTTTGCGGGGGCTGCTTATGGGCGCTACGGCCATCAGGAATACATTGCCGCGCAAATTCTCCCTGACACCGCTGACGAGGACACATTGCGGCGCATGGCTCGGGCGCGGCTCAAACGCGACCGGCTGGACGCTGTGGCGGCGACAGGATCAGCAAGTTTTATCGGCGCAGCGCCCGCCCTTCTGGACGCCGGCACGTTGTTGCAGCGTGAGGATGGTGTGCGCTTTCGCGTTACCGCATCGGTCAAGCTGGTCAAGACGCAAGGTGTCGCCCAACTGGAGGCGTTAGAGCCCGGCCAGTTAGGCAATACACCGGCAGGCACAGTGTTGCGACTGGTCTCACCGGCGCGGGGTGTTGGGACGGAGTTCACGGTGATGGCTCCCGGTCTGGGAGGCGGCACAGAGCAAGAAAGCATAGAGACCCTGCGCGGGCGGGTGATTCGCTCGTACCGGGTGATCCCTCACGGCGGCAGTTCCAGCGACTACGTGACGTGGGCCTTAGAGGTGGCAGGCGTGACGCGTGCGTGGCTGATTCGTCACTGGCTTGGCCCCGGTACGGTCGGGCTTTTCTTTGTCCGTGATGATGATATCGACCTGATCCCCAGTGCAGAAGCCTGCGCCGTTGTTGAGGCTTACATCCAGAAAGAGCGCCCCGTCACGGCAGAGCTATACGTGCTTCCCCCTGTGGAAAGACCCATTCAGTACCGAATCAAGCTGACCCCTGACAGCGGGGTAGTTCGGGCGGCTGTTGAGGCAGCGCTGGTGGATTTGCATAACCGGGAATCTGACTTGGGTGGCGTGATGCTGAACACCCATATCCGGGAGGCAATCAGCGGCGCGACGGGCGAAAAAGACCACGACCTACAGAGCCCGTCAGGAAACATTACCGCCGCCCGTAACGAGCTGCTGACGTACGGGGGGGTGCAATGGCTATAAGAACAGCCCCCGACTATTACCAGCAATTACGTGCCCTGTTGCCTCCCGGCCCTGCGTGGGAGCTGGAGTTCTCCCCGGACATTGACGCGTTGTTGCAGGCCGGAGCGCAAGAGCTGGCCCGTGAGGACTTGCGGGCCGCTGACCTGCTGGCCGAGAGCCTGCCGGATACCGTGCGCGAACTGGTCCCTGACTGGGAGCGCGTCATGAATCTGCCTGATGCGTGCATGGGCGAGTTCCCGCGTTTTGAAGATCGTCAGTTGGCGGTTCGCCGCCGACTGGTCGAAGTCGGTGGCCAGACCCCGGCGTATTTCGTTGAGCTGGCCATCAGTCAAGGCTACCCCCATGCCAAGGTGATCGAGCATAGAGCGCCGCGTTTTGGCTCGCGCTCGCGCTTCGGGTCTGCGCGCTTTGGTACGTGGGTGGCGCAGTTCATGTGGACATTAGAAACCGGGCCTCGCAGGCGCCTTGGGCGGCGCTTTGGTGCCAGTTACTGGGGCGAGACCTTCGGGGGTAATCCGAGCGGGGCCTTGGAGTGCGTGCTACGCAGAGCGGCCCCGGCCCACACAGTTGAATTTATTAATTACGGTGAGCAGTCCTAATGGATTATCCAAAGAGCGTTCCAAACGTAGGTTTGGTCGAAGGCAAGTTTGTTGATGAAAACTCCACCACGGGCCAAGTGGGTTCATTGATCCCCTCCGCGTGGGGCAACTCGGTTACTGAAGAGCTGTTGAGCGTTATCAAAGCGGCCGGCCTGACACCGGATGAAAGTCAGGTTAACCAGTTGTTGAAGGCTATCCAGACCTTCGCAGCGGCCGACATGAAGAAAACGGTACGAGTGGCCACTACGGGAGCAATTGCTCTCAGCGGCCTACAGTCGATTGACGGCGTGGCTTTGGCGGCTGGTGACCGGGTGTTGGTGAAGAATCAGGCCAATGCGGCCCAAAATGGCCTGTACTCTGCCGGGGGCGGGGTATGGGTTCGCACTCAAGACGCAGATGAAAACATCGAGGTCAGCCCCGGCATGATGGTGCCTGTGCAAGCAGGCACGGTGAATTACGGATCTATCTGGCAATTGAGCAACATCACCCCGCCTAACGTGGGTGCTACGGCACTGAACTTTGAGCAGGTCTTGGGGAATACCGGTATAGCACCGGGAACTTACAAGAGCCTTACTGTTGATCGCAGGGGGCGTGCTATTGCAGGCAGCAACCCGACGACCCTTGCCGGGTATGGCATTACTGATGCTTTAAAGGTTGGGAGCATCAGTCGACAGCGTCCGCAGCTCTCAGCCCCTGAGCCTGGAGGAACTTCATCAGACGGTAATGGGGGCGCTTTACAGATTCTTGAGGCCGGCGGCGTTGCAGCGAGCACTTCTGACTTTGAATATGCGCCGCGAGCGGTCTTCCATTGGAGTGGGCGTTTAGCGCGTGATTTGGCCATGAGCGCCCAAGGGGTATTGTGCTGGGGTGGGCAGCAACTGTGGTCGGCTGCAACTTTCAACCCCGCCACAAAAGCTGACGCGGCGGCGATGACAGCAGCGCTTGCGACTAAAGCTGACAGCGCTACAACCTACACAAAGACCCAAACCACACAACTGATTGAGAGCGCAGTGGCCGCCCTTGTGGGCTCGTCTCCAGAATCCTTGAACACGCTCAATGAGCTGGCAGCAGCGTTGGGAAACAACCCGAACTTTGCCACGGCCATCAACGATGAGTTGGCCAAGCGTGTACGCAATACCGGCGACACCATGACCGGCCCGCTGACCCTTGCGGGCCTGACCACCAGCAGCCCTTCGATTAGCTTTAAGTCCGAAGAGGGCATCGGCTCGCTGAACGTCTACCGTCAGCGCCTGCGCTATATCGGCTATTACGGCAGTGAGTCAAAAGAGATTTTCTCGGCGGACTTTGTTACTGGCGATGTATTCAACGGGCGCGGCGCGTTGTGGGACGTGACCAAGTACCCGCCTGCGCAGTACCTCAAGGTTAACCAGTCTTTGGCCAGCGGTTCGAACCTGCATTGCGGCTCGGGGAATTCTCCGCAAATAGCCGCTCTGACCGGCGAAACCGGCTCATTGGAAGTGCATAACGAAGCCAACAGCGCGGCTTCGGCGGTGATGCTGTTTCACCGCAAAGGGATTTTCGGTGCGTACTTTGGTTTGGACACGGACAACCAGTTCAAGGTAGGCGGGCTGTCGATGGGTGCCAACGCCCACACTGTGTGGCACTCGGGGAATGCTCCGAAGAACACCAGCAGCATGGGCGCTACTGGGTGGTGGCGATGCGCTGATACAGGCCTGATTCGCATGTGGGGTGTGACCGCCAATTTGGGGCAGGATGCGGCTATAGCGGTGGCGTTTCCCATGACATTCCCCGGCGCCATTTTGGGCGTGAATTTCGTGCAGAACGCCGAGATGAAAGGCAGTGCTGTTGGCAACTATGCCGTTAAAGATGTAACGCGTACGGGGTTCACCATCGTTAACGGTAACGATGGCGTAGGCCCGTGCTACTGGGAGGCTTGGGGTAACTGATATGACTGACATTTACTATTTGCACCGCACAGGGCTCAACTTTTACTGTGAGTCGGTATTTGGCTCCCGCTTCAAAGACGTGATCGATCCAGAGTGGATGCCGCCCATGGTGTACGTGCCTGATCCCGACTGGACGCCGGACGTTGAGAGCCTCGGCAGCTCGGCCGAAATGATTGCAATACCCGACGAAGACGTTCCGCCGCGCCTGATCCGCGTGGCTAACCCGGATTGCTTGTTGCCTCCCGAGGACGAGCTTATAGAGCTGACTGAAGCTCAATATTTAGAACTCTCGCATGCATCCTCATTCGGTAAGGTGATTGCGCTGGATGAGCAGGGCTATCCCTGTCTGGTAGACCTGCCGCCGCCATCCCTTGAGCAACAGCGTGAAATGCAAAGACAGTGGCGTGACCGACTTTTGCAGAGCACTGACACGCTAATCATTCGTCATCGTGATGAAGCGGAAGCCGGTCGCCCAACATCCTTGCAGGCTGACCAGTACCAGGAGTTGCAAGGGTTCAGAATGGATTTGCGGGATTGGCCGCAGACCGAAACATTTCCGGACTTGAAAAGTCGCCCTCAGGAACCGCTCTGGCTTTCCTCTCAGCTCAACTGAGACGGAATTCACGATCAACGATCCCGCCTTGTGCGGGTATTTTTTTGCCTGGAGAAAGCCATGCCTATCACCACGCAGCAACTGCTGCAAATCTTCCCGAACGCCGGCCATGTTGCCGGCGTTTTTGCACCTGTCCTGAACACTGCCATGAACCGTTATCAGATCGTCGGCTCGAAGCGGGTGGCGGCCTTCATCGCCCAGATCGGTCATGAGTCCGGTCAGCTCAAATACGTGAAAGAGATCTGGGGCCCGACCAAAGCCCAGGCCCGCTACGAAGGCCGCGCTGATCTGGGCAACACTCAGCCGGGTGACGGTTCCAAGTTTCGCGGCCGTGGCCTGATCCAGATCACCGGCCGTGCCAACTACAAAGCCTGCGGTGAAGCGCTGGGCCTGGACCTGATCAGCCAGCCGGAGCTGCTGGAAAAGCCGCAACATGCGTGCATGTCGGCAGCGTGGTTTTGGGCGAACAGGGGGCTCAACACCTTGGCCGATGCTGGCCAGTTCGACGCCATCACTCGCCGCATCAACGGTGGCCAGAACGGCGCGGCGGATCGTCAGGCGGTGTATGCGCGAGCATTGAAGGTTTTGGCGTGAGTCAGGGGCGCTGGATTAGCATTGCCACACTGGTGGCCATTGCTTGTTTTTCCACATGGAAAGTGGACGCATGGCGCTACGGTAAGCAACTGGCCGAACTGAGTGCGGCCCTTGCCAGCGCTGCGACAGAGGCAAGCGAAAAAGCCCGCAAGACCGAACAACAACGTCAACGAGACATTGACCAGGTGCGCGCCGATGCAACTCATCAGAAACAGAAAGACGATGCTCTTGCTGCTGAGCAGCGCGCTGACAATGACAGCCTGCGCGACCAAACCCGTCAGCTACTTGCCGACAAGTCCGTCCTCAGTGCCCGCCTTGCCCAGCGAGGCAAGACAATCAACGACCTTGTCGATCTGCTCGCCGAGCTGCGATCAGAAGCTGATGGATATGCGGGAGAATTGGCGGCAGCGCTTGCAGCGAGTCGTCGGGCCGGATTTTCCTGCGAGCGATCCTACGATGCCCTGACTGCATACTCCCGCTGAACGGGCCTTTATTCGACAGTGGTTACCTGATACAAATGCTGTTTATTTATACAGTTTAAATATGACTCAGCTTATATCTGACCCGCTAGCCGAATGGAAGGCTGCCATCAGGATGCCAACTGACCTGATTACCGATCCTGATGAAGGCTTGAGGAGGCTGGTAGCCTTGGCAAGACTGGCTCATGCACGCCGACAGGTTGACGCGGGAGAGCTATCGGACATGCTTGAAATTTCTGATGCTGCCAGATTATGGGCTTTGGTTGAGTGGGAAGAGGCATATCTCATTGGGCTGTTTCTGGATGAGGCTGAGGTCAACGGCGACAGGCTGCCCCTTTTCAAGTCCAGGCCCTCAGGATAGGGGGAGTCGAGAAAATGGTTTACTGATCCGGCTGGGAATGATCGATCTACGCGTCATGTCCCTCCTTATATATAGAAGGCTCGATCGTATGCGAGGATTAGCGTTGGATTGACCCTGCTGCGGCAGGGTTTCTATGCAGAGCCTATTTTGTGTAACAATACCAACACGTTAGGGTGCTCGTGGAGAGTTCCCAGCAAGCGCATTTTAGTACAGCGGTTAGTACATTGGTTTTTCGGTTTGTATCGCAGGCCTTGTACGGTAAGGGCTTCAGGCTTTGATTTGATTCCCTCCGTCCGCACCAAATTAGTGGCTCGTCCACTTACTAAAAAAGGCGCAGCACCTGAAAAGGGCTGCGCCTTTTTCGTTTTGGCGTTTTTAAATGTTCAAGCGCCATTGATCATGCTAAAGAGGCGGGTTGTCGAGTCAGGCATTTCTGTTTTTCCTCTTTAGCTGGGCCTTTTTGGTGGGCGTTTATGGCCGAGAGTCGCCTTCTATATAGGAAGGTTCTGATTCGGTCTTTATGGTTATAGGTTGTGTCTCCGGGAGTGAGCGAATGAATGCTGCTCCTTATTAATGCGTGTGCTGTTTCCGGGTACGAATGCGGTAGGGTGACTTCTTGAGTTTGACCCACTAGAATGCATGCCCTTGATTATGGGGTCGGAAACGGCCGGCTAACGTCTGTGCAACGAGGAATATCCATGCAAGTTTCTGTTGAAAATACTTCCGCTCTTGAGCGTCGCATGACCATTGGCGTGCCAGCTGAGCGTATTGAGGCTGAAGTCAACAAGCGTCTGCAACAGACTGCCCAAAAGGCCAAGATCCCGGGCTTCCGTCCAGGCAAAGTGCCAATGAGCGTGATCCGCCAGCGTTACGAAGCTGATGCGCGTCAAGAAGCGCTGGGCAACATCATTCAGGCTTCCTTCTACGAAGCAGTGGTTGAGCAAAAACTCAACCCGGCAGGTCAGCCATCTGTAGAACCTAAAGTGTTCGAAAAAGGCAAAGATCTGGAATACATCGCCACTTTCGAAGTGTTCCCTGAATTCGAAGTGACGGGTCTGGACACTATTGCCGTTGAGCGTCTGAGCGCTGAAGTGGCTGATGCTGACCTGGACAAAATGCTGGAAGTGCTGCGCAAGCAGAACACCCGTTTTGAAGTCACTGAGCGTGCTGCTCAGAACGAAGATCAACTGAATATCGACTTCGTTGGCAAGGTTGACGGTGAAGTGTTTGCGGGCGGGTCGGCGAAAGGTACTCAGCTGGTTCTGGGTTCGGGCCGCATGATTCCAGGTTTTGAAGAAGGTCTGGTAGGCGCCAAGGCAGGCGAAGAGCGCGTTCTGACCCTGACATTCCCTGAGGATTATCAGAATCTTGATCTGGCAGGCAAAACTGCCGAGTTCACTGTGACGGTTAATACCGTTTCTGAGCCAAAGCTGCCTGAATTGAACGAAGAATTCTTCGCTCAGTTCGGTATCAAAGAGACTGGCCTTGAAGGTTTCCGCGCCGAAGTTCGTAAGAACATGGAGCGTGAATTGCGTCAGGCGATCAAGTCCAAGGTTAAAAATCAGGTTATGGAAGGCCTGCTGGCTGCCAACCCGATTGAAGTGCCTAAGGCGCTGTTGTCGAGCGAAGTTGACCGTCTGCGCGTTCAGGCTGTTCAGCAGTTCGGCGGCAACATCAAGCCGGATCAACTGCCAGCCGAGCTGTTTGAAGAGCAAGCCAAGCGTCGCGTTGTGCTGGGTCTGATCGTGGCTGAGGTGGTCAAGCAGTTCGACCTGAAGCCAGACGAAGATCGCGTTCGTGAAATGATTCAGGAAATGGCTTCTGCTTACCAAGAGCCGGAGCAGGTTGTAGCCTGGTACTACAAAAATGACCAGCAATTGAACGAAGTCCGTTCGGTTGTGCTGGAAGAACAAGTTGTGGATACTGTTCTGCAGAAGGCTAAGGTGACCGATAAGTCGGTCTCTTACGAAGAAGCTGTCAAGCCGGTGGAAGCTCCACAAGCCGACTGATTTCAGATTCGTTTGAAAACACAACCATAAGCCAGCCTCGTGCTGGCTTATGCGTATTCAAGACAGAACTATTTGGGAGTGACTGCAGGACATGTCCCGCAATTCTTATATGCAGCAGAACTCTGACATTCAAGCCGCTGGCGGCTTGGTCCCGATGGTTGTTGAGCAGTCCGCCCGTGGCGAGCGCGCCTATGACATCTATTCGCGCCTGTTGAAGGAGCGGATCATCTTCCTGGTAGGCCCTGTAGAAGACTACATGGCTAACCTGGTCGCGGCGCAGTTGCTCTTCCTTGAAGCCGAAAACCCGGACAAGGACATCCATCTTTACATTAACTCCCCTGGTGGCTCGGTAACGGCAGGCATGTCGATCTACGACACCATGCAGTTCATCAAGCCGGACGTCTCGACCATCTGTATTGGTCAGGCCTGCAGCATGGGTGCATTCCTGTTGGCTGGCGGTGCGCCGGGTAAGCGTCATTGCCTGCCAAACTCGCGGATGATGATTCACCAGCCACTGGGCGGTTTCCAGGGGCAGGCGTCGGATATCGATATTCACGCCAAGGAAATCCTCAACATCCGTCATCGTTTGAACTCGCTGTTGGCGCATCACACCGGTCAAACCCTCGAAACCATCGAGCGTGACACGGAGCGTGACAACTTCATGAGTGCCGAGCGTGCAGCCGAATATGGCTTGATCGACTCTGTGTTCAGCAAGCGTCAAATGCCCGCTTAAGCAGCTCAAATGTAGGTGGTTGGTTTATCCGGCCACCTGTGGGCTTGAAAAAGCCTGCAGTTGCCTTCATCTTGTGTTGCAAGCCTATCGGATTTGGATCGATCGAATGACTGACACCCGCAACGGCGAGGACAACGGCAAATTGCTCTATTGCTCCTTCTGTGGCAAAAGCCAGCATGAAGTGCGCAAATTGATTGCCGGCCCCTCGGTCTTTATCTGCGACGAATGCGTCGACCTGTGCAATGACATCATCCGTGAGGAGGTGCAGGAAGCCCAGGCCGAGAGCAGTGCGCATAAATTACCATCGCCAAAAGAAATCAGCGGCATCCTTGATCAGTATGTAATTGGTCAGGAACGTGCCAAAAAGGTTTTGGCTGTAGCGGTTTATAACCACTACAAGCGCCTTAACCAGCGTGACAAAAAGAACGACGACGTCGAACTGGGCAAGAGTAATATCTTGCTTATCGGTCCTACTGGCTCGGGTAAAACCCTGCTGGCAGAGACCTTGGCTCGTTTGCTGAATGTGCCTTTCACCATTGCCGACGCAACCACGCTGACTGAGGCGGGTTACGTGGGTGAAGATGTTGAAAATATCATTCAGAAGCTGTTGCAGAAGTGCGACTACGATGTAGAGAAGGCTCAGATGGGCATTGTCTACATTGATGAAATCGACAAGATTTCACGCAAATCTGACAACCCGTCCATCACCCGGGATGTTTCCGGCGAAGGTGTGCAGCAAGCTTTGTTGAAGCTGATCGAAGGCACCGTGGCTTCCGTTCCGCCTCAAGGTGGGCGCAAGCATCCTCAGCAAGAGTTTTTACAGGTTGATACCCGTAATATTCTCTTCATTTGCGGTGGTGCTTTCTCCGGCCTCGAAAAGGTCGTTCAGGCTCGCTCAACCCGTGGCGGTATTGGCTTCAGTGCTGAGGTTCGCAGCAAGGAAGAGGGCAAGAAGGTAGGTGAATCCCTGCGTGAGGTCGAACCTGACGATTTGGTCAAGTTTGGTCTGATTCCGGAATTCGTAGGCCGTCTCCCTGTACTGGCGACATTGGATGAGCTGGATGAGGCTGCATTGATGCAGATTCTCACCGAGCCTAAAAATGCGCTGACCAAGCAGTACGGCAAGCTGTTCGAAATGGAAGGTGTAGACCTTGAGTTTCGTGCGGATGCGCTGAAAGCTGTGGCCAAGCGTGCTCTGGAACGTAAAACAGGTGCTCGTGGCCTGCGTTCCATTCTCGAAGGCGTGCTGCTCGACACCATGTATGAAATCCCCTCGCAGTCCGAGGTGAGTAAAGTGGTGATCGATGAAAGCGTTATCGAAGGCAAGTCCAAGCCATTGTTGATTTACGAAAACAACGATGCGACTGCCAAGGCTGCGCCAGACGCGTAAATGTGTAGCTCTTTGTTACATGGTGCGTGTTTAACAAAGGGGCCTTCGGGCCCCTTTGTTTTTACTGCCTATCAACGCTTGTTTTTTTTAGAGACAGCCCCCATCTTGGCTTCAAGCTTACTTCCATCTGATTACGGCCGTATGGCCGCCGTAGAGGCGAAATCATGAAGACAACCATCGAATTGCCTCTCCTGCCGTTGCGTGATGTCGTTGTGTATCCGCACATGGTGATCCCACTGTTCGTGGGACGCGAGAAGTCGATCGAGGCCCTCGAGGCTGCGATGACGGGCGACAAGCAAATCCTGCTGTTGGCTCAAAAAAACCCTGCAGACGATGATCCCACTGCCGACGCACTTTATGGCGTGGGCACTATCGCCACTGTTTTGCAGTTGCTGAAACTGCCAGACGGTACCGTCAAGGTGCTGGTCGAGGGTGAGCAGCGTGGCGCTGTTGAAAAATTTGGCCAGGCGGATGGCTACCTGAGCGCCGAAGTTTCCTTGATCGAAGAAGCGGCTGCGCCTGAGCGCGAGTCCGAAGTATTTGTACGCAGCCTGCTCTCGCAGTTTGAGCAGTATGTGCAGTTGGGCAAAAAAGTACCGGCTGAGGTGTTGTCTTCGCTTAACAGCATTGATGAGCCAAGCCGACTGGTCGATACCATGGCTGCCCATATGGCACTCAAGATCGAACAGAAGCAGGAAATACTCGAAATCATCGATCTGCAAACCCGGGTGGAGCACGTGCTCGCGCTGCTGGACGCCGAAATCGATCTGCTGCAAGTTGAAAAGCGCATTCGCGGCCGCGTCAAAAAGCAGATGGAACGCAGTCAGCGCGAGTACTACCTGAATGAGCAGATGAAGGCCATTCAGAAAGAGCTGGGTGATGGTGACGAAGGTCACAACGAAATTGAAGAACTGAAAAAGCGCATTGATGCAGCCGGCCTTCCAAAAGATGCCATGGCCAAAGCGCAGGCTGAGCTTAACAAGCTCAAGCAGATGTCGCCCATGTCGGCCGAAGCGACGGTCGTACGCTCCTATATCGACTGGCTGGTCCAGGTGCCCTGGAAAGCGCAGAGCAAGGTGCGTCTGGACCTCAAGCGCGCTGAAGACATCCTTGATGCCGACCATTACGGTCTGGAGGAAGTTAAAGAGCGGATTCTTGAATATCTCGCTGTGCAAAAGCGGGTGAAGAAAATCCGTGGACCGGTGCTGTGCCTGGTCGGGCCTCCCGGGGTCGGTAAAACCTCGCTTGCCGAGTCGATCGCCCATGCAACCAATCGTAAATTCGTGCGAATGGCGTTGGGTGGTGTCCGTGACGAGGCTGAAATTCGGGGCCATCGCCGGACTTATATCGGTTCGATGCCAGGCCGATTGATTCAAAAGATGACCAAGGTGGGCGTACGTAACCCGCTGTTTCTGCTCGATGAAATCGACAAAATGGGCAGCGACATGCGTGGCGATCCCGCGTCAGCGTTACTCGAAGTGCTCGATCCCGAGCAAAACCATAACTTCAACGATCATTACCTCGAGGTTGATTACGACCTGTCCGATGTGATGTTCCTGTGCACCTCTAACTCCATGAACATTCCGCCAGCGTTGCTGGACCGGATGGAGGTGATTCGTCTGCCGGGTTACACCGAAGACGAAAAAATCAACATTGCTGTCAAATACCTGGCACCCAAGCAAATCGAGGCGAATGGCCTTAAAAAAGGCGAATTGGCATTCGACAACGAAGCCATTCGCGACATCATTCGTTACTACACCCGTGAAGCCGGTGTACGGGGGCTTGAGCGTCAAATTGCCAAGATCTGCCGTAAAGCCGTCAAAGAGCATGCGTTGGAAAAACGCTTCTCTGTGGTGGTGACGTCTGATTTGCTCGAGCACTTTTTAGGTGTAAGAAAATTCAGTTATGGCTTGGCTGAACAGCAAGATCAGATTGGTCAGGTAACCGGCCTGGCCTGGACTCAGGTGGGCGGCGAGCTGTTGACGATTGAAGCCGCAGTCGTGCCTGGCAAAGGTCAACTGATCAAGACCGGCTCGCTGGGCGATGTCATGGTCGAGTCGATTACGGCAGCGCTGACGGTTGTGCGCAGTCGGGCTAAAAGTCTGGGTATCCCGTTGGATTTCCACGAGAAACGCGATATTCACATTCATATGCCTGAAGGCGCTACGCCCAAGGACGGCCCGAGCGCGGGTGTCGGAATGTGCACCGCTTTGGTCTCCGCACTGACGCTGATTCCCGTGCGGGCCGATGTTGCGATGACCGGTGAAATTACGCTGCGTGGTCAGGTATTGGCCATCGGGGGCTTGAAGGAAAAACTATTGGCTGCTCACCGTGGTGGGATCAAGACAGTAATTATTCCTGAAGAAAATGTCCGTGATCTGAAGGAAATCCCTGACAACATCAAACAGGATCTTCAAATCAAACCGGTTAAATGGATTGACGAAGTCCTGCAAATTGCGCTGCAATACGCGCCGGAGCCCTTGCCGGCCGAGGCTCCCGAGATTGTCGCCAAGGAAGACAAACGAGAGTCTGACTCTAAGGAAAGAATTAGCACGCATTAATACGGATTCGCCTGAGGGGCTTTCTTGACGCTTTTTAGAGCCCTTGTTATAAAGCGGCTCTATAAGTGTCCGTAAGTGCTTCAGCAGTCGTTTTGCTTTGACCAAAAAACTTTAGAAACATACTCAGATAGATATAAGGGGACTTAGAGTGAACAAGTCGGAACTGATTGATGCTATCGCTGCATCTGCTGATATCCCGAAAGCTGCCGCCGGCCGTGCGCTGGACGCAGTAATCGAATCCGTCACTGGCGCTCTTAAGGCTGGCGACTCTGTGGTACTGGTTGGCTTTGGTACTTTTTCTGTAACCGATCGTCCTGCTCGTACTGGTCGTAACCCACAGACCGGTAAAACGCTGGAAATTCCTGCTGCTAAAAAGCCAGGTTTCAAAGCCGGTAAAGCGCTGAAAGAAGCCGTTAACTGAGTTTCTGCTACACCTTTTACCCAACCGGGTCAGGCGCACGCCAGGCTTGGCAGCGGAGCGGTAGTGCGGTCGATGGCTATATCGATCAGTTACGCCGGGGGTCGCGGGTTCGAGCCCGGTCCGCTCCGCCAGTTACGAGAAGGCGCATCCTCGGATGCGCCTTTCTTCTATCCGGACTCTACCCACGCTCCACGGTTGTTCATTAAGCAAGACCGTTTCTGGGGGAAGCATGCTGCAAAATATCAGGGACAATTCACAAGGCTGGATTGCCAAGACCATCATCGGTGTCATCGTCGCGTTAATGGCGTTGACCGGTTTCGATGCCATTTTTCAAGCCACTTCGACCAGCAAGGATGCAGCCAAGGTAAACGGTGAAGAAATCACTCAAACCGAGTTGAGCCAGGCCGTCGACATGCAACGTCGTCAGCTGATGCAGCAACTGGGCAAGGATTTCGATGCCTCGCTTCTGGACGAGAAAATGCTGCGTGAGTCGGCCCTCAAAGGGTTGATCGACCGCAAGCTGTTGCTGCAAGGTGCCAACCAGTCCAAGTTCTCTTTCTCTGAGGCCGCGCTGGACCAAGTGATTCTGCAAACGCCAGAGTTCCAGGTGGATGGCAAGTTCAGTCCCGAGCGTTTCGATCAGGTCATCCGCCAGTTGGGCTACGGCCGTCTGCAATTTCGTGACATGTTGGCTGAAGAAATGCTGATTGGTCAGCTGCGCGCCGGTTTGGCAGGCAGTGGTTTCGTTACCGATGAGCAAGTCAACGCCTTCGCCCGTCTTGAAAAACAGACCCGCGATTTCGACTCGCTGAACATCAAGGCCGATCCTGCTGCGGTGAAATTGAGCGATGACGAGATCAAGGCCTACTACGACGAGCACGCCAAAGAGTTCATGACCCCTGATCAGGTTGTGATCGATTACATCGAATTGAAGAAGTCTTCTTTCTTTGATCAGGTGGCGGTCAAGGATGACGAGCTTCAGGCGCTTTATCAGAAAGAAATCGCCAATTTGGCTGAACAGCGTCGTGGCGCGCACATCCTGATTGAAGTGAACGACAAAGTCAGCGACGAGCAAGCCAAGGCCAAAATCGCCGAGATTCAACAACGTCTGGCCAAGGGCGAAAGTTTCGAGGCATTGGCCAAGGAGTTCTCTCAGGATCCAGGTTCGGCGGCTAACGGCGGTGATCTTGGTTTCGCAGGCCCGGGTGTTTACGACCCGGTGTTTGAGACAGCCCTGTATGCGCTGAACAAAGACCAGGTGTCCGAGCCGGTTCGCACGAGCTTTGGCTACCACTTGATCAAACTGCTGGGTGTGGAAGCGCCTGAGGTGCCGACCTTTGTCAGCCTCAAAGACAAACTGACGCGTGACCTGAAAACACAACAGGTCGAGCAGCGCTTTGTCGATGCCAGCAAGCAGCTTGAAGATTCGGCATTTGAAGCCTCTGATCTGGCGCAGCCAGCCCAGGAGCTGAAGTTGACCGTTCACACCTCTGCACCGTTTGGTCGTGAAGGTGGAGAAGGGGTTGCCGCCAACCGCGCTGTGGTTCAGGCCGCATTCAGCACTGAAGTGATGGATGAGGGGGCGAACAGCTCTGCCATTGAGCTTGATCCTGAGACCGTTGTCGTATTGCGCGTCAAGGAGCACCGCAAGCCGGAGCAATTGCCGCTGGAAGCGGTCGCGCCAAGCATTCGTGCGCAATTGGTTAAAGAGCACGCCAGTGCTGCGGCCAAAACTCGGGCTGAGGACATCATTAAAGGTCTGCGCGATGGCAAGTTGCCGTTGAATCAGCCGGTTGATGGTCATGCCTGGAAGGTTGAGCAAGCGGTGGCACGAGGTCAGGACGGTATCGATCCGGCTGTCTTGCAAGCCGTATTCCGCATGCCCAAGCCAGCCTCCAAGGACAAGCCGACGTTCAGCAGCGTTACCCTGGCGGATGGCAGTGTTGTTGTGCTGCGGTTGAATGCCGTCAATGACGGTGCCCAGCCGACAGCAGAAGAGAAAGCTACGTATCGTCGCGTTCTCGCCTCGCGTGCCGGTCAGCAGGACTTCTCTGCTTTCCGCAAGCAGTTGGAAAACGAGGCCAAGGTCGAACGCTACTAAGCCGTGAGATCAAGCGTTTAGCCTCAACCAAAATGGCCGCTCATGGAGCGGCCATTTTTTTTGCTTGGGAAACGGGCCAGTAGCTCCCTCGCGATTAGGGTACGCAGAGGGAATGCGGTCCTCGCGTGATCAGGGGGCTGGCCGTGTAGCGGCGCATGCGACGAGGGAAGAGCAGGAGGAGCGCCGACCTTAAACGCAAAACGCCCGATGCAGTGGCTGCACCGGGCGTTTTCAAGGCAGCGACAGCGAAGAGTTACTCTTCGATGTTGCCCATTGCGGTGGTGTTGAAGCCGCCGTCAACGTACATGATTTCACCGCTGATGCCCGACGCCAGGTCAGAGCACAGGAAGGCGCCGGCATTACCGACTTCATCAATGGTCACGTTGCGACGCAGAGGCGTTTGCGCTTCGTTGGCTGCCAGCATTTTACGGAAATTCTTGATGCCCGACGCGGCCAACGTGCGGATCGGGCCTGCCGATACACAGTTAACGCGCGTACCTTCCGGGCCCAGGCTGCCAGCAAGATAGCGTACGCCCGCTTCCAGGCTGGCTTTTGCCATGCCCATCACGTTGTAGTTGGGCATGGTGCGCTCTGCGCCCAGGTACGACAGGGTCAGCAGGCTGCCATTACGGCCTTTCATCATCGGGCGGCCAGCCTTGGCCAGGGCCACGAAGCTGTAGGCGCTGATGTCGTGGGCAATGCGGAAACCTTCACGGGTGGTGGCGTCGGTGAAGTCGCCATCCAGTTGGTCGCCCGGAGCGAAGCCCACGGAGTGAACGATGCAGTCCAGACCGTCCCACTTCTTGCTCAGGTCTTCGAAGACCTTGGCAATTTCTTCATCGCTGGCAACGTCGCAAGGGAAGCACAGTTCAGGGCTGGAGCCCCAACCTGCGGCGAACTCTTCAACGCGGCCTTTCAGCTTTTCGTTCTGATAAGTGAAAGCAAGTTCAGCGCCTTCACGGTGCATGGCGGCAGCAATGCCAGAAGCGATGGACAATTTGCTAGCGACACCGACGATCAGGACGCGCTTACCGGCGAGAAAACCCATGTGTTGTTCCTCTATCAGATTAATCGACAGCCACTGGTGCCAAAAAGGCGGCTTCCAGCAACTGCTGTGTATATGGATGTTGCGGCGAGGCAAAAATGGAAGACGCCTCACCTTGTTCGACCACTTGGCCTTGCTTGACCACCATCAATTGGTGGCTCAGCGCTTTGACTACCGCCAAATCATGGCTGATAAACAAATACGTCAGGTTGTACTTGGCTTGCAGAGCACGCAAGAGCTCGACGACCTGGCGTTGTACCGTTCTGTCCAACGCAGAGGTTGGCTCGTCCAGCAAAATCAACGCTGGCTTCAACACTAACGCGCGGGCAATGGCGATTCTCTGCCGCTGTCCACCTGAAAACTCGTGAGGGTAACGGTGCCGGGTTTCAGGATCCAGACCTACTTCACGCAACGCCTCAATAATGGCGGCTTCTTGCTCTTGAGCGGTGCCCATGCCGTGAATGCGTAAGCCTTCACCGACAATTTCGCTGACGCTCATGCGCGGGCTGAGGCTGCCATACGGGTCCTGAAACACCACCTGCATCTGGCGTCGCAACGGTCTGACGTCTTTCTGCGACAGGCAGTCTAGCTGCTTGTCCCCAAAATGAATCGCGCCGCGACTGGCAATCAGCCGCAAAATCGCCAGCCCCAACGTCGATTTGCCCGATCCGCTTTCCCCCACAATGCCCAGCGTTTGACCACGGGGCAGGCTGAAGTTAATGCCATCGACTGCTTTTACGTAATCGACGGTTTTGCGCAACAGCCCTTTTTTGATCGCAAACCAGACTCTCAGGTCCTCGACCTTCAGCAACGTCGGGCCCGCGACGGTATCCGCTGGGCCTCCGCTGGGCTCTGCACCGAGCAGTTCCCGGGTGTAAGGATGCTGCGGCGAACGGAACAGCTGTTCGCACGATGCTTGTTCGACGATGCAACCGCGCTGCATGACACATACTCTGTGAGCAATTCGTCGAACCAGGTTCAAATCGTGACTGATCAGTAACAGCGACATGCCCAGCCGGGCCTGCAAATCTTTGAGCAAATCGAGGATTTTGAGCTGTACCGTGACGTCCAGCGCCGTCGTGGGTTCGTCGGCAATCAACAACTCAGGCTCATTGGCCAGGGCCATGGCAATCATGACACGCTGTCTCTGGCCGCCGGAGAGCTCGTGTGGCAAGGCCTTTAGCCGTTTGCGGGGCTCGGGGATGCCTACGAGGTCCAGCAGCTCCAGCGTCCGCTCAGTGGCTGCCTTGCCCGTTAACCCTTTGTGCAGCCCCAGCACTTCATTGATCTGCTTTTCAATGCTGTGCAAGGGGTTGAGTGACGTCATCGGCTCTTGAAAAATCATGGCGATGCGGTTGCCGCGGATGTGCCGCAGTTTTTTCTCGTCCAGCGTCAGTAGATCCTGCCCCGCATAGGTGATGCTGCCGCCGGGGTGGCGGGCGATGGGGTAGGGCAGCAGCCTCAGGATCGAGTGGGCCGTGACAGATTTGCCTGAGCCGCTTTCGCCCACCAGTGCCAGGGTTTCGCCACGTTTGATGTCAAAGCTCACGCCTTGCACCACACGCTGCGGTTGCTCCCCGGCCACGAACTCGACGCAGAGATCGCGCACTTCGATCAGATTGTCCTGCGTCATTTCATTTCCTCGGGTCGAAGGCATCGCGAGCGGACTCACCGATGAACACCAGCAAGCTGAGCATGATTGCCAGCACGGCGAACGCGCTCATGCCCAGCCACGGCGCTTGCAGGTTGGATTTACCCTGGGCGACCAGCTCGCCCAGAGAGGGCGCTCCCGGCGGCAGGCCGAAGCCCAGAAAGTCCAGCGCAGTCAGGGTGCCGATCGCACCGGTCAGAATGAACGGCATGAACGTCATGGTCGACACCATGGCGTTAGGCAAAATGTGCCGGTACATGATGGCCATGTCCTGCATGCCCAGGGCACGGGCGGCCCGAACGTACTCCAGGTTGCGACCCCGCAGGAATTCGGCCCGCACGACATCCACCAGGCTCATCCACGAAAACAGCAACATGATGCCTAGCAGCCACCAGAAGTTGGGCTGCACAAAACTGGCGAGGATGATCAGCAGGTACAGCACTGGCAATCCGGACCAGATCTCCAGAAAGCGCTGACCTGCCAGGTCGACCCAGCCTCCGTAGAAGCCCTGCAGCGCCCCGGCAATCACACCGATGATGGAACTCAAGATCGTCAGGGTCAGGGCGAACAGCACCGAAATCCGGAAGCCGTAAATCACCCGCGCCAGCACGTCGCGCCCTTGGTCATCGGTGCCGAGCCAGTTTTCGGCTGAAGGCGGTGCGGGGGCCGGGACTTTCAGGTCGTAGTTGATGCTCTGATAGCTATACGGAATGGGTGGCCACAGCACCCAGGCATCTTTTTTGGCCAATAGTTCGCGGATGTAAGGGCTCTTGTAATTGGCCTCCAGCGGGAACTCACCGCCAAAGTCGGTCTCGGGGTAGCGTTTGAGGGCGGGAAAGTACAGCTCGCCGTCGTAGCGGATGACCAGCGGTTTGTCGTTGGCGATCAACTCGGCGCCGAGGCTGAGCGTGAACAGCACCAAAAAAATCCACAGTGACCACCAGCCGCGTTTATTCGCTTTGAACCGTGCGAATCGTCGCTTGTTAAGGGGCGATAACGTCATCTCAATGCTCCCTGCTTTCAAAGTCGATGCGCGGATCAACCAGGGTGTATGAGAGGTCACCGATCAGTTTTACCAGCAAGCCGACCAGCGTGAAGATGAACAACGTGCCGAAAACCACGGGGTAGTCACGGTTTATCGCCGCTTCAAAGCTCATCAAACCCAGCCCGTCCAGCGAGAAAATCACTTCGACCAGCAAGGAACCGGTAAAAAAGATGCCGATAAAAGCAGACGGGAAACCGGCAATCACCAGCAACATCGCGTTGCGAAACACGTGGCCATACAGCACGCGATGACGGGTCAGCCCCTTGGCCTTGGCCGTTACCACGTACTGTTTGTTGATTTCGTCCAGAAAGCTGTTTTTGGTCAGCAGGGTCATGGTCGCGAAGTTGCCGATCACCAGCGCCGTGACCGGCAAGGCCAGGTGCCAGAAGTAATCGAGGATCTTGCCGCCCAGGCTCAGTTCATCGAAGTTGTTGGAGGTCAGGCCGCGCAATGGAAACCAGTCCAGGTAGCTGCCGCCGGCAAACACCACAATCAGCAAAATGGCGAACAGGAAGGCGGGTATCGCATACCCGACAATGATGGCCGAGCTGGTCCATACGTCGAAATGACTGCCGTGCCGCGTGGCCTTGGCGATCCCCAGCGGGATCGATACCAGGTACATGATCAGCGTGCTCCACAGGCCGAGCGAGATCGAGACGGGCATTTTTTCTTTGATCAGATCAATGACCTTGGCGTCGCGGAAAAAACTCTCCCCGAAATCCAGGTGGGCGTAATTCTTGATCATGATCCACAAGCGCTCCGGGGCAGACTTGTCGAACCCGTACATTTTTTCGATTTCCTGAATCAACGCAGGGTCCAGCCCCTGCGCACCACGGTAGTTGGAGCCTGCGACCGACACTTCGGAGCCGCCCCCGGCGATCCGGCTGGTCGCGCCGTCAAAACCTTCGAGCTTGGCAATCATCTGCTCCACCGGGCCGCCGGGAGCGGCCTGGATGATGACGAAGTTGATCAGCAGAATCCCGAAGAGTGTCGGAATAATCAGCAGCAGTCGCCTGAATATATAGGCCAGCATCTAAGGCTCCAGGCTTTCGCTTGTGGGTTGAGTGGCAGTGACCGGCTCGACATCAGGCTTGACCCACCAAGTGGAGGTGCCGATGTCATACAGCGGTGTGACGGCCGGGTGACCGATGTGGTTGGAATAGGCCACGCGCCAGGTTTTGATGTGCCAGTTGGGAATGACATAGAACCCCCACTGCAACACGCGATCCAGCGCGCGGGCATGGGTGATCAGGTTCTGGCGGGAGTCGGCATTGATCAGCCCTTCGGTGAGTTGATCGATGGCTGGGTCCTTGAGGCCCATGAAGTTGCGACTGCCCGGTTTTTCGGCGCTTTCAGAGGCCCAGTACTCGCGTTGCTCACTGCCCGGCGAGCTGGATTGCGGGAAGCTGCCGATGATCATGTCGAAGTCCCTTGAGCGCAGACGGTTCAGGTATTGGGAGGTGTCGACGCGACGAATTTGCAAGTCGATGCCCAAGTCACTGAGGTTGCGCTTGAACGGCAGCAAGATGCGTTCGAATTCGGTTTGCGCCAGAAGGAATTCAATCTTTACCGGGTTGCCCTGGGTGTCGACCATCTTGTCGTCAACGATGCGCCACCCGGCGTCTTGTAACAGCTTGTACGCGCGGCGCTGCTGCTCACGAATCATGCCGCTGGCGTCGGTCACATCCGGTTTGTACACCTCGGTGAAGACCTTGTCGGGAATTTGCCCGCGCAACGGTTCCAAAATCGCCAGTTCTTCGTCGCTCGGCAGTGTTTTGGCGGCCATGTCCGAGTTTTCGAAATAGCTGCTGGTGCGCGCATATGAACCGTTGAACAGCTGTTTGTTGGCCCATTCAAAGTCGAACAGCAGGTTCAGGGCTTCACGCACGCGCACATCCTGAAACATCGGCCTGCGCAGGTTGAAAATAAAGCCTTGCATACCGGTGGGGTTGGCGTTGCGGATTTCTTCTTTAATCAGGCGACCCTGTTTGACCGCAGGCACGTTGTAAGCACCTGCCCAGTTTTTGGCGCTGATTTCCAGCCAGTAATCGAATTGGCCGGCCTTGAGTGCTTCAAACGCGACGCTGTTATCGCGGAAATAATCGATGGTGATGGCGTCGAAGTTGTACAGGCCTTTATTGATGGGCAAGTCTTTGCCCCAGTAGTCCTTGTTGCGTTCGTAGCGTATCGAACGGCCCGGCTTGATCTCGGTAATGGTGTAAGGGCCACTGCCGACGGGTATTTCGAGATTACCCTTGTTGAAGTCGCGAGATTCCCACCAGTGTTTGGGCAAAATCGGCAGTTGTCCGAGAATCAGCGGCAATTCGCGGTTTTTGGTGTGTTTGAAGATGAATTTCACCTGCAACGGGTTTTCTTCGACCGCTTTTTCTACGTCACTGTAATAGCTCTTGAACAGCGGCGAGGCGCTTTTCATCAAGGTGTCGAAGCTGAACACCACGTCTTCTGCGCGGATCGGGTGGCCGTCATTGAATTTGGCCTGCGGACGCAGATAAAAACGCACCCAACTGTTGTCAGGGGCTTTTTCGATTTTTTCTGCGATCAGTCCGTAGGCGGTAAACGGTTCGTCGAGGCTCTGACGGGCCAGGGTGTCGTAGGTCAGATCGATGTCATCGGCCGGAACGCCCTTATTGATAAACGGGTTCAGGCTGTCGAACGTGCCGAGGGCGGATTTGCGGAAGGTGCCGCCTTTGGGCGCATTCGGGTTCACGTAATCGAGGTGCTTGAAATTGGCCGGGTATTTTGGCGGTTCGTCGTACAGGGTCAGGGCATGTTGCGGGGCGGCCAGCACGAGGCAGCTGACACCGGCCAATAGCAGGCCGCCAAGGGGCTTTAGCAGGGTACGCAAAGGCATCATTGGGATTTCTCCGTAGGCTTTAGCCACCACGCACTCAAGCCCAATGTGTAGGGCGGCGTAGTCACGAAGGCGAACCGGTTGCGGTACGCCAGGCGGTGATAATTCAGATACCAGTTTGGGATGCTGTAGTACTGCCACAACAGGACACGATCCAGTGCCCGGCCTGCGGCCAATTGCTCTTCACGGGTTTGCGCGGCCAGCAGCTTTTCGAGCAGTTGGTCGACAATCGGATTGGCCACGCCTGCATAGTTTTTACTGCCCTTGACGTTGGCCTGGCTCGAGTGAAAGTACTGCCACTGCTCAAGGCCGGGGCTCAGGGTCTGGTCAAGGGTCATGAGGATCATGTCGAAATCGAACTGATCCAGACGCTGTTTGTACTGGGCCCGGTCCACCGTACGCAGCCGCGCTGCAATGCCGATGCTCGCCAAGTTCTCCACGTACGGTTGCAGAATGCGCTCAAGGTTTGGATTTACCAGCAATATCTCAAAGCTCAGCGGTTTTCCTTCGCTATTGATCAAGCGTTGCCCGGAGAGTTTCCAACCATTGTCGGCCAGTAAGGCTAGCGCGCGACGCAGGGTGTCGCGGGGGATGCCGCGCCCTTGTGTTTGCGGCAGGCTAAAAGCCTGTTTGAACAGTTCGGGCGGCAATTGCGTGCGCCAAGGCGAAAGCAGTAGCCATTCATGACCCTGTGGAATGCCGCTGGCCGAGAAATCGCTGTTGGGATAGAAGCTCGTCGCGCGCTGGTAGGCGCCGTTGAACAGGGTGCGGTTGGTCCATTCAAAATCGAACATCAAGCCCATGGCTTCACGCACGCCGGTTGAATTGAACGTGTTGCGGCGGCTGTTCATGAACAGCCCCTGGGTTTGAGTCGGGATGTGATGAGGGATTTGCGCCTGGATCACATCGCCCCGGCGCACGGCCGGGAAGTTGTAGCCATTGGCCCAATTTTTGGCCTGATGTTCGATATACATATCGAATTCACCGGCCTTGAAGGCTTCGAACGCCACATCGCTGTCGCGGTAAAACTCAACGTCCACCCGGTCAAAATTGTATTTGCCACGGTTGACTGGCAGGTTGGCGCCCCACCAGTTCTTGACGTGTTCAAACATCAGTTGCCGTCCCGGCGTCACTTTAGTGATCCGGTAGGGACCGCTGCCCAGCGGCGGTTCGAACGTCGTGGCCTTGAAGTCGCGCGTGGCCCAGTAATGCTGGGGCAACACCGGCAGCTCTCCCAGGCGCAAAATCAGCAGCGGGTTGCCCGAACGCTTGAACACAAACCGGATCCGCTTGGGTCCCAGAATGTCCACGCGCTGCACTTCTTGCAGGTTGGTGCGGTACTGCGGATGGCCTTCTTTGAGCAGCAGGTTGTATGAAAACGCCACATCGTAGGCTGTGATGGGGGCGCCATCATGAAAGCGCGCTTCGGGCCTGAGGTTGAACACGACCCAGCTGCGGTCTTCGTTGTATTCAACCGATTGGGCAATCAAGCCATAACTGGCGGTCGGCTCGTCGCCGGAGGGAGCATATTGGCCGGTGCCCGCCATCAGGGTTTCATTGAGCTCATTGACCCCGTATTGCAAGAAATTGGGGGTTGAAACCGGGCTGGTGCCTTTGAAGGTATAGGGGTTTAGCGTATCGAACGTGCCAAACGCCATGACCTTGAGCGTCCCGCCTTTGGGCGCGTCAGGGTTGACCCAGTCGAAATGGGTAAATGTGGCCGGGTATTTGAGTGTGCCGAACTGCGCATAACCGTGGCTTTCGCTGAGGGTTGCGCAGGCGGGGGCGCTCAAGGCCAGGCAGAGCAGTAACGGGAGGAGGGGACGCTTCAAGTCAGAGATCCGATCCGGCATTGGGCTTGGGTTTCCGTACAGTAACAGCTTGTATCTGTAGGAAAAAGACTGCACCGGAAAGCAAAACGGGCAATCTGCTTCCCACATTTATGTAGGAGCAGGATTGCCCGCTGCGTTGACGGCGTGACGCTTACCGAGGCTTTGAAATGGTCAGCATCTGCCCTGGCTTGAGTGCCTTGGCACTGTTGGGATTCCAGCGCTTGAGGTGTTGCATCTCAACGTTGAACCGCTTGGCGACGATGTACAGCGAGTCGCCCTTTTTTACCTTGTATTGCGTGGGTTTCTGGCGGGTCGCGGGTTTGCGTGTGTCCTGCATGACCAGCATCTGACCGGCCTTGAGGTTTTTGCCGGTGAGCTTGTTCCAGCGCTGCAAGTCGCGAACATTGACCCTGTTGGCTTTGGCAATGGTGGTCAGGTTGTCGCCGCTTTTGACTTTGTACGTGCGCTTGAGGCGTGGCGTGGTGCTGGCGACGGTATCGAAGACAGCCTTTTTAGGGCGCAGGCTGACCAATTCTTCAGGTTTGAGGTTGGACAGGCTGGCCGTCAGCAATTGAGCCTTGGAGGTCGGTACGAGCAAGTGCTGCGGGCCATCGGTGGTGGCGCGTTGCTTGTAGGCCGGGTTCAACTGGAACATTTCGTCTTCGTCGATTTCAGCCAGCGCTGCCACACGGGACAAGTCCATGGACTGCTTGATTTCGACCATCTCGAAGTACGGTTCGTTGGCGATAGGGTTCAGGTTGATGCCATAGGCTTCAGGGGCCATCACCACTTGGGACAATGCCAGGAGCTTGGGGACGTAGTCCTTGGTTTCCTGGGGCAGGGGCAGGTTCCAGTAATCGGTAGGCAGGCCCAGCTTTTCATTGCGCTCGATTGCCCGGCTCACCGTGCCTTCGCCCGCGTTGTAAGCCGCGAGTGCCAGCAACCAGTCGCCATTGAACATGTCATGCAGGCGGGTCAGGTAGTTCATAGCCGCCAGGGTCGAGGCGGTAATGTCTTTGCGGCCATCGTAAGCGCGGGTCTGGCGCAGGTTGAAGTAGCGACCGGTCGAGGGGATGAACTGCCAGAGACCTACGGCATTGGCGTGGGAGTACGCCATTGGGTTGTAGGCACTTTCAATCACTGGCAGCAGGGCCAGTTCAAGGGGCATGTTGCGCTCTTCGAGGCGCTCCACGATGTAGTGGATATAAAGGCTGCCGCGCTCGCCCGCGTTTTCGAGAAACGACGGGTTGCTGGCGAACCAGAGGCGCTGCTGTTCTATTCGCGGGTTAACGTCCGCGCCTTCCTGCAACTTGAACCCCTGGCGCATCCGCTCCCACACATCTTGCGGGGCGGCAGGGCTGGGTTTTTCGTTGAGCCAGATCGGCTCTTGAGGAATGCGTTTGGTCAGTTTGAGCGAGGGTCTTTCGGACGTTTGAGCCGAATGATCCATGCTTTGACAACCCGCCAGTACAGCGGACACGGCCAGCGCGATGGCTTGCGCAAGGCGCGTCAATGCGTCTGTTTTGAGGGAGTTACGTATAGATGACGACATTGGCTGGAAGTAAGTTCCGGGCAAAAATGTCGGGCGATTCTAGAAAGCAGGTGGGACGCGGTCAACTGTTCAGAATTTTTGTGCCAACCGCGACCCTGATTAGAACTTATCTTTCCAGCGGCGCAAGCTGGCAAACACCGCGCCCGGCGAGGCATTGTCCTGCCCGCTCCATTCGTCAGCTTTTTCTTTAACAGATGTTTCGTTAACCCGTAAAAAAGGGTTGGTACGTAATTCCAGTGCGATATCGGACGGCAGACTGATCTGATCCTTGGCTCGCCATTGCGTGACTTGTTCGATGCGCGCCTTGATATCCGCGTTGTCCGGCTCCACCGCCTGAGCAAAGCGCAAATTGCTCAACGTGTATTCATGGGCGCAATACACGGCGGTGTTACCGGGCAGCGCCGTCAGTCGGCCCAAGGAGCGATGCATTTGTGCGGGGGTGCCTTCAAACAGCCTGCCGCAACCCGCCGCAAACAGGGTGTCGCCACAGAACAGCAGCGGGGTTGCCGGATGCGCATGATAGTAGGCGATGTGCCCAAGGGTATGGCCGGGCAGTAGGAAGACCTCGAACGTACACCCCAGCACCTCGATGCGATCGTTGTCGTTAAGGGCCGCTTGTCGTGCGGGGATGGTTTCCTGGGCCGGGCCCCAGACCTTGGCGTTAGTCTGTTGGTGCAACTGTTCAACCCCACCGACATGGTCGGAGTGGTGATGGGTGATCAGGATGTCGCTCAAGGTCCAGTCCGGGTGTTGGGCCAGCCAGGCTTCGACCGGCGCAGCGTCGCCCGGATCCACGACCGCGCAGCGTTTGCTGGCAGTGTCCTGTAACAACCAGATGTAGTTGTCATTGAAGGCAGGCAGTGCATCGATCTGTAGCATGGCGCAATTCCCAAGTGCGAAACAATGGCGCATCTTAGGGCTTGTGATGGGTACATGGCGAGTTGGAGGAGCAATGACCGATAAAGCATTGGCTCAGGCTGACCCTGAGTGGCTGGCGCTGATCCGTTCGGCGCGCGAATGGTTGTCCGGTCCCCACGGGCAGTTATTGCTGGAAGATGAACAACGTGTACTGGAAGACGAGCTCGGCCGGTTCTTTGGCGGTTATCTGGTGCATTACGGGCCGGGCGCGGATACCCCGCCCAATGCGGCTCAAGTCCAGCGCACGGTGCGCCTGGGGGCGCCATTACCGGGGGTTGAGATTTTTTGTGAAGAGCAGGCCTGGCCGTTGTGCGAGCACGCGGCCGACGTGGTGGTGCTGCAACACGGTCTGGATTTCTGCCTGTCGCCCCATGGCTTGTTGCGCGAAGCCGCCAGCAGCGTCCGGCCCGGTGGGCATTTGCTGATCGTGGGCATCAACCCCTGGAGCACCTGGGGCCTGCGCCACGTGTTCGCCAAGGATGCGCTGAGCAAGGCGCGTTGTATTTCCCCCTCCCGCGTGGCCGATTGGCTGAACCTGCTGGGCTTTGCGCTGGAGAAACGCCGCTTCGGGTGCTATCGTCCGCCGCTCGCGTCCCCGGCCTGGCAGCGTCGTTTATCAGGTTGGGAACACAAGGCGGGCAACTGGCAATTGGCCGGTGGCGGCTTCTATATATTGGTGGCACGCAAGATGGTGGTTGGCTTGCGGCCGGTCAATCCGTTACGACGCGAGCCCATGGGCAAGCTGATTCCCTTGCCGATGGCCAAGGTCAACCGGCGTCACAGCCAACCGTAGTTGCGCTTGAATAAACGAAGGGCCGGAGCGATCCGGCCTCAGGTGCTGCCGATCCGTGATGGGCAGGCCACAACACCCTTTTCTGGATAGGTTGTAATGAGCAATAGCGTTGAAATGTTCACCGATGGTGCCTGCAAGGGCAATCCCGGCCCCGGCGGCTGGGGTGCCTTGCTGGTGTGTCAGGGTGTCGAGAAAGAACTCTGGGGCGGCGAACCCAATACCACCAACAACCGCATGGAACTGATGGCGGCCATTCGTGGCCTTGAAGAACTCAAGCGTCCGTGCGAAGTCGTGCTGGTGACGGACTCCCAGTACGTGATGAAAGGCATCACCGAGTGGATGGTCAACTGGAAAAAACGCGGTTGGAAAACCGCGTCCAAAGAACCGGTGAAAAACGCCGACCTGTGGAAGTTGCTCGATGAACAAGTCAGCCGTCACACCGTGAAGTGGCAATGGGTGCGTGGTCACATCGGCCATCCGGGCAATGAACGTGCCGACCAGTTGGCCAATCGGGGTGTGGATGAAATGAGGGGCCTCAAGCATGCGTAGTGTTGTCCTCGATACCGAAACCACCGGTATGCCGGTGACCGATGGCCACCGGGTCATCGAAATCGGCTGTGTCGAGTTAATGGGTCGCCGCCTGACCGGACGGCATTTTCACGTGTACCTGCAACCCGACCGTGAAAGCGACGAGGGCGCGATTGGCGTCCACGGGATCACCAACGAGTTTCTGGTGGGCAAGCCGCGTTTTGCCGAAGTGGCCGATGAATTCTTCGAGTTCATCAAGGGTGCTCAGCTCATCATTCATAACGCCGCGTTCGACATCGGCTTCCTGAACAACGAATTTGCCCTGATCGGGCAAACCGACCGCGCCGACCTCACGCAGCATTGCACCATCCTCGATACCTTGATGATGGCGCGTGCCCGACACCCGGGTCAGCGCAATAGCCTCGATGCCTTGTGCAAACGCTATGGCGTCGACAACTCGGGCCGTGAGCTGCACGGCGCCTTGCTCGACTCCGAGATCCTGGCAGACGTTTACCTGACCATGACGGGTGGGCAGACCAGTCTGTCGTTGGCCGGGAATGCCTCTGACGGCAATGGCTCGGGCGAAGGCTCCGGCAACCAGGCCACTGAAATCCGCCGTTTGCCCGCAGATCGTCAGCCGGGTCGGATTATTCGTGCAAGTGAAAGCGATATGGCTGAGCACGCAGCGCGGCTCGAAGCGATTGCCAAGTCTGCGGGCGCCCCTTCGTTATGGGTGCAACTGCTTGAAGCCAAGCAGCAGACGCTGCAATAAACGACCCCCTTTGAGGTCTCGGCAAGGGCTGGCAGCCCTTGTCGCCATCGGCGGCACCTGGGTGAGAGGTGCCCGCACACAAGGATCGGCTCACCCATGCACCTGGTCATAAACCCGCAAAATCCTGAAGTGTCTGTGCGCCTGGCGGATGAAGGGTTCGCGCCCTATGTGTGGTGCAACGATTTCAGTTTTGAAGTACGCGCTTACGCCCAGGTAGACCTGCACACGCGCGTCGATGAATGGCCCCTGCACCGGATCACACCCTACCGCAAGTGTTACGGAATCGATCCCGACGAGTTCGCCAGTTATCGGGGCGCGCCAGACAGCGCCGTGTTCATGGCTTATCTCGATGGCCAGGCCGTAGGCCACGTAGTGGTCAGTACCAACTGGAACGGTTTTGCCCACGTTGACGAATTGGCCGTGATTGCTGGCGCCCGTCGCCATGGGGTCGCCCGATCATTGCTGGATGTGGTGAGGTTCTGGAGCCACAAGAAAAAGCTGCCGGGCATCATGCTGGAAACCCAGAACAACAACATCGGTGCGTGCCGTTTGTACGAGCGTTGTGGGTATCAGGTAGGCGGGGTCGATCATTTGCGCTATCGCGGGATTGATCCGCAGACAGCCGAGGTGGCGATCTTCTGGTATCTGCTATTTGAAAAGCAGGCATGAGCCGTCAGTCAACGCAGGGTTGAGCGTGTCGTGTGATACCCGCAGCGCGCAGCGACTTCTCAGCCAAGGCGCATGATCGTGCACCACCCGACAGGCGCGCCTCCCACAAAAATGACGTGTTAAGAGTGAGCGGGTTCAGGCTCGCGAACCAGGGCAATGCCTGATTGCACCAGTTCGAATTCGGTATCACTTATTTTCTTGACGCGGTCGCCAATCGCCAACTTGTACGTGATGACCGGCTGACCGTCTGTTCCAGGGGTGGAGTCTTGAAACTCATGCACGGAATAAACACGGCCTTCCGCGTCTCTTGCATGAAACTGCCCAACGAGCACTGCTGCCATTTGTAGAGAACCTCTGGAGATAAACACCCAATTTGCGGTTCTTGTAGACCGTTGATCAGCCGGGGAAGTTTAACGCTGTGGAAAAAATAGTCCGGCTACTTTACAGGCTTGCCGGTCGATAGGGTGAACCGGGGTGCAAGAAAGGCGTCCGATCATCTATAACTAACGTTCTTACAGCTTTCCTACAGCAGCTTCGGGGGTTTCCATGAGCAAGGTCTACAACGTTGCAGTACTGGTCGGCAGTTTGAGAAAGGACTCGCTCAATCGAAAAGTGGCACACGCCCTGGCGCACCTGGCGCCACCCCACGTGAAGCTGAACATTGTCGAAATTGGCGAGCTGGCGCTTTATAACGAAGACATTGATGTCACCCCGGCGCCTGCGCCGTACACGGCATTTCGCGATCAGGTTCGCCAGGCCGATGCGGTGCTGTTTGTGACCCCCGAATACAACCGTTCAGTGCCGGGTGCGCTGAAAAACGCCATCGATGTGGGATCGCGCCCGTACGGTCAAAGTGTCTTCAGCGGCAAACCGGGCGCTGTGATCAGCGTTTCCCCTGGCGCCATTGGCGGCTTTGGGGCTAACCATCACCTTCGTCAGTCGCTGGTGTTCCTGAATGTTCCGTGCATGCAGCAGCCAGAAGCCTATCTGGGCGGAGCGGGCGCGGCTTTTGATGAGTCCGGCGCACTCTCGGAAAAAACCCGTCCCTTCCTGCAAGCCTTTATTGATGCGTATGTGCAGTGGGTTGAGCTGAACACGCCAGCCTGAATGCGGTGAAGACAGCGGCGCCATTGGCCGCTGTCCTCCGTTGAATCGGGTCAGCTACTGTGTGGCATTTCGCCGTTTTTCAGGCGCGTATTGATGTCTGCAATCACGGGCGGCAAGTCCATGATGGTGTCGATCATGTAGTGCGGGCGTGAGCCCTCGAACAGCGCGTGAATGCGCGTGCGCTCGCTGGCCAGCGTCTGCGCGTCCAGCGCTTGGAATTGTTCCCATGTCAGGCCCAGGGCGTTGCCCGAACACACCAACGCCACTGTCCACATGCCTGCGCGGCGACCTTCAAGAATGCCCGGCACGGTGTCATCAATCTTCACGCAAGCGCCCACGTCCTCAATGCCCAGCGCGATCACGTTGGCCAGCGCCTGAGCAGGCCATGGACGCCCGTTGGGTACGTCGTCGGTTGCCACCACATGGTCGGCGACGTAACCGTTGGAGGCCGCCAGTTCAACGACTTTGGCCATGACCTGTGCGGGGTAACCCGAGCAAGAGCCGATTTTTAAGCCTTGGGCGCGCAATTGGGCAATGGTCTCAAGCGCACCGGGGATCAACGCCGAGTGCGCGGCGATTTTCTCGATTTGCAGCGGCATGAAGCGCTCATAAAGGGCCGTCACGTCATCATCGGTCGGGGTGCGGCCAAAGACCTTTTTGTAGCGCTCGGCAATCTGCGGCTGATTGCACAGGGTGCGAATGTGGTCCCACTTGCCCATACCCATGGGGCCGCGTGCTTCCTCGATGGAAACGTGCACATCGAACTCGCCAAACGCTTCGACAAAAATCTGCGTAGGGGCGAATGAACCGAAGTCGACCACGGTGCCCGCCCAGTCGAAGATGGCGGCTTGAAGCGTGTGGGGGTTGGTGTAGTTCATGTCGTTGGATCCTGTGTGAGCGGTCGTAACCGCACGGAGAAATTTACGTTCAACCAGCGTTTGTGCCGTCAGATGTCCAGCACTTCCATGTCTTGCAGCACCTGCGCCACGGCATCGACCGCCGCCTGCATATCGACGTGGGTGACGTGGCCTATGCAGCCCACGCGGAATGTTTCAACTTGGGTCAATTTGCCTGGGTAGAGAATGAAACCCTTGGCCTTGACCCGTTCGTAGAATTCCTTGAACTGATAACGCGGGTCTTTCGGGGCATGGAAAGTGACGATGATCGGTGCCTGAATCGCTTCGGGCAGGAAACTGCGAATCCCCAGCGTGGCCATGCCGGCGAGCAGTGTCTGGCAGTTGTTGGCGTAGCGCTGATGGCGAGCGGGCAGGCCGCCTTCTTCGTGGTATTGCAGTAACGCTTCGTGCAGGGCGGCGACCACATGGGTGGGTGGGGTGAAGCGCCACTGGCCGGTTTTTGCCATGTAGGCGTGCTGATCCTGCAAGTCCATCGCCAGTGAGTGGGCATTGCCCGCTGCCTGGGCCAGGGAGGCTTTATGGGCGAACACGAAGCCCATGCCCGGCACCCCTTCGAGGCATTTGCCGGAGGCGGCGATCAGCGCATCGAACGGTACTTTTTGTGCGTCCACCGGCAGTGCGCCGAAAGAACTCATGGCATCGATGATCAGACGCTTGCCCTGTCGGGCAATGACCTCGGCAATTTCTGGCAGCGGATTGAGTATCCCGGTACTGGTTTCGCAATGGATCAACGCCACGTGGGTGATACCGGGATCAGCCTTGAGCAGGCGTTCTACGTCAGCGGCTGTGGTGGGTTGATCTTCGGCGGTTTCAAACGTGCTGAAGCGGCGCCCCAGCACCTCACAGATTTTCGCCACACGCTTGCCGTAGGCGCCGTTGATCAACACCAGCACTTTGCCGTCACGCGGGACCAGGGTGCCGATAGCGGCCTCTACAGCGAAGGTGCCGCTGCCTTGCAACGGTACACAATGGTGGCTGCTGGCGCCGTTGATGATGGCCAGCAGGTGTTCGCACAGGCTGGCCGTCAATTGGTTGAAGCGTTCATCCCATGAGCCCCAGTCGACCATCATGGCCTGACGGGTTCGCGCCGAGGTGGTCAGGGGGCCGGGAGTCAGCAGGATCGGCGCGGCAGTGTGCATTCGGGGGTTCCTCGCAAACAATGGGATAGCGACTGGATACACCGGCTAAATTGCAGTTTGAGTTACCATCATTCAAATTGTTTGTTGTGATGCCAGCCATCAGCGAGGCTTATTTATGAATCTGTTCCAGCTCCGGGCCTTCGACGCGGTGGCTCGCGAAGGCAGCTTCACCCGGGCGGCCGCACGCTTGTTTATCAGCCAGCCGGCGGTCACCGGGCATATCAAAACCCTTGAAGAGCATTACCAGATCACCTTATTGCGCCGCACGGCCCGGCGTGTGGAGTTGACCGAAGAGGGCATCAAACTGGCGGCCATCACCCGCGCCATGTTTGGTTTGGTGGATGAGGCGCAAGTCATGCTCGAAGCCAATCGCCAACTGCTCACCGGGCGCCTCGAAGTGGCGGCGGACGGCCCGCACCTGGTGATGCCCATGCTGGCGAGCCTGCGTGAGCGCTATCCCGGCATCACCGTGAATTTACGCTTGGGCAATGCGCAGGACACCCTGGCCGCTTTGCTCTCAGAACATGCAGACGTGGCCGTGCTGACAGAGGTCGAGCCGCGTAAAGGCTTGATGCTGCGGCCCCTCAAGGCATCGCGTATCTGCGCGTTGGTGCCGTCCGGTCACCCTTGGCAGGCGCTCTCGGGCGGGGTCGAGATGGCGCTGTTGGATCAGGTCATCATGGTCTTGCGCGAACCCGCGTCCACGACCCGCCGCACGTTTGACCTGGCCTGCGAGCAGGCAGGGGTCAGCCCGCGTGTGTTGCTGGAGCTGGACAGCCGCGAGGCGGTGACCGAGGCGGTGGCGGCACAGCTTGGGGTGGGCATTGTCTCGTCGGCGGAGGTTAGTCAGGACCCACGGGTACACGCTGTACCCATTAACGGGCAGGGCCTGACCAACCGGCACCTGCTCGGCTGCATGGAGCGTCGCGCCCAACTGCGACTGATCAAGGCGTTCATGGAACTGGCGCCATCGTACCCAGCGTGAGGGTTATCGCCTTGGACAGCGGCCGCGTGCCGTCGGTGAAGGGCGGTGTGGATAAAGGTTGAGCCGGGCGTGATTGGATTTTTTGGTCGATTGAGGCGTTCTGGGCGTATAAACTTGCGCCCATTCGACGGCCAGCGTGCCGCGACACACACGATTGAGAGAGTGAGAAATGGGCGCACAGTGGAAGGTTAAACACAAAGCGGAAGCCGCCAATAGCCGCGGCAAGATTTTCGGCAAGCTGGCCAAAGAGCTGACCGTTGCAGCCCGTAACGGCGCCGACCCGGACATGAACTCGCACCTGCGCCTGGTGTACGAACAGGCCAAAAAGGCGTCCATGCCGGCTGACACCATCAAGCGGGCGATCAACAAGGGTGCCGGTATCGGCACTGAAGCGGTGCAATACACCCGCGTGACCTACGAAGGTTTCGCCCCGCATCAGGTGCCGCTGATCGTTGAGTGCCTGACCGATAACGTCAACCGCACCGTGGCTGAAATCCGCGTGGCGTTCCGCAAGGGGCAGTTGGGTGCGTCGGGCTCCGTAGCCTGGGACTTTAACCATGTTGGCCTGATCGAAGCCAAGCCTGACACCCCGGATGCTGATCCAGAAATGGCAGCAATTGAAGCAGGCGCTCAGGATCTCGAAAAGGGCGAAGAAGAAGGCACGACCTTGTTCATCACCGAGACCACGGACCTGGATGCCGTGCAAAAGGCGTTGCCTGAACAAGGCTTTACCGTGTTGTCGGCCAAGTTGGGCTACATGGCTAAAAACCCGGTAACGGGCCTGACTGACGAGCAAATGGCCGAAGTCGAGGAATTTCTGGCGAAGCTGGAAGAGCAGGACGATGTGCAGGACATGTTTGTAGCGCTTGCGCCTGAAGACGAGCCCGCCCCTTAAGAGGCCCGTTCACGACGAGTGTGTCGCCGGGCCTTGCTTCGTCGCCTCGTCAACGACTGCCGCTCTGTATGTCGCTGACCAGGCGTGGGGCGGTGGTCGGGCAGCCCTCAGCCCAGGGCGCGGCAGATTTCAACGAAGTCCGGCCGGGCGAGTACCTCAGGCTGCATGCAGCGCGTTTGTAAGTGTTGCAACGCTGCGCACTGTTGATCGCTCAATCCTGAATCGATCCGCTGCAGCAACTCCCCCAGCAGAATGCCGAACGCACGCACCTCGATACGCTGCAAGGCGCGGGTGTGCGGGCTGTCATCGGTGGCGTGCAAGCACGCGGCCCCGAAGTCGCCCAGCAAACACTCGCCTTGATCATTGAACAAAATATTGTGCCCATACAGGTCACCGTGGCAGATGCCCTGCGCGTGCAGATGCGCTGCGGCTGACGCGATGCCACGTGCCAGGCGCAACGCGCTGTCGGCATTGAACCGCGTGCTATCGGCATAGACGTCGCGGCTGCAGCTCTCAAGGCTCGGCAGCCCGGCCAGATTGCGGAAAGAGGGCGCAATCAGCTCCATCACCAATGCCGCCTGGTGCTGCGGATGGCCTACCACGCGCCCTAACACGTTGATCAGGTTCGGGTGCTGGCCCGCAGCAATGCAGGCGTGCATCTCGTCAAGCGGTGAGCCATCACTGGTGATCGCGCCTTTGTACAGTTTGACTGCCACCGCACGTTGCGCCTGACCCGGTGCCCGCCAGATGGCCTGGTAAATCACCCCGGATGCGCCTTCGCCCAGCGGCTGCGCCAGTTCCAGTTCTGTCCAGTCGATGTTTGGCGTGCTGTCAGGCGCGTGCTCGGCATTCAGTTTGTCCGCCAACGGATTGCCCGAGTACGCCAGCCAGCTCAGGCCGGGCATCGCCAGTAACCAGTCCGGCAGTTCGCGCAGTTGGTTGGAGGCTAGGCGAATCAGCTCCAGACGCTCGCAACCGGCCAGGCTGCGCGGCAACGCCTGAAGACGGTTACCGGCCAGCATCAATTTTTGCAGCAAGGGGCGGCGGCCCAACTCATCCGGCAACTGACTGATGTGATTGTCAGTGAGGATCAACCAGCGCAGTTGCGGCGGTAACGCGGCGCCTGGCACGTCGGTGATCCGGTTGGCCTTGAAGCCAACCATGCTCAGTTGGGCGCACTGACCCAGGCATTCGGGCAGGGTGGTGAACAGGTTGTCCGAGCAGAACAGTACCCGTAAATGCGTCAGGCGATGCAGGTCGTGGGGCAGGGAACACAGGGCGTTGCCGCTCAAATTGAGGATTTCCAGCGAATCCGCCAGTTGAAAGATTTCCTCAGGGAACTCGGTCAGCCCACAGGACAAATCCAGACGTTTGAGCCCCGACAGTTGACCGGCGCGCAGTTTAGCGAGGGTATCCATAAGCAGGCGATGTGCACTCGTATCGATCAGTGAAAGTGCCGCGCATGATAGCGATTAATCGTGCGCGGGTTTCAGGCAATTAAGGCGAGGAGGTTAACGCAGCGTTTTGACCATATCCGAAAGGGTGGTCAGCACCGTATGGCCCAGTTGCATCGAGCGTTTACCATCCCAGCCGGTGACCGGGTCGGGTGCGTCGTTGTTGTCCTTGAACGGCATTTCCAGCGTCAGGGACAAGCAGTCGAAGCGTTGGCCCACGCTGTTGCAGGCCAGGGTCATATTGGCCTGGCCGGGTTCGTCGCGGGTGTAACCGTGGGTTGTCTGGAAGTCTTTCGTCTGCTGGCTCAGGTGCGAACGAAAACGTTCTTCGAGCGCGGCAATCCGCTCGTTATAGCCCGGGTTGCCCTCGCAGCCTGCGGTGAAGACGTAGGGGATTTCTTCGTCGCCGTGAATGTCCAGAAACAGGTCGACGCCGTAGGTGTGCATCTGTTCCAGTGCGAAGAACACCTCAGGGCTGACCTCAGGGCTGGTGTTTTGCCAGGCGCGGTTCAAGTCCTGGCCGTTGGCATTGGTGCGCAGATGCCCGTGAAAGGCGCCGTCGGGGTTCATGTTGGGGATCAGGTACAGCTCGGCGTAATCAAGCAACTTGCGCAGTTGCGGGTCGCTGCCTTGTTCCAGGCGCTTGAAAATGCCCTCCATAAACCACTCGGCCATGTGTTCGCCGGGGTGCTGCTGCGCAATGATCCAGATTTTGTGTTTGCGGGCGGCGCCATTTCCTTTGCGCAACAGCTGAATGTCACGCCCTTCGGCACTTTTGCCCACCGCCAGCACTTGGCAACCGGACCATTGCTGCGCGTCGCTGATCAATACCTCGTGACGTGCGCGGCTGTAGGGTTCGAAGTAGGCAAACCAGACGCTGCTGTGTTGAGGTTCAAGACTGAAGTTGAGCGAAGTCCCATCAAAGTCTGTAGGCACGCGGAACCAATGTTCCTGATCGTAGGACGCCACCGCACGGTAGCCGTCCCACGCTTTGTTGTAGGAAGACTGGCTGGCGTTGGTCAGATGAAAGTGATGGGGCTGCCCGGGCGTGAGGCCGCTGGCCTTGAAATGAAACCACTGAAAGTGCGGGCTTTTGGTGTCGGGTTTGATTGCCAGTTTCACGTCCAACGGATCGCTGGCATCCAGCACTTGAATATTGCCGCTGTCGAAGTCACTGCTGATGTGAAGTGAGGAGGGCGCCACAGTCATCGTCCAGATCCCTGAGTCTGAGAATTGTGGGCGTTACTGTACCTCGCCATGGCGTGGGGCCAATACGAAAATGCAGGCATTTACAGAGAGAATGGGGGAGAAAAACGTCAGGGGGGCGTCATCCGTGACGCGGCGCAATTCTAGTGTTTTTGCGAGTGATTCTCAAGTGCTAAATTGCCATTACGCCTATAGTCCTAGACTTCAGGCTTTCTTCGGTCGATGTTCTTTTGCTATCATCGCCGGCATCGTAGCGGCCACTGAAAAAAACCGGTCGCACACCCGACTTCATTAGCCTGAAGCAAGCTGAGCCAGATAACTGGCCACAAAAAAAAAGACCCGGCCATAAGCCGGGTCAAATAACCGTGATTAGCCTGATGAGGAGATTATTCAAAGCACCGACCTAAGGTCCCTTGAATGATCGGCTGATCTCGCGACCAGCTGCATGCAATAGTAATCATTATCATTTGCAAAGCAAGTGTTTTTTCTGTGCTTCGCGGAAATTTTTTTCCCTTCCCCCGCCGCAAGGCTCTATCTCGCTAATCCAGCAACAACTCAGTGGTGCGTTTGACTTCGCTCATGGCGATGTTGGAGTGAGCTTCCTGCACGTGTGGCTTCTGCAAAAGATGGTCGCGTAAAAAACGCTCGTAACTGTCGATGTCGTGCGTGACCACTTTCAGCAGGTAATCCATATCGCCCGCCATGGTGTAGCACTCGATGACTTCCGGGTAATGAGTGATGGCTTCTTCGAATTCGGTCAGGTGACGACGTCCGTGCCCCGATAACCGCACATTGACGAATACCACGACGTTAAGTCCCAGTTTCTTCGGGCTGAGCAGGGCAACTTTGCGCTCTATCAAGCCTTCTTCCTGCAAGCGATGAATCCGTCTCCAACAGGGGGATTGGGATAATTCCACGCGCTCGGCCACCTCGGCGGCGGACAGGTCGGCGTCATGTTGCAGCAGGCGCAAAATCTTACGGTCGATGGGGCTTAATTTAATCGGCATGAATTGATCAGATTTCTTATTTTTGTTGAATGATTCATGCAGCGTAGCACTGCATTTCCTAAGAATTAGAAAGAAAAATCCTCTTGTAACCCTTCACGCTCTTAAGGCGGACTTCGCAGCCCCTGAACGGGTCGAAAACTGACCTTTTGGTCTGACGTCCCTGTGCGCTAACAACAAGAGAGAACTGAAATGCCGATATTTGCTCATCCCGAATTTGATCAACACGAACAGGTCATGTTCTGCCACGACAAGGCCAGCGGCCTCAACGCCATTATCGCGGTGCACAACACGCGCCTGGGCCCTGCACTGGGCGGTTGCCGGATGTGGCCATACGCCGATGAGCAACAGGCGGTCAATGATGTGTTGCGCCTGTCACGGGGCATGACCTACAAATCGGCCCTGGCCGGGTTGCCCTTGGGCGGTGGCAAGGCCGTGATCATTGGCGATCCGCGCAAGGACAAAACCGAGGCGCTGTTCCAGGCCATGGGCGACTTTGTCGAAAGCCTGGGCGGTCGCTACATCACCGCCGCTGACTCGGGCACCGGGGTGACGGAGATGGCGCAAATGGGCCAACGCACCCGTCACGTCGTGGGGGCCGGTACACGTGAGCAGTTGGGTGGCGGCACGCGCAGCGGCGATCCGTCGCCTGCCACGGCACTGGGGGTGTACATCGGCCTCTGCGAGGCCGTTCGCCAGCGTCTGGGGCGATCCGACCTGAGCGGGCTGCGCGTGGCCATTCAAGGCCTGGGGCAAGTGGGCTTCAACCTGGCCCAACAGCTCAGCGCGGCCGGTGCCCAGTTATGGGTGCACGATATTCAGGAAGCCAATGTCCGCCGCGCCGTGGACGAGTTGGGCGCCCATGCGGTCAGTGGGCAGGACATCTACGGCTTGGACGTGGATGTGTTCTCACCCTGCGCCATGGGGGCGGTCATCAACGACGAAACCCTGCAATTGCTGCGTGCCCCGGTGATTGCCGGTGCAGCCAACAATCAACTGGCCCGTCCCGAGCACGGCGACGTGTTGTGGCGCCGGGGCTGCCTGCATGCACCCGATTACGCGATCAATGCCGGGGGCATTATCGACGTGTCCTACGAGTACAACGGCGGGACGCCTGAGCAAGTGCGTCAGCACGTTGAAGGCATTGGCGAAACATTGCGTCAGATTTTTGAGCGAGCGAAGGCTGAGGATCGCAACACCACGCTGATAGCCGACAGCCTTGCCCACGAACGCCTCAACGCCTGATGTAACGCAACACCGCAGGCAGCCAATGGGGTTGCCGCCGTGGGCGAGGCTGCGCAAGGGAGCAGCCATTGCCCGCGGTGTGACGTTAACCCCTCGTGTGCGACTTCATTGCCTTGGAGCGACGACCCACCTCAGCGTGCAGGTGCTTTTTGCTTGTCGATGGTCTTGTCGACCAGGTCTTTGGCCATTTCGACGAAGTGCGCCATGCCCCTGATGAGGTCCAGATGAGGGCCTTGCACACTCGCCGCGCCTCCATGAGCGTAAGTCAATGCAAAACGCATTAACTCCGACGCGTGCAACAAGGCTTCTTCGTAGCCGACATCGTCGCTGACGTTGAACACTTTTTGCTCGTTGCAGCGCTGAGTTACAGATGGTTTCAAATAATAGTCGAGCGCGCGTTGGGTTGCGGCGCTGTCTTTGAGGGCTTCAAGCTCGGCATCGGCCTCAATCTTGAGAGGGATTTTTGTTATTGGAGTCATGATCTGCCTGCGTTTGTGAGGTTAATCGAATCAGCAGAGGTCAGATTAGTACGTAAGGTATTTATGATTAACAAAATAAATAATACAATATGTGTATTGTTGCGTGACGGGCAATCCGTATTGTTCGGCAAATGGATAAATGGATCGCTTTAGTCAGAACGAAATTGCGCGAGCTCAAACTCACGCAAGAAAAACTCGCCGAACGCGTGGGGGCTTCCCAGGGCGGCGTTGGTCATTGGCTTAATAAACGTCGTCAACCCGACCTCGAAACCATGAACAAAGTGCTGCATGCCCTCGGGCTTGGGCACCTTGAGGTAGCGTTGGTGGTGCGTGAACGCAAGGCCAGTAACGACGACCTCAACCCTGAAGAAAACACGTACGTCATTACCTCAGCCTTCCGATACCCCGTGCGGGATTGGGAGAAGGTGGGTGAGATCAACGAGGCCACGCCCGACGGCTATCCCGCGGCCACAGCTTTTGAAATGAGTGATCACTACGCCAAGGGCGATGCTTTCTGGCTGCAAGTGACCGGTGATGCGATGACGGCGCCCATGGGCCTCAGCATTCCCCAGGGCATGCTGATCCTGGTGGACCCCGATATCGAGGTGGAGCCCGGCAAAATGGTGGTCGTGCGCACACCGGGCGCCGAAAGCGCCATGTTCCGTCAGTTGATCGAGGACAGTGGCCAGCGTTATCTCAAGCCGCTCAACCCGACCTATCCCAAAGTCCTGTTTGATGAAGGCTGCCGCGTTCTTGGCGTCGTGGTGCAGGCGACGACCAAGTTCTGAGGCGCAGTTTCCAGACATCCACTAAAAAGGCGACTACCGAAACCGGTAGCCGCCTTTTTCATGCCCGTTGCTTTATTCGAGTTCGACCAGTACCGCGCCTTCTCCCACCATGTCACCTTCCTGGCCGAATACGGCTTTGACCACCCCGTCGCGTGGCGCTCGCAGGCTGTGTTCCATCTTCATGGCCTCAAGCACGACCAGTTGCGCCCCTGCCGCCACGTTCTGTCCGACCGCCACCATGACGCGCACGATGCTGCCGTTCATGGGCGCACTCAGTCCGCCTTCGTGTGCCTGCCGGGCACCGGCCGCGGCCAACGGATCACAAGCGCTCACGGCCTGCAGCTCGCCGTCCCACTGCACATACAGCGTGTCGCCGCGCCGCACAGCCAGATGCCGGGTGCGCACGCCGTGTTGTTCGATCACCAGATGCTGATCCTGCACCGTGGGCTGCTGCCCGGTCAGGGCAATGAGCTTGTGTTCACCCTTACAGCTCAGGGCCAACAGGGTTTGCGCGGGCAAACCGATGCGACATCCGTTGCGCTGCGCCCACGGTGAAGTGGCTTCGTCGTCGCGACGATCAAGTGGCAGGGTCTGGACGAATGCGGGGGCTGCCACTGACCAAAACGCGTCAGGCAAAGGTTGCGCCTTTGGCAGTAATTGCGCCTCATGGCGCGGGATAAACCCCGTGTCCAGCTCGGCCGCGGCAAACGCAGGGTGAGCGATGATTCGGCGCAAGAAACTCAGGTTGGTTTTCAGGCCGCCGATAGCGAATTCATCGAGCATGGCCAACAAGCGCAAACGCGCCTGCTCGCGGTCTTCGCCCCACGCGATCAGCTTGCCCAGCATCGGGTCATAAAACGGCGACACCTCATCGCCTTCGCTGACCCCGCTGTCGACCCGGCGTCCTGCACCCTCGGCCGACTCGCGGTACACCGCCAGACGGCCGGTCTGGGGCAAGAAATCATGGCTCGGGTCTTCGGCGTACAGACGCACTTCGATGGCATGCCCGCGCAGTGGTACATCCGCCTGGGTGATGGGCAACGCTTCGCCGCGCGCAACGCGGATCTGCCAGGCCACCAGATCAAGCCCGGTGATGGCTTCCGTCACCGGGTGTTCCACCTGCAGCCGGGTGTTCATCTCCATAAAGAAGAAATCCCCCCGCGCATCCAGCAAAAATTCCACCGTACCGGCGCCCACGTAACCAATGGCCTGGGCCGCCCGCACGGCCGATTCGCCCATGGCGCGCCGCAGCTCGGGGCTGAGCCCCGGCGCAGGGGCTTCTTCAACCACTTTTTGGTGACGGCGCTGAATGGAGCAATCCCGTTCGTTGAGGTACAGGCAATGGCCGTGCTGATCGGCAAACACCTGAATCTCCACATGCCTGGGCTTGAGCACGTATTTTTCGACCAGCATGCGTGCATCGCCAAACGACGACAGCGCTTCACGCTGAGCCGAAGCCAGTGCTTCGGCCAGTTGGCTTTCGTCGTCCACCACTTTCATGCCCTTGCCGCCACCCCCGGCGGTGGCTTTAAGCAAGACCGGGTAGCCGATGTTCTCAGCCGCGGCGCGAAAGGTTTGCAGATCTTGCGCCTCGCCGTGATAACCCGGCACCAGAGGCACCCCGGCCACTTCCATCAAAGCCTTGGCGGCGGACTTACTGCCCATGGCATCAATGGCCGAGGCGGGCGGGCCGAGGAAGATCAGGCCTGCCTGTTCAATCGCCCTGGCAAACCCGGCGTTTTCAGACAAAAAGCCATAGCCGGGGTGGATCGCCTGCGCGCCGCTGGCCTTGGCCGCGGCAATGATCTTGTCGATTTGCAGGTAGCTGTCGGCCGCCTTGCTGCCCCCTAGGTTCACGCACTGGTCGGCTTCTCTGCAGTGGCGTGCGTCGCGGTCAGTGTCGCTGTGCACGGCGACGCTGGTCAGGCCCAAGGCCTTGGTAGTGCGCATCACCCGGCAGGCAATTTCACCACGGTTGGCCACCAACACGGTGGTAAGGGTCTGGGCCTTCATGGGCGCGGCTCCTGTTGCGTTGAGTCGATCTGCCAACTGGGCGCGCGCTTTTGCAGAAATGCGCGCAGGCCTTCCTGGCCTTCGGGGCTGACGCGAATGCGCGCAATAGCGTTTTCACAGTAGCGGCGAATGGCTGGCGTCGGTGCGCCATGGCTGACTTCGCGCAGCAGGTCTTTGCAGGCGCGCATGGCGAAGGGGCTGTTGAGCAGCAACGTGTCAATCCAGCGTGCGACCTGCTGATCGAGTTCGGCGGCCGGGTAGCTTTCGGACAACAGCCCCAGCTCACGCGCCCGTTCGCCACTGAAACGTTCGGCGGTCAGCGCGTAGCGGCGCGCGGCACGTTCGCCAATCGCTTGCACCACAAACGGGCTGATGACCGCAGGCGCGATGCCGATGCGTACTTCAGAGAGGCAGAACTGCGCGTCGTCCGTGCCGATGGCCATGTCGCAGGCGCTGATCAGGCCCAGCGCGCCGCCGTAGGCCGCGCCTTGCACCACGGCCAGCGTCGGCATTTTCAGCTTGGCCAGGTTGTACATCAGCTCGGCCAAGTGCCGGGCGTCGTCGAGGTTGGTGTTGTAATCCAGTTCAGCCGATTGCTGCATCCAGGCCAGGTCGGCGCCAGCGCTAAAGTGCTTGCCGCGCCCGCGCAGGACCAGAAACCGCAGGCTGGCGTCGCTTTGCACAGCGTCCAGCGCGAGGATCAGTTCGCGGATCATCTCGGCATTGAAAGCATTGTTTTTTTCTTCGCGACTCAACCACAGGGTGGCGAAACCCCGGGGGTCGGTCTGGAGTTCAAGGGTGTTGAAATCGATCATGTCCGTCAGTCCTTGGATGGCTGTACGTGTAGATGAGTGCGCAGGGGGGCCGGCAGTGGCGCGGCGGGTAGGTGTTGCGCCCGCCCATGCACGCCCCGGTACGGGTTTACATGCGGAACACGCCAAAGCGCGTGGTGTCGATCGGCGCGCTCAAGGCAGCGGACAAGCCCAACGCCAGCACGTCACGGGTTTGCGCCGGGTCGATCACGCCGTCATCCCACAGCCGGGCGCTGGAGTAGTAGGGGTGGCCCTGATGTTCGTACTGGTCGAGGATCGGCTGCTTGATGTCGGCTTCGTCCTGAGGGGTAAAGGCCTCGCCGGTACGTTGCGCCTGCTCACGCTTGACCTGCACCAACACGCCCGCCGCCTGTTCCGCCCCCATCACGCCGATGCGGGCGTTGGGCCACATCCACAAAAAACGCGGGTCATAGGCACGCCCGCACATCCCGTAGTTGCCCGCGCCAAAACTGCCACCGATGATCACCGTGAATTTCGGCACCTTGGCGCACGCCACGGCGGTCACCAGCTTGGCACCATGCTTGGCAATGCCGCCGGCTTCGTATTTCTGCCCCACCATAAAACCGGTGATGTTTTGCAGGAACACCAGCGGAATGGCGCGCTGACAGGCCAGCTCAATGAAATGCGCGCCTTTTTGCGCCGCCTCGGCAAACAAAATGCCGTTGTTGGCCAGAATCGCCACCGGATACCCGTGCAAATGGGCAAAACCGCACACCAGCGTGGTGCCGAACAGTGCTTTGAACTCATCGAACACCGAGCCGTCCACCAGCCGGGCGATCACCTCACGCACATCAAACGGCTGCTTGGCCTCAGCCGGGACGATGCCGTACAGCTCGTCGCTGGCATACAGCGGCGCCAACGGTGTGCGCCGGGTCAATTGCCCCAGCTTTCGCCAATTGAGGTTGGCAACACTGCGCCGCGCCAGCGCCAGCGCATGCGCGTCGTTCTCGGCGTAATGGTCGGCCACCCCGGAGATCTTGCAGTGCACATCGGCACCGCCCAGGTCTTCGGCGCTGACCACCTCTCCGGTCGCGGCTTTGACCAGCGGCGGCCCGGCGAGAAAAATGGTGGCTTGCTGGCGCACCATGATCGCTTCGTCCGCCATCGCGGGCACGTACGCGCCGCCCGCCGTGCACGAGCCCATGACCACGGCGATTTGAGGAATCCCGGCGGCGCTCATGTTGGCCTGATTGAAGAAGATGCGCCCAAAGTGCTCGCGGTCCGGGAAGACTTCGTCCTGACGCGGCAAGTTGGCGCCGCCCGAATCCACCAGGTAAATGCAAGGCAGTCGGTTTTGCTCGGCAATGGTCTGCGCCCGCAGGTGCTTTTTGACCGTCAGCGGGTAGTACGAGCCGCCTTTGACCGTGGCGTCGTTGGCCACAATCATGCATTCCACGCCTTCAACCCGACCGATGCCGGCAATGATGCCGGCAGCCGGGACGTCCTCGCCGTACACCTCGTAAGCCGCCAGCTGACTCAGTTCAAGGAAGGGCGAGCCAATGTCCACCAGCCGGTCGATGCGTTCACGCGGCAGCAGTTTGCCCCGGGCGGTGTGGCGCTCCTGGGCGCGGGCGCCGCCGCCCTGTTGCACATGGGCGAGCACGCTGTGCAGGGCGTCCACCTGTTTGAGCATGGCGTCGCGATTGGCGGCGAACTCGGGGGAGCGCGGGTTGACGGTGCTGTGCAAGATAGACATGGGCCACTCCTTAGCGGGTTTCGTTAAAGAGTTCGCGGCCAATCAGCATCCGGCGGATCTCGCTGGTGCCCGCACCGATTTCGTACAGCTTCGCGTCGCGCAGCAGACGTCCGGCCGGGAATTCATTGATGTAGCCATTACCGCCGAGGATCTGGATGGCGTCGAGGGCCATTTGCGTGGCGCGTTCGGCGCTGTAGAGGATCACCCCGGCGGCGTCCTTGCGGGTGGTTTCGCCCCGCTCACAGGCGGCCGCGACCGCATACAGGTAGGCACGGCTGGCATTGAGTTGGGTGTACATATCGGCCACTTTGCCCTGAATCAGCTGAAACTCCCCGATGCTTTGGCCGAACTGTTTGCGGTCATGGATGTAGGGCACCACCAGGTCCATGCAGGCTTGCATGATGCCGGTCGGGCCGCCCGACAGTACGACGCGCTCGTAATCGAGGCCGCTCATCAGCACCTTGACCCCGGCGTTGAGGGGGCCCAGCAGGTTTTCTTCAGGCACCTCAACGTTGTCGAAAAACAGCTCGCCGGTGTTGGAGCCGCGCATGCCCAGCTTGTCGAAATGCTTGCTGCGGCTGAAGCCTTTCCAGTCGCGCTCGACAATAAAGGCGCTGATGCCATGGGCCTTTTTTTCGAGGTCGGTCTTGGCGTAGATCACATAAGTGTCGGCGTCGGGGCCGTTGGTGATCCAGGTTTTGCTGCCGTTGAGCACGAAATGGTCGCCGCGCTTGTCAGCGCGCAATTTCATGGACACCACGTCAGAGCCGGCGTTGGGCTCGCTCATGGCGAGCGCGCCGATGTGTTCGCCGCTGATCAGTTTGGGCAGGTAGTGACGTTTTTGAGCATCGCTGCCGTTGCGGTTGATCTGGTTCACGCACAGGTTCGAATGCGCACCGTAGGACAGCGCAACCGACGCCGAACCACGGCTGATTTCTTCCATGGCCACCACATGGGCCAAATAGCTGAGGCCGGTGCCGCCGTAGGCTTCCGGAACGGTGATGCCCAGCAAGCCCATGTCGCCAAACTTGCGCCACATGTCTGCCGGGAACAGGTTGTCCTTGTCGATTTGCGCTGCGCGGGGCGCCAGTTCAGCGGCGACGAATGACTGGACCTGTTCGCGCAGCATGTCGATGGTTTCGCCCAGGGCGAAGTTCAAAGTCGGGTAGCTCATGGGGCACCTTGTTCATTGTTCTTGTATGAGGCGGTTACTGCGTCGCCAGGGGGAAGCTTTACGTAAACGTAAACTTGGCACCTGGGCCTGTCAATGACCTTTACGTTAACGTCAACTTAAGCCAGAGTGATTGCTATTCTTCTGATTGAGAGGGCGCCTGTGCGCGCTTTCCCATACTCCCAACAATAATCACAAGAGGAGTTGTCATGACGTCGCAATCAGCCCCCAGTTACAGCCAGGGTGCGCAGGACAAGGCCCTGCTGACATTGACCATCGGCCAGGCGTTTGAGCGTACGGCCGCGCGTTACCCCGAGAACGAGGCGCTGATTGTGCGCCATCAACACCAGCGCCTGAGCTGGTCGCAATTGAGCCGTGCTGTCGACCTGCATGCCCGTGGCTTCATGGCGCTGGGGCTGCAAGCTGGCGACCGGCTGGGCATCTGGGCGCCCAATTGCCTTGAATGGTTTATCTGCCAATTTGCCAGCGCCCAGATCGGCGTGATTCTGGTCAACATCAACCCGGCGTACCGGCTTTCTGAACTGGACTACGTGCTCAAGCAGTCGGCCTGTCAGTGGCTGGTGTGCGCCGGGGCGTTCAAAACATCGGACTACCACGCGATGGTTGAGCAATTGGTCCCGCAATTGAGTGCTCACTCGCCTGGCCACCTGTGCAGTGCGCACCTGCCGGATTTGCGTGGTGTGATCAGCCTCGCGGCGGCGCCGGCGCCCGGCTTTTTGCCCTGGGCGCAACTGGCCACGCTGGGGGCAGGGGTCGAGGTTGAGCAATTGCAGGCGCGCAAGGCGGCCGTGATGCCCGAGCACCCGGTGAATATCCAGTACACCTCAGGCACCACAGGTTTTCCCAAGGGCGCGACCCTGAGCCATCGCAACATCCTCAACAACGGTTTCATGGTGGGCGAAAGCCTCGGGCTGACGGCCAATGATCGTCTGGTGATTCCGGTGCCGTTGTACCACTGCTTTGGCATGGTCATGGGCAACCTGGGGTGCGTCACCCACGGCACCACGATGATTTACCCCTGTGAAGCCTTCGATCCCGGCCTGACCCTGCAAGCCATCGCACAAGAACGCGCCAGCGGGCTCTACGGGGTGCCCACCATGTTTATTGCCCTGCTCGATCACCCGCAGCGGGCCGGGTTTGACCTGTCGAGCTTGCGCACCGGGATTATGGCGGGCGCCACGTGCCCGATTGAAGTGATGCGCCGTGTCATCAGCGAGATGCACATGAGCGAGGTACAAATTGCTTATGGCATGACCGAAATCAGCCCCGTGTCCATTCAGACGGGCCCTGCGGACGAGCTGGAATTACGTGTGACCACGGTCGGGCGCACTCAGCCGCACCTGGAGAACAAGCTGATCGACGCTGAAGGGCAGATCGTAGCGCGAGGTGAGATCGGTGAGCTGTGCACGCGCGGCTACAGCGTGATGCTGGGCTACTGGAATAACCCGCACGCCACGCTGGAGGCTATCGACAGCGAAGGCTGGATGCACACCGGCGATCTGGCGCAAATGGACGAGCAGGGGTATGTGCGTATCGTGGGGCGCAACAAAGACATGATTATTCGTGGCGGCGAAAACATTTACCCGCGTGAGCTGGAAGAGTTTTTCTTCACCCACCCGGCCGTGGCGGACGTGCAGATTGTGGGCATTCCGGACGAGAAGTACGGTGAGGAAATTGTCGCCTGGATCAAGTTTCACCCCGGCCACACCGCCAACGAGCTGGAGTTGCAGACTTGGTGCAAGGCTCGCATTGCGCACTTCAAAACCCCGCGCTACTTCAAGTTCGTCGACACGTTCCCGATGACCGTGACCGGCAAAATCCAGAAATTCAAAATGCGCGAAGTCAGCATTCAGGAGCTTGGTCAGGCAGGGCGGGGCAAATCCTGAGCAACACAAAGGGGAGCCTGAGCTCCCCTTTAATGTGTTGTTGCCTGCTCTTTTTATTATTGAGGGGCGGTCTGTTGTTGTTTTTGTGACCGTGACCCTTTACTGCTGTTTTTGGCGATCCCCATCCGGGATCAAGAGCAAACGTATTTTTTTGAGCGCTGATCCACTTTCATCACAGGTTTGAAACCTGCGATCCAACCTGAACGGGTGCTACCTGAAGGTAGTTTTATTGTTCTCTGCCCGGTTGCGAGGTGGCTTTTGGCTCCCCGGAAAAGTAAACCTTCTCCAAAAAAATCTGTTAGCTGCGTCTCTGCCGTGTTGTTTTTGTTATGTCAGAGTCGTTTCGTATTGTTTTTATTATGTTGCTGCAGTTTTTATTCTTGTTATGCCATAGAGATAGCAGAACCCGTGCCAACTTTTAAAAACCCTTATAAATCAACGGTTTGTTTTTTTAGGTATTAAAAAACCGGCCTTGCGACGGGCCGGTTTGTTTCCTTGTTACTCGTGTGGGTTACCGTGCGGTAACACTGCGGCACACTTTTCAGCCCTGTCGGGCGCGGGCAACACGTGAACCGGTGACCCGGCCCAATACCCGACTGATGTGTTCACCGGCGAGCAACAATTTGTCCATGTCGACACCGGTTTCGATGCCCATGCCATTGAGCATGTACAGCACATCTTCGGTGGCGACATTGCCGCTGGCGCCCTTGGCATAAGGGCAGCCACCCAGCCCCGCAATGGAGCTGTCGAACACGGCGAGGCCTTCTTGCAAGCTGGCGTAAATATTCACCAGCGCCTGACCGTAGGTGTCATGGAAATGCCCGGCCAGTTTCTCCCGGGGCACGGCAGCACTCACAGCTTCAATCAGCGTGCGGGTGGCGCTGGGAGTGCCGGTGCCGATGGTGTCGCCCAGCGACACTTCATAACAGCCCATGGCATACAGCTCGCTGGCCACGGCCGCCACCTGCTGCGGCGCTACATCGCCTTCATACGGGCAGCCAAGCACGCAGGACACATAACCGCGCACGCTAATGCCGTGCTGCCGGGCGGCTTCAATCAGCGGCACGAACCGCGCCAGGCTTTCGCTGATCGAGCAGTTGATATTGCGTTGCGAGAAGGCTTCAGACGCGGCTGCAAACACCGCGACTTCCTTGACCCCGGCGGCCACCGCGTCTTCAAACCCGCGCAGGTTGGGCGCCAGCGCACCGTACACCACGCCCGGTTTACGCTGGATGCGGGCGAAGACCTCAGCCGAACCCGCCATTTGCGGCACCCATTTGGGTGAAACGAAACTGCCCGCTTCGATGTACCCGAGTCCGGCATCGGTCAAGGCGTCAACCAATTGCACCTTGTCAGCCACGCTGATCGGCCGGGCTTCGTTTTGCAGGCCGTCGCGGGGGCCGACTTCGATCAGGCGCACGTGGGTGGGTAATGTCATGGGGTCACCGGTTTGAGTGGGGGGCCTGCCTGTGTGAGCGGCCACGGGAGGGCGGGTTCAGGCCGTCTGGTTTTTGATGGTGTGTTCCAGCGCTTGGGTGCAACGCTCTTCGGCGGTGTCCAGCTCCAGTTGCATCTGCTGAATGTCGAGCAGTTGTTGCTCCAGTTGCTGACGGCGTTCTGCGATTTTGGCCAGCATGCTGGTCAGTTGCTTCTGATTGCCGCTGGTGGGGTCGTACAACTCGATCAGCTCGCGGCACTCGGCCAGAGAAAAGCCAATGCGCTTGCCACGCAGGATCAGCTTCAGGCTGACCTTGTCCCGGCCTGAATACACCCGCTCCTGGCCTCGCCGTTCAGGGGCCAGCAACCCTTGTTCTTCATAAAAACGGATCGCACGGGTGGTGATGTCCAGCTCACGGGCAAGGTCGGAAATACTGTACGTCTGGCTGCTCATGGGCGGGCTCTGGAAAGTTCGTGGGGTTAAGCTAATGGCTGGTTGACGTTTACGTCAAGCAAGGGCTGCGCCCGCCGCTTGGTTTCATGGGCCACTTGTTGTTCGCACAGCTCAATCAACAGTTCGCGCATCCAGCGGTTGGCCGGGTCTTGCTCGGTGCTTTCGTGCCAATACAAATGGGTTTCCACGTTGGGCAGCTCGTTGAGCGGCAGCGCCACAAAGTGCAGCGCATGACGCCGGGCAAACCGCTCGGGCACGGTCATCACCATGTCGGTGTGCTGCAACACGTTGGAGGCCATCAGGTAATGCTGTGAACGCAGGGTGATTTTGCGTTGCAAACCCATTTTGCCCAGGGCCAGGTCGACCTGGCCCAGCCCGTTACGCCGCGTCGAAATGTGGATGTGCGTCAGCCCCAAATACTCATCGAGTGAAATCGACGGCTGACCCGCCAGCGGATGGGCGGGGCGCATCGCGCACACGTAGCGGTCTTCCATCAGCTTGACGTGGCGAACTTGCGGGTCGGTGTTCAGTGGCGCATCAATGGCGAAGTCCAGACGTCCCGCAGCCAGATCGCTGGTGGTCTCACGTCGATGGGACAACAAGCTTTCCACCACCACAGAAGGAGCCTGCTTGCGTAAACGCTGAAACAGCGGGGGCAAGACCACGGCTTCTGTCAGGTCGGTCATGCTGATGCGAAAGGTCTTGTTGGCCTGCAAGGGGTTGAAGGTGCGGCTCTCTTGTACCGAGACCCGCAACAAAGCCAGCGCACTGCGCACCGGGTTGATGATGTTTTGCGCCATGGGAGTCGGCACCATGCCCTGGGCGGTGCGCACAAACAGCGGGTCGTTGAAACTTTCGCGCAGCCGGGCCAGCGCATTGGACACCGCAGGCTGAGTGATGCCGATGATTTGTCCGGCGCGGGTCAGGTTGGCTTCGGTGTAGATCGCATCGAACACCACAAACAAATTGAGATCGACCTTGTTCAGGTTCATGGCACGCCACTCGTGTTAGCGAAGGGGAGGTTGGTGGTGAATCATATATTGCTTATGAATGGTGATACACGCGGTAAATAGACAAGGTAAATGATGGGGCGCTCAACTAGCATCGGTCACACGTTCCCACATTCCCGGTAGAAGGTAGCCACCCATGGATTTCGCTTATTCCCCCAACGTTCAGGCGCTGCGCGAGCGGGTCACGGCTTTTATGGACGCCCATGTGTACCCGGCCGAAGCGATTTTTGATCAGCAGGTGGCGCAAGGCGATCGCTGGCAACCCACGGCCATTATGGAAACCCTCAAACTCAAGGCCAAAGCCGAAGGGTTGTGGAATCTGTTTTTGCCCGAGTCTGAACTGGGGGCGGGCCTGACCAACCTTGAGTACGCGCCGCTGGCCGAAATCATGGGGCGCTCGATGCTCGGGCCCGAGCCGTTCAACTGTTCGGCGCCAGACACCGGCAACATGGAGGTGCTGGTGCGGTACGCCAGCGAGGCCCAAAAAGCACAATGGCTGGCCCCTTTGCTGCGCGGGGAGATCCGTTCGGCGTTCGCCATGACCGAGCCGGACGTGGCCTCGTCGGACGCCACCAACATGCAGGCCCGCGCCGAACGCCAGGGCGATGAGTGGGTGATCAACGGACGCAAGTGGTGGACCTCGGGCGCGTGTGATCCGCGCTGCAAAATCATGATCTTCATGGGGCTGAGCAACCCGCAGAACCCGCGCCATCAGCAGCATTCGATGATCCTGGTGCCCGTGGACACGCCCGGGGTTCACATCGTGCGGCCGTTGCCGGTGTTTGGTTACGACGATGCGCCCCACGGCCACGCTGAAGTGCTGTTCGACAACGTCCGCGTGCCCTATGACAACGTGTTGCTGGGTGAAGGCCGGGGCTTTGAAATCGCTCAGGGGCGACTGGGGCCGGGGCGGATTCACCACTGCATGCGGTCCATCGGCATGGCCGAGCGGGCGCTGGAATTGATGTGCAAGCGCTCGTTGGAGCGCACGGCTTTCGGCAAACCGCTGGCACGCCTGGGCGGCAATCTCGACACGATTGCCGAGTCGCGAATGGAGATCGACATGGCCCGCCTGCTGACCCTCAAAGCGGCGTACATGATGGACACCGTGGGCAACAAGGTGGCGAAAAGCGAGATCGCGCAGATCAAGGTGATCGCGCCGAATGTGGCCCTGCGGGTCATCGACCGGGCCATCCAGATGCATGGCGGTGCAGGGGTTTCGGGGGATTTTCCGCTGGCCTACATGTACGCCATGCAGCGCACCTTGCGCCTGGCCGACGGGCCGGATGAGGTGCACCGCGCCGCTGTGGGCAAGTGTGAACTGGACAAGTACGCCAAGTCGTCGAGCTGAATCGGAGCGTGTACCCGTTGCCGTGGGAAGCGGCTTTGCGCGTCTGCAACGGGTAGCCGTCTCAATACACCCACACCTCAACCCGGCGATTCTTCACGCGGCCTTCGTCTTCGGTGTTGGCCGCCACCGGCATTTGTGCGCCGTAGCCACGGATTTCGCGCAGGATGACACCGCTTTTCGCCAATTCCCGGCGCACGGCCATTGCCCGCAACTTTGACAACAGCTGCGCTCGCTCGGGGTCGTCCTTCACATCGCCAAAGCCCACCAGCGTCGCCTGTTTGCCGAGTTTGTCGTGGGCCCGCAAATAGTCCACGACACGCAACACATCCTGCCGGGCCTTGTTGTCCAGCGAGGCGCTGCCTTCTTCAAAACGAAAATTCACCGACAAGCGCTGCGCCTGTTGCGTGAGCGTCCGGTATTCGGCCGGCATGTGCGGCCCGGGCGTCACGTGGCCTGCCACGATGCTTTGGGCCACAAAGCCGTTGCGCGCGACGATGGCCTGGCCTTGGGTGCTTTGAGTGAAGGTAATCAGGGCTTTGGCCCAAGGATTATTCGCGTTGGGCGGCAGGTAAAAGAACAGGCGCCGCGACAACGGGTAATCTTCGCTGGCAATCAGGCTCTCCAGCGGCAGCATCGGTTGGGAGGCACCGTCAACGATGGCCACGGCCTTGGCCTGACGTACATAGGGCAGGCCGATAAACCCGATGGCTTGCGGGTCCCGGCTGACCGCATCGGACAATTGCTCGCTGGACTCGAAACGCTTGGCGTCCGGGCTCAACCCCCGCGGGCTGCGATTAAGCACCAACTCCTTGAAGGTTTCCCAGGTGCCGGACTGATCGTCCCGCGCATAAAGATGAATCGCCCCACCGATGCCGCCTAATGCTTCCCACGTCTGGATCTGGCCGCTGAAGACCTGTGCCAGTTGCTCGGTGTTCAACGTTGTGAGCGGGTTGCGCGGGTGGAGGATGATCGCCAGCCCGTCAATGGCAATCACCTGTTCGGCGTCCGGGCTTTTGAGGTCGCCGAGGCGTTCGAGCTCCACCAGCTCGCGGTCCTTGATCGGGCGTGAAGACGCCACCACATCGGCCTGACCGGCATTCAGGGCGGAGAATCCGGTGCCTGAGCCGTGGGCCGCGACGTCCACCCGCACCTGTCGGCCGTGGGCGTCAGTGCCGATGATCGTCTGTTCGTTGGGAGGCGGCGCGGCCACGCTGTGGATGTCGCGCAAGCCTTGCCCGGCAAGCATGGCGGCAACCAGCGCCGGGCCAAGGTTGGCGCCAATGGTGTTGGAACCCTGAATTCTCAGGTCAGCCACCGGTGCGGCCCAGGCCAACGCCGTCATGGCCCACAGCAGGATGAAAGACGTTAAACGCAGCATGATCCGGCACCTTCCTGGGGCCATAAAAGTGCCAGCAATTTAAGTCAGAAACGTTGCAAGCCGATGACAGCCGGATCGTGCGGCGTGCCGCTGACGTGCTCCGCGCGATGGCGTGGCCCGGCAGCGGCGCACAGGCGCGCTGTCAGCTCAGTTCCAGCCAGATCGGCGCATGGTCTGATGGTTTTTCCATGGCGCGCAGGTCGTAGTCGACGCCTGCGTCCTTGATGCGCGGCACCAACCCTTGGGAGGTCAGAATCACGTCGATGCGCAGGCCGCGCTTGGGTTCGTCTTCGAAGCCGCGGCTACGGTAGTCGAACCAGCTGAAGCGGTCGGTGACGTCCGGGTACAGGTAGCGGAAGCTGTCCACCAGGCCCCACCCCTTGAGGCGCTCCATCCACTCGCGTTCTTCGGGCAAAAAGCTGCACTTGCCGGTTTTCAGCCAGCGCTTGGCGTTGACTTCGCCGATACCGATGTCGCAATCCTGAGGCGAGATATTGATGTCGCCCATAACCACCAAAGGCTGTTCGTTGCTGAACCGGCTTTCAAGCAACTGCTGCAAATCGCTGTAGAAACGTTGCTTGGCAGGGAACTTGGTGGGGTGATCGCGGCTTTCACCTTGTGGGAAATACCCGTTCATGATGGTCACCGGCTGACCGTTTTCGTCCGCGAATTCGCCCCAGATGAAGCGGCGCTGGGCGTCCTCTTCATCGGTGGCAAAGCCTTTATTAATGCTCAGCGGCGCCTGACGGGACAGCAGCGCGACGCCGTAATGGCCTTTCTGGCCATGAAACTGCACGTGATAACCCAGCGCTTCAATGTCAGCGAAAGGGAACTGTTCGTCACTGACTTTGGTTTCTTGCAGGCCGATCACGTCCGGCTGATGTTTTTCGATCAGCGCTGCCAGCTGATGAGGCCGAGCGCGCAGGCCGTTGATGTTGAATGACACAATTTTCATGGGCGGGCAGTCCTGAGCAAAAAACAGCGATGCTAGCGGACTGACGCCTCAGCGGCCAGCGTGCGGTAGGGCAAATGCACTGCTAACGTAGGTTGCATGCGCCACGATGGAACTGTTGTGGCACTCGGGGGCTCGTACTCACTAGAAGCGCCGCCATCCAAGCGCCGCCACGGAGATTGAACGTCATGACGCAAACGTCGAATGCCACCGCCCAGATCCAGTTGCTCGATGGGGGGTACTCACGCGAGGCGAGGTCGTTGCTGTATCAGGCTTATCGGCATGAACCGACGTTCCGCTTTTTGTTCGATGCTGACCGCCGGGGTTACGAACAGCGGGTCAGGGCGACGGTGCGGGAACTGGTCAAACAGCATTTTTTGCAGGACCGTCCGGGGCTGGGGTTGCTGGTCAATGACCGGCTGGTGGGGGTGGCCCTGATCGCGCCGCCGATGCGGCGTCTGGACATCACTGAAAGCTGGGCCTGGCAGTTGCGCATGGTGCTCAGTACCGGGTTGCGTTGTACCCGCCGTTACCTTGAGTACCATCAGGCGGTGTTGGCCTGTGTGCCGGGCGATGCCGTGCACATGTTGCCGCTGCTGGGCATTCACCCTGAATTTCAGGGCCAGCATTATGGCGAGCAGTTGCTCGAAGCCGTGCACAACTGGTGCGCCGAAGACGAACACTCCGAAGGGGTGGTGCTGGATACGGGCAACCCGCGTTACCTGGAGTTTTATAAGAAGCAGGGTTACGTCGAAATTGGCGAAGTCGCCATCGGGCCGGTGCGTGAGCACGTTTTCTTTCACGCCAATCCGCAGGTGTTACATACAGCAACGGGTTGAGGACGAACTTCTTCCCCCAGGTGTGCTCTATGACGCTCCTTGCCCGTGTTAGCATCCGCGCCTATGACGTTTCCAGGAAGATTTACCAGCGGTGTGGTCCTGCTGCTCAGCAGCTTTGCAGTCTGTGCGCAAAGCGAGCTGGTGGTCAGGGTCAAGCCCGCCAATAACGCCCTCAAGGCCAATGTGGAAGGCTATATAGGCAGCCTCGGCGACCGCGACGAGGCGGCTTTGCTGCGCTTCAAACGCGGCGCGCACGAGCAGGCCCTCAAAGCGTCGCAAGCCTTGGGGTACTACAACCCCATAATTGAAAGTGAAGTCCAGCCCGGCACGCCGCCGCGTCTGGTGTTGAGCATCGATCCCGGCGAGCCGGTGCATCTGCGCAACGTCAACGTGCGTGTCGAAGGCCCGGCGGCTTCGCTCAAGGCGTTTCAAATTCCGCCCGCTGACGACCTCAAGCCGGGGGCCGTGCTTAACCAGGGCAATTACGAAAGCGCCAAGCAAATGATCCAGAACCGGGCGCTGCGCTACGGTTTCTTTGACGGTAAATTCACCCGCCACGAGCTGCTGGTCGACCCCAAGGGGGGCTACGCAGATATCAATCTTGTCTACGAAAGCGGGCCGCGTTACGTGCTGGGCAAGGTCAGCTTTACGGGTGACACGCCGTTCGATGACGTGCTGTTGCAGCGCATGGTGCCGTTCAAGCCGGACACGCCCTACGATTCGGAACTGGTCAACGAACTGAACCAGAACCTGCAATCGAGCGGCTATTTTGAAGTGGTGCGGGTCGATGCGGCGCCCAGTACGGCTGTCGGGCAGGTCATCCCGGTGGACGTCGACCTGCATACGCGCAAACCCCGCACCATGACATTGGGCCTGGGCTACTCGACCGATACCGGGCCGCGAGGCAAGGCCAGCTGGATGCGTCACTGGGACAATGCCCGTGGGGACAGTTACGGTTTTGAGTCTGAAATTTCACAACCCAAGCAAAACGTTGGCGCCTGGTACGACATTCCGCTCGACCCGCCGCTGACCGACAAACTGCGTTTTGCGGCCGGGTATCAGTATGAAGAAATCGCCAACACCGACACCTTGAGCAAATTGCTGACCGTAGGCCCCGAGTGGCACAGCAAGCTGGATAACGGCTGGACACGGATTGTCTCGTTGCGCTGGCAGCACGAAGAGTACCGGTTGGGCGATGACTCGGGGCTCAGCACCCTGTTGATGCCGGGCGTCAGCTATGCCGTGTTGCGCAGCGACAACCGCATCGACCCGTCCCATGGTTACAGCGTGTCGCTGGATGCGCAGGTGGCCAAGGAAGGGCTGATGTCGGACACCAACCTGTTGCACGGCAACGCGCAATTCAAGGCGTTGACAACCCTGTGGGAAAAACACCGTTTCCTCGGCCGAATACAGTTCGGCGGCAGTGCCACCAACGGCTACAAATCAGTGCCACCGTCGCTGCGTTTCTTCGCCGGTGGTGATCAAAGCGTACGGGGCTATGACTACCAGAGCCTGTCACCGAAAAACTCCGACGGTGACCGGATCGGCGGCCGCTACATGGTCGCGGGTAGCGTCGAGTATCAATACCAGTTCGCGGATAAGTGGCGCTGGGCAACCTTTGTCGACAAAGGCAATGCCTTCAACAACCTTGATTTTCCAAGCCTGAAAACCGGGGTCGGGGTGGGGATCCGCTGGGTCTCGCCAGTCGGTCCGATCCGCCTCGACCTGGCCCACGCGCTGGATGATGACGGCGGCGTTCGTTTGCACTTTTCCATGGGGCCAGAACTGTGATTCGTGGGTTGAAAATAGCGGGTCTGGTGTTGCTGGCCCTGGTGGTGTTGGTGGCATTGGCGCTGGGGATCGTGCTGGGTACGCAAGCGGGCAGTCGCTGGGTGTTGGGCCAGGTGCCGGGTTTGCAGATCGACAATTTTGCCGGGCGCCTGGGCGGCCAATGGAGCGCTGACCATCTGCTGTGGGAGCAGGGCACCAGCCGTGTGGAAGTGGATAAACCGATTTTTGCCTGGTCGCCGTCCTGCCTGACACGCATGACCCTGTGCATCGATCAGTTGCAGGCCGAGCGTGTCAGCCTGCAATTCCCGCCCAGTGAAGACAGCAGCAGCGGGCCGGTCAGCCTGCCTGAATTGACGTTGCCGGTGTCCATCGAAGTGGGTGTGATCAAAGTCGGCAATGTGCTGTTTAACGGTATCGAGCAGCTCAAGGGCATGCAGATGGCGGCTCAATGGACCTCCAAAGGGTTGCAGATCGATTCGGTGCACGTGGATCGCGAGGACGTGAACGTCGAGTTGTCCGGTCTGTTGCAGCCCAATGGTGACTGGCCGTTGACCCTGCAAGGCACTATCCGGCTGCCCTCGCCTGATCAAACACCCTGGGCGCTGGCGCTCAAGGTCGACGGCCATTTGCGTACCTCCCTGAATCTGATCGCTGACAGTACCGGCTACCTCAACGCACAGCTAAAAGGCCAATTGCAGCCGCTGGCCGAGCACTTGCCAGCACAGGTCAGTATCACCGCTGACGCGTTCAAGGCCAGCCCCGAGCTGCCGGACACCCTGCAAGTCAATCAGCTTGTGCTGACGGCCAAGGGCGACCTCAAGGACGGCTATGTGCTGGACGGTAGCGCCAGCCTGCCCGCCGAAACAGCCCCCGTCTGTGTGCTGCTCAAGGGGCGGGTAGACGCCACGGGCGCGCAGGTGTCGGCACTGAATTTGACCGTCAGCCCCGAGCAGCACCTGAACCTGTCCGGGCGAGTGGACTGGCAGGAAGGCGTGAAGGCCGACGCGAAGATCGACTGGCTGGCGTTTCCCTGGCACCGCTTGTACCCGGTCATCGCCAAGCCGGAGGTGGACCTGCGCACTTTCAACGGCGAAGTGTCTTACACCGATGGCAACTACCTGGGCAACTTCAAGGCCAACCTGGATGGCCCGGCCGGGGCGTTTAGCCTGGCCAGCCCGTTCAGCGGTGATCTGGGCAACCTCTACCTGCCGCAACTGGAACTGGTGGCGGGTCAGGGCAAGGCCCAAGGCCACGTCAAAGTGCAGTTTGCCGACGGCGTGGCCTGGGATACCGCACTGGACCTCAGCGCAATCGACCCGGCGTATTGGGTGGCCGAGTTGCCGGGCAATCTCGGGGGGCCGCTGCGCAGCACAGGTTCATTCAAGGATGAACGTCTGGAGCTGAACGCTAACCTCGACCTCAAAGGCCGTTTGCGCGGCTTGCCCGCCGTGTTGCAGGCCAAGGCCCAAGGGGCGGGCGAGGACTGGAACCTCAGCGCGCTGGACATTCGCCTGGGGGACAACCGCATCAATGGCACGGCCCGTGTGCAGCAGCAACTCAAGGCGCAACTGGACCTCAACCTGCCGCGCTTGGGGCAGTTGTGGCCAGACCTGCGCGGTCAGCTCAAAGGCCGGGTCGATGTCGGCGGCACCCTCAAGGCGCCGCAGGGCAAGCTGGTACTCAATGGCCAGCAACTGGCTTTCGCCGACAACCACTTGCAACACCTCAGCCTGGATGCCGCGCTCGATCGCAATCAGCACGGGCGGATTGACCTCAAGGGCAGCGGGATCACGAGTGGCGATACGCAGTTGGGTGTGCTGACCGTCAACGGCAGCGGGGATCTGAAGCGACAGCAACTCAAACTTGCGCTGCAAGGGCCGATGCTGCAACTCGCCCTGGCACTCGATGGCGGTCTGGACAAAGACCAATGGCGCGGGCGTTTGCTCAGCGGGGACGTCAAGGCCGGTGGTCAGGACTGGGCCTTGCAAAAACCGGCGCGTCTGGAGCGTCTGGCCGATGGCCGGATCAACCTGGGGGCCCAGTGCTGGATGTCGGGGCCTGCCAGTCTGTGCAGCGAAGAACAACGCCTGATGCCGGACCCCAAACTGCGTTTCCATCTCAAGCAGTTCCCGCTCGACAGCCTGGCCAAGTGGCTGCCCGACGACTTCCGGTGGCAAGGTCAGCTCAATGCCGACTTATCCCTCGACTTGCCAGCCAGCGGGCCTAAAGGACAAGTGGTGGTGGACGCCAGCGGCGGCACGTTGCGCATCAAGGACAAAGGCCAGTGGCTGGACTTCCCGTACCAGACGTTGCGCTTGACCAGTCAACTGACGCCGAGCCGGGTCGACACCCGCTTTGATTTCAACGGCGGCAAACTCGGGCAACTGATGCTCAATGCGCGCATCAATCCTCTGCCCAAGAGCAAGCCGGTGACTGGCGATTTTCGCTTGAGCGGGCTGGATGTGTCGGTGATTCGTCCGTTTGTGCCCATGGTCGAAACACTCGCCGGCCAATTGAATGGCACGGGCACGTTCACGGGCGGATTACTGGCGCCGCGCATCAACGGCACAGTGGCCCTGACCGGCGGGCAGATTTCCGGGCCGCAACTGCCAACCACTCTCGAGAACCTGCAACTGACCGCCAACATTGTGGGCGAAACGGCTTTGCTCAACGGCGGCTGGACCAGCGGCCAGTTGGGGCTGGGCAGTATCAGCGGGAATGTGGCGTGGGGCAACACCATGGCCGTCAACGTGCTGGTCAAGGGCAGTCACCTGCCCGTAACGGTTGAGCCCTATGCCAAACTGGATGTGGCCCCGGACCTGAGAATTTCGCTCAACCCCGACAACACCTTGCTGATCGCGGGCAACGTGAACGTGCCCAAGGGCGAAATCACCGTGCGCGAACTGCCGCCGTCGACGGTCAAGGTGTCTGATGACACGGTGATCGTTGGCCAGCAAACCTCCGATGCAGACGCCCCGATGGTGGTCGACATGGACATCGACGTCATCGTCGGGCAAGAGCTGCTGACGTTCTCGGGGTTCGGTTTGAACGCCGATCTGGTGGGCCAGGTGCACATCGGCAACAACCTGGACACCCGCGGCGAGTTGCGCCTCAACAACGGCCGCTACCGTGCCTATGGCCAGCGCCTGACCATACGCCGGGCGCGCTTGCTGTTCGCCGGGCCGATTGCGCAGCCGTATCTCGACATCGAGGCGATTCGCCAGACGGATGACGTGATTGCGGGCATTCGCCTGACCGGCAGCGCAGAACAGCCGACCACGCAGATCTTCTCTGAACCCGCCATGAGCCAGGAGCAGGCGCTTTCCTACCTGATTCTGGGGCGTCCGCTGTCGGGCACCGGCGAAGACAACAACATGCTGGCGGAGGCTGCGCTGGGCCTTGGCTTGATGGGCAGCTCGGGGATTACCTCGGGGCTGGCCAATCACTTGGGCATCAAGGACTTCGAACTCGACACCGAAGGCAGCGGTGACAGCACCTCGGTGGTTGCCAGCGGCAAGATCAATGAGCGGTTGAGTGTGCGGTATGGCGTCGGGGTGTTTGAGCCGGCGAGTACCATTGCCTTGCGGTACAAGTTGAGCAAACGGGTGTACGTGGAAGTGGCCAGCGGCTTTGCCAGCTCGCTGGACATCTTCTACAAACGCGACTTTTAGCCCGTGTGTCAGCCTTCGCCGCCTCACGCTGCCCGGCAGCGTGAGGCGGTGATCTGCAATCACCGATTAAGCTGCTTCATGTTTTCTTCGGCATAGCGCAAACCGGCCACGGCGTCTGGAGGGAAGATGGTTTGCAGGGCGTCCAACTCGTTAGCGCTCAAACTGATGTCTAGCGCCGCGATGTTTTCTTCCAGGTAATGACGTTGCTTGGTCCCCGGAATCGGGATCAGGTGATCCCCTTGCGCCAATACCCAGGCCAGCGCCAGTTGCCCGGCCGTGACGCCTTTGTCGGCCGCGAGTTGCTTAACCTGATCCACCAGTTGCAGGTTTTTCGCAAAGTTATCGGCCTGAAACCGCGGATTGGAGCGGCGATAGTCGTCCGCCGCGAAGTCCTCGGGGCTTTTCAGTGCGCCGGTCAGAAAACCGCGCCCCAAGGGGCTGTAGGGCACAAAGGCAACGCCCAGACGCTGGCAAGCCGCAAGGCAGCCGTTGTCTTCCTGATCGCGACTCCACAGCGAGTATTAGCTTTGCAGGGCGCTGATGGGGTGCACGTGATGCGCACGTTCGAGCGTGGCCACCGATGCTTCGCTGAGGCCCAGGTAGCGGACTTTGCCCGCCTTGACCAGATCGGCCATGGCGCCGACGGTCTCTTCAATCGGCACCTCGGGGTCCATGCGGTGTTGGTAATACAGGTCGAGGGTGTCGACGCCCAAGCGTTTCAGGCTGCCGTCGATGGACTGACGAACGTACTCCGGGCGGCCGTTCACTGCCCGCCCCTTGGGGTTGGCCGGGTCGCGCACGATGCCGAACTTGCTGGCCAGAAATACTTGGTCACGTTTGCCGCGAAGGGCTTGGCCGATCAGGATTTCGTTGGTGTGTGGGCCGTACATGTCGGCGGTGTCGAGAAAATTGACCCCCAACTCCAGCGCGCGGTGCAAGGTGGCCACGGCTTCGCGGGTATCGCTGCCGGTGGTGTAAAAGTCAGTCATGCCCATGCAGCCAAGGCCAATGGCGCTGACTTGCGGGCCGTTTTTTCCGAGTGGGCGGGTGTGCATGTGAAGTCCTCCTGAGTGGGTGGCCTATTCTTAACCTCGACACATGCAAGATAAACCGGGTAAAAACGCTATCACTGTTCGGATAATCCGAATAATCCAGGCCGGGACGGGAGCGGATATGGACCGATTCAATGCGATGCGGGTGTTTACCCGCATCGTGGAGCTGGGTGGTTTTGCCAAGGCGGCTGACAGCCTGCACATGCCCCGCGCGTCAGTGACGGTACTGATCAAACAACTTGAAGCCCATTTGGGCGTGCAATTGCTGCACCGCACCACCCGTCAGGTCAGCCCGACTCTCGATGGTGTGGCCTATTACCAGCGTTGCGTCAGCCTGCTGGCTGACCTGGAAGAAGCGGAGGGGCTGTTCAGCACCCGTCAGCCCAAAGGCACGCTGCGGGTCGAGATGCCCGCGGCGGTCGGGCGATTGGTGGTGTTCCCGGCGTTGCCGGAGTTCACCGGGCGCTACCCGCAAATCGACCTGGAAATCGGCCTGAATGACCGCCCGGTGGATTTGATTCGCGAGGGGGTGGACTGCGTGATTCGCGGTGGCCTCACCCTGGACGACTCACTGGTGGCCCGGCCGCTGGTGCAGATGGATCAGGTGACCTGCGCCAGCCCCGCCTATCTGCTGACCCATGGGGTGCCGCTGACCCTCGCGCAGTTGAGCGGGCATCAGATGGTGGAGTATTTCTCCGGTGCATCAGGCAAGCGCTACGGGCTCGAATTTCAGCATGGCGAGGACGTGCAGTTGATCAATTTGCCCAAGCAGGTATCGGTCAACAGTGCAGAAGGGTATTTGGCGGCGTGTGTGGCGGGCTATGGGCTGGTGCAGGCGCCGCACTACCACGTGACACAGCTGGTGCGCGAAGGGCGCTTGCAGGCCGTCTTGACGGATTGCCCACCGCCGCGGATGGCGCTGACGGCGTTGTACCCGCCGCATCGGCAACTGTCGCCACGGGTGCGGGTGTTTGTCGACTGGTTGGTGGACCTGTGCGCCAGGCCCACCAGTGGTTTCAGGCGTTAACCGGAATGCGGTTCAGCGGCGGTTATAACCCGGCCGGCCATCGTCGTAACGGTGGTCATAGCGCTGCTGGTCATAGCGCTGATCGTATCGCGAGTCGTGCCGATGATCGTGATGCCTTCCATGGTCTGGATAAAAGACGCACCCGCTCAGGGTCAACATGAGCAAGAGTGCAAGCGGGCGTGCAGTACGACGGAGCATGGATCAATCCTCAGGGTGAAAGCCGGCTCAAGCGAAAACGCTTCTCCGGCTGTAAGATGAGACCAGGATTGTTTCAATTCATCTCCATGAGCCGGACATATTTGTTAAATTCCGGCCTGTGTTTTCCGCCTTACTTTCAGGAACAGGTAATGACTCCTTCGCAGCGCTTGAAATACTCGATTCTGATCTCTCTGGTTGTGCTGGGGATCATGTTTGGTCTTTCGTACATGCAAAACGCCGGCATGATCACCGAGAAGATGTTCCAGTACATCGCCATCGGCGTGGCCGTGGTGGTCGTGGTCATCAATGGCGTCATGCGCCGCAAGACCAAGCTTTAAGCCTCGATCTGACCGGTCAGCACCGCTTCAGCCTGTGGATGCAGGCTGTAGCTCTTGTCACTGTTAAGCACCACCACCCCCTCGCTGCACAAGCGCTTGAGCACCTCGCGCACACTCAGAAAAGACAGCGGAATATCCAGCGCCTGCAAGTGGCTGTGCATACCGCGCACCCCCAGCCGACGATCATTGCCGGCGGCCGTCAACAGCGCGTCGATCACCTTGAGCCGCACCAGGCTGGTGCGCAGCCCGAAAAATTTCAGTAAGTGTCGAATACGTTCATTGCCGTGCAGTTGCACCTGGGCCTCCAGCAACCCGTTGTCGGGTTGAAAAGCTGATTTGCGTTGTTGATGACCGTCCGTTGGCAGTTGCGAGTTATGCATGCAAAAAACTCCTTTTCAGAGCCTGATCAGGAAAACAAAAAAGTGCTCTTTAGTAACTAGACGAATGAGCAGCCAAAATCATGAACAGTGGGTTGTAGAAATTTTGTCGTCACGCCAGTGCAGGCGCGTCAAAGCCCCCGTGCAGACGAGGTTGCAGCGGCGGATTAATTTTTTTTCACCGGCTTCGTCTTTAGGGTCTGTCCCCGTTTCATTGCATGCGCTACGAAACCCCACGGGGGGCAGGCATCGGCCGGGCAGTCGCGTGTGATCGCGCGCGCCGCCAGGCATTTCTAAGACAAAGCAGGAGTCCGCGTGATTATTTCCAGGCCATTAAGCAAAGCGTGTCTTGCAGGACTGTGTCTGGGGCTAAGTGTTTCAGCCCAGGCTCAGACACCCTCAATGGACGTGAGTGCCGAAATCCGGCGCACCACGTTCGGCGTGCCGCACATCAAGGCCGCCGATGAGCGCGGCCTGGGTTACGGCATCGGGTATGCCTACGCGCAAGACAACCTGTGTTTGCTGGCCAATGAAGTCACCACGGTAAATGGCGAGCGCTCGAAATTCTTCGGCCCTGAGGGGCAGACCCTGGAGCAGCGTGACAACCTGTCCAGCGATGTGTTTTTCAAATGGTTGAACACGCCGCACGCCGTGGACGCGTTCTGGCAGGCGCAAACCCCGCAGGTCCAAGCGCTGATTGAAGGTTACGTCGCCGGTTACAACCGCCAGCTCAGCGAGCGCAACCCTTTGCCGGCAGCGTGCGACAATCCCTCGGTGCGCCCGCTCACGCCACAGGATCTGGTCAAGCTGACCCGCCGTCTGTTGGTGGAAGGCGGGGTGGGGCAGTTTGCCGAAGGGCTGGTGGGGGCTACGCCACCTCAGGCCAGCGCCCGGCTGGCCAGTCGCCCGCAGCCCTTCGCGTTGGCTGCCGAGCGCATGCAGCGGTTTGCCCTGGACCGGGGCAGCAATGCCGTGGCCATCGGCCGCGAACGCTCAAATACCGGCCGCGCGATGTTGCTGGCCAACCCGCATTTTCCATGGGTCGGCGGCATGCGCTTTTATGAAATGCACCTGACCATCCCCGGCAAACTCGATGTAATGGGCGCTGCCTTGCCCGGCCTGCCATTGATCAATATCGGCTTCAACCGGCACATGGCCTGGACCCATACGGTCGACACCTCTAAACACTTCACCTTGTACCGGCTGGCCCTCGATCCGCAGGATCCCAAGCGTTACCTGCTGGATGGCCAGTCGTTGCCGCTGCATGAGCAAACCGTCAGCGTTGAGGTCAAGCAGGCCGATGGCAGCGTCAAGCCGCAATCACGGGTCATTTACAGTTCGGCATTCGGGCCGGTCGTGCAGTGGCCGGGCAAGCTGGACTGGGACGATCACGTGGCGTTCAGCCTGCGGGACGCCAATCTTGATAACGATCGCGTGTTGCAGCAGTGGTACGCGATCAATCAGGCGCACAGCCTCGACGCCCTGCAAGCGTCGGTCAATCGCCTGCAAGGCATCCCGTGGGTCAACACGCTGGCGGTGGATGACCAGGGCCAGACGCTCTACATGAACTTGTCGGTGGTGCCGTATGTCGATCAGGCCAAACTGGCGGCGTGCAGCGACCCTGCGGCAGGGCTGGAGATGATCCTGCTCGATGGCAGTCGCAGCACGTGTGCATGGACCGTCGACCCCCATGCGGCCCAGGCCGGGATTTACCCGGCCCGCCAATTGCCGCAATTGCGGCGCACGGATTACGTGCAGCATTCCAACGACTCAGCCTGGATGGCCAACCCGCAGGCGCCTCTGCGCGGCTATTCGCCGTTGATCAGTCAGGACGGTCAGCCCTTGGGGCCACGTGCGCGCTTTGCCTTGCAGCGCCTGAGTCAACCCGGAACGCTCGGAGTCTCGGACCTGCAAGGGATGGTGATGGACAACCGGGTGTACCTGGCCGGGCAGGTGATGCCCGATCTGCTTCACGTCTGCCAAGCAGAACAGCAGGCGCCGCTGGTTGCCGTGTGCGCGAGCCTCAAGGCATGGGATCAGCAAGCGAATCTGGACAGCGGTATCGGCCTGGTGCATTTCCAGAACCTCATGGCGCAGCTGTTCGAGGTGCCTGACGTGTGGCGGGTGCCGTTCAGTCCGGCGGACCCGCAGCACACGCCGCGCGGGTTGAATATCGAGCAGCCGACGGTGCGCCAGGCGGTGCACGAGGCGCTCGCGGCCTCGGCCGCGCAGGTGGCGCAAGCAGGGTTGAGCGCGGACGTGACGTGGGGCGAGATTCAAGGTGTCAGCGTGGGTGGCCAGCGCACGCCGATTCATGGTGGCCCGGCGGTACTCGGCGTTTACAACGCCATGCAGAGCGTGCCGGGAGAGGGTGGCAAGCAACAGGTCGTCAGCGGCACCAGTTATGTGCAAACCGTCACGTTTGACGAACACGGCCCACAGGCCCAAGGCATGCTGGCGTTTTCGCTCTCAAGCGACCCGGCGTCCCGGCACGCGTCGGATCAGACCCGAGCGTTCTCGAAAAAACAGTGGCAAACCTTGCCGTTTACCGACGCGCAGATCAACGCCGATCCGAACTACCAGCGGGTTGAGATCCGGCAGCGCCGTTAACCGCGCGGCAGGGCGTTGAGCACCGGTTTACCGTCCTGACTCAGGGTCAGGTAGACCGGTAACACTTTGGGAAGGGAAGTCACGAGGCTGTTGATTTCTGTGGTGTTGAACACGCCACCCACGCGCAGGGCGCCGGTGGCACTGTCCGCCAGTTCCAGCGGCGTACTCAGGTAGCGGTTGATCAGGGGCAGCGCTTCGGCCAGGGTCAGGTTGTCCAGCACCAACTTGCCGTTGCGCCACGCCAGATCCGGCGAGTTGGCGTAGGTCTGGCTGATTTGCGGGGCATAGTCGCCCGCCTTGTAGCGTGCCTGCATGCCCGGCTCCAGGCGCAGCCCGTCACCGCTGAGCTTTTTATTGCTGGTCACCAGCACCGAGCCTTCCAGCAATGTCACTTTGACCTGATCTTGATACATCCAGACGTTGAACTGGGTACCGGTGACGCGCACACGGCCTTCCGCCGCCTGCACCACAAACGGGTGCGTGACATCGTGACTCACCTTAAAGAAAGCTTCACCTTTGCTCAGGGTGACCCGGCGCTGGTCTTTGTAGTTGGCGTAGGTGAGTTCCGTGCCCAGGTTGAGCTCGACTTCACTGCCGTCCGGCAGGGTCACGGTCTGCAGGTGGGAGTGCGCCTGCACCCGCTCGTAGGCATTGGGCACCCAACCCAACTCCCAACCGCTGTAAGCTGCGACCGGAACTGCCAGCAAGGTGATGGCCGCAGCGATAGCCAGCTTTCGCCAGGCTGGCTGGCGCGAGCGTTGAGTCCGTGCAATCACTTGCGGGGTAACAGGCTCGGGCTTGGGCAGGTGTTCGCTGACTTCCCAGATATCTTGCATCGCTTGATATTCAAACGCGTGCAGGGGGTCGGCGTTCAGCCACACCGTAAACGCCTCACGCTCCCGATCCGTACAATCGGGCTCATGCAGGCGCATGCACCACTGAGCAGCGGCCTCGGTGATGGCATCGTATTGGGCTTCGGTGAGGCGTGTTTCGCTCATTGGCTCTTCCTGGTTTTGGGCATTCTACCCCTGTGCCAGAGCGAACGAGAACCTGAGTCATGTCAAAAGCATGTCATTTGAGTCTCATGGCTGGTTTTTTCTCTGCTACGTTTACTGCGGCAAGCTAGGTAACAGACGCAACATCAATTAATGGAGTTAAGACAATGTTGAAAAAAACCCTTACTGCTGCAATCACTGCTGCTGTTCTGTTGAGCGCTGGCGCTGCGATGGCAAAAGCTCCGGAGGATCCAAACTGGGCGTTCTCCAAAGAAGCCATTGAAGTCTTCAAGACCAAGGCCGGGTTCGTGACGCTCAAGAAAATCGAGCTGGAAAATCCGCAGGCGGGTATCTGGAAAGCTGAAGGCCTGAAGAAGATCGACGGTGTGGAAGTGGAGTACGAAACGACGATTGACCATACAGGCAAAGTGATTTCCGAGAAAAAAGACTGATCCTCGGCGTCTGAATCGCCTTGAACGTCCGGCCCTGTACTTAAGGGCCGGACCCTGCCGAGCGTGCTTTTTACGCACAAAAAGCCCCCGTTCAACGGAGGCTTGGTTGGCAAAGGGTTGTGGTGTGCCGGGCTTAGCCGTTCGAGCAGCCGTTACCCATGATGCGGTACTCAAGGATGTGACGCTGACCCTGATGGTCTTCGTAGATCATTTGCGCCGGGACCACTTCGCACACATCGGCAGTGGGGGTCACGCTGATAACTTTGGCAACGTCGAGATCGGTGGCGTAGGTGTAGTGTTCAACCACCGGTTGGGCCTGCGCAACGTGAACTTCATCAGCAGCGGCCAGTGTCGAAATACCCATCAAAGCAAGTGCGATCAAACGTTTCATTTATTCAAGACCTTAAAACAATCACGTGTCACTGACTTCAATTGCCGTGCCGGCGGGAGAAGTTGTTACGCCCTGAGTGCTCAATGACGTAACACGAAGTACCGTGCCCTGTTTCAATGTTTCGGCTAGGGATGTACATAGAGTACCGAATCAAAACATTGATTAAAGTCAAAAGATCGCCAAGAAGTATTGTCGGATCGGTAACAATACGGTGTTTTTAACCCGCCATAAAAAAGCCCCCTGCAAAGAGGGGGCCTAGGGTCGCATCCGTGCGGGCAACCGGAGGTACAGCGCACGGTTTTAGTGGGTGCTGCAGCCGTCGCCCATCACTTGGTACTCAACGGTATGACGTTGACCCTGATGGTCTTCGTAGGTCATCTGTGCCGGTACCACTTCACACACTTTCGGGATCGTCGACAAATGAATGACTTTGGCAATGTCCAGCTTCGACCCGTAGGAATAGTGCTCGACCGCCGGTTGCGAAGGGTGGGTTGTTTCACTGGCCATGGCAACTGTTGCCATGCCAGCCATCAATAAAGCAATTAACTGTTTCATTAAAGTGGCCTCTAAAGTAATCAAGGGGTAACACTGACTGACTTCATTTGCCAGGCGGGCGGGAAGAAGTTACGGCGCCCGTTGATTATTCAATAAGCCCGTACGAAGTACCGGTAAGACAGTTCATAAGTTGTGTATTACATGTCGCAAAGTTTACGCCGTTTAATCTTCTGAAAAAGCCCTGATGGCAAAAGGCTGTGTTACCGCATGGGTAACAATGTGGTGACGTCGATCACCTTTTCAAGGGCGCGTCATCAAGGCCTTGCTGGCATACTGCCGCGTCAGATTCTGGAGCCAGCCATCGTATGAATGTGGATTCCCCCCTCAGTGCCTGGGAGCAGGCCGTCGCACAACACGGCTTTGTTCACGACCCCGCGCAATGGCGCGCGGTGCAAGCCTTGCAGCGTTGTCATGAGCAACTGAACCAGGGCGTCAAATCGGTCAAAGGGGTGTATTTGTGGGGCCCGGTTGGGCGTGGCAAAACCTGGTTGATGGATCAGTTCTACCAGAGCCTGCACGTGCCAGCCCGACGCCAGCATTTTCATCACTTCATGCAGTGGGTGCATCAGCGTCTGTTTCAGTTGATCGGGACCGCTGATCCGCTCAAGGCCTTGGCGCAAGGGCTGGCTCACGAAGTGCGGGTGCTGTGTTTTGATGAACTGTTCGTCAATGACATCGGCGACGCGATCATCCTCGGCCGTCTGTTTCAGGTGATGTTCGATGAAGGCGTGGTGTTGGTATGCACTTCCAACCAGCCGCCCGAGCAGTTGTATGGCCACGGCTTCAACCGTGATCGTTTTGCGCCAGCAATTACCGCGATTCTCAAGCACATGGACGTGATTTCGGTCGACGGTGCGCAGGATCATCGCCTGCATCCGGGCATCGCCGAACAGCGTTATTGGGTGACACCCGCGGGGCCATCCAGCGTCATGGGGCCTTTATTCGAGCGCCTCACACAGGGGCAGACCCGCAGCCATCAGCCGAGGGTGGTCGGGCACCGTTCGCTCAACATCCGGGGCGCCAGTGACAACGTGCTGTGGTGCAGCTTTCATGAACTGTGCGAGCAACCGCTGGCCGCCACGGACTTCATGGACCTGTGCGACCGTTACAAGGTCCTGTTGCTCAGCGACGTCCCCTGCCTGAGTGCCGAGCAACGTGAAGGCAAGATTGCACGCGGCACTGAGGATGGGGCAGTGAAAGTTGAGGCAGGGGATCGGGAGCTGCCGCAGCTGTCCAAGTTCGACGACAGCGTGCGGCGTTTCATTGCGCTGATCGATGAATGCTATGACCGCAAAGTGCCGGTCTGCATTGAGGCGCAGGTGCCCATGGATCAGTTGTACACCCAGGGCTACCTGGCGTTTGCGTTCCGCCGCACCTTAAGCCGATTGCAGGAAATGCAGTTACAACGCTTCGGCCAGCCTCTGTAGTTGCCGCCTTAAGGCCTCCGACGACATCAGTCCCACGTCGGGGCCACGCTTTTTGGGTCGGTCAGGCGGTGGCCGCGGTCCAGCGCTGCAATCTGCTGCATATCGTCTTCAGTCAGTTTCAATGCACACGCCTTGAGGTTGCTCTCAAGGTTCGCGCGTTGGGTGGACGACGGGATCACCGAATAGCCCAGTTGCATGGCCCACGCCAGCGTGACCTGCGCCGGGGTGGCGTTGTGCTGTTGAGCGATACGTTGGATCACCGGGTCTTTCAGCACTTCGCCGTACGCCAGGGTCATGTATGACGTGATGTGAATGCCCTGGCTCTTGGCGAATTCGGCCACTTTGCGGTTCTGCAAGTACGGGTGCAGTTCGATCTGGTTGGTCGCAATGTGTTCGGCGCCGACGGCGTCAATCGCCTCTTTCATCAGTGCGATGGTGAAGTTGGACACACCGATTTCTTTGGTCAGCCCTTGCTTTTTGGCTTCCAGCAGTGCGCCCATGAACTCGGCAACCGGAACGGCGCCCTGAGGGGACGGCCAGTGAATCAGGGTCAGGTCCAAATGGTCGGTGCGCAGTTTCTTCAGGCTTTCTTTCAGGCTCGGGATCAGTCTGTCCTGGCTGAAGTTATCGACCCAAATCTTGCTGGTGATGTACAGCGAGTCACGCGCCACACCGCTGTCGGCAATGGCTTGGCCCACATCCGCTTCGTTTTCGTAGATCTGCGCGGTGTCCACTGCGCGGTAACCCAGTTCAAGGGCGTTTGTGACCGAGTCGATGACCACTTGGCCTTTAAGTCGAAAAGTACCGAGGCCGAAGGCTGGAACTGTCATGGATAACTCCTTGGAGGTTGTAAGAATGAGGCTGAGTATCCCTGTCCTTGCGGGTCTGAAAAACCCGTCCTGAGACAAAGCTCTCGTGAGCTCAGGTCATGAATCACTGAGTGCGCTCACGCGCAGGAGTTCCGGCTGCCGGATACAGGCTCACGGCCTAAATTTCGTCGGCGCACGCACGTTCTAGCTTGGATAACGCCTGCATTCAGGCTGGGACAGGTAGGGCAATGACGATTTCTCGACGAGGGTTCATCGCGGGTTTAGCGATCACCGGCGCAGCAGCGCCAGCAGCGTTCTATGGCCATCGCGAGTTGACCCGGGTGGACGAGCCGGTCACCCCCGGCGAGGCAACGGTCGACCTTGCGGACACTGCCGGGCAGCAACTGGCTGACCAACTGCGTGGCCTGTGGACGATCCGCTTCAACGGCCGCGATGCCGGACTGGACGGCTTGCCGTCCGATGACCTCGAAATGTGGCTGGACATCGCGCCGCGTGGCCGAGGGGTACGTGGCTATCTGGACACGGCGCAGGTGTTGCACAGCCAGCAAACCCCGCGCTACCGCATTCTGGGCGACCTGGTTGAACCCGACGCCAAACACCTGCACTGGCGCCTGACGCGCAGCGATGCGCCTCATGGCGTGCCCGATTACGAGTTGAGTTTCAGCCTTGATGAGGTGTGGGGCATGTATGGCAACGCGGGCAGCGGCACGTTGAGTGGCCGGGTGCAGCGTCTGGATCGCCCGCTGGCATTGCCCGAGCAGGACAACCACGTTGTCGCGCTCAAACGCACCTTTCCTGAAGCCCGCGAGCGTATCGGCCTGAACCCGACCCTGCTGGCGTGGCTGGTGTCCCCGGAACACCGTTTGTTTCACCAGCTTTGGCATGCCTCACGCGACACCTGGCACGACTTGTCCGAGACCAAGCGCAATGCCTTGCGCGGCATCGGCTGGCAGCCCGGTCAGCGCGACAAGGAGCGCGACGCCCGCGGGCCACGCAAAGACCGCAATGGCTCGGGGGTGGATTTCTTTTTTATGCACCGGCACATGTTGCGCACGGCGCGCTCGATGCAGCATTTGCCCTCGTGGCCCGCGTTCCCGATGCCCCAGCCGGAGCTGGAGCGCGACCGCGCGGGGTTCGCCCGTTACTTTGACAACCACGACGGCAGCGCCTTGCCACCGACCTGGTTGGCGGAGGGTGATGAGTTCTACACCCAGTGGCTGAGTGATATCAAACAGCCTGAGACCTTTCACAGTAATTTTGAGGTGTGGGAGTCGCGCTACCGTGACCCGCGTTACCTGTCGACATTGACCCTCGGCCAGTTTGGTTCCGAGGTTGAGCTGGGGCTGCATGACTGGCTGCACATGCGCTGGGCGTCAGTGCCGCGCGATCCTTCCAACGGCGCTCCGGTGCCTTGGGCGCGTGACCCTGCGGATTTTTCGGCGCGCTGGTACGTGCCTGAAAACGACTTTCTGGGCGATCCGTTTTCGTCCCACGTCAACCCCGTGTTCTGGTGCTTTCACGGCTGGATCGATGATCGCCTGGAAGACTGGTTTCGCGCCCACGAACGCTTTCACCCTGGCGAACTGACGCGTAGGGAAGTCAACGGTGTGCCGTGGTTCGCACCGGGTCGCTGGGTCGAAGTCGACGACCCGTGGTTGGGGCCCATCACCCACGGGTGCAGCACCACGCCGGGGCTGGCGTCGGGCAAAACCGTGGAAATGGACCCTGAAACCATGAAACTGGCGTTACGCATTACCTTTGGGGATGAAAAGACCCTGGACAGCTTGTTCCGAAAAATTCCGCGCCGCCCCTGGTATGCGCGGCATCTGGTGACCAAGGCCCCGCACCGCGAGTGACCCTGAAGGCGGGCGTATCCGATGGGGGACCGTGACGGGTAAGCGTCATGAATTCAACGGCCAGGGTCCCCGTTCATTTTGTTATACAAACCGGGTTGAGTTTCAGGAGGGCCAGGTCCTGGCAAGGCCGTTGCCCGATCAGGTACACATCGCCCAGGTAGCTGGTCAGGCAGGGCGCAGACACGAAGCGTCCTGCCGTTTGCGAGTAGATATCCACATCGAGATACGGACGAAACGTTTCAACGGTGTATTGGTTGCCCGACCGTTTGCGGGTGGCGCAATAAAAGTATTCCCCCTGGGTATGCAGCGCGGAGGCGCCATAGGTGTCCGGTTGGTTGGACACATGGATCGGGTACTCCTCATCGATCAGTTGAAAGGTGACCAGTTGCCCGGTGGCACTTCGGGTTGAAACGAAGGGCATGTCTTTATGGATACACAGGGAAGGACTTTCGACGACGCTTTTGTGGTCTTCGCGTACGTGGGGTTGCCAGCCGGAAGGCTCCAGCACTTTGTAATAAAGTGCGCGGCTGTCTGCCCCGCGTAAGGCGAGATAAAGATTGACACCATTACCCACTGCCGAAGGAGCATCAGACGTTAACACCTGGGGGACGGTTTCAACGGGCGACCACTGAGTGCCGGAGAACGTGATAAACCGTATGGATTGATCAGGCGCGGTATAAAAACAATACAAGTGATCTGCATACACGGTGACGGAAGGTCGAAGCGGGCGGGTCCGTGTGGTCGGCAATTCAGAGATGTGCTGGATAATCATTTGATTGGCTGAGTTTTTGAACAGCACGGTAAAACCCAGCGTAAACACTCCCGGTGCTTTTTGCAGGGCGTAAAAAATATATAACTTGCCTTTGAATTCAACCGCTGAGGCGCCGGTGGACATGCCGGTGCCTTCAATCAATAAATGAAGATCCCATGTTTCGCAGGGCATACTTTTCTGCGGATCTTGAGGCAAGACTTGACGTGTGGGTCGAAGGGCGGAATGGTCGGGTTCAGTACTCAAGGGCGCACCTTTAATGTTGATAAGTTAATGGTTATTTAATGCACTCAGGGTTGAAGATCGAAATGCCCAGATCATCACAGGGGCGCTTTCCAATTAAATACAGGTCACTGTGGTAGTTCACCAGGCACGGTGGGGAGGTGTAGGCGCCCGCGGTCTGGTAGTAGTCGTTTAATTCAGTGGGGGAGCGAACGAGTTCAGTGCTGTAGTGGTTGTTTGAGCGTTTGAGTGAGGCGTCAACCAGGAACCTGTCCCATCCGGCAACGGCGGGGGCCTCATATATATCGTTCAGTGCTGACGTCAAGACGGGTGCCCAACCGCTCTCATGGAAGTTGAACAGGTACAGACGTTCATCCAGTCCTTTGACGGCGACGGTGGGCAGGCCGCCCGCGATGCAGAGGGAAGGGCTGCCATTGAATTTTATGTGAGGGTCGCGCTGATGCGGCTGCCAGCCTGAAGGTTCAAGCACCTTGTGATAAAAGTCACCGCCCTCTGTACCTCGCAGTACCAAAAACAGTTGTTCGCCCAACGCTGCCACAGAGGGGGCGTCGCTGGTCAGGACGTTGGGCACCTGTTGCGCGTTTTCCCAGAAAGCGCCTGAGCCCACACTGAAGCTAATACCGCCGCTGGTATCTCTGTAAAAACAGAACAACCTGTTTTGATACACCGTGACCGCAGGACGATAACCCCCTAGAGGTCGGTATTGAATACCCGGCTCAGTGGGCAATTCATGCAGGCCCTCTAAAACAAGTTGGTTGTTTGGATGTTTGGACACGATGGCATAGCCAATTATTCCGTCTTGCGCACTACTGCCTTTGTTATAGAAGGCATATAACTTGCCCTGATGTTCGACGGCCGAAACACCGCTGTTAATACCTGTGCCTTCTATAGGAAGAACCAGTTGCCAAGCCTGGCAGGGGAGAGTGTCCTGGGTCTGCGTGTCCGAAAGTAGGTTGAACCTGTTATCGCTGGAATGTGTGTTCAAGCGTCACTCCTTCTGCACGGTAAAGTGCAAGTGGATAAAGAAAATAATTAAATACGGCGTGAGCCGAGTACTCGCCGTCGCATCAATGTTGAGGCGAGTCAGTTCAGCCACAACGCGTGCTCATTCGCGTGCTTAATGTGGGGTGATGAATGTTAAATGCCGTTGTTGTTAACGGCATGTCGACATTCTAAGGCGGGGCGGGGGCGTTGAAGGGGTAGATATATAGGGTGACGTTTACGGCGTTATGGGCACAGCAGCGATGCACTGAATGCCCTTGGCCGTTACCGCGCGTGCCATCCCCCGCCCAGTGCTTTATACAACGCGATGCTGGCTTGCAGGCGCGCCAGGCGCAGTTGCACGTGCTGGTCTTGCGCCTGGTACAGCGTGCGTTGGGTGTCCAGCACCGTCAGTAATACTTCGGCTCCGGCGGCATAACGGTGTTGGGCAATGTCGAACGCCTGTTGCGCCTGCTTGAGTTCTTCGTCTTGCCACTGGCGCTGGCGGTCCAGCCCGTTGGCACTGTTCAGGGCTTTCTCGACGTCGGCAAAGGCGCTGATGATGCTGGCGCGGTAGGTGTGCAGCAGTTCCTGCTGGCGGGCGATGGCTTTGTCACGTTCGGCGCTCAGACGGCCATTGTTGAAGATGGGCGCCGCCAGCCCTGCCGTCAGGTTGTAGAACGGGCTGCGCAGCACGTCGCTCAAGCGGTCGGCGCCCGAGCCCAGGCTGGCGCCCAAGGTCAGGCTGGGCAGCATGGCGGCCCGTGCGACGGTGATGTCGGCGTGTGCCGCCGCCAGTTTGGCTTCGGCGCTGGCGATGTCCGGGCGGCGGCTCAGCAATTGGCTGGGCACGCCGCTGCCAATGCTTGGCCAGTGCAGGCGCGCGAAAGGCGTCGCCCCCAGTTGCAGCTGTTGCACGGGCTTACCCAGCAAAACGGCCAGGCTGATGCGCGCCTCTCGGGCTTGCTGTTCCACGAGCGGCACGTGCCGTTGTTGGCTGGCCACCAGGCTGGTTTGCTGGGCGAGTTCCAGTGCCGTGGCCGAGCCCGCGTCATGGCGCGTTTGCACCACCTTGAGCACCCGTTGAGCGTTGGCGAGGTTGAGGCGGGCGATACGCAGTTGCTCATCAAAGGCCAGGGTCTGCACGTAACGGTTGGCGACGCTGCTGAGCAAGGTCAGCTCCACGGTGGCGCGATCAAACTCGCTGGCCCGCAGCGCCTGAACCGCACTGTCTCGGGCAGCGGCCTTGCCCCCCCAGAAATCCACTTCATAGCTGGCGGTCAGGTTGGCATCAAAGTAGTCCACGGCTTTGTTGTCATCGGTGGCATCCAGTTGGCTGTAGCCGTTGCCGCGCAGGAGTTTTTCCCGGTTGCCGCTGCCACCGAACTTAACCTCGGGCAGCAGCGGCGCACCGGCAATCACGGCGCCGGCTTGCGCTTGCTGCACGCGGGCGACGGCCGCCGCAAGGTCGTAACTGCCCGCCTGAGCTTGGGCAATCAGGCGATTCAACTCAGGGCTGCCAAACTGTTGCCACCATGGTTGGTTGACGGCCAGGGAGGCGCGCTCTTGGGCAAACTGCCAGCTCGGCGGCGGGACAACGGCCGTCGCGTCAGGCGCAACGTTCTGGCTGCAAGCCCCCAGCAACAGGCACATGGACAACAGGCTCAAGGACGGCTTTATCAATTGTTTATTCACTGGTCAGGGCCGTGACCGGGTCGAGCCGGGCAGCTTTGCGGGCCGGCATAAAGCCGAAAATGACGCCGGTCACCAGGGCACAGCCAAAGGCGCCGAAGACGGCCATCCACGAGAACGCCACGGCCACGTCGCACAGGTACAACACGGCGCCGACGATGAAAGCCAGGCCGATGCCAGCCGCGCCCCCCACCACCGACAGCATCAGCGCTTCGGTGAGGAATTGGCGCAGGATGTCGCGTTGGCGCGCCCCGGTGGCCATGCGAATACCGATTTCACGGGTGCGCTCACGCACCGTCATCAGCATGATGTTCATCACCCCGATGCCGCCCACCAGCAATGAGATGGCAGCAATCGAGCCGAGCATCAACGACAGGGTGTTGCGGGTCTTGGCCTCGGCTTGAATCATCGCGGCGTTGTTGGTGATTTCGAAATCGCGATGGCCGTTATGCAGCCTGAGCATCAAGTGCTCGATGGCTTTTTCGGTCTGATTGACCTTGCTCGCGTCGGCCGCGGCGATCACCACGTATTCCGGGTTGTGGGTGCCAAACAGGCGGACACTGGCGGCGGAATAGGGCACCACGATGCGCGTGTCGCTGTCCGAGTCCCCGGAGCTGGCGCCTTTTTCGGCCAGAATTCCCACCACGCGAAACGGTACATTCTCCAGCAGAATGTAGCGCCCGATCGGGTCGGGCACGTCCTTGAGTACCTTTTCCCGCACTTTCTTGCCGATCACGGCCACGGCGGCCGCAGCGTCTTCGTCGGCCTGGGTGAAGAAACTGCCTTGCACCACCGGCCAGTTGAAGATGGCCGGGAAATCGATGCCGTTGCCCCCGGTGTACATCGTGTGATCGACGTTGCCATAGCGCACGCCAATCTCGGCGCCGTTGATCGGCATGATCATCTTCACCTGCGGCAGCGTGGACAGCGCGGCCACGTCATTGAGCGTGATAATCCCCAGCGGTGCCCGAGGCCGGGGCGACATGCCGCTGAGGTAGATGATGTTGGAGCCGAACGCGCCCATTTCGGCCATCACTTGACGCTTGCTGCCTTCACCCACGGCCAGCATCACCACCACCGACGCCACGCCAATCACGATACCGAGCAAGGTCAGGGCGGTGCGAAAGCGATTGATCCACATCACCCGCCAGGCTGCATGAACGGCGTCCACCAGCTCGCCTTTCCAGGCACCGCGCGCTTCGCTGCCCTGGTTGAGGCGTTGGCGCAGGTCGATGGCTTGCAAGGCGTTCGGGTTGTCAGAGACGGGCGGCGCGCCATTGGCGCTGTCGCTGATGACCTCGCCATCGCGCACTTCGATGATGCGGTTGGCCCGTGCCGCGACATCGCGGTCGTGGGTAATCAGGATCACCACATGGCCCTGGCTGGCCAGTTCATCGAGCAACGTCATGACTTCGGCGCCACTGTGGCTGTCGAGGGCACCGGTGGGTTCGTCGGCGAGGATGATGTGCCCGCCGTTCATCAAGGCGCGGGCGATGGACACCCGTTGTTGCTGGCCGCCGGACAGTTGATGCGGGCGGTTGCCGGTGCGTTCGGCCAGGCCCAGGCGCGTCAGCAGGGCAGCGGCGCGGGCATGGCGTTCGGCGGCAGGCATGCCGGCATAAATGGCAGGCATTTCGACGTTTTCCTGGGCCGAGGCAGAGGGAATCAGGTGGTAGCCCTGAAACACAAAGCCGAAGGCTTCGCGGCGCAGCCACGCCAGCTCGTCGGTGTCGAGGCTGGCCACGTCTTCGCCGGCGAACAGGTAGCGCCCGGACGTCGGGCGGTCGAGGCAGCCGAGGATGTTCATCAGCGTCGACTTGCCGGAACCCGAGGCGCCGACAATGGCCACGAATTCACCCGCATGGATCGACAGGCTGACGCCTTTGAGCACCTGCACCTGCGGGGTGTCGACACCGCCGTACACCTTGCGGATGTCATGCAGTTCAATCAGTGGCGTGGGCATTTAACCTCCGTTGCCGGGGGCGGGGCCGATCAGCAGGTGATCGCCTTCGTTGAGCCCTTCAAGGATCTCGACGCGCAAGCGGTCGCTGATGCCAGTGCGGATCTGGCGGGTTTCGATGTCACCGTTTTTGGCCACCACCCGCGCGGTCTGGCGATCGCTGTCGGTGCTGCCTTGCAGCGCCACGACCGGCGCCAGCAGGACATCGCGCGCCTGATTGGCGACGAAGAACACTTGGGTCGTCATTTCAGGCATCAACGCCTGGTCGGTGTTGTCGACATCGAGCAGCACGGTGTACAGCACCACCCGCGCGCTGCCGCTTTTGCCTGAGCTGGCGGGGCTGCCGCCGCCCTGACTGGCCTCGTTCAGGGGCTTGGGCGGCACGGGCAGGATTTGCCGCACGGTGCTGGCCCAGCGCCGGTTGCCGCCGCTCAAGGTTGTGAAATACGCCTGCATGCCCGGTTTGACGTGGCCGATGTCGGCTTCCGAGACCTCGGCCCAGACCGTCATGGGCGACAGGTTGGCGATCCGCAGGATCAAGGGCGTTTGCTGCTGGGCGTTGAGGGTTTGCCCTTCGCGGGCGTCGATGGCCACCACCGTACCGGACATGGGCGCGAAGATGCGCGTATAGCCCAGTTCGGCTTCGTCGCTGCGCAAGCTGGCCCGGGCCTGACGGATCTGTGCCTGGAACATGTCGATGCGCGCCTGGGTGGTGCGCACCTCAGCCCGGGCACTTTGGATGTCTTCTTCGCGGGTGGCGCCGCCCTGGGCGAGGCGCTGCTGGCGCTGGTATTTCTGTTGCGCCAGATCGTGCAGGGCGCGCTGCTCTTGCAACTGGGCTTTGAGGTTTTCAATGGCGAAGCGGCTGGCGTCGAGCTTTGCAGTTTGCGTCGACGGATCAATCTCGACCAGCGGCTGGCCTTGCGTGACCTCGGCGCCGACGTCGACGTGGATCTTGCGGATCTGCCCGGACGCCTGGGCGCCGACGTCGACGTACTGACGCGGTTGCAGCGTGCCGAGTGCCGTCACACTGCTTTCGATGTTGCCGCGTGTCACGGGGACCGTGTCATACGCTTCGCGACCGGGTGTCAGAAAAGGCCAGGCAACCAGGGCACCAACCAGCAGTGAAGAAAGTACGATCAGCAACGCGCGGCGGGTCTGTCGGGGGCGTTTCATGCAGGGTTCCGGCCAATGGGATTCGGCCCGTCGTCAGGTTATCGAGCTGAAATGCCCTACAGCTAACGCTGTCGCGAGATGACAGTTACGGGGAGCTGTTGAGTAGACGTAGGCGTGAGCCATGAATTTAAGGCTGTTCGGAATGGGCTGTTACTGAATATTTCCTGTTTGTTTCTACAGTCGGACTTTAAATCTATATGAGAATTACTATAAATTACGTCCCCTAAAGTGCCATCATCATGCCGCCATCTGATTCGGCCCTGTTTCAGCGCTCATGGAAAGTTACCGCACCCGCTGCGGTCAGGAGTTACGTTGGAAAACTACTACCGCGAGCTGGTCAGCTTTTTGAGCGCCAGACTGGGCAATGCACAGGCCGCCGAAGATGTGGTGCATGACGCCTATGTACGCGTACTGGAGCGTTCCAGCGATGAGCCGATTGAGCAGCCGCGGGCCTTTTTGTACCGCACGGCCCTGAACCTGGTGATCGATGGGCATCGACGCAACACGCTGCGCCAGATCGAGCCACTGGAGGCCCTGGACGCCGACGAACGCTTTTACAGCCCATCCCCGCAGGCCACCCTGGCGCAGGGCCAGCGTCTGGAAATGGTGCAGCGCGCGCTCAATGAGTTGCCGGCGGTGTGCCGCGACTGTTTCTTGCTGCGCAAGCTCGAAGGGCTGTCCCACCTGGAAATTGCCGAACGCCTCGGTGTGTCCCGCAGTGTGGTCGAGAAGCACATCGTGAACGCCATGAAGCATTGCCGAATTCGGATTCGGCAGTGGGACCACGCTTAAATTTTATTTCTGTAGCCTCGTTCCTACTCAACAGACGACCTGCTGCGCTGCCACAGCGCAATCGGGTCATGGGCTTTTTCTTCCCTCTGTTGAGGGGCAATCCAGAGGACACTGGAAATGACACAGGCAATCGCTTCGGCCGTCGTTCATGATCTGATCGGCATCGGTTTCGGGCCTTCCAATCTGGCCTTGGCCATCGCCCTGGAAGAACGCGGGCAGGTACAAGGCCCGTTGGACGTGCTGTTTTTGGACAAGCAGGCGGACTACCGCTGGCACGGCAATACGCTGGTCACCCAGAGTGAGCTGCAGATTTCCTTCCTCAAGGATCTGGTCACATTGCGCAACCCGACCAGCCCGTATTCTTTCGTCAATTACCTCAAAGCCCACGGGCGCCTGGTGGATTTCATCAACCTGGGCACCTTTTATCCGTGCCGCATGGAGTTCAATGACTACCTGCGCTGGGTGGCGTCGCACTTTGAAGCACAAAGCCGCTATGGCGAAGAAGTGCTGGCCATCGAGCCGGTGTTGCATCAGCAACAGGTCGAAGCGTTGCGCGTGATTTCCCGCGATGCCCGCGGCCAGCAGCACGTGCGCACCACGCGTTCGGTGGTGGTCAGTGCGGGCGGTACACCGCGTATTCCAGAAGCGTTCAAGGCACTCAAGGATGACAGCCGCGTGTTCCACCACTCGCAGTACCTGGCGCGGATGGCTTCGCAGCCTTGCGTGAGCGGCCAGCCCATGCGTATCGCAATCATTGGCGGTGGCCAGAGTGCCGCCGAAGCCTTCATTGATTTAAATGACAGCTTCCCGTCGGCCCAGGTGGATTTGATCCTGCGCGGCTCGGCCCTCAAACCGGCCGATGACAGCCCGTTCGTCAATGAAGTGTTTTCGCCGGAGTTCACCGATCTGGTGTACCAGCAGAACACCGCCGAGCGCGAGCGCCTGATTACCGAGTACCAGAGCACCAACTACTCGGTGGTCGACATCGACCTGATCGAGCGTATTTACGGGATTTTCTACCGTCAGAAAGTCTCGGGCATTGCCCGTCACGCGTTCCGCAGCCTGACCGGCATTGAAAGCGCCGTGGCTGACGAGCAGGGCATCACCCTGGCGCTGCGTAACTCCGCCAACGGTGAGGTCAGCACGCAGGCTTATGATGCAGTGATTCTGGCCACGGGCTATGAGCGGCACATGCACCGTCACCTGCTGGCCCCGCTGGCTGAGTACCTGGGCGAGTTTGAAGTGGACCGCGATTATCGAATCGTCACCGACGAGCGATGCAAAGCAGGGATCTACATGCAAGGCTTCTGTCAGGCCAGCCATGGTTTGAGCGATACCTTGTTGTCGGTTCTTCCGATTCGTGCCGAGGAAATTTCAGCATCTTTGTATGGTTACGAGAAAGATCGTACAAAGAGCGGCGTCAGTGCTGAGCAAATGCTGGCCGCTGCCGTCTGAACCTGCCCCTACTTAAGGCCCTGTCGAAGCGCTCTATTCCCTGCCTTGGCCATTGCCTCCCTCCAGTCGCTCACGTTTTTTGAGTGGGTGACTGGTCATTTCTGAACCCGTGCTGAAGAACTGTTTGATTCGTCAACGGGACGTGTTTTCACGGTTTACTCTGCAAAAGGTCGGGCGTAAGCTGCCGGCGTTTTCATCAATAGCGGAGTCCCTCAGTGGGTACCAGTTCGAGTGACAGTAGTCGGCCGGTCTTCAAGACTGGCACATACTCGGCAAGTTAACGCGCAGCTTCCCCTGCCGTTTCTTGCTGAACAGCGAGAAATGGCGCCTGGAACCGGTCCCCTGTGACCTGATCCGACAAGCCCTCTCTTCGACACTTAAACCTGTGTGACCAACGCCTTTTGCCAGGCCGGTTGCCTCAGGAAGCAGGCTCATGCCCCGCGTTTGCGGCGTAGCGCCTGTGCTCGCCTGGACCTGCCGTGGAATCCCGCTGACGTTGTCTGTCAGAGGACTCACCATGGGTAACACGTTTATGCCAATCCGCCGTCGCCATCATCGACCTGCCTTGCCGGGCCCTGTGCGATTGCCCCGTTAAACGCAGGTATTTGACCTGCTCGCGAGTACTCACACCATGAATGACGGTTCGAGATTAAGGCCGCCTGCGTAAGCCCCGATGAGGGTGAGCGCAGGCGGCGCAGGAGTAGCACGATGAAACTCACCCTTAAAGAATTTTTCGCAGGTTTTCTGCGGACCCGGCACATCGCACGGCATTTTCGGCGTCTGGCCGTGCTCGACAGCGTGACCCACACCACCGTCAGCCGCGAAGTGCCGCCCACCCTGGCGCAAACCCTGGTAGCCGCGGCCCACAGTGACAGTGCTGAGCTGATCGACCGGCTCGGCACCCACACTGACGGGCTGAGCGAAGCTGAAGCGCAGGCCTTGCGCCAACAGCACGGGCTTAACGAGGTCGAGCACGAACAACCGCTCAGCCGTTGGGTTCACCTGTGGCACTGCTATAAAAACCCCTTCAACTTGTTGCTGACCTTGCTGGCGGGCGTGTCGCTGGCCACCGATGACGTCCAGGCCGCGGTGGTGATTGGCACCATGGTGGTGTTGTCCACAGTGTTGCGCTTCTGGCAAGAGGCCAAGTCCAACAAGGCCGCGGATGCGCTCAAGGCCATGGTCAGCAACACCGCCACGGTGATGCGCCGTGACTTCAGTGCCGATGCGGCGCCGGTGTTTGGCAAATTTTATGGGGCGTCGTTGCACATCAAGGGCGCGCAACGCATCGAGTTGCCGATCAAGCAACTGGTGCCGGGCGACCTGATCGTGTTGTCGGCCGGGGACATGATTCCGGCAGATTGCCGCGTGCTCAGTGCCAAGGACCTGTTCGTCAGCCAGGCAGCCATGACTGGCGAATCCATGCCCGTGGAAAAATTCCCGCACCAGGCAGACCGCGATACCCGCAACCCGCTGGAGCTGGACAACATCGTGTACATGGGCACCAACGTGGTGTCCGGGGCGGCAACCGCCGTGGTGCTGACCACCGGCAATGCCACGTATTTTGGGGCATTGGCCCAGCGCGTCGGCGCCACCGACCGTGGCCCGACGTCGTTCCAGACCGGTGTCAATAAAGTCAGCTGGTTGCTGATCCGTTTTATGTTTGTGATGGCGCCGCTGGTGCTGTTCATCAACGGTTTCACCAAAGGCGATTGGCCCGAAGCCCTGCTGTTTGCACTCTCGGTGGCCGTGGGCCTGACGCCTGAAATGCTGCCCATGATCGTGACCTCGACCCTGGCCAAGGGCGCGGTGTTTCTGTCGCGCAAAAAGGTCATCGTCAAACGGCTGGATGCGATCCAGAACTTTGGTGCGATGGATGTACTGTGCACCGATAAAACCGGGACCCTGACCCAGGACAAAATCTTTCTCGCCCGCCACGTGGATATCTGGGGGCAAGAGTCCGACGACGTGCTGGAAATGGCCTACCTCAATAGCTATCACCAGACCGGCTTGAAGAACCTGCTGGACGTCGCGGTGCTGGAGCATGTTGAGGTGCACCGCGAGCTAAACGTGGGCACGGCCTATCGCAAGGTCGACGAAATTCCTTTCGACTTTAACCGGCGGCGCATGTCGGTGGTGGTGGCCGAGCACGACCGGCCGCACGTGCTGATTTGCAAAGGCGCTGTCGAAGAAGTCCTGTCCGTGTGTCAGTACGTTCGCCACGGCGATGCGCAAGAAGTACTGACCGATGAACTGCTGGCCCGCATTCGCAGCGTCACGGCAGCGTTCAACGAAGAAGGCCTGCGGGTGGTGGGCGTCGCCGCACGTTCCATGGCGCACGGGCGCGACACCTACACCCTGGCGGATGAGCAAGGCCTGACCCTGATCGGCTACGTGGCGTTCCTGGATCCACCCAAAGAGAGCACGGCGCCCGCGCTCAAGGCACTGGCTGAACACGGCGTGGCGGTTAAAGTGCTGACCGGTGACAACGAGTTGGTGACGGCGAAAATTTGCCGGGAAGTGGGGCTGGACCAGCAGGGTTTGTTGCTGGGCAATGACATTGAGCGCATGAGCGATGCCGAACTGGCGGTGGCTGTGGAAACCACCAATGTGTTTGCCAAGCTCACGCCCACCCACAAGGAGCGCATCGTGCGCTTGCTCAAAGCCAATGGCCATGTGGTCGGTTTTATGGGCGACGGGATCAATGACGCCCCGGCATTGCGCACCGCCGACATCGGGATTTCGGTCGACAGCGCCGTGGACATTGCCAAGGAAGCGGCTGACATCATCCTGCTGGAAAAGAGCCTGATGGTGCTGGAGGAGGGCGTGCTGGAAGGGCGTCGCACCTTCGCCAACATGCTCAAGTACATCAAAATGACGGCCAGCTCCAACTTCGGCAATGTGTTCTCGGTGTTGGTGGCGAGCGCCTTTATCCCGTTCTTGCCGATGCTGCCGATGCACCTGCTGGTACAAAACCTGCTCTACGATGTGTCGCAGATTGCGATCCCGTTCGATAACGTCGATGACGACATGTTGAAAAAGCCCCAGCGCTGGCAGCCCGCCGACGTGGGACGTTTCATGTTGTTCTTCGGACCGATCAGCTCGATCTTCGACATCCTGACGTTTTGCCTGATGTGGTACGTGTTTCAGGCCAATACGCCCGAGCATCAGACGCTGTTCCAGTCGGGCTGGTTTGTGGTTGGCCTGCTGACTCAGACCCTGATCGTGCACATGATCCGCACGCCGAAGATTCCATTCCTGCAAAGCCGCGCCGCCATGCCGCTGCTGGTCATGACGGGGGTGATCATGGCGATCGGGATTTTCCTGCCGATGGGGCCATTGGCCAGCTACTTTAAACTGGAGGCGCTGCCACCGCTGTACTTCGTGTTCTTGCCCGTGATCCTGCTGGCGTACATGGGGCTGACCCAAGCGGTGAAAGGGTTCTACATCCGCAAGTTCGGCTGGCAGTAACGCCAGTGCTTACCCATCGCCGCCTGGCCGGGCGGCGATGCCACACAGCGATTGAGTCAGGGATGAAACCATGCAAGCACTCAACAACATCAACCTCTCGTCACTGATCGACACCTTGGTCAGCCTCAGCGCGGCGTTCGTCCTGGGCGGGTTGATCGGTTTCGAGCGTCAATTCCGTCAACGTACCGCCGGCTTGCGCACCAACGTGCTGGTGGCGGTGGGCGCGGCCATTTTTTGTCGACATGGCCAACCGCCTGGGCGGGGCTGAAGGCGCCGTGCGGGTAGTGGCCTATGTGGTTTCCGGCATCGGCTTTTTAGGGGCCGGGGTCATCATGCGGGAAGAAGGCAATGTGCGCGGACTTAACACTGCCGCCACGCTCTGGGCGTCTGCCGCCGTGGGCGCGTGTGCGGGGGCCGACCTGATTCTCGAAGCGCTGCTGGGCACATTGTTCGTACTCGCGGCCAACACCCTGTTGCGCCCGATCGTGAACAACATCAACCGCCAGCCGTTGGACGTGATTTCGTCCGAAGTCACTTACATGGTCTATGTGATTGCGCGACGTCATCAACAAAAGGCTGTGCTCGCCTTGCTGGAGGCCGAGCTTGAGCGCAGCAATTACCCGGCGCGGGATCTGGATCTGCATGCATTTGGCCAGGACGAAGTCGAGATTGAATGCACGCTGGTTGCCACTTCCGTGGACGGCGACGAGCTGGATGCACTGGTCGCGCGAATTTCCACATCAACGTTGGTGGTCCAGGCGTTTTGGAGCCCGAGTACCACGGAGTAACTTCGGGATAACGGAAAGCATCTTTAAGGGAATTCTTACAACAAGAGTCACCAGCGCCCTTCCTCGCGATGGTTTTTTTTTGGCCATTATCCGCAGCTTGATTTGAAATCGGTTTTAACCCGGCAGCGTTTTTTTTGAGCCTGATGAAAGAAGTTTGTAGGATTTTTCCTATACTTCATTTAGGTCTCAATAACTCTGTCTTTTTGGGTTGAAATTAAATCGTGTCTATTCAAAACGGTGATTTTCGCTCGGTGTACACCGGCATTGATACTACGGGCTGGGGTGCATATGCATAAGATTTTGATTGTTGATGATCATCCGTTAATCCGTTCTGCCGTGAGCGCCATCTTGAGCAATCACGGCTATCACGTCGTCGGGGAAACCGATAGCGGGGTGGACGCTGTTCAAATGGCCCGCGAGCATCATGTCGATCTGATTATTCTTGATCTGAGCCTGCCAGGGCTCGATGGCCTTGAAGTCATCAGGCGCATAAAAACCTCGGGCCTTACGAGCCGTATTCTGGTGCTGACCTCCCATTCGCCCCTGCATTATTCACAGCGTTGCATGAAAGCCGGTGCGACCGGGTTTATCACCAAAACCAAAGGCCTTTCCGAAGTTCTGCAAGCGGTAAAAGTCGTGCTTGACGGGTACACCTTTTTTCCCAACTTGAGTGATAGCTCGGTGCGTAGCAGCGATTGCGCCGTGAGTGAGCAGGAGTTGATCGAGCGTTTATCTGGCCGTGAACTGAGCATTCTGAAACAACTGGCACTGGGTAAAACCAACAAGAAAATTGCTGAAGACATGTTGCTCAGCAGTAAAACCATCAGTACGTACAAAGCCCGTCTGATTGAAAAGCTGAACATGAGGTCGGTGGTGTACCTGGCAGAGTTTGCCAAACGTAATGACCTGATCTAAATGAACGCGCTCATCCTCCGGGCGTGGGCTGGCATGGTGGTGCTCGTATTCGGGTGGCCACAAGCCTTTGCTGACCCCTCAGTGCAAACCTTGCAGCTGTTGGGACGCTCGAATGTCGAAGAGTACAGCGTGGTACTTGAGGCCGCCGATGAGCACTGGCTTGAGCAAAAGGGTGTCTTGCGATTAGGGGTGTCTGCCCCCGACAACATGCCTTTCGAGCTGGCCGAAGATGAGCAGTACCTTGAAGGCATCACGGCGGACTATGCGCAACTCCTCTCGCAGTTGCTGCACATCGCGATCGAGGTCAGGCGCTACCCTTCAAGGCCCCTTGCCGTGCAAGCCCTCAAGCAAGGTGAAGTCGACCTGCTGGGCAGCGCCAACGACTTTGAAGCCCAGGACAGGGCGCTCAAGTTGACCCAGGCCTACGCCGAAGACGCGCCGACGCTGGTGACGCGTACGGCGCGAACAGGCCATTTGCCTGCCGATCTGGCTGGCCTGCGGGTGGCGCTGCTGGATCATTATTTACAGCCGCAAAAAGTCCAGGCGTTTTACCCCAAGGCCATCCTGCAACTGTACCCGTCCACCCTGACCGCGATCGGCGCGGTGGCCTTCGGCCAGGCAGACGTCTACCTAGGCGATTTCATCGGCGCCAATTACCTGATCAACAGAAATTACTTGAACAATGTGCAGTTGGCTGACTTCTCGCGCATGGAAGTCACCCCGTTTGCCTTCGCCCTTGAACGGGATAACACCAGGCTGTTGGGTATTGTGAACGCCGCTCTGTCGGCCATTCCGCCCAGTGAACGCATGACGATCCTGCGTCGCTGGAGTTCGGAAGGGCCGCAGGTAAGCGGTCATTGGCGATTAAACCTCAGCAGTAACGAACAGCGCTGGTTGAATGAACACCCGCGATTGAAAGTGGCCATCAATGACCATTACCTGCCGCTGTCATTTATTGATGAGCAGGGCGCCTTCAAAGGCGTGAGCGCGGATGTGTTGCTCAATATCAGTGCTCGAACCGGGTTGGTATTCGAGCCGGTGACGGGGAATTCTGTCGAGGAGTTGATCGCGCTGGTGACCACGGGCGAAGCCGACTTGATGGGCGCTTTCACGCCCAGCAACGCCCGTGAAGGGCAATTGCGCTTTTCCCGGCCTTATCTCACCACGCCCTTTGTGCTTGTCACGCGGGTCGCGCCGGGCAGCCCGACCACCCTGGACCAGATGGCGGGCCAGCGGGTGGCCATGGTGCGGGGCACTGTGCTGCGTGAGTTTGTGCTGCATCACTACCCGCAGGTGCAGGTGCTTGAGGTGGAAAATGCCTGGGAAGCCATGAACAAGGTGGCCCAAGGTGAGGCGGCAGCGGCGGTCAATGCGTTGATCAGCGCGCGCTACATGATTTCGCGCTATTTCCGCGAGCAGTTGCATATCACCAGCACGGTCGGCACACAGCCCGCGCATATCGGATTCGCCACGGCGCAGCACTCATCCGAGTTAAGCAGCATTCTCGACAAAGCCTTGTTGAGTATCAGCCCTGAAGAAATGAGTGCCTTGACCCAGCGCTGGCGCACCACCGGGCAAGAGACAGACAGTTATTGGTTGCGCAATCGTGCCGCGATTCTTCAGGGCTTTGCGATTGCCGCTGTTTTGTTGGCGGTGGCGTTGGGCTGGATTGCTTATCTGCGCCGCGCGGTCATTAAACGTCAGCAATTGCTGGAGCAGCTGCAGGCCGCCAAGCAAAGTGCTGATGAGGCGAACCGGGCCAAAACCACGTTTTTGGCCACCATGAGTCATGAAATTCGTACGCCGATGAATGCTGTGATCGGCATGCTCGAGCTGGCCATGAAAAAAGCCGAGCAGGGTGTGCTGGACCGTTTTGCCATCGAGGTGGCTTCCGGGTCGGCGCGAGAGTTGCTGGCGCTGATCGGGGACATTTTGGACATCGCGCGCATTGAGTCCGGGCATCTGTCTTTAAGCCCTGAACGGGCCAATATTCAGGCATTGGTCGCGTCGGTGTTGCGCATGTTTGACGGGCTGGCACGCCAAAAACGTCTGAGTCTGGTCAGCCATGTGGTCTGTGAAGTGCCCGAGACGGACGCCTGGATTGACCCTTTGCGGTTCAAGCAGATTGTCTCCAACCTGCTGAGCAATGCCATCAAGTTCACGGACGCCGGAGAAGTGAAGCTGGCCTTGTACGTGACGCCGGGCCGCGACCCTTCCCGCCTGAGCGTGAGCGTGCGCGTGAGCGATACGGGCATGGGCATCTCAGAGGCGGATCAGTCACGGTTGTTCAGCCCGTTCATTCAAGCCAGCAACAACACGCAATCCGCCCGCAGTGGCTCGGGCCTGGGGCTGGTTATTTGTCGAACCCTGTGCGAAATGATGGGCGGAACGTTACGCCTGCAGAGCGTGCTGGGGCAGGGGACTCAGGTTGAGGTGCTGTTGCAGGTGCCGCGTCTTGAGCCGATAGCAATGCCCATTGAGCCTGAGTCGGCGCCGCTGCAAAGCCGTTCGTTAACGATTCTGGTGGTGGACGATTATCCGGCGAACCGTCTGTTGCTGGCTCAACAGATGCGCTATCTGGGGCATCAAGTGATTGATGCCGAGCACGGCGCGCGAGGGCTTGAAAGGTGGCATGCGCGCTCATTTGACGTGGTCATTACCGATTGCAACATGCCTGTCATGAACGGGTATGACCTGGCGCGCGCCATACGCGAACAAGAACACCTGCTGGGCATGAAACCGTGCCTGATCCTGGGGTTTACGGCCAATGCTCAACCCGAAGAGGTTGACCGTTGTCTGGAAGCCGGGATGAATAAATGCCTGTTCAAACCCATCAGCCTCAAGGATTTGAGCGACTGCCTGGCGTCGGTTGGTGGGGAGGAGGCCGATGCGCTTTGCGGCGCCGCGCCAGAAATTGACCTGAGGTACCTGCGCGAGACCAGTCAGGGGGATGACGCACAGGTCCAAAAGATGCTGGCCGCTCTGGCCACGAGCAATCAGCAGGACATGGCCCGGCTGTTGGCATTGTTTGTGGACGGCGATCGCAAGGGGTTGATGGGGTTGGCGCATGGGGTTAAAGGCGGTGCGCGCCTGATCGACGCGCGGGACGTGATCCAGCGGTGTGAGCGCCTCGAAGACGCTTGTACTGCCAGCCATGCGCCCGAGCTGACCGAGACTGTAGACGCTTTGTATCAAAGCATGGAAAGGCTCGATGAACTGCTTGCGCCTTATCTGGATGATGATGAATCGGGCGCCTGACAAGACAAATGGCCTCTTGAAATGGTGTGGGCAGCACTTATTTTGCTGGTGCCGTGGCCTGGCGCTGCCAGGCATCGGTAAACGTTCCAACGACACACTTGCTGATGGTTCAACTTAAATGCCAACGAAATCATTGCGAATCTTGATCGCCGACGCAGAGCGAAAAGAGGCTCTGAAGATAGAGAGGGCGCTTAACGGTTTGGGCTATTTCCGCATTGCGCCACTGGACCGGATTGAAGCCCTGCTGGGGCTCGGGGATGCCGAGAAACATGCGTTTGATGTGTTGCTGATCAGTCAACGCATGGCGGCCGCTGCGGGTTTTGATCGACCCGACGCCTGCAAGGAGCACCCGCAATACAAACACGTGCTGGTGTATGCCAGTGCCCATGACGTTGCACAACGGGTCAACGCGTTGATGCAGAGCATTGACGTGCCGGACACCACGTCAGGCTTGTCGGACTGAGGTTGGCCCGTTAATGTCCGGGGCTTCTTAAGCGCGTTCATAAAGGAGCCGGTGGCATGTCAGACGTCGTTGTGGTGCAAGCGGACTATTTGAATCCTGTTCACGCACAGGCCGTCAGGGATGTGCTCAACCATTACGCCCGGGACCCGATGGGGGGCGGTGAAGCCTTATCGGATGCGGTTCTTCAGGCGTTGCCCGCTGAACTGGCCAAGCGTCCGCATGCGTTTAGCGTACTGGCCTTCGTAGGCGGCCAGGCCGCGGGGTTGATTAACTGCTTCGAAGGGTTTTCCACTTTCGCCGGTAAACCGCTGGTCAACGTTCACGACGTGTCAGTGGTCGATACCTATCGGGGGTTGGGCTTGAGCCAACACATGCTGGAGAAAGTTGAAGCCATCGCCCGTGAGCGCGGTTGCTGCAAAATCACCCTCGAAGTGCTGGAAGGCAATCCGGTGGCTCAGGGCTCCTATCGCAAGTTTGGCTTTAGCGAAGGCCAACTGAATCCGGCACACGGGCGCATGCTGTTCTGGAATAAATACTTGTAAGGCTTGCCGCCGGTGGCTTCAGGCGGGTGCCCGGCGAGCCGTGTTTGAATTGCCTGGGGCTGCTTGCGCCAGCCCCGTTCGTGCCCTGCGTTGCCCGCTGCCTAGGGCAGGCGCATTAGAGCTTCCATTCAATTCCCACGTTGACGGTACGGGGATCCCCCCAGAACACTCCGTTATAAAAGCCGACATTGTCGTAGTACTTCTGATCGAACAGGTTTTTGACGTTCAGTGTGGCCGACAGGTGTTTGTCGAATTCGTAGCGGGCCATCAGATCCACCAGGGTGTAGGACTTTTGAGTGATGGTATCGGCGACGGTAATCGGCTCGCCCTTTTCATCTTTGCCACCGGTTGGGCGCCAAGCCTCACGGAATATGTCGCTTTGCCAGTTTACGGCTGCACCCACTGTCAGGGCTCGCCATTGGCCGGGCAGCCGATAGGTGCTTGAGAGCTTGAACAGGTTTAACGGCGATGCACTGTTGAGGCGTTGACCTTCACTGTCCCGCGAATGGGTGTAGGTGTAACCGGCCATCATGTTCCAGTCGCGCATGACTTCTCCGGCCAGTTCTATTTCAAAGCCCTTGATCTTGTTGCCTTTGCCGGCTGATTTGTAATATTCCTCGCCATTCGGGCCGCGGGGCACGGAGTCATCTATCACAGGTACGTTGTCTTGCGTGCTCCAGAACACGGCGCTCGAGAGATTCAACCGCTCTTGCAGAAAGCTGCCCTTGAGGCCCACTTCGTAGTTACTGCCGACCACCGGCTCAAGGTAAGTCTTGTTGATGGTTTTCTCTTCGGACGGTTTGAAAATATCGGTGTAGCTCACGTAGGCCGTGAGGTGCTCGGTGAAGTCATAGAGCAGCCCGGCGTACGGGGTGAGCATGTCGTTATGCAGTTGGGTGACTTTGTTTTTTTGGGTCAGTCGGTACGTGGTTTCGTCGTATTCCTTGTTGAGGTTGGTGCCTTTCCAGCTGCCGTAACGCGTGCCCAGCACCGCGTGCCATTGATCGCTGAGGTTAAAGCGTGTTGCCAGGTACCCGGCTTTCTGCTGGGTGGTGTCCCGGCTTTGCTCCAGCCCGGTGTTGATGTCCTGGAATTTGGGCACGTTGCTCAGGTTCTGCCAGTCGGGCACCTGTATGTAACCTTCCGGGTTGCGATCAATTAACCAGGGCGAGGTATTGACGAACGTTGCCTCCCCGTAGCCAAACATCAGCTCGTGATCGCGACCGAACAGCGGGTACGTGCCTGAAATATTGATGTCCATGGCGGTCATGGATTCGTCGCCCGTCATGTGCTTGGTATAGGCCTGCATGCCCGTGCCATCGGCTTGCGGAAAACCGCCCCCGGCGTAATAAACACTGCCGTCTGTACTGCTGATGCGATGGGTGTAAGCCGCTTTGAGGCGCCAGTCGCTGAATAGACGTTGATCCAGCGTGGCAAACGCCGTTTTGTCTTGTTTGGGCCATGAACTCCAGGGCGCTACCCAATTGGTTGCACGGCCCAGCCCGGCTTTTCCCCCTGCGCCATTCCAATAGGGCAATGTGCCCCAGGATGTGCCCTGGACCTCTTTGTTGAAGTAGTCATAACCCACCGAGAGGGTGGTGTCGTCGGTGAGGTCGGCTTCAAGAATGCCGTAGGCCACTTCTCGTTTGAGGGCGTAGTGATCGCGAAAGGACTTGGCGTCACGGTAGGCCAGTACGCTGCGGCCGCGCAAACGGCCGTCAAGGCCCAATGGACCGCCGACATCCACGTAGCTGTAATAGTCGTCGTAACTACCGCCACTGACGCCCACTTTGGCGGCCAGTTCATGAGTCGGGCGCTTGCGGATCATGTTGATAGTGGCGGACGGATCACCCGCACCGGTGGTCAGGCCCGTGGCGCCGCGCACCAGCTCGATGCGGTCATAAATGATCGTGTCGGCGTCGGTTTTCATGTTGCTGAATGTGTTGAGCATCCCGTCGATTTGAAAGTTCTGGATGGAATAGCCCCGGGATGAATAACTGACGCGATCTGTGTCGTTGTGTTGCACCACCACGCCGGTGGTATGGCGCATCGCTTCGGTGAGGGTGTTGAGGTTGAAGTCGTCCATTTCCTGACGGGTGACGACCGAAACCGACTGCGGGGTGTCGCGGATGCTCAGATTGAGCCGGGTGGCGGTATTGGTCGAACCGGTGGTGTAAGCGCCTGTGTGCTCAGTGATGGCGCCTAAACCCTGGGCGGTGATGCTGGTCTTGGGGAGTTCCAGCGTGGGGGTTGGGGCTGGCTCATCCTTCTCGGCCTCGGACGCTGCCAGCAGTTGGGCGGTGAAAACACTGCCGAGCAGGCCGAGGGCGAACGTGACGGGACGGGGTATGGGCGCGTACATGGCTGTCGGCTCCTTATCGTTGTTGTGAAGTGGTTCACATAAAACGAGCGATAAGGAGGCAAATTAGCCAAATGGGAAATGTTCTTATTTCAAAATATGTCTTTGCGCAACTCAAGGTCAACGAGGCGGTCGGGCCGCCTCGTTGTGGGGTTATTGCTTGGCGATTTCGCCGGGAGCCGGGTGTTTGGGTTTGATCAGGCTGAAGTCGATCAAGGCTTTTTGCGGACGCGAGTAGGGGTCGCCGATCAGTTGCGGGCGGGCTACGAATTGATCGCTGACCAGGCTTTTCTTGTCGTCCAGCTCATCGGCGGACAGCCCGGCCAGGTCGCTCCAGGTGTGAATGAATTGCGAGCTGCTGTACGGGCGACTCAGGTCACGGGTGAAATTCCATGGGTGGTTTTCACGCCATTTCGGTGAGGCCCAGGCCATGAAGGGAATGGTGTACATCGGGGCCGTCGGTTTTGCTTCGTTGCGCCCCAGCGTGCTGTGGCCGACCGAGTCGAACACGTCTTCGCCGTGGTCGGACAGGTACAGCAGGAAACCGTTGGGATCGGTCTTGGCGAAGTCCTTGATCAGGCTCGACACCACGAAGTCGTTGTACAGCACCGCATTGTCGTAACTGTTGTAGGTCGGCACCTGATCGTCCGTCAGGCCGGCGGGTACACCTGTGCGGTCAGTAAATGTGTCGAAGCTGGGCGGGTAACGGTACTGGTAGCTCATGTGGGTGCCCAGCAAGTGAACCACGATCAGTTTTCGCGGTGCGCTGTCGGCGAGGATTTTCGAGAACGGCTCCAGCACGTCGCCATCGTACTGACGGGCGTTCTGATTGCGGTTGTTGTTGAGGTAGACCTGTTCGTCCGCTTGCTCGGAGAAGGTGGTGAGCATGGTGTTGCGCTTGGTCATGGTCTGCTGGTTGGTCACCCAGAAGGTTTTGTAGCCCGCCTGCTTCATCACACTGACCAGCGACGGCGTGCTCAGGTACAGGTCGGGGTTTTCTTCGTCCGCAAACGTCAGCACTTGTTGCAAGGCCTCGATGGTGTACGGACGCGGGGTCACGACGTTGTCGAAAATCGACAGCTGATCGCGCAGTGCGTCGAGGTTGGGCGTGGTTTTGCGGTTGTAGCCATACAGGCTCATGCGCTGGCGGTTGGTTGACTCACCGATGATCAGCACCAGCGTGGCAGGCTTGCCCGCTTCACTGTCCTTGAGATGGGTCAACGGCGGGATTTTGCTGGCGCTGGCCAACATGCCCTGCATGCTGTCCAGTTGCTCAAGGTAACGGCGATACGCCACTACCATCTGCCATGGCACCGCAGGTTCGACGCGGCTTTCAAAGCTTTCCATCGCAGCGGCCAGGGTGTCGTGTTTGAGCGTTTGCTTGATCAACGGGTAACCCACGACGGCGACCAGAATACCGACGGCGGCGGCCCATGCCTGAACGCGGGGCAAGTACACCGGCCTTAAACGCGTCCACAGGAATACGGCCACGGCGGTATGTGCCAGGAAGGCCAGCACCATCCACCAGGCAAAGTACTGGGTCAGGTATTCGCCCGCTTCAGAGATGTTCGATTCGAACATGATGAAGATGACGCTTTGGGAAAATTCCTGCTGATAGATGAAGAAATAGCCGAGGCTGGCCAGGGAACAAGCCCACAACACAACGCCAATAATCGCCGCGAGTACGCGAGTGCGGGCGGGGAAGAGCAGCATCGGGGCGAGCCAGATTGCGCTCATGACGAAGGCCTGACGGAAGCCGGAAAAGCCCGAGGTGCCGGTCAGCTGGATCAACAGTTGAGTGATGCCGGAAAAGTACCAGAAGAACAGAAACAGCCAGCCCAGGCCTGCCCAGTCGAACCCTTTAGCCGAGGTGGCATCGCGTTTAAACATCCCCATACAGCGCTCCAGCTGATAACCACTTGGATGGTTGGCGCAGCAAGGCGTGGCCAACGCGTCAGCGCTGCATCAAGAGTTGAGCAGCATTCGAGCGTTGAAGTATCAACAAGGGGATGTGAAAACTTTGTCGCGAAATGGCGAGCATTCACTCGCCATGGCGGGCGGGTGTCAGTTCAGGTGGGCGGCTGAGCGTGTCAGGGAAAGAGGCGATTGGCCGAGGGCCAGTTGCTGGCGCAAGTGCTCGACCTGTTGCAGTAACTGCGCGTTGTCGTCCTTGAGCTGACGCAACTCATCACGACGGATCGTGACATAGAGGGTTTGCGCGGGTCGTGCGGACAGTACTGTGGTCATGGTTCACCTCTTTTTTGACATCTTCGATCGAGTACCCGAACGGCCCGCTGCGGGTCGTGGGTCACTGCCGGGGTGAATTGTGATTTCTTTTGTCAGTGAAGTGAACTTTTATATTTTTCGTTGTCCGCGTGCCTTCGTCCGTCGCCAGAACGTATTGAATAGGGAATCTGTTACCTCTCATGTGCGAAACTATGCGCCATGCGCTAGGACTAATCCTCAGCGAGGCACTTTACGCATCGCTGCACTAGAGTGTTGTAACCCTTTTTTATTTTGTGTTTGGAGCATCAGTACATGCAGTTGGGAATTATTGGATTGGGCCGTATGGGCGGTAATATCGCACGGCGTCTGATGCTCAATGGGCATACCACCGTGGTTTTTGACCGCAATACCGATTTCGTCAGCGCGCTGGAAAAGGACGGTGCAACCGGTGTTGCCGACCTTCAGGCGCTGGTCGACGGCCTGTCCAAGCCACGTGCAGTGTGGGTGATGCTGCCCTCCGGTGCACCGACCGAAGACACCATCGAGACCTTGAGCCAACTGCTCGATGCCGATGACATCATCATCGACGGTGGCAACACGTTCTATAAAGATGACATCCGGCGTGCCGCATCGCTGGCCGCAAAAGGCATCCGTTATGTGGATGTCGGCACGTCGGGCGGTGTGTGGGGCCTGGAGCGCGGTTACTGCATGATGATCGGCGGTGACACGGCGGTGGTTAAGCACCTCGACCCGTTGTTCGCCACGCTGGCGCCGGGCATGGGAGACATCCCGCGTACCAAAGACCGCGTGTCTGACGATGACCGTGCCGAACGTGGCTACATTCATGCAGGCCCAGCGGGTTCCGGTCACTTCGTGAAAATGGTTCACAACGGTATCGAGTACGGCCTGATGCAGGCTTATGCCGAAGGCTTCAACGTGATGAAAATGAAGGCTTCCGAAAACTTGCCGGAAGACCAGCGCTTTGATCTCAACCTGGCCGATATCGCTGAAGTCTGGCGCCGTGGCAGCGTGGTGTCGTCCTGGTTGCTGGACCTGACAGCCGATGCTCTGGCCACCGATGCACCGCTGGACGGTTTCTCGGGTGCGGTGGCTGACAGCGGCGAAGGTCGCTGGACCATCGAAGCGGCCATGGAGCAATCGACGCCGGTTCCTGTCCTGTCCAGCGCATTGTTTGCCCGTTACAGCTCCCGTCAGCAAAGCCTGTATGGCGACAAAATGTTGTCGGCCATGCGCTTTGGTTTCGGCGGCCACGTTGAGACCCCTAAAAAATGACTGACCTGTCCAGCCAACCCGACGCCAAGCCGGCACCGCCCACCACACTGTTTCTGTTTGGTGCGCACGGTGACCTGGTCAAGCGCTTGCTGATGCCCGCGCTGTATAACTTGAGTCGTGACGGTTTGCTGGACGATGGCCTGCGCATTGTGGGCGTTGACCACAATGCGATCAGTGATGAAGGCTTTGCCAAGAAGCTGGAGGACTTCATTCGCACGGAAGCCTCCAGCAAGGTCGATCATCCTGATGGTCATGGCTTGGATGCCGCGTTATGGGCCTCGCTGGCAAAAAACATCAGCTACGTGCAGGGCGACTTTCTGGACGACAGTACCTACGCGGCGCTGGAACAGAAGATTGCCGCCAGTGGCACGGGCAATGCGGTGTTTTACCTGGCGACTGCGCCGCGCTTCTTCAGTGAAGTGGCGCAGCGTCTGGGTGCCAGCGGGTTGCTCAATGAAACCCCGGATGCATTTCGCCGGGTCGTGATTGAAAAACCTTTTGGCTCGGACCTCGAAACAGCCCAGGCATTGAACGCTTGCCTGCTAAGGGTCATGAGCGAGAAGCAGATCTACCGGATAGACCACTACCTGGGCAAAGAGACGGTCCAGAACATTTTGGTCAGCCGCTTTTCCAACGGGCTGTTCGAAGCCTTTTGGAACAATCATTACATTGACCATGTGCAGATCACCGCGGCCGAAACCGTGGGGGTCGAGACACGCGGCAGTTTTTACGAACACACGGGTGCGTTGCGCGACATGCTGCCCAATCACCTGTTTCAGTTGTTGGCGATGGTGGCCATGGAGCCACCTGCCGCGTTCGGCGCAGACGCGGTGCGGGGCGAAAAGGCCAAGGTCATCGGCGCGATTCGTCCCTGGTCGATTGAAGACGCGCGCAAATATTCAGTGCGCGGGCAGTACACCCAGGGTGAGTCCGGCGGTAAGCCAGTGCCCGGTTACCGCGAAGAAAACAATGTGGCGCCCGACAGCACGACGGAAACCTACGTCGCTCTCAAAGTGATGATCGACAACTGGCGCTGGGTAGGCGTGCCGTTTTATCTGCGCACCGGCAAGCGTATGAGTGCCCGGGACACGGAAATTGCCATTTGCTTCAAGCCTGCGCCTTATGCGCAGTTTCGTGATACCGACGTTGAGCGCATGCAGCCCAACTATTTGCGCATTCAGATCCAGCCCAATGAAGGCATGTGGTTTGACTTGCAGGCCAAGCGTCCGGGACCGGGCCTGAAAATGGCCAATATCGAGTTGGGATTTGCCTACAAGGATTTCTTCAAAATCCAGCCTTCCTCGGGTTACGAAACGTTGATTTACGATTGCCTGACGGGCGATCAGACGCTGTTCCAGCGCGCCGATAACATCGAAAACGGCTGGCGAGGCGTGCAGCCCTTTTTGGACGCCTGGCGCGAACACACTGAAGTCCAATCCTACAGGGCCGGCGAAGATGGTCCTGAAGCAGCTAAAGACCTGTTGGCCCGCGATGGCCGGGTGTGGCTGAACATAGGATGAGCGCGTGAAATCCGATTCAATCCAACTGGTGCTGTGCGACATGGACGGCACCCTGCTGCGCCCGGACCACTCCCTGAGTGAGGCCACGGTGGCGGCGGTCAGGCAACTGCAAGATGCTGACGTCTCGTTCACATTGGCTTCGGGGCGCCCGCCGCGCGCGATGCGCGATCAGATCGAGCAGTTGGGCATCATCTTGCCCACGGCGGCCTTCAATGGCGGAGTATTGGTCGATGCAGATGGCCAGTACCTGAAGTCGCACCACATACCGGTAGACGCGGTACGCCAGAGCTTGAAGGTGTTGTCAGCCTACCCGGTGGATCTGTGGGTGTTCGCTGATGATCAATGGTATTTGCGCGATCCAGACGGCCCGATGGTGGATCATGAGCAGCGCGCACTCGGTTACGCCCCTGTGGTGGTTGACTGTTTTGAGCCGCACCTGGAGCGCGTTGACAAAATCGTGGCCGCCAGTCGTGACGCGCAACTGTTGATCCAGCTTGAGCACCGCCTGCACGACGAACTGGCTGGCAAGGCACTGGCGAGCCGCTCTCAAGCGTTCTATCTCGATATCACGGCGCCGAAGGCGAACAAGGACGAAGCCCTGGTGGCGTTGGCGCACATGCTGGATGTGCCGTTGTCCCGGACCATGGCCATTGGTGATGGGGGCAATGATCCGGCGATGTTCGAAAAGGCCGGGCTATCAATCGCCATGGGGCAAGCGGATGAAGCCATCAAGGTGAAGGCGACCCATGTCACGGGCACCAATGTGCAAGACGGTGTTGCGCAGGCGCTCGAGCGCTATGTCCTTCGGCCTCAGAAGCACTGAGTAAGTCATTTTGTCCGGCGTTTGGCAGGATCGCGGCCTGCTAGCGTGGTTTGCGGCTTGTTATAGTCCTTGGCTTATGGCCGGCAACGGCACTTAACAAAGGATTCAGGTGATGTCTCAGTACCAGGCGTTTGAGGTTGAGTTAGACGGCAATATTGCTCACGTGCGGATCAATCGACCGGAAAAGGTCAACGCGATGAATGCGGCGTTCTGGACTGAGATCATCGATATTTTCCGCTGGATCGACGAGACCGATGCCGTTCGGGCAGTGGTCATCAGCGGTGCCGGCAAGCATTTCTCGGCGGGTATCGACCTCATGTTGCTGGCCTCGGTCGCCAACGAAATGGGCAAGGATGTAGGGCGCAATGCGCGCTTGTTGCGGCGCAAGATCTTGCAGATGCAAGACTCTTTCAATGCCGTGGATCGCTGCCGTAAGCCTGTACTGGCGGCGGTTCAAGGTTACTGTCTGGGCGGTGCGATTGATCTGATTGCCGCGTGTGACATGCGATATGCCGCTGAAGACGCGCAGTTTTCGATCAAGGAAATCGACATGGGCATGGCCGCCGACGTGGGTACTCTCCAGCGTTTGCCGCGCATCATTGGCGATGGCATGCTCCGCGAAATGGCCTACACCGGGCGTATGGTCGGTGCCGAAGAGGCGCGCGCCATCGGGCTGGTCAACCGTGTTTACCCCGACCATGATGCGCTGCTTGCAGGCGTTATGGGGATCGCACGTGAGATTGCCGGCAAGTCGCCTATTGCGATTGGTGGCACCAAGCAGATGATCGGTTACATGCGCGATCACCGGGTGGACGATGGCCTGGAATACGTGGCTACCTGGAACGCAGCCATGCTGCAATCCGCCGATTTGCGCGTCGCGATGACGGCGCACATGACCAAGAACACTCCGCAATTTCTCGACTGACGCCTGCGCGGCGTCAGCGTTTAACCCTGACAAGGACCTTGTATGACACCGCGTTGGACCACCGCAGTACTGGACACCAACCTTTCGGGCGGCCGTGCCGTGGCGCGCAGCCCGGAGGGCTTTCTGGTTAACGATGATGGGCCGCTGTTTTCGCGTGAGTGGCTGGCTTCACAGTCGCTACCGGTGATGGCTGAACACGGGATCGGTTATCTGGATGGCGAGCCGGTGTATGTGCTGGAGCTGGAGCGCGCGGTGGAGGTGGAGGGCTGTCGCTGGCAAGGGTTGCGCGCCTTTATGCTGGAAGGCGATCACACGTTGTACAAGGTGTTGGGCTATGCCGCTCAGATTGCGACGTGGGCGCGCGAGCATCGGTTCTGCGGGCGTTGCGGCCGGGCGATGATTCAAGTGCCCGGGGAGCGGGCGATGTACTGCTCGCCTTGCGAGTTGCGCAGTTATCCGCGTATTTCACCGAGCATGATCGTGCTGATTACCCGAGGAGATGAGGTGTTGTTGGCGCGGTCCCCGCGCTTTGTCCCTGGTGTCTACAGCACATTGGCGGGGTTTGCCGAGCCGGGGGAGTCGGCGGAGGAGTGCCTGATCCGCGAGGTGCGCGAAGAAGTGCAGCTTGAGGTCAAGAATATCCAGTATGTGGGCAGCCAGTGCTGGCCGTTCCCGCACTCCATGATGTTGGGTTTTCATGCGGAGTATGCCGGCGGGGAAATCGTGCCACAGCCCGACGAGATTGAAGATGCGCAATGGTTCAATGTGCATCACCTGCCGCCGTTGCCGGCGTCGCGCTCGATTGCGCGTTATCTCATCGACCTGTACGTGGCGCGTCGTTTAGGCCTGGCCGAACCAGTGTTGCCAGGCTAGGCGTACAGTCAGCCCCAATACCACGGTGATGAATACCGGACGAATGAATTTGGCCCCGCCGCTGATTGCGCTGCGGGCGCCAAAGAAGGCGCCGACCATGACTGCCAGGCCCATGCTCAGGCCAATGATCCAGTCCACATGCCCGGAAAAGATGAACACCGACAGGGCTGCAATATTGCTCACGAAGTTCATGCTGCGCGCTACCCCGCTGGCTTTCACCAGATCGATGGGATAAAGCAGCATGCTGCTGACGGTCCAGAAGGCCCCCGTTCCAGGCCCTGCAACGCCGTCGTAGAACCCGAGACTGAAACCTTGAGGCAACTGCCACTTCTTTTTGATCGGAGCCTCGTTGTCGATCGGGGTTTTGGGCGTGCCTCCGAATAAAAGGTACAACCCGCACGCAAAAACAATCACTGGCAGCATTTTATTGAGCCATTCGGCAGGCATGTAATGCGCGACGATGGCGCCAATCAGGGCGCCCGCCAACGTGCCGAAAATCGCCAGTTTCCACTCCCGTGGGTGAAACAGCTTGCGCCGGTAAAAGGTGAAGCTGGCAGTGGCGGCGCCGAAGGTCGAGCTGAGCTTGTTGGTGCCCAGTACCAAGTGCGGCGGTAACCCTGCGGTGAGCAATGCAGGCGTGGTAAGCAGGCCGCCACCGCCGGCGATGGCATCGATGAAGCCGGCCACAAAGGCCACGGCAGCCAGAATGGCGAGGGTGGTCAAATCTACGCTGAGTTCAAAAGGCATGGGATCGACTTAATTCGGCGGGACGTACGGCGCAGGTGCGCGGGAAGGGCATCATCTTACCCATAACCCGACAGGGCGGCGACAGGCATGTCGATGATTTGCCACGTGCCGCTGGGTCAACAATTGGTCAGGTAAAACAAACCGCGTGGCCCTGCAGCCTGTGCAAGTGTTATTGCCGGTTTCCCCCCAATGACCCCGACGCTGCCATTGCTTGAGGCTCTGACTTTCACCGGTCAGTCGGAGTCAGCTTGAAAGGCGAGGGTTTATATTCCTTAAATCTATCTAATTCCATATTTATATATCTGTATTGCATATAAGACTTGCGCTTGATCGGTGTTCTGGCGCTTTATTAAGGCCATTGCGGTGCAAGATCAGAATTTGGGAATGCTCCTACGGCTTTTCTTGTGCGCGGCTCTTTTTTCGCAGGCTTCGATAGGGTAGTTGTAAAGGCCCCTGAACCTGTTTGCCTCCCGCTTCTGTTATCAAGCAATGCCTGATGCCGGAATTCGATCAGTGAGTGTTCACAATGGACAAACGACCTCTTTATTTCGATTACGCTGCCACCACGCCTGCCGATCCTCGCGTCATTCAGGTGATGGTGGATTGCCTCAGTTTCGAGGGTAACTTCGGGAACCCGGCTTCCAGTTCACATGTGTTCGGTCGGCAAGCGCGTGCCGTGGTTGAGCAGGCCCGGGCGCAAGTTGCCCGGTTGGTTGGAGCCATGCCCTCACAGATTGTCTGGACATCCGGGGCCACGGAGTCCAACAACCTGGCGCTCAAGGGAGTGGCGTCAGGCAGTGGCTTGACCCGCGGACATATCATTACCAGCCAGATCGAGCACAAGGCCGTCTTGGACACCGCGTTGTTTTTGCAGCAATCAGGCTTTGATGTGACCTGGCTGAAGCCGGACGTCAACGGGCTGATCAGTGTGCAGCAAGTCCGGGATGCGTTGCGCGAAGATACCTTGCTGGTTTCGTTGATGCTGGTGAACAACGAACTGGGAACAGTCAACGATATCCAGTCCATCGGGCAGCAGGTGCGCGAGCATGGAGCCCTTTTCCACGTGGATGCCGCACAAGGCGCAGGAAAGATGGCCATTGATCTCAGCCGTTTGCCGGTGGATTTGATGTCCTTTTCTGGGCACAAGATTTACGGGCCTAAAGGAATTGGCGCTTTGTATGTTGGCCCACGGGCTCAGGACCGGCTGCATGCGCAGATGCATGGCGGGGGGCATGAGTTGGGTCTGCGCTCCGGTACGTTGGCCACACACCAAATTGCAGGCATGGGCGCGGCGTTTGAGCTGGCCGAGCAGCAGTTTAGTGAAGAGCTGGCGCATATCTGCCGCTTACGTGAGCGTTTACTGGATCAACTGGCCGGTATTGCCGGTTTGCGGTGTAACGGTTGTCAGACTCATCGGATTCCTCACACACTGAGTCTGACTTTCGTTGAGGGCAACTTCGACAGTGCGGTGCTGGCGGCTGATGTAGCGTATTCGGCCACGTCGGCGTGTAATTCGGCCAGTCATGCCCCGTCCCATGTACTGCTCGCCTTGGGCCTGAGTGCAGAAGAAGCATCGCGCACCCTTCGCTTGAGTTTTGGACGCTTTACATCTGAGGAAGACGTTGATGCGCTGGCCAGCGCTATTCACGCGGCAACACACGTCGCCACGCCGTTTTGGGCAGTTGCTCAACCTTAGTTGCTGATTCATGATCAGGGCTTCATAACAATGACCATTGGCCTGCAGGAGAGAGGATGAGTACTCAGTTGTTGAATCAAGGATCGGTTGTGCAGCGCCTGGCGCGGGTCCGGTCAGTCATGAGCGAGCATGGCGTCCATGCGTTGCTGGTGCCTTCCGCCGATCCTCATCTATCAGAGTATTTGCCTGCGTACTGGCAAGGTCGGCAGTGGTTGTCGGGTTTTCAGGGTTCGGTCGGTACGTTGATCGTGACGCCGACATTTGCAGGTTTATGGGCCGATAGCCGCTACTGGGAACAGGCGGCCAAAGAGCTAGCGGGCAGCGGCATCGAATTGGTCAAACTGATGCCCGGGCAACCTGGCCCGCTTGAATGGCTGGCCGAGCAAACCCCTGAAGGTGAAACCGTCGCAGTGGACGGTTCAGTGCTGGCCTTGGCGCCTTCCCGCACACTGGAAAACAGGTTGAAAGAGCGGGGTGCGCAATTGCGTACCGATATCGACGTGTTGGGGCTGGTGTGGGAGGGGCGTCCCTCGCTCCCTGTTCAGCCGTTGTACGAACATGCGGCGCCACAGGCCACTGTGAGCCGTGCAGAAAAGCTGGCGCAATTGCGAGAAACGCTGCAACAGCGTCAGGCCGATGCGCACTTTATTGCTACGTTGGACGATATCGCCTGGCTTTTTAATCTCCGCGGTTCGGACGTTTCCTTTAATCCTGTATTCCTCTCGTTTGCATTGATTGAACACACACAAGCCTCTTTGTTTGTCGATCTGAACAAGGTCGGTGCCGAACTCAAGCGTACTTTGCAGCGTGAGGGCGTAATGCTGCGCGATTACAGCGAGATCGCAGACGCCTTGGCGGCCTTGCCAGCGTCGACCCGTTTACTGCTGGATCCTGCGCGTGTCACGTGTGGGCTGATTGCCAATGTAAACAAGGAGGTCAAGCTGGTTGAAGGCATAAACCCTACAACGTTAGCTAAAGCCCAAAAGAAGCCCGAAGATGCCGTTCACATCCGTCAGGCAATGGAGCAGGACGGCGCGGCGTTGTGCGAGTTCTTTGCGTGGCTGGAGTCCGCTTGGGGCCGCGAGCGTATTACCGAACTGACCATTGATGAACGATTGACGGCTGCCCGGGCACTTCGTCCGGGTTTCGTGTCGTTGAGCTTCAATACCATTGCGGCATTTAACGCAAATGGTGCGATGCCTCATTACCATGCGACCGAGCAGGAACATGCTGTGATCGAAGGTAATGGCCTGCTTCTGATTGACTCGGGTGGGCAGTATCTGGGTGGCACAACGGATATCACGCGGATGGTGCCGGTGGGGGAGGTCAGTGCTGAACAAAAACAGGACTGCACCCGCGTGCTCAAAGGTGTCATTGCATTGTCCAGAGCCCGTTTTCCGAAAGGTATTTTGTCTCCTTTGCTGGACTCGATCGCGCGCGCACCCCTCTGGGCGGATAACGTCGATTACGGGCACGGTACCGGACATGGGGTCGGTTATTTTCTGAACGTGCATGAAGGCCCGCAAGTGATTGCTTACCAGGCCGCGGCTGCCCCGCATACGGCCATGCTGCCGGGGATGATTACCTCCATAGAACCTGGTACGTACCGGCCGGGGCGCTGGGGGGTGCGAATTGAAAACCTGGTCTTGAATCAAGAAGCGGGGGCGTCAGAATTTGGCACGTTCTTGAAGTTTGAAACGCTTACGTTGTGTCCGATTGACACGCGCTGTCTTCAAGTTGAGCTATTAACGTGCGAAGAGTTGGATTGGCTCAATGGCTATCACGCGCACGTTCGTGAGCGCTTGGCGCCGTTGCTGGCAGGCGATGCGCTGGCCTGGCTGAACACGCGCACTGAGCCTGTAGTCAACGCGCGGTCATAACAAGAAAGCCACGCAATCAATTTCACAGGGTTGCGTGGCTCACTTTTATGGCTGTTTTACTTGCAGATGATGATCAGGCTTCGGCTGGTGTAACCCGCCGGGTTCAAGCCGAAGGGATAATCTCCCGGCTCTTCGGCGGAGTCCCCTGATTTTGCGAGGGTGCGAAAACCTTTTTCGCCACAGGATCGCGCAGCCTCGGCATAACATTTGTCCCACGACGAAGACAATCCTGAGCAGTTGATATGCATCCCTCGTTTGCCATGTTTCACAGTGGTTTCTGAGGTTGCCGCACAGCCTGCTAGTGCCAATGCTGCCAAACCTATCAAAAAGCGTTTCATTCCTGTCCTTAAGCGTTAGCGTCGGGTTGCGGAGGTGGGTGCCGAACTGCCTTGCCCGTGGCTATTTATAGATCTCCCTGTCCTGAACCACCCAATTGACTCTCACGGTGATTAAACATCGCTCAAATGAGAGTCAATTACCAGAGCTTATAGCGATTGGGCTGTCATTCGGCTTTAGTCACAGGCTTTGTGTGGCCGCGCATGGTTAAAGTTGCACCGACTGACGCCATGATGATGCACAAGATGGCCATCCACTGTACGAACGACAGCACTTCATTAAGAAACAGCAGGCCTGATAGTGCTCCGAATGCCGGTTCTATGCTCATGAGCGTGCCGAATGTGCGTGTGGGCATGCGGGTCAGTGCAACCATTTCCAAGGTATAGGGCAGGGCGGTCGACAGTACAGCTACACCGATGGCCACCGGGATCAGGCTTGGCGTCAATAACGTTGCGCCTGCGTGGACGATGCCGATCGGTGCAATGAATAACGCCGCAATGATCACGCCCAGTGCTGCAGTCTGCACGCCGTTGTCGGCCCCTGCTTTCTGTCCGAACAAGATATAGAGCGCCCAGCAAACACCAGCCCCTAGGGCGTACCCGGCCCCTAATAAGTCAATGCCATGTGTGCTTTCGCCAACCGGAATCAGTAGTAAGAGGCCCGTGATCGCAAGCGCAATCCAGACGAAATCAATGGCTCTGCGGGATGAATAGATAGCGACTGCCAAAGGACCTGTGAATTCAAGTGCTACGGCTATGCCGAGTGGGACCGTTTGCAATGACATATAGAAGAGGAAATTCATCCCGCCTAACGCGATGCCATAAACAATCACAGTCTTCAGGGACTTGGCGGTGAGCTTGGCTCGCCAGGGACGCAGAATGAGCAGCATGATGAGGCTGGCAAAGATCAGGCGCAGCGTAGTGGTGCCTTGCGCACCCACGATCGGGAACATGCTCTTGGCAAGGGAGGCGCCAGATTGAATAGACGCCATGGCTATGAGAAGTAAGCCGACCGGTAATAGAGCTGATGTAAGGCGTTGAGTCTGCTTTGTCATATAGGGGTGGCCTGAGAAGGGATGCAGTCATATTAAGAGGGGCATGATGCGCAAGTTATTAAGGCTGTGCAATATAGTGCGCAATTGAGGGGGGCACATTGGTTTTGAGCTTTTCACAACTAAAGCGAACACAGGGCTTGACTCAGAATTCCAGCGGCCTATAATTCGCCCCACTTCCGGCGCAGTCGAAACGGAAAACTCCTTGAGTTTCAATGAGTTAGACAGTTTTGACGATGCCAGCTTCAAATCATCGAAGCAGGAAATGAGGTGTTGACAGCAGCGTGTAACGCTGTAGAATTCGCCTCCCGCTGACGAGAGATCGAAAGCGCAAGTGGTTGATGTTACAGAGGAAACTTTGAAAACATCTTAAAGTAACCGCTTGACAGCAACAGAGGCTGCTGTAGAATGCGCGCCTCGGTTGAGCGAAAGCTTAACCAACCGCTCTTTAACAACTGAATCAAGCAATTCGTGTGGGTGCTTGTGGAGTCAGACTGATAGTCAAAAAGATTATCAGCATCACAAGTTACTCCGCGAGAAATCAAAGATGTAACCAACGATTGCTGAGCCAAGTTTAGGGTTTTCTCAAAACCCAAAGATGTTTGAACTG
>NZ_MLCT01000190.1:0-1686 GCF_001806145.1 Pseudomonas sp. BS-2016
GATCAGGCCGCGCTTGCCGCCACCTACAACAGCGCGGATATCCCGACCCTGATCCGCAGCACCGCCAGCCGCATCCTGGTGCACGATTTTGCCTCGCGCACCCTGGATGAATTGCTCGGGGAGGAGCGCACCAGCCTCGCCGACGAGATTGGTCGCAGCGTGCAAGCCGACCTGCAAACCCTCGACAGCGGCGTGGAAATTCTTGCCACGGTGGTCGAGGCGATCCACCCGCCGGCCGGTGCCGCCAACGCTTACCACGGTGTGCAAGCCGCGCAGATCGGCGCCCAGGCTTTGATCGCCCGTGAACGCGGTGCCGCCAGCGAACAGACCAACCAGGCGCTGCTTCAAGCCAGTACCGCCCGCGATCAGGCCCAGGCCAGTGCCCGCGAAGTGAATGCCGGCGCCCAAGCAGCGAACCTGCGCTTTGCCGCCGAACAAAAAGCCTACGCCGCTGCGGGCCAAGCCTTCGTGCTGGAACAGTACCTGGGCCAACTGAGCCAGGGCCTGGCCCAGGCCAAGCTGCTTATTCTGGATCATCGTTTGGGTGCCGACAGTGCGCCGACGATCGATCTACGTTCTTTTACCTTGCCCGCCGACCCGTCGGCGCCGCGCAAAGCCGTTCAATAAGGAGTTCGTCTGTTGAGCGCTCATTCCCACGATCATGATCACGGTCATCACCACCATCACGGCCACCACCATCACCATCACGGCGATGAGCAGGCGACCGGGCCTTTTCCCTGGCGGCGCATGGCGTGGGCGGTGTTGCTGGTGCTGTTTGCCGTGGCAGCGGCGAGCCTGGTGCAAGTGCGTTCCGGCGAGGCCACGGTGATTACCCGCTTCGGCAACCCTGCGCGCGTGCTGCTGGAGCCGGGCCTGGGCTGGCGCTGGCCGGCACCGTTCGAAGCAGCGATCCCGGTGGACCTGCGCCTGCGCACTACGTCCAGCGGCTTGCAGGATGTGGGCACCCGCGATGGCTTGCGGATTATTGTGCAGGCCTATGTGGCGTGGCAGGTGCAGGGCGATGCCGACAACGTGCAGCGTTTTATGCGTGCGGTGCAGAACCAGCCGGATGAGGCGGCGCGGCAGATTCGTACCTTCGTCGGCTCGGCGTTGGAAACCACGGCGGCCAGTTTTGACCTCTCCAGCTTGATCAATACCGACGCCAGCCAAGTGCGCATTGCTGATTTTGAAGCGCAGTTGCGCCAGCAGATTGATCAACAATTGCTCACCACCTATGGTGTGCGCGTGGCGCAGGTCGGTATCGAGCGCTTGACGTTGCCATCGGTGACCCTCACCGCCACGGTTGACCGCATGCGCGCCGAGCGTGAAACCATCGCCACCGAACGCACCGCCGTGGGCAAGCGCGAAGCGGCGCAGATCCGCTCCGCTGCCGAGCGAGATGCGCGCATCATGCAGGCCGATGCCACCGTGAAAGCCGCCGACATCGAAGCGCAGTCGCGGGTTGAAGCTGCGCAGATTTATGGCCGCGCCTACGCTGGCAATCCGCAGCTGTACAACCTGCTGCGCTCGCTGGATACCTTGGGCACGGTGGTCACGCCGGGGACCAAGATCATCCTGCGCACCGACGCCGCGCCGTTTCGCGCACTGGTGGATGGGCCGAAGGACCTGCAGCCATGAGCGAGCCTGAAAGCCCGGACAGCCCGTGGATCCAGGCCGGGCGCCTGA
>NZ_MLCT01000191.1:0-1695 GCF_001806145.1 Pseudomonas sp. BS-2016
AGAAGTTTCTGCTCTACCGTGAAGGTGCCGAGCCTCCGCATTTGCAGAATTGGCTGTTGGATGTGCAGCTCGCCAGTGGCAATTGCTTCCGTACCGATCAGGTTGCCTTGTGGCTGGCTGAGCTGGAGTTGGGACCGGACTGCTATCCGCTGCTGGAAGCCCATGTTGCGTTTTTCGAATCCGCCAAGCGCCGCGAGGCACTGAGCAAGTTACTTGAGCCGGGTGATTCGCAGAACTTGCTGCAACGCAAGATGCTCGCCGTGTGTTCCGGCAACGAGCCGCGTCTGGATGTGATTCTGGAAAACCTGCTGAGTGATCTGGCCGCTGGTAAAGATGTGCGGATCAAGTTAATCGAAAGCAGCGGCTTGAATGCTTATCTGTGGGAGCAGGTGAAGCGCGCCTATGGCTATAGCTCCGAGCAACCAGGGTTGCACGATTTCGTTATCGAGCTGTTTAAGGCTTGTTTCATGCTTGGGATCGACCCGGCTTACAAGGCGCGACTGTCCGCTGAGGCGCTGGTGTTCCTCAAACGATGGAAGGACAGTCGTTCGCATGAGCAGAGTTTCGAGGCACTGTCTGAGCAGTGCGCGGCGGTGCTGCAGATCGACGACAAGCTGCAAACTCTGGACTGGCGTAGCCTGCTGGAGCTGGATTATTTCGAGCTGATCGACCGCAAGATCCTCAGTGAGCTGGTACGTGCCGTGGTGGCCCGTACAGTGACCGCTCAGGAGGTGGAGCAGTGGGTACGCCAGCGCCGTCAGAGTCACTGGTTTGAGCGCTTCAAGGATGTGTACCTGGCGCTGGAGCATGCGGCGCAGTTCATCCAGGTGCTGGACATAACGCAGCTGCAAATGGAATCGCTGACTGATGGCGTGCAAAAGTACGCCAGCCAGTGGTTCAGGCTGGATCAGCGTTACCGCAAGTTCGTCTATCATCTGCGTGAATCTGGCCAGGCTTCGCTGCTGGGTGAGTTGGCTATGCAGGTCGAGAATCTCTACGGCAACAACTACCTGAGCCGTCTTAATGACCGCTGGCAGCAGCACGTGGATGCGGCGCAGCAGTGGGAGGCCGCGCCCGTAGTGCTGCAGCGCAATTTTTTCAGCCGCTATGTGCAGCCGTTTGTTGAGCGCAAAACTAAGGTGTGCGTGCTGATTTCCGATGCGTTCCGCTATGAGGTAGGCGAGGAGCTGCAAAGCCTGATTCGTCAGGAAGATCGTTTTGAGGCTGATCTGGAACCGATGCTGTCGATGCTACCGAGTTATACCCAGCTGGGCATGGCGGCGCTGCTACCCAACAGCAGCCTGCAACTGGCCGACAACGACAGTGGCGATGCCATAGTGGATGGTCAGAGCGCTCAAGGCTCGGTCAACCGGGGCAAGATTCTGGCGACCAGGGTGCCAGCATCCCAGGTGGTACGAGCCAAGGATCTACTGGCGATGAACCAGGCCGACTCTCGTGCCTTGCTGCGCGACAATGAGGTGGTTTACGTTTATCACAACCTGATCGACAAGACCGGCGACACCCGTGATACCGAAGAGCGAGTGTTTGCGGCGGCCGAGGAAACGCTCAGTGAGCTGATCCGTCTGGTGAAGAAACTGACCAACGCCAATGCCAGTAACCTGCTGATCACTGCTGATCATGGCTTCATCTATCAGAATCATCCGCTGCAGGAGAGCGATTTCCTCAGCGGTGAGC
>NZ_MLCT01000192.1:0-1713 GCF_001806145.1 Pseudomonas sp. BS-2016
GTGTACGACTTGGCGTTGGGGTCGTCGGCCTCTCGGAGAGCTTCCTCGACCTCGCGGGTCATCCGCGCATATTCTTCCGGCCACAGCGCTTGCTCCATGCGCAGCGACGCCTGCCCAAGCAGGTGCAGCAGGCCGAACAGCCGCATGTCATTGGTGGCGACGACGTGCTCTCGAATCCGCTCCTGGATCACCTCGCAGGCCCGATGCGCCTCTGGCGTCGCCGTGCCCTCGTAGCCGGCTGGGAGTTCTGCTTCTTCAGCGATTCGCGCCCAAGCGATAGCCAGCGCCTCGATGGTGGACAGGTTCATTTGCTCATCCACTTGCGCAGCAGACGCTTTTTCAGGGAGGCGCGCTCTTGCGGATTGCGTCCCTTGTGGTTGGCAATGCGATCCGCCGTGGCGGCCTGGCGCTTGATGGGCCAGTAGGAGCGGCCATCCTTACCCATCGACCAGACGTTGCTGACCTGGTTTTCCAGTAGAGGCAGATGGGCGCATAGAGCTTCCGGCGACGCGCTGGCCAGCGCGGTGCGCTCGTGGGTTCGCCAGCGCTGATGCCAGAGTTTCTTGTCCTCGCGCTCGCTACGGCAGGTCGTGTGCCCAACGATGGGCGTTTTGCGGCGGCTGCGGCTCATGATGTGGTTGTCTCCAAGAACATTCAGGACAGGCTTTCTGGGTAGAGCGCCGTCACCGGGACAGGGTTTCTTGCACTTGTTCCAGCGAGGTCATCAGATGATCAACCTGATCCTGAAGATCCACGGCGAGATCAAATAGCTCAGCCACTCGGCTGCGTGATCCCTCGTTGAACGCGGCCATTGCCAGTTGATGCAGCTTCAACAGGTCGGTGCGCAGTTGCGGAGGTGCGCCGTCTGCGCTGTCATTCAAATCGCCGCGCAGCACGTCCACGGCATCGACTGCACGCAGCAGTGCCGTGGTATCGAAATTCTCGGGAGTCAGTTCGTCCCATTCGTCGTCGGTGATGCGGGCTGCCATCAGGAGAGCTCCGATTAAGCGGTTGCGAGCGTTAGATGCCCGATCGGCTCGGCTGCTGGCCGTACCTTGATTTCGATGTCGTAGCCGAGGCGATTCAGACAATCCATCAGCTTGCGTTCGGATAGATTGGTGAAGTCGCCGCGCATCATGCCCGACACCTTCGGTTGCGGGATGCCCATGCGTTTGGCCGCCGCTTGTTGAGTCAGCCCAAGGGCGCGCATGGCCCTCCTGATCTCGACCACCAGGCCGGTCTTGATCTTGAGCTTTTCAGCGTCAGGCAGTCCAAGGTCGGCAAAGACGTTGCCCGAGCTGCGCTGAACCTCGACGCCTTCAATGATTCGTTTTTGCATTTCGTAGCTCCTGTGCCAATACCTCGGCCACCTTCAGCCGAGCGCGGATGATGTCCATGTCGGCCTTTGGCGTGGCGATTCCGCTCTTGCTCTTCTTCTGGAAGCAGTGCAGGACGAACACCGCTTCCGCAAACTTGACCGTGTATACCGCTCGATAGGTGCCGCCGGCATCGTCTTCGACGACCTCCAGCACGCCGGCACCACCGAACCCCTTGAGCACCTTTGCTGCGTCATCCTGATCGCCTATCTGCGCCAACGAGAGCGCGTAACCGAAACGGCGACGCACGTCGGACGGCAACGCCATCAAATCCTTGTGGCTGCTCGCGATCCATTCGAGCGGTTTTTCTTTGTTTGTCATGACGGAATTTTATACC
>NZ_MLCT01000193.1:0-1492 GCF_001806145.1 Pseudomonas sp. BS-2016
CCGTGGCGCTCAAAGAACAAAGGAGACTCCTATCAGGCGTTACCTGGCTCAGCGTCACCCTGTTCATCACCTGCTGCGCTAGGCAGACGGATTGGACGAACTGGAACGACTGTCGAGATAGCGTGCTTGTAAACCATCTGGCTGACGGTGTTTTTCAGCAGGATAACGAATTGGTCGAACGACTCGATCGTACCTTGCAGCTTGATGCCGTTGACCAGATAGATGGAAACCCCAACTTTCTCTTTACGTAAAGTATTCAAGTAAGGGTCTTGTAGCGAATGCCCTTTTGACATGTGCCGCACTCCTTTAAGGATCAATAATAAAAAATCGGAAAATAGATAGCTTATGGCCGTCACACCCCCAAGGATAGACGGCAATTGCAAGGACTCAGCTCAATATGGAGACCGTTCCCAAGTATTTCAAGGCGCGTGACAGATTGTCGCTGTCCAGGCTGTCCAACCAGTGCAAATCGCTCCAGCTGCGCAGCCAGGTGAACTGGCGCTTCGCCAATTGGCGCGTGGCAATGATGCCGCGCTCCTGCATTTCGGCGGACGTCAGCTTGCCATCCAGATGATCCCAGACTTGGCGGTAGCCTACAGCACGTATCGAAGGCAGCCCTGCATGCAGGTCGCCTCTTGAACGCAATGCTACGACCTCGTCCACAAACCCCTGTTCCAACATTATTGTGAATCTTTGTGCAATTCGTTCATGCAACACCTGGCGGTTTGCCGGAGCGATGGCCAGATTCGCCACAGTATAGGGCAATTGTGACTGTCCAGATGCGCCTGCATCAGTACTTTGCGCAGTTTGTTTCAGGCGATGTTCATTCATGGTCTGGCCACTGACGCGCCAGACTTCCAGGGCGCGTGTGAGCCGCTGTGGGTCATTGGGGTGAATACGTGCCGCAGACACCGGGTCTACCGCCGCCAACTGATCGTGAAGGGCCTGCCAGCCAAGGCGCGCAGCCTCATCTTCAAGTTCGGCGCGCACCTGGGCATCGGCAGGCGGCATATCGGCCAAGCCTTCCTGCAACGCCTTGTAATAGAGCATGGTGCCGCCCACCAGCAGCGGGATATTGCCGCGCGCGGTGATCTCGGCCATGGCCGCCAGGGCGTCGGTGCGAAAGTCCGCCGCCGAATAGCTCTGCGCGGGGTCGATGATGTCGATCAACTTGTGCGGATATTGGGCCAACAGCGCCTTCGACGGCTTGGCCGTACCGATATCCATGTCCCGGTAAACCAGGGCAGAGTCGACGCTGATCAACTCACAGGGCAGCACCTTGGTCAGCTCGATGGCCAGGTCGGTCTTGCCGGCGGCCGTGGGGCCCATCAGGAAAATGGCGGGGGGCAAGGCACTCATCAGCGGCCGCGCAAGAACAGTTTGTCCAGATCATCCAGGCCCATCTGGGTCCAGGTCGGTCGGCCATGGTTGCATTGGCCGCTGCGCTCGGTGTTTTCCATGTCGCGCAGCAGGCCGTTCATTTCCGGCAGGG
>NZ_MLCT01000194.1:0-2537 GCF_001806145.1 Pseudomonas sp. BS-2016
CGCTACTTCCCGGTGGTTCCGCTGGCGTTTGCGACCCTGTTTGCGTTGCGCCATCGCTGGCCCGAGCGTTGGGGCAATGAGCACCTGCAATTGCTGGTGCGGTTCGGGGGCTGCGGCTTGATGATTCTGCTCGGCCTGTCGGTACCGCACTTCAAGCGCGCTTATTACATTCTGCCGATGGTGCCGATGTTTGCGGCTGTCGCTGCCTATGGGCTGCTGCATGCGCAAGGCTGGCTGGTGGGCGTGCGTCGTGGCTACGAATGGCTGGTCGCGGCGCTGCCGGCGTTGTGCGTGGTTGTGTTGTTTGTGTGTCGACACGCCTGGCACAAGCAGGGCTACTGGCCGGAGATTTCCTTGCCGTTGATGATCGGCGTGCTGGTGGTGCTGCAAGCCGCAGCGTTGATTGCCTGGCAGCGAGCATGGCGGTTGGTGTGGCTCAGTCTGATCGCGCTGGTGGCGCAATGGCTGTTGCTTGTGACAGTGATAGAGCCGGCCAAGGACCTGCAATTCGACACCCGGCGGTTTGTCAGCCAGGTGGAGGCGTTGCGCCAGACGCAGCCAGGTCCCTTGGTGTTTGTCGATCTGGCCCGGGATACCTGGGCGGTGCGCTACATGATGAACCTGGATCACGATGAACAGCCGCTGTTTGTCGGGCGTCACGAGCTTGAGAAGTTGGCGGCGCTGCCCCGGCCCTCCTGGGTGATCGTGTCGCGCAAGGAGACCGCGCTGTTGAAGGGGTCGCCGGTGGAGCACCTGGCGCCGAGCTATCAAGGGCGCTTGAATGACAACCCGTTGATGGTGTTCTTGCTCAAGTAAGGAGGCCCTTGAGCCAAGGGCCTGTCGAGCAGATGATTATTTGCAGCGGAAGCTTTCAGGCATCGTGACCGTGTAATTGCGCTGCACGCGGTCCTGGAAATTCAGGTTCTGCAAACCCTGCTGCACCAGGAAGGCTTCGACCTTGGCGGCTTGGCAGTCGTCGTTATAGGACGACGCCCTTAGCAGGTAGACAGCGCGCCTGCTCACTTCATCACGAGCGGTGACCCGGAAGGTGGTGAGCGTGGTGTAGCCGGTGCGCTCCGAGGTCCCTACCGGGCCGTAGGAGGTGTTTGGAGTGCTGGTGCAGGTCAGTTGGTCGGTCTTTTTCTTGTTCTTCTTGCATTGAGTGGTGGTGCTTTTTGCCACCTGCCCGTATTCGGTGGCGGTATAGCGATACGTCACCTGCTTGCTGTCGACGTCCAGGGTGACGGTCATTTTGATCGGCGCGTGGTTCTTGGGCAGGGTGGTGTCGGTGAAGACATTGCGAAAGCCCTGGTCCTGCATGGCGCGGACCATGTCACGCAGGTAGTAGCGAGCATTGAGTGAGTTTTCATCACTTCCGCCAGTGGAGGTCACCAGCACGGTTGCCTGCCGGTCGAAGTGATAGTCGGGATCAGGCGTCGCGTTGATCGCTACGTCCAGCTGCGTGGCACACCCACTGAGCAGGGCGGTCAGTAGTAACAGGGTGCAAAGCAAGAAGCGGGTCATGAAAAAACCTTACAACTGAGATTTGGGTAAAGGCTGAACGATTGAGTCCAGCCAAAAATAACCCTCAATCGTCCTGCTGCGACATCGTGTCCGTAAATGCGTGAGTCGCATTAAATCGCAGGCAATAAAAAACCCCAAGGAACGCATTGTTCCTTGGGGTTTCTCGGTATTTTGGTGCCCAGAGACGGAATCGAACCGCCGACACGGGGATTTTCAATCCCCTGCTCTACCGACTGAGCTATCTGGGCAACGGGGCGCATTAAACGGGTTTTTCAGGGGGTCGTCAAGCAAGTTTTCAAAAAATATTTAATTATTACCGTCGCTTACGTGCAGACCCTGGTTTTTGATCAATTATTGAGCAGGCGGCACGTAGCCGTCGGCCTTGGCGTATTCCTCGCCGGAAAAGAACTTGTCCATTTCGCCGGCCAGGTATTTACGGTCTTCGGCGTTCATCATGTTCAGGCGTTTTTCGTTGATCAGCAGGGTCTGGTGTTTCAACCAGTCGCCCCAGGCTTTGGCGGAGACGTGCTCGTAGATGTCCTGGCCCTTGGCACCTGGGTACGGAGGGCGCTCCAGGGCTGGCAGTTCTTCTTTGTACTTGCGGCACATGATGGTGCGGGTCATGACGAAACTCCTGCGTTCAATACGTCGGCCGCGCGCTTCAGCAGTTTTTTCACCGGGGCGGCAAGGCCCAGGCGCGGCGGGGTGGCGAGGTTATACCAGAGCCAGTCGGCCTCGGCCACGTGATGGGCGGTTTCCTCGACCTGGACCAGCCAGGGTTCGATGGCCAGTTGGAAGTGGCTGAAAGTGTGGACCAGCCCGGGCAGTTCCTGATGCTTGCCCAGCGCCAGCGCGTGCTGGTTGGCGAGGTGATCCAGGTCTTGCAGGTCGTCCAGCTCCGGCAAGCTCCACAAGCCGCCCCACAAGCCCGTAGACGGGCGACGGTAAAGCAGGATCGCGCCCTCTGCGTTGGCCAGCATGGGCATCAGCGTGCGCTTTTGCGGGATGGTCTT
>NZ_MLCT01000195.1:0-2637 GCF_001806145.1 Pseudomonas sp. BS-2016
GCGCTCCATGAAGGTGTTGTAGATGCCACGGTCGCGGGTATAGAGCCCGGAATTGAAGTGACGCTCTTCGCCGCCTGCCGCGCCGCGGTTGGTCAGCACATCGGTGTTGATCAGGATATTCCCGGCGGCGGATACCGAGCTGTAAAGGTTATCGAAGGTCTGGCTGCCCACAGTCAGGTCGCCACCGGCGTTGATGAACGCAGAGGCCGAGCTGCCGGTGATGACATCTTCGTATTTCTCCACCGAGTTGAAGTACAGCTCGCAGCCTTTGCCTTTGCAGTAGTCGTTCCAATAGATATTGAGGTTGCCCGACACCAGCTTCATTTCAGTGGTGAACTGGTCACGACGGTTGCTCAGGGTGTCTGCCAGCAAGCGCATGCCGGTGCCACTTTCCAGGCTGCCGGAGACGTTCTCGATCAGGCTGCTGCGCGCGCTCGCATCATCCCGGGCGATGTCCAGGGCGCCGAGGCTGTAGACGTCGCCATAGCGGTTGCTGAAATCATTGACGCGCAACGCCATGTCGTTGCCGCTGAAGAGCAAGCCCTTGTCATTGACCAGGTGCGTGGCGTTCAGCCGGACTTTTCCGGCGCCGCCCAGGGTGCCGTAGTTGTTCAGGGTGGAGGCATTGACTGTCAGGTCGCCGATGGCAGTCAGGCGCCCGTGGTTATTCAGGCTCGTGCTAGTGACCTGGTTGAGTGCGCCGCCGGCAATGCGGGCGTTCTCGCCCAGGTCCATGCTGGCGCTGGTGAGGCTCATGTTGCCCAGGCTGCTGACGCGGCCGTTGCCGCTGTAGCCACCGGTGAGCGTCACACTGAGGGTGCCATCACTGGCCAGAAGGCCGTCGTTGGTCCAGGTGTTGCCAATGCCGATCAGGCTTTGTGCACCGAGCAACTGGCCGCTGGCGGTCTGGGTGAACTGGCCGATGTCGAGGTTCAGGCGCCCGGCCTGGATCACGCTGCTGTTGGTCCAACTGGCAGCCTTGATGTCCAACTGGCCGTTGGTGACGAAGCTGCCGCCGGCCCGGGTGACTTGGTCGGAGGTCAGGTCGAACGTACCGGTGCCGGTGTGTACGATGCGCCCGCCGTTATTGTCCAGGCCGGCGGCTTGCAGGTTCAGGTGTTCGTTGGCGCTTTCAAGCACGCCGAAGCGGTTATCGAACAGGCCGGAAACATCGATGTCGGTCGTGCCCGTACGGCCCATGGCCCGCAGGTTACCGCCGACGTTGTTGATGGTTTGCGCAGCAAGGCGCAGGACGTCGTCGCTTTCAATCAGGCCATAGCCATTGCTCAGGGCGTCAGTGAGGCCGAAGTCGATATTGCGTGCACCGACCTTGCCGCCCTTAACGGCCGCCGTGCCCTGGTTATCGAAAGCCTGGGCAGTGACCTTGAGCAAGGTATCGGCGTAGACACCGCCGCCCTGGTTATTGAAGGTCGTGGTGACGATGCGGCTTTCACCGCCGAGTGCGGATAAATGCCCCATTTGGTTGAGCAGCCCGCCCTTGGCTTGGATATCCAGCGACTGCGCCTGAGTGATGCCGTTGCTGTTAGTGAACAACCCAGTGACCAGTTTGACCCAGCCCTTGCTGCTGTTGAGTACGCCACCGGCCGTGTTGGCTACACTGGCGGTTTCCAGGTCCAGGTTGCCACTGAGGCTGTCGACGCGGCCGCCCTGGTTACTCAGGGCGCCGCTGAGGCGCAGGCGGTTATCGGTCTGGCTTTGCAGCGTGCCTTGATCGTTGGTGAGGGTGCGGGCGGTAAGGTCGAGCTTGCCCATCTGGCTGAACATCAGGCCGTCTTGCTGGTTTTGAACGTCACCGGCCAACAGCTTGATCACCAGGTCTTTCTGGCTGGCAAGCGTGCCTTTGGCGCTGTTATCCAGGTCGCCATTGGCGAGGGTCAGGTCAAGGCGATCCTGGCTGACCAGTTGGCCGCCTCGGTTGCCCAGGCTGGCGGCGTTCAGCAACAGGGCTGCGCCACTGGCCAGGCGCGCATTGTTGGCATTGATCAGCGCGCCACTGAGGGTGCCGTCCAAGGTGCCCTGGCTGATCAGTTGGCCAGCACTGTTGTCGAGACTCTCGCCGATAAAGGTGATGTTGGCGGCGTTGATACGCCCACCACGGTTGAGAATTTGACTCTGGGCATTATTGAAGCCCAGGTGTTGAGCTGCGGAAATCAGGCCGTTGTTGCTGTTATCCAGGCGACCGGCAACGTTGAGGTCGACATCGGCCTGGCCGGAGATGATCCCCTGATCATTGTTCAGGCTGCCCGCGATGAGCGTTTGTTTGCCCATGCTAACCAGGGCACCGGCCGCGTGGTTATCCAATACACCGGTGAGGTCAGTGTGCAGGGTGCCACTCTTGCTCGACAACGTGCCCTCGGCGCTGTTGTCGAGGCCATTGCCGACCACCGTCAGACCGTTCCAGCCGGAGATCAAGCCCTTGTTGGTGTTGACCACGGTATCCGCTTCAAGGCGCAATTGATCGGCACTGAGGATGACCCCGCGATCACCGTTATCGATGCGTTTGGCGGCGATGGTGAACGCCGTCTGGCTGGAGATTTCGTCTTGTTCTCGGTTGGTCAGGTTAGCCAGGCGCGCGAAGGTCAGCGGGCCTTTGGCGCTGATCAAGCCTGCGCTGTT
>NZ_MLCT01000196.1:0-1977 GCF_001806145.1 Pseudomonas sp. BS-2016
TGCCCTTGGGGTGGTCGGCATCACCGTCGCCTGCGTCGAAGATCGCCACGTACAAGGTGCCGTGGTCGAGCAGGTCTTTGTTGGCCTTATGGTTGTTGTGGTTGATCTGATCGCGGCTGATGAACTTGTAGATGAATTCACCGCGTTCATCGTCGCCCATGTACACCACGGCGCGACCGTCACGGGTTTCGGCGAGGGCCGCGTTTTCGTGTTTGAAGCGCCCCAGGGCCGTGCGTTTGACTGGGGTGGATTGCGGATCGAACGGGTCGATTTCCACCACCCAACCATGGCGATTGAGTTCGTTGGGGTTCTTGGCCATGTCAAAGCGCGGGTCGTGCTGATGCCAGTTGATGTCTTTGCTGGCGGCCACCACGCCGTAGCGCTTCTGCCCTGCGTCGAAGGTTTGCTGCGGGTTGCTGCTGCCGAAGCAGTCGGTGAAGTTTTCTTCGCAGGTCAGGTAGGTGCCCCACGGCGTCTTGCCGTTGGCGCAGTTCTGGAACGTGCCGAGGACTTTTTTGCCGCTCTTGTCGGCGCCGGTTTTCAGCCAGTCATGGCCGGCGGCAGGGCCACTCAAACGAATCGGTGAATTGCCGTGGATGCGCCGGTTGTAGCGCGAATCCTGGACGAACTGCCAGGTGTCACCCTTGCGGCGCACTTCGATCACCGACACGCCTTCGCTGGCCAGGGCCTTGCGCACGTCTTCGGTAGATTGTGGCGCGCCGCCGTGGGCGTAGAGGTAGCGATAGTTGGTGTATTCGTTGTTGATCGCCATCAGCGCGCGGTTGTCGTCGCCGGGGAATGGAAACAGGCTCATGCCGTCGTTGTTGTCGCCGAACTGTTGTTCCTGAGCCTTGGCGGTGCCATGGCCGGACGGGTCGAAAGCCGGGGCGTTGTTGTGCAGGGGCTGGCCCCAACTGATCAACACCGAAGCACTGTAGCCCGGTGGCAGGGTGATGGTGTCGCTGGTGGCGGCGGCGATGCTGGTGAACCCCAGCAACGGGCTGGCGGTAGCGGCATTCACGGCCAGGGCGCTGCGGCTCAGCAGGTTGCCGCCGAGAAACATCGCGGCGCCGCACAGGGCGCCTGCGCCGATAAAGCGACGGCGGGTCAGGCCCACCATCTGTTCAAGGTCGGTGGCTTGGTTTTCTTCTAATAGGCTCATCACAGGCTCCTTAAGGTTTTTGCAGACACCTTAAGCAGCGCTTGTGACCGAATTGTTGCAGCTTGAAGACGCGCGCCCGTTACACCGGGGTGCCAAGCAACACATGGCTGGGTGCAAACTGCACGCGGATCGGCTGGCCCTGCGCCGCATCAATGGCCTTGAGTGCGACGGGCGGCGCCAGCGCGCACAACACTTGGCCGTTAGGCAGGGCAATACGCACCTCGCTGGGGCCGTCTTCGGCGGCGAGAATGGTCTCGATCCTGCCTTCCAGGCAATTGTGTCCAAGTGTTTCAGCTTGTCCGTCCGCCAGTAATTCAAGCCACCCGGCCTTGATCAGGGCCACTACTTCCACACCGGTCTGCAGTTCCAGGCGCAGGGTGCTGTCGTGGGTGATCTGTGCGTCGAGGTGCAGGCCGCCGGCCAATTGCAGGCGGATCATGTCGTTGTGGCCATGGCTCTCTATGGTGCTGACCTGGCCGTGCAATTGGTTGCGCGCGCTGGTGCGCAGCATCAAGCGGCCCAGCAGGTTGAAGTCGCTGGCCGCTTCGTCCGAGCCAAGGATCTCGGCCTGAAGCAGTTGCAGGCGCTGATAGAGGCGCAGCACCCGTTCGCCTTCCTGAGTCAGTTTGGCGCCGCCACCGCCCTTGCCACCGACGCTGCGTTGCACCAGCGGTTTTTGCGCCAGGTTGTTCAGTTCATCAATGGCGTCCCAGGCGGCCTTGTAACTCAACCCGGCACTCTTGGCCGCACGGGTGATGGAGCCCTGCTCGGCGATATGCCCCAGCAAGGCAATACGCTGGGGGCGGCGGATGATG
>NZ_MLCT01000197.1:0-1796 GCF_001806145.1 Pseudomonas sp. BS-2016
AATCCACAACTTTTTCTGCACCCGCAGCACGCGCCATTTCATATACACGCGGGCTGGGCACGAACAACGGCAGCTGTGCCACCTCTGGCCAATCGGGGCCGGCTGACGCGTGCAGGTGTAAAAAACCCTGCCCACTGCTGACCACCAGGCCGTTCAAGCGTTCCAACTGGATGCGTTGCATCAACGCGCCCTTTTCATACACCGGAAGAAAACGCCGATACAATTCCAGGTAATCGACACTAGCACCTTGCTCGCGTAAACGCTCTGCCAGCAACTCACGCCCGCCCTCGCCGCGCAGGATCAACACCCGGCCGCCCGGCAGTGCAATAGCCTCGCGCAAGGCGGGCAGTTCAAGCAAGGCCTCGCTATCGTCGCCAGTGGCGGGATAGTGAACCTTGAGGCCATGATCGGCCAGTATCTGTGCCGTCGCCGCGCCGACACTGAACCAGGGCATTGGCGGCACAATGTCCCCCAACCGCTGCAACGCCAGGCGTGCAGCCGGCTTGCTCACCACGATGACGGCACAATAGCGCGGCAGCGCGCCGAATACCGCGCGTTGCTCAGCAGTCACCGGCAAGGCTTCGGTCTCCAGCAAAGGCAGGCAGCTGCTGTGAATGCCGCTCTTGGCCAATAACGCCGCCACGGCCGTCGACTCCTCGGCAGGCCGCGTCAGCAGCACTCGCCATTTGGTCACTGCGGGCCGGCCTCGCCATAGACTTTTTGCAAAATGGCACCCGCGCCTTTTTCCAGCAGTTCCTCGGCAACCTGAATCCCCAGGGCCGTGGCATCACGCTGCGGCCCACGCACCTCGGCGGTCAGCAGGTTACCGCCGTCCGGATCACCGACCAGGCCACGAAGCCACAGGTTCTCACCTTCGAGTACGGCATAGCAGGCGATGGGCACTTGGCAGCCACCGTTGAGGTGTTTGTTCAAGGCACGCTCGGCGGTAACACGCACTTCGGTGTCCGCGTGATCGAGAGGCTTGAGCAGTGCGTGAATTTCGCTGTCGGCGGTGCGACATTCGATGCCGACTGCGCCCTGCCCGCCAGCGGGCAGGCTGTCTTCGACGCTGATGGCCGAGGTGATGCGGTCTTCAAAGCCCAGGCGGATCAGGCCGGCAGCGGCGAGGATGATCGCGTCGTATTCGCCGGCGTCCAGCTTGGCGAGGCGCGTGTTGACGTTGCCACGCAAAAAGCGGATCTGCAGGTCGGGACGCCGCGTCAGCAACTGGGCCTGGCGACGCAGGCTGGAGGTGCCGACGATACTGCCTGGCGGCAATTCGTCCAGAGACGCGAAGGTGTTGGAAACGAAGGCGTCGCGCGGGTCTTCGCGCTCGCAGATACAAAAAAGGCCCAGGCCTTCAGGGAAGTCCATGGGCACGTCTTTCATCGAATGCACGGCGATGTCGGCTTCGTTATCCAGCAGCGCAGTTTCCAATTCCTTGACGAACAGGCCCTTGCCGCCGATTTTGGACAGTGGCGAGTCCAGCAGCCTATCGCCGCGACTGACCATGGGCACCAGGGAGACCTTGAGGCCGGGATGGGCCTGCTCAAGGCGTGCTTTGACGTATTCGGCCTGCCACAAGGCCAAGGCGCTTTTACGGGTGGCGATGCGGATTTCGCGAGAGGACATGGATCAATCCGTACTGAATAGATACGGCGGATAATAACAGCTCAGGCAAATACGCTTTGATTTGAATCAGCAAGTGCGGGGCCTCCCTGGCCACGCCGCACCGGGATAAGGAATGCAGACCGCGCCGCAGCCCTTGGGCTAAAGCTGCTGCATCATTTTGCGCA
>NZ_MLCT01000198.1:0-1646 GCF_001806145.1 Pseudomonas sp. BS-2016
AGTGCAGCTGCCTGCGCCTGTAAGTTTCGTACTTCCCTTATCTACTTTTATAACGGCCAACTCTGAATTATCGACGCAACTTCCTCGGCAAGGGTCAAAGAGGCAACATAATCCCATGCAGGACCGCTCGACATCTTCAGATATCCTCAGGCAAGTATGTTTTTTACGTCAACGACTGAAGCTAACCCAGCAGGACCTAGCCAAACAGTTGGGGATCAGCTCTCGCACGCTGCAGGACTGGGAGCAGGGGCGCCGACAGCCAAGCGGACCTGGTAGGGCCTTACTACTGCAATGGGTTGACCAGCAGGCGGCTCATGGCTGCTGAATTATTCAAGCGAAGGGTGCAGCCGAAAAGGAGTCTTGGGCGGAGTTAGGGGGGAGTGCAGCTGCTATTTCTGCTACTAATAGCAGAAATAGCAGCTGCAGTGGACCCAGGCAGATTCGACGGGGTGGAATCGCCAAGCACAAAATGCACGGCGATGTCTATAGATCTGCTTAGGGTGGATGTGGCGTTTAGCACCTTCGACGACTTGGGGTGGCAGGGGCTTTAAAGTCCTTTTCATCGAATCCGTAGCCGAAGAGGGTGTAGAAATGATCAAAGAAAACAGTAATAAACTGATGTTAAGAATTTTGCGTATGCGGCAGTTACGAGAGCGTCTCGGGCTGAGTACGTCGACCATCTACGATCGCTTAAATCCAATGTCGCCCAGGTACGACTGCAGTTTTCCCAGGCCGATTAAGTTGGGGGCGTCAGCTGTAGGTTGGATTGAGGAAGATGTTTGTCGGTGGATTGAGTCCCGAATTGCAGAAAGCCGAAATGTTTACAGCGTGAATTCTTGAGAGGGGTGGTTTATGAATTTTTCTAATGGTGTATCAAGTTGGCTTCCTGTTCCAGGTGGAGCATTTCCAAGGTCTATGGCTTTGCCGATTATCGGGGGCGCAGTAGATGAAGCTGAGCGCAATATAATGGCCCCGCGAGCACTTATTTATTCAGCTGCGTTAACAGCCATGGCGACTGCGGCTCAAGGTTCAATTGATGTCTGTAAACCAAATGGCCAAATCGGTCCGGTATCAATAATGGTGCTCACGGTGGCCAACTCTGGGGAGCGAAAGTCGACCGCAGAGAATGTATTTATGGGAGGAGTTCGGCGCTTTCAGGATGAGATGGATGTGATTTATCAATCAGAGCTCTCTGATTGGCGTGCGAAACAGTCGATCTGGGACGCTCGTCGAAAGGCTATCTTGAAAGAAACTCTACTATTGGATCAGCATGAGGGGGGTGATCCGAATAAACAACTCATGGAACATCAAGCCTGTGCACCGATCAAACCTAGGCGCTTCAAGTTGCTGTACGAAGATGCTACGTCGGAAGCTTTGTTTCTTGGGTTGCACCAGAACATTCCAGTAGCTGGACTTATCTCCAGTGAGGGCGGTGGCGTGCTGACGGGTAAGGCATTCAATGACCTCTCAAAACAGAATGCGCTATGGAGCGGGGATGCCATAACGGTTGATCGTGTGTCGGCTGAAAGTTATGAGGTCAGAGGGCGGTTGACGGTATCGTTAATGGTTCAAGAAAGTTCATTTTTTAGCTATATGGAGAAAAACGGTGAAAAATCACGTGGGTCTGGCTTGTGGGCTAGGTTTTT
>NZ_MLCT01000199.1:0-2596 GCF_001806145.1 Pseudomonas sp. BS-2016
GTGGTTACGAATCCACACTGCCGACAGGTTGAGCGTGGCGATCACCAGTACCAGCAGCAAGGCGGTGGCGTACACCAACGGCCGTGCGGCTTCGACGTTGGGGCTCTGGAAGCCGACGTCATAAATATGGAAGCCCAGGTGCATGATCTTCTGGTCCAGGTGCAGGTACGGGTAGTTGCCATCCAGCGGCAGCGACGGCGCCAGCTTCACTACACCCACCAGCATCAGCGGTGCCACCTCACCCGCGGCACGGGCCACGGCGAGGATCATGCCGGTCATCATCGCCGGGCTGGCCATTGGCAGCACGATCTTCCACAACGTTTCCGCCTTGGTCGCGCCGAGCGCCAGGGAGCCTTCACGCACGGTGCGAGGAATCCGCGCCAGGCCTTCTTCGGTGGCCACGATCACCACAGGCACCGCCAGCAGCGCCAGGGTCAGCGAAGCCCAGAGCAACCCCGGCGTACCGAAGGTCGGCGCAGGCAGCGCTTCAGCGAAGAACAAACGGTCTACCGAGCCCCCCAGTACATACACGAAGAAGCCCAGGCCGAACACGCCGTAGACGATGGCCGGTACGCCGGCCAGGTTGTTCACGGCGATGCGGATGATGCGCGTCAAGGTGTTCTGCTTGGCGTATTCACGCAGGTACACCGCGGCCAGTACGCCAAACGGGGTCACGATCATTGCCATGATCAGGGTCATCATCACGGTGCCGAAGATGGCCGGGAAGATCCCGCCTTCGGTGTTGGCTTCCCGTGGGTCATCGCTGAGGAATTCCCAGACCTTGCTGAAGTAGAAGCCGATTTTGGTCATCGTGCCCATGGCGTTCGGCTGGTAGGCGTGCACCACTTTGCCGATGCCGATTTCCACTTCCTTGCCGTTGCCGTCACGCGCCGTCAGGGCGTCGCGGTTGAACTGGGCATGCAGGTCGGCCAGGCGCGCTTCGATGTCCTGGTAGCGGGCGTTCAGCTCGGCGCGGTCGGCGTCCATGTCGGCCTGGGCGGCAGCGTCGAGCTTGCCTTCCAGTTCCAGTTTGCGACCGTGCAGGCGGATGCGCTCCAGCCCTGCGTTGATCGCGCCAATATCGGTTTTTTCCAGGCTCTTGAGCTGAGCGGCCAGCTTGTTCACGCGGTCCACGCGGGCTTGCAGCTCAGGCCACGCGGCCTCGCCTTCGGCAATCACCTTGCCGTCCTGTTTGACGTTGACCAGGGTGCCGTAGAAGTTGCCCCACTCACGACGCTCGATGGCCATCAGGTTCGCAGGCTTGGTCTGGTCCTTCAGCCACTCACCGACAATCCAGGTGAAGTCGTTGCCGTTCAGGTCGCGGTTGCCGACCTTGATCAGCTCACGGGTCATGAATTCCGGGCCCTGGTCGGGCACCGGCAGGCCCGCGCTCTTGAGGCGCTCACGCGGCACTTCTTCTTTCTGCACCACTTCGCCGATCACGATGTGGTTGGCCTGGCCTGGCACGTTGTAGTTGGCCTGGATCAGGTCGGCCGGCCAGAAATGGCCCAGGCCCCGCACCGCAATCACAGCCAGCAAACCAATGGTCATGATGACCGCGATGGACACCGCGCCACCGCTGATCCAGACGCCGGGGGCGCCGCTCTTGAACCATCCATTCAGGGAGTTCTGTTTCACAGACTTCTACCTTTCTTAAAGCGACGAGTATTTCTTGCGCAGACGCTGACGAATCAGCTCGGCGAGGGTGTTCATGATGAAGGTGAACAACAGCAGCACCAGCGCCGAGAGGAACAGCACGCGGTAATGACTGCCGCCCACTTCCGACTCGGGCATCTCCACCGCAACGTTGGCCGCCAGGGTGCGCAGGCCCTCGAACAGGTTCATCTCCATCACCGGGGTGTTACCGGTAGCCATCAGTACGATCATGGTCTCGCCCACGGCGCGGCCCATGCCGATCATCAGCGCCGAGAAGATGCCCGGGCTGGCGGTGAGGATGACCACGCGGGTCATGGTCTGCCACGGCGTGGCGCCCAGGGCCAGGGAACCCAGAGTCAGGCCGCGTGGCACGCTGAACACGGCGTCTTCGGCGATGGAGTAGATGTTCGGGATCACCGCAAAACCCATGGCCAGGCCGACCACCAACGCGTTGCGCTGGTCGTAGGTAATGCCCAGATCGTGGGAGATCCACATGCGCATGTCACCGCCGAAGAACCAGGTTTCCAGGTACGGGCTCATGTACAGCGAGAGCCAGCCCACCAACAGGATCACAGGAATCAGGATCGCGCTTTCCCAACCATCGGGAACGCGCAGGCGGATCGACTCAGGCAAGCGGCTGAAGACAAAGCCGGCGACCAGGATGCCAATCGGCAACAGCATCAACAGGCTGAAAATGCCCGGCAGGTGCCCTTCCACATACGGCGCCAGGAACAGGCCGGCGAAGAATCCGAGGATCACCGTCGGCATGGCTTCCATCAGCTCGATCACCGGCTTGACCTTGCGGCGCAGGCTCGGCGCCATGAAGTAAGCGGTGTAGATCGCTGCAGCAACCGCCAGTGGCGCCGCCAGCAACATGGCGTAGAACGCGGCCTTCAAGGTACCGAAGGTCAGCGGGGCCAGGCTCATCTTGGGTTCGAAG
>NZ_MLCT01000002.1:0-267 GCF_001806145.1 Pseudomonas sp. BS-2016
ACTTGCATGTGTTAGGCCTGCCGCCAGCGTTCAATCTGAGCCATGATCAAACTCTTCAGTTCAAACATCTTTGGGTTTTGAGAAAACCCTAAACCTGGCTCAGCAATCGTTGGTTACATCTTTGATTTCTCGCGGAGTAACTTGTGATGCTGATAATCTTTTTGACTATCAGCCTGACTCCACAAGCACCCACACGAATTGCTTGATTCAGTTGTTAAAGAACGGTTGGTTAAGCTTTCGCTCAACCGAGGCGCGCATTCTACAGCA
>NZ_MLCT01000020.1:0-4824 GCF_001806145.1 Pseudomonas sp. BS-2016
GGAATGATGTGTTTTCGTCKCCTCTTTTTTCGCGACGCAAGCCTGCAGCACTGCATGAGGAGTCAAGGATGTTTTCACCGGCGGATCAACCCCATTTCACGCTAACCCTTGCGGGAGCGGACTTTCAGGTATTGGCCTTCAAGGGCCGCGAGGCCTTGAACATGCCGTTTGTTTTTGATCTGGAGCTGGTCAGTGAACGGGCCTTCCTTGACCTTGAAAAACTGCTACACACGCAAGCGTTCCTGCGCATTTCTGCGTCGGGGACCGGTATTCACGGGCAGGTGTACAGCATCTCCCGAGGCGAAGCCGGCAGACGCCTGACCCGCTACCACCTGTCGTTGCGCCCGCATTTGTCGTACTTGGCGCACCGGGTTAATCAACGAATTTTCCAACAAAAAACAGTCCGCCAGATAATCTCGCAGGTGCTGGAAGAGCACGGCATTCTGGCCTGCGATTATAAATTCCAGCTCAGCGCGACCTACCCCGAACGCGTGTATTGCGTGCAGTACGACGAGTCGGACCTGACGTTTATCCAGCGCTTGTGCGAAGAAGAAGGCATCCACTTTCACTTTGAGCACAGCCCGGATGCGCACTTGCTGGTGTTCGGCGACGACCAGACGATCTTCCCGAAACTGGCGCCGGTGCCCTATCAGCAGGACACCGGGCTGGTGGCGGACACCCCCGTGGTCAAACGGTTCGGTATGCGCCTGGCCACCCGCACCACCCGTGTCACGCGCCGCGATTACGACTTCACCAAGCCACGCATCGAGCTGCAAAGTGACGCCAAGAGCAAGGCGTTGCCGGACCTGGAGGACTACGACTACCCCGGACGGTTTGTCGATCGCGAGCGCGGCACTCACTTGGCCAACCGTAATCTGGAACGCCATCGCACTGACTATCAACTGGCCAAGGGCAAGAGCGACCAGCCGCTGCTGGTCAGCGGGCATTTTCTGCCGCTTACCGGTCACGCCAATGCAACGTGGAACGACCTGTGGCTGCTGACTGAAATCACCCACCACGGCAAACAGCCGCAGGTGCTGGAAGAGTCGGTGACCAGTGATGTCACCGATTCAAAAGACGACTTTCATCAGGGCTATCGCAACACCTTTAGCGCCATCCCGTGGGACGTGCCCTACCGTCCCCCGCTGAAAAACCCCAAACCCAAAGTGCTCGGCAGCCAGAGCGCCATCGTCACCGGCCCGGCCGGCGAAGAGATTTACTGCGACGAGTACGGGCGGGTCAAAGTGCAGTTTTATTGGGACCGCGAAGGCGCGTTCGACGATAAAACCAGTTGCTGGATGCGTGTGGCCTCGAACTGGGCGAGCCAGAGTTTCGGGTCAATCAACCTGCCGCGCATCGGCATGGAAGTGCTGATTACCTTCCTTGAGGGCGACCCCGACCAGCCACTGATCACGGGTTGCCTGTACCACGGTGTGAATTTGCCGCCGTACAAATTGCCCGAGCTCAAAACCCTCGCCACTGTCAAAAGCAAGGAATACAAAGGCAGCCGCGCAAACGAACTGCGCATTGACGACACCACCAGCGAAATCAGCATCGCGCTGCGCAGTGATCACGGCGCCAGTGCGATCAACCTGGGCTATTTGACCCATCCCCGGCCTTCGGGCGGGCAGCCTCGCGGTGAAGGGTTTGAATTGCGCACAGACCGGCACGGGGCCGTGCGCGCCGCCGCCGGTTTGCTGATTACCACCGAACCGCGCCCCAATGAGTCCAAGCATCACAAAGACCTGCCCGAAACCGCCGAGCGGTTGGCCACCGCCAGTGACCAGCAGGACGGCTTGTCGATGCAGGCCATGGAAAACAAGGCGCAGGAAGCCGGTGATCAGGATGCCGTGGCCAAGGCCCTGCACGCCCAGCATCAAGGGATTATCGGCAGCGGCCCGGCCAACGTCAGTGCCAATGAATTTCCGGAGTTCAGCGAACCGCATCTGGTATTGGCGAGCCCGGCGGGGATCGCGCTGAGCACGCCGCAATCGACCCACATCGCCACGGGCGAGCACCTGGGCTTGAGCAGCACCGGGCACACGAGTTTGTCCATCGGCAAGAAATTGCTCGCCAGTGCCAGTCAGGGTATGCGCCTGTTTGTGCAAAACCTGGGCTGGCGACTGGTGGCCGCGTCCGGCGACATTGATGTGCGAGCGCTCAAGGACAGCATCAACCTGCTGGCCAAACTGAACATCACCGCCAACGCCGACCGCATCACCCTGACGGCCAAAACCGAGCTGGTGATTCAGGGCGGCGGCAGTGCCACCACCTATAACGCCGGTGGCATCACCCACGTCACCACCGGTCCGTATACCGCTCACGCGTCCAACTTTGCGTACACCGGCGCCAAAAGCCTGGCCGGTGTATTCCCCGAACCGCTTAAGCCCGGCAAAGGCAATCTCGAACTGTTCAACCAGTACGCCAACCGCCAGGGCATCAAGGGGGGCGATTACGAAGTGATCGACGCGCTGGGCAAGCGCATCAAGGGCGCACTCGACCCCAAAGGTTTTGCGGCCGTGGCTGGTGCAGCCCCCGGCCCTGCGCGGGTCACGTTTGGGCCTGACCCGGCAGACACCTGGAGCGACGGCAGTTACATCGGCAAGCCCGAATGGCCCCTTCAAACACCCGGCGCATCCGCGGCAGACAGCCTTCCCGGCCCGATCCAGAGCATGGTCGCCGACCTGTTGCCGCGTCAGGGCAAAAGTGCCGACCTTCTAGAGCAAGGAAAAAGCCTGGGCAAAAGCGGCATGGACATGGCCAAGACCGGTATGGCCACAGTGCAGCGCGGCATGAGCGTGATCCAGACCGCCCAAGGCGCGATGCAATCGGCGCAGACCGTTAAAACCGCGCTGCATGCAGGCGTAGCGGGTATCCCGCAACTGGCCAGTGCCGCGCTGCCCAGCGCGTCAAGTTTGCTGAGTCTGGCCAATAACAGCGGCGCATTGCCGAGCCTGCCGGCGCTGCCGACCTTCACCCCCCCTTCGCTTTCCTTCAAGACCCCCGGCCTGTTGGCGGGTGAGATGCTTTCATGACCACTGAAAATACGGCTGTAGAAAAACGCGGCCCGCAGGTCGCCATTGTTCCGCTCAGTGCCATCGACGTCAAAGACGTGGCCAGTGGCGCCGCCGTGTTCGATGCCTGGTTGCAGGAGATGAGTGGCGGGATCGTCACCCTCGAACGGATTCAGGGGGTGGCCGGGGCTTTGCCCGTGGTCGGTAACATCATGGCGCTGGTGGACGCGTTGGGCGACATCGTCACGCTGAGCAAGACTGAAAAACGCGACCTGCTGCTGTGGGCGAGCCTGGCGATTAACCTGATCGGCGTCTTGCCCTTGCCACCGACCATGGCCGCTGCGCGCATGACCCTGCGCCCGACCTTGCACCTGGTGCGTCAGGAGATGCGCTCTACCACCAAACTGATGCTCAGTGCCTCGGTCATCGAGATTCTGGTGGGCCACCTGAACGCGTCCATCGTCGGCAGTCTCGATGACTTCGTCGAGCAAGCCCGGGCCAAGCTGCCGCAGATCCTCGCCGACGCCGGCAAGCTCGGCGAAGACATGCTCAACGAAATCGCCAAGGGGCTGGAAGCCGCCGTCAACGGCACCCTCGATGCCGGTGGGGATCTGGAGGCAGCAAGTGCGCAGATCAGTGCGGCGGGCGATCAGTTGCTGCATGACCCCAAAGCGGCCATCAGCAACATCTTCGGCGGTTTGTTCAGCGCCTACAAAGCCGCTGGCAAAGGCATGGCCAACAGCGCCTCGCAGCACCTGCTGCCCGACGACATCAAACGTTCCGTCACCGCCCACGCGGCTCAACTGCGGGCGATGGGGCCAGAGCTGCGCACGCAACTGAGCGCGCTCACCACCGAAGACGTTGAGTACTCGATTGGCTGGTTGTTGCTGATCCTGTCCAGCGCCACGGCCTTGTGGCGCAAGCGCAATGTCCATGGGCAAAGCACTAACGTCAAACCCACGGAAACCAACAAAGCCAAGCAAACGGCGGCTGAGGGACAGATCGACTCCACCGGTAAACAAGCGTCTGCAACAGGGATGGCCAATCCCGCAAAAAACTGCGCCTGTGACCGTACACCGCGCAGCATAAATTTCGCGCTGGGCTCCGAATCCCTGAGCCACACCGACTTCAGCTTGCCCGGCCCGTTCCCGATTGACTGGACACGCACCTATTACTCGCGCCTGAGTGCATACGACCAAGGCGCCCTGGGCGCGCGCTGGATCACCGAATTCACCACCCGCTTTGACCTGCACGACAAGGGGCTGGTGTTCCACGATTCTGACGGCCGTGAGCATAAATACGCACTCAAACCCGTCGGCCAGGCGCACTACGACGCCATTGAAAACCTGACGCTGGTCCGCGTCACTGAAAACTCCTTACTCCTCTGCCGAGGCTTCGAACGCAGGGAAACCTACGTTCGTCACGGCGACCGCTTCCTGCTCGCGCAAATCGAACTGCGCAACGGCGCAGGCGTCATGCTGCACCACGAATACCGCCACGCTGACCAACCGGTGTTGTCCGACCTCATCACCTACCAGGGCGACCTCGACAACGTCCATTTACATCTGGGTACGATGATGGACGAACACGGGCGCCTCACAGGCCTGTGGGAAATCCGCGACAGCGTGCCGGTGCGCCAACTGGCGGCTTATTACTACGATGCCCACGGCGACCTGATCAATGCCCAGGACGAAAACGGCGCAGCGTGGAGCTACCAATACCAGCACCACCTGATCACCCGCTACACCGACCGCACGCAGCGCGGCATGAACCTGCAATGGCAAGGCACCGGCCCGGACGCGAAAGCAGT
>NZ_MLCT01000200.1:0-2030 GCF_001806145.1 Pseudomonas sp. BS-2016
CGCCGATAAGCTTCCAGCGTGTGGGACGACACCTGGCGCTCATTGCGCAGGTGAGCGCAGTAAGCGTCCAGTTGCCGCTCCATGATCAGCGCACCGCGCGCAGGGTGGTGGTGTGGCGTGGCAGGACGCGGCCCAGCACTTCGGCGATATAGGTCAGGAACAACGTGCCCACCGAGCTTTTGTAGTGCGCCGGGTCGCGGCTGGCGATGGCCAGTACCCCGTGCAAGCCTTGATGGCTGAGGGCGATAACGGCCGTAGAGCCGATCTGCTTGCGCTGTTCGGCGCCAAATAGGAAGTCCAGCTCATGCTCGCGCAAGGTGCCGCTGACGGTCTTGCCTTCGGACAGCAGGCCACCGATGGCCGTCTGCGCTTCGCCACCTGTGACCCAGCGCCCCACCGGCATCGGGTTGTCGCTGAACAGGATCAGGCTGACGAAGGGCACCTGGAAATCCTCGCGCAGGCTGTCTTCCACGGCGATCACCGTTTCTTCCAGGCTGGCGGCATCCATCAGGGCCAGAATCAGGCGGCGGGTCTTGTCGAACAAGCGGTCGTTGTCGCGGGCCACGTCCATCAGATGAGAGAGTCGGTGGCGCATTTCAATGTTGCGCTCGCGCAGGATCTTCATTTGCCGCTCCACCAGCGACACGGTATCGCCGCGCTGGTGGGGGATGCGCAGGGCCGGCAGCAGTTCTTCGTGCTCGACGAAGAAGTCCGGGTTAGCCTCAAGGTACGCCGCGACAGCAGCGGCCTCCAGGCTTTCACTCGGGGTAGCGTGTGCGGGTACTTGAGGCTTATCGGTCATTAGCTTGGCTCACTCATAGACGGACCTGTCCTTCGTATACACGCGTGGCTGGCCCGGTCATCATCACCGGGTGGCCAGGGCCTGCCCATTCGATGGACAAACGTCCGCCGGGCAGGTCGATCAACAGTGGCGAATCCATCCACCCCTGGCTGATCGCGGCCACGGCAGCGGCGCAAGCACCGGTGCCGCAAGCCTGGGTTTCGCCGGCGCCGCGTTCCCATACGCGCAATTGCGCACGGTTACGGTCGATCACCTGCAGGAAGCCCACATTGACCCGTGCCGGAAAGCGCGGGTGATGTTCGATCTTCGGCCCCAGTTCATGCACGGGGGCGTTATTGATGTCGGTGACCCGCAGCACCGCATGGGGGTTGCCCATGGACACGGCGGCGACCTCCACGGTTTTGCCCTCCACATCCAGTGGGTAACTGAGGGCCTGCTCGGTGGCCTGGAACGGAATATCCGCCGGCACCAGGCGTGGGGCGCCCATGTTGACGCTGATCTGGCCATCATTGCGGATGTCCAGTTCGATCACGCCACCCTTGGTTTCGACGCGAATCTGGCGTTTGGCAGTCAGGCGTTTGTCGAGCACAAAGCGCGCAAAGCAGCGCGCGCCGTTGCCACACTGTTCCACTTCGGAACCGTCGGAGTTGAAGATCCGGTAACGGAAATCCACCTCCGGGTTGCTCGGCGCCTCGACCAGCAGCAACTGGTCGAAACCGATCCCGGTGTGGCGATCGCCCCACTGTTTGGCGTGCTTGGGCAGGATGTGCGCGTGCTGGCTGACCAGGTCGAGGACCATGAAATCATTACCCAGCCCGTGCATCTTGGTAAAACGCAGCAGCATGGCTTACTCCGGCAGCAGGCTTTCGCCAGCATACAACTCGGCTACCGTCTCGCGGCGACGCACTTCAAATGCTTGATCACCGTCCACCAGCACCTCGGCGGTGCGCCCGCGGGTGTTGTAGTTGGAACTCATGACAAACCCGTAGGCTCCGGCCGAATGCACGGCCAGCAGATCACCTTCTTCAAGCGCCAACTCACGATCCTTGGCCAGGAAGTCGCCGGTCTCGCAGATGGGCCCGACGATGTCATAGGCGCGGGCGTCGCTTGCGCGCGGCGTCACGGCGGTGACATCCATCCAGGCCTGGTACAGGGCCGGGCGGATCAGGTCGTTCATCGCCGCATCGACGATGGCAAAATCCTTGTGCTCGGTGTGCTTGAGGTACTC
>NZ_MLCT01000201.1:0-1757 GCF_001806145.1 Pseudomonas sp. BS-2016
AAGCCAACTACTTCGAAAAAGTCGTGAGCATTGCCGGCGACGCCAAGCTGGCGGCCAACTGGGTGATGGTCGAGCTGGGCAGCCTGTTGAACAAACAGGGCCTGGAAATCGACGACGCGCCGGTCACCGCCGAACAACTGGGTGGCATGCTGCTGCGCATCAAGGACAACACCATCTCCGGCAAAATTGCCAAGACCGTGTTCGAAGCGATGGCCGCCGGTGAAGGCAATGCCGACGAGATCATCGAGAAGCGTGGCCTCAAACAAGTCACCGACAGCGGCGCGATCTCGGCCGTGCTCGATGAAATGCTCGCGGCCAATGCCGAACAGGTCGAGCAATACCGCGCCGCAGACGAAGCCAAGCGCGGCAAGATGTTCGGCTTCTTTGTCGGCCAGGCGATGAAAGCCTCCAAGGGCAAAGCCAACCCGCAACAGGTGAACGAACTGCTCAAAAGCAAGCTCGAAGGCTGATCCATGATCGTTCCCACGCTCTGCGTGGGAACGCCTCACGGGACGCTCCGCGTCCGCTTTTGTGACGCGTAGCGTCACCAGCTGCATTCCCACGCAGAGCGTGGGAACGATCCAACGGGGACATCTTGAAATGAAGCGTCTACTCGGCCTCCTGGCCCTGTCCTCCCTGCTGGCCGGTTGCGCCAGCGGCCTCATCGACCCCAACGGCTACGACGAAACCGGCACCGCGTCCTATTACGGCGCCAAGCACCATGGCAAGAAAACCGCCAGCGGTGAACCTTTCAACCAGAACGCCTTGACCGCCGCCCATCGGCGCCTGCCCTTCGGTACGCAGGTCAAGGTGACCAACCTCGACAACAACCGTTCTGTCGTGGTGCGTATCACTGATCGCGGCCCGCATACCCGTGGCCGCCTGATCGACGTTTCACGCAAGGCTGCCGAGCAGTTGCGCATGCTGCGCAGCGGTACCGCACGGGTACGCGTGCAAGCCCTGAACAACTGATCGAGGCAGCCTTGAGCATTTTCGGATTGAACGCCCTCTCACCCTGGAGCCTGCTCGAACTGGTGGGCGGCCTGATCTTGCTGATCATCGGCGCTGAAATCCTGGTACGCGCCGCAGTACGCCTGGCGGCGAGCCTCAAGGTGCGGCCACTGATCATCGGCTTGAGCATCGTCGCCTTCGGCAGCAGTGCGCCGCAGATGACCGTCAGCCTTCAGGCCACGCTGGCCGGCAACACGGATATCGCTGTGGGCAGTGTCATCGGCAGCAGTATCTTCAACATCCTCGTGACCCTGGGCTTGTCCGCACTGATCATTCCGTTGCGGGTCTCGCGGCAACTGGTGCGCGTAGATATCCCGGTGATGATCGTCGCCGGCCTGCTGGTATTTATCCTGGCGGCTAACGAAATGCTGACGCACTTCGATGGCGCCGTGCTGCTGGTGGCGCTGGTGGCCTACCTTGGCGTATTGCATTACCAGACGCGTCATTCCCGCCGCCCGCGCACTCTGGACACCGTGGCGAAGGCGCCATGGCTGAGCAGTGTGCTGCTGATGCTCGGCGGTTTGCTGGTGCTGGTGCTGGCCGGGCATTTGTTGCTCGGCGCAGCGGTGGATGTAGCGGGCGATCTCGGATTGTCGGAGCGCGTCATCGGCCTCACGTTGATCGGCGTCGGCACCTCGCTGCCGTGCCTTGCCACATCGCTGATCGCCGCGTTGCGTGGCGAACGGGAGATCGCCGTGGGCAACGTGATCGGCAGCAACCTGTTCAACCTGCTCGGCGTGCTGGGC
>NZ_MLCT01000202.1:0-1578 GCF_001806145.1 Pseudomonas sp. BS-2016
CGATGGGGTCTTCCAGCGTGAGGATATGCTGGCGTCGATGCCGGTTGAGGTCGTCGATCATCGCCGCCAGGGTCGTAGACTTGCCCGAGCCGGTGGGCCCGGTCACCAGCACCAGGCCACGAGGAAGGCGGGCGATACGCTGGAACACCTCGCCCAGTCCCAGGTCCTCCAGGCTTTGGACCTCAGTCGCAATAGCCCGGAACACCGCACCCACGCCGCGATCCTGGCGGAACACGTTCGCCCGGAACCGGGCGACGCCTGGCAATTCGAAGGCAAAATCCGTTTCAAGAGATGTTTCGAAATCCTTTTGTTGATGTTTATTCAGCAAAGGGCTCAATAAGTCGACCACTTGGGTAGCGTTCAGCGCTGGCCCATCCAGCGGCCAAACCTCGCCATCAATGCGCAGCATCGGTGCCAGGCCGGCTGACAGATGCAGGTCTGAGGCGCCTCGGCTTACGCTGGCCGTCAGCAATTGCGTGATATCCATAGGGCTTTCCATTTCCAGTAGAATGCCGCGGACTCCATATCCACGGGCGCATCTTGAATGTCGACGATAGCAGACAACATCGGCCTGGTTATCCAGCGCATCCGCGCCGCAGCCGCCGCCGTGCAACGTGACGCAAGCAGCATCCACCTGCTGGCCGTGAGCAAGACCAAACCCGCGCAGGCGGTACGCGACGCCTATGCCGCCGGGCTGCACGACTTTGGGGAAAACTACCTGCAGGAAGCCTTGGGCAAACAGGCGGATTTGACCGACCTGCCCTTGAGTTGGCACTTCATCGGCCCCATTCAATCGAACAAGACTCGCGCCATCGCCGAGAACTTCGCTTGGGTGCATTCCGTGGACCGCCTGAAAATCGCACAACGCCTGTCCGAACAACGCCCGACCGACCTGCCGCCGCTCAATATCTGCATTCAGGTCAATGTCAGTGGCGAAGCCAGCAAGTCCGGCTGCACACCCGCCGACCTGCCGGCCCTGGCCACGGCGATCAGCGCCCTGCCGCGCTTGAAGCTGCGGGGTTTGATGGCAATTCCCGAGCCGACTGAAGACCGGGCGGAGCAGGATGCGGCGTTTGCCACAGTGCGCGACCTGCAAGCCAGCTTGAACCTGCCGCTGGACACACTTTCCATGGGCATGAGCCATGACCTTGAGTCGGCCATTGCCCAAGGCGCCACCTGGGTGCGGATCGGTACCGCCCTGTTTGGCGCCCGCGACTACGGCCAGCCGTGAAATGGCTGACATCCCTCGAAAATAAGGACCTGTCATGAGCAACACGCGTATTGCCTTTATCGGCGCCGGTAACATGGCGGCCAGCCTGATCGGTGGCCTGCGGGCCAAGGGCCTGGACGCCGCGCAGATCCACGCCAGCGACCCGGGCGCCGAGACCCGCGAGCGCGTCAGCGCCGAACACGGTATCCAGACCTTCGCCGATAACGCCGAGGCCATCCACGGCGTCGATGTGATCGTGCTGGCGGTCAAGCCCCAGGCCATGAAGGCCGTGTGCGAGAGCCTGCGCCCGAGCCTGCAACCTCACCAACTGGTGGTGTCGATTGCCGCTGGCATCACCTGCGCCAGCA
>NZ_MLCT01000203.1:0-1868 GCF_001806145.1 Pseudomonas sp. BS-2016
CGGAAGTAGTTCTGGAAGGTGGTGGACGCCAACGTCTGGCTTTCGGCCTGGATGTTGAGGTGTTCCTTGGCTTCGATGGCCTGGTGCAGCCCTTCGGACAGACGACGACCGGGCATGGTACGACCGGTGTGCTCGTCAACCAGTACCACCTGGCCGTCCTGCACGATGTATTCGACGTTGCGATGGAACAGCTTGTGGGCGCGCAGGCCAGCGTACACGTGGGTCAACAGGCCCAGGTTGTGCGCCGAGTACAGGCTTTCGCCTTCGGCCAGTTCGCCGATCTGGGTCAGCATTTCTTCGACAAACTGGTGACCGGCTTCGTTGAGTTCGACCTGGCGGGTCTTCTCGTCGATGGTGAAGTGACCTTCTTTGGTCACCACGCCTTCCACTTCCTCGATGTGCTGCTCAAGACGCGGGATCAACTTGTTGATCTCGGTGTACAGGCGCGAGCTGTCTTCGGCCTGGCCGGAGATGATCAGCGGGGTACGGGCTTCGTCGATGAGGATGGAGTCGACTTCGTCGATCACGGCAAAGTTGAGTTCACGCTGGAATTTTTCATCCATGCTGAACGCCATGTTGTCGCGCAGGTAGTCGAAACCGAATTCGTTGTTGGTGCCATAGGTGATGTCGCAGGCGTACGCGGCGCGCTTCTCTTCCGGCGGCTGGAACGGCGTTACCACGCCGACGGTCAGGCCGAGGAATTCATACAGCGGGCGCATCCAGTTGGCGTCCCGGCGAGCCAGGTAGTCGTTCACCGTCACAACGTGCACGCCCTTGCCGGACAGTGCGTTGAGGTAAACGCCCAGGGTTGCCACCAGGGTCTTGCCTTCACCGGTGCGCATTTCGGCAATCATGCCTTCATGCAAGGTCATGCCGCCGATCAACTGGACGTCGAAGTGGCGCATGCCCATGACGCGCTTACCGGCTTCACGGGCAACCGCGAAGGCTTCGGGCAGCAGCTTGTCGAGGGTTTCACCTTTGGCTATGCGGGCCTTGAACTCTTGGGTCTTGGCGCGCAATTGCTCGTCCGACAGAGCAACCATCTGCTCTTCGAAGGCATTGACCAGCTGCACCGTCTTGAGCATGCGTTTGACTTCGCGCTCATTCTTGCTTCCAAAAAGTTTCTTTAACAAAGGCGCAAACATATCGGCAGGTTCTTCCACACATAGGGATGGAGGGCGCACCGTGAGTGGCCCGAGCAGCCCTCACGGCCGCATTGCGAACGCGCATTCTACCCGGAATCGTGGGTGAGGAAAGTGGCGTTGTTCCCTGAGACAGGCACGGCATAGTGAGAGGGCATGTTTAAAATAAGGGCTTTTGCTGGAACTTCAACCCACTAGGCGCAGAAGTTACTTATTGATTTGACGGAGAAAGCCCTGCCGACGCAGAGCCTCGGGGCATACAGGTGCTTTCTGCTAAGATAGCCGCTCTGTTACCTAAGGTGTCTAAACATGGCATTTCGCCCTCTCACAGCCCGCGCCCCCGGCGCGTTGCTCCGCGAAGCCAAACCGCTGAAAGCTATCTTCGGCCAGGCGCAACGCTTGGGCCATCTGCAACGCCTGCTGGAAAGCCAACTGCAGCCGGCCGCCCGGGAACATTGTCACGTCGCCTCCTGGCGTGAAGGCAACCTGCTATTAATTGTCACCGATGGGCATTGGGCCACCCGCTTGCGCTACCAACAGAAGCGCTTGCAGCGCCAGTTGATGGCGTTCGACGAATTTGCCAATTTGACGCGCATTCAGTTCAAGGTACAGCCACCCACCGTGCCGCAAGGCGCAGTGGGGCATACCATGGACCTGTCGGAAACGGCCGCCGAAACCCTTCAGGCCACTGCTGAAGGGATCAACGACCCGGGGTTGCGCGCTGCC
>NZ_MLCT01000204.1:0-1502 GCF_001806145.1 Pseudomonas sp. BS-2016
CTCGCTGTTGGTGCAGGGCACCAGCCTGCCGTGGGTGGCCAAGTTGCTCAAAGTCACCGTACCGCCAGACCCGGCGCCGATCTCCCGCGCGGCCCTGGAAGTGCACGTTACCAGCGAGTGGGAGTTGTTCGTCTACCGCCTGGGCGCCGAAAAATGGTGCATCGGCGCGGCCCTGCGCGAGCTGAAAATGCCCGAAGGCACGCGCATCGCCGCGCTGTTTCGTGGCCAGCAACTGCTCCATCCGTCGGGTAGTACGGTGCTGGAAGTCGGCGATTTGCTCTGTGTGATCGGCCACGAACACAACCTGCCGGCCCTGGGCAAATTGTTCAGCCAGGCGCCGCAACGGGGCCTCGATTTGCGCTTCTTCGGCGACTTCGTACTCGAAGGCGACGCCCAGCTGGGCGCGGTTTCCGCCTTGTACGGGCTCAAGCTTGAAGGTATCGACCCGGACATGCCGTTGAGCCGCTTCATTACCCAGAAGGTTGGCGGTGCACCGGTAGTCGGCGACCAGGTGGAGTGGAACAACACCATCTGGACCGTCGCCGTCATGGACGGGAACAAGATTGGCAAAGTCGGCGTCAGATTCCCCGAAGGAAGTCGCCCGGGCCCCGGACTCTTCCTCTAAACTGCGGGACAACGACGCCCCGATTCTTCACTTTGCAAGACCGGTCTCTATGCCAACCCTGCGTACTTTTCTCGCCACTGCCCTGCTGGGCCTGACCCTTTGTGTTGGCAGCGTATACGCCGCCGACCCGCCCAGCGCCGAAGCCGTCCAGCAAAGCCTGGATAAACTGCCCGACCGCAAGCTGCCTGACGCCGACATGAAGGCGCTGCAGGCGACCCTGCAACAGACCCTGACCTACCTGGGCAATCAGCAGGACTACGAGCAGCGCCTGGCCGACCTCAAGCGCCAGCTGGAAGAGGCCCCGCGCCAGACCAATGAGAACCAGCGTGAGCTGGCGCGCCTCAAGGCCACCAAAATCATTCCGGTGGCCCAACGCTACGCCAGCCTGCCGGTGCCGCAGCTTGAGCAGTTATTGGTGCAACGCAGCACCCAGCAAGGCGACCTGCAAAAAGAACTGGCCGACGCCAACAGCCTGACCATCGCCGCCCAGACCCGCCCTGAGCGCGCCCAGACCGAGATCAGCAGCAGTCAGACGCGCATCCAGCAAATCAACGCGACGCTCAAGCTTGGCAAAGACAATGGCAAACCTCTCAGCGGCGACCAGCGCAACCAGCTCAACGCCGAACTGGCGGCCCTGAATGCCTTGATTCCCCTGCGCCGCCAGGAATTGGCCGGCAACAGCCAGCTGCAAGACCTGGGCAACAGCCAGCACGACCTGATTCAGGAAAAAACCGCACGCCTGGAGCAAGAAATCCAGGACCTGCAAACCCTGATCAACCAGAAACGCCTGGCCCAGTCCCAGCAGACAGTGACCCAACAGTCCATCGAAGCGCAGAAAGCCGGCGGCAGTAGCATCCTTGCCAAGGAAAGCGCAGAC
>NZ_MLCT01000205.1:0-974 GCF_001806145.1 Pseudomonas sp. BS-2016
GATCTTGATCTGCTTGTGATCTTGATCTGCTTTTGATCTTAGGCGCCCCGTTAAACCACGCTGGCCGGAATTCGACAGGGATTTGGGGGGTAAACCGGCAGGGATGCCGGTTTAGCCGCCCCGCGCCATGGATGGCGCGTGGCGGCGGCCCCCCAAATCACTGGCGGATTACGGGCACACCGAGCCTAGGCGAGGTGCCGAGTGGTGGGGCAAGAGCGTTTTGCTTACTTTGCCGCTTTTGCAAAGTGAGCCGCCGTCAGGGCGGAACCCTAAGTGGCCGTTACCTAAATAACGGATATGTACGCGCTCTGATCCAACATCCCAGTTGACTGTCAGGCCGTCTTCGCAGGCAAGCCAGCTCCCACATAGAACTGCGGCGCGTCAGGTGGATAAGCGTCGCTGTCAGGCCGCCACGGGAGCAAGCTCCCTCGCCACAGATACAGCGTCGTACCAAAGTTATGTAGATACCTATGCTGCGATAGCGGTGTGTCAGAGGCCAATGGGCTAACTGCACCAGCGCTATCGCAGGCAAGCCAGCTCCCACATGGATCGCATTCCAATCCTGCATCGCTCTACAATGCCCCTATTCATCCCCGGGGGCTTCATGGACATCGAACTGGCACGCACCTTCCTCGAAATCACCCGATGCGGCAGCCTGGCCGCGGCGGCCGAGAAACTGCACGTCACCCAGACCGCTATCACCGCTCGTGTCAAAAACCTCGAGAACCAGCTCGGCTGCACGCTGTTCGTGCGCAACCGTGCCGGTGCGCGGCTGACCGCCGACGGCGAGGCCTTCGTGGTGTACGCCAACCAGTTGCTGCAAACCTGGGAAGCCGCCCGCCGTGACCTGCCATTGCCGGACGGCTATCGCAATGTGCTGCATATCGGCGGGGAGGTCAGCCTGTGCAACCCGTTGATGCTCGGCTGGGCCAAGGCGCTGCGCGAGCAGATACCGGGGCACGCCTTGCGCACCG
>NZ_MLCT01000206.1:0-1689 GCF_001806145.1 Pseudomonas sp. BS-2016
TGGTTTCGGCAAGATCTTCTATCGCCGTCGTCGCCGTCGCGTAAAGCGCAAGAGCGGCAACCTCGACGACTTCTGCCGTCGTTGGGGCGGTGACTACAAGTACATGGTCGTTCTTGACGCTGACTCTGTGATGAGCGGCGAGTGCCTGACCAGCCTGGTGCGCCTGATGGAAGCCACGCCGGATGCCGGGATTATCCAGACCGCGCCGCGTGCGTCGGGCATGGACACCCTGTATGCGCGTATGCAGCAGTTCGCCACTCGCGTCTATGGCCCGTTGTTTACCGCCGGCCTGCACTTCTGGCAGTTGGGTGAATCCCACTACTGGGGCCACAACGCCATTATCCGTATGAAGCCGTTTATCGAGCACTGCGCCCTGGCGCCGCTGCCCGGTAAAGGCGCGTTTGCCGGTGCGATCCTCTCCCACGACTTCGTTGAAGCCGCGCTGATGCGCCGTGCCGGCTGGGGCGTGTGGATTGCGTACGACCTGCCGGGCAGCTACGAAGAACTGCCGCCGAACCTGCTGGACGAACTCAAGCGTGACCGTCGCTGGTGCCACGGTAACCTGATGAACTTCCGCCTGTTCCTGGTCAAAGGCATGCACCCGGTGCACCGTGCGGTGTTCCTCACCGGCGTGATGTCCTACCTGTCGGCGCCGTTGTGGTTCTTCTTCCTGGTGTTGTCCACGGCCTTGCTGGCGGTGAACACCCTGATGGAACCGCAATACTTCATGGCGCCGCGCCAGTTGTACCCGCTGTGGCCACAATGGCACCCGGACAAGGCGGTGGCGCTGTTCTCCACCACCATCGTGCTGTTGTTCCTGCCTAAACTGCTCAGCATCATCTTGATCTGGGCCAAGGGCGCCAAAGAGTTCGGTGGCAAGTTCAAGGTGACCCTGTCGATGCTGCTGGAGATGTTGTTCTCCATGCTGCTGGCGCCAGTGCGGATGATCTTCCACACCCGTTTCGTCCTCGCCGCCTTCCTCGGCTGGGCCGCAACCTGGAACTCGCCGCAACGTGACGATGACTCCACGCCATGGAGCGAAGCGGTCAAGCGCCACGGTCCGCAAACCGTGCTGGGCTTCCTGTGGGCGCTGCTGGTGGTGTGGCTGAACCCGAGCTTCCTGTGGTGGCTGGTGCCGATTGTCGGCTCGCTGATGCTGTCGATCCCGGTGTCGGTGATTTCCAGCCGGGTCAAGCTGGGCCTCAAGTCCCGCGACGAGAGCCTGTTCCTGATCCCTGAGGAATACAACCCGCCGCAAGCCTTGCTGTCGACCGAGAAGTACACCCACGAAAACCGTTGGCACGCCCTCAACGACGGCTTTGTGCGTTCGGTGGTAGACCCACAGCAGAACGCCTTGGCCTGCGCCTTGGCGACCTCGCGGCACCGTGAGGCCGAGCCCATCGAATACCTGCGCATGGAACGGGTTCGCCACGCGTTGAAAGTCGGCCCGGCCGGCCTCAACAACAGCGAACGCCTGGCCTTGCTCAGCGACCCGGTGGCCCTGGCTCGCCTGCATGAGCAGGTGTGGAGCGAAGGCCACGTCGAGTGGCTAGGCGCTTGGCGTGCCTCGATCAAGGCCGATCCGCACGCGCCGTTGCTGCCCCTGCAACCACAGTCGTCCCAGGCCCAACCGGCCTGATTCAGGCACCCCCGAAGGCTCACTTCGGGGGTGTTTCAAACGTTGGTCCT
>NZ_MLCT01000207.1:0-1524 GCF_001806145.1 Pseudomonas sp. BS-2016
GTAGAAGATGAGCTGGTGGTGTTCTGTGCGCCCCAGCATCATTTGGCCAAGCGTGGCGTGGCCACCATGGACGAGTTGACCCACGAAGCGTGGATCCTGCGAGAACAAGGCTCGGGCACGCGCCTGACCTTTGACCAGGCCATGCGCCATCATCGCAGCGCGCTGAATATCCGCCTGGAGCTGGAACATACCGAGGCAATCAAGCGGGCTGTGGAGTCGGGGTTGGGGATTGGCTGCATTTCGCGGCTGGCGCTGCGCGATGCCTTCCGCCGTGGCAGCCTGGTGCCGGTGGAAACCCCGGACCTGGACCTGGCCCGGCAGTTCTACTTCATCTGGCACAAGCAGAAGTACCAGACCTCGGCGATGCGCGAGTTTCTCGAACTGTGCCGCGCCTTCACCGCTGGGGTGCAGCGCAGCGACGAGATCGTACTGCCGAGTATCGCGTGATCCTCAGATCAGGATCACCGCCCATACCAGGGTGATCATGGTCAGTGCCACGAATTGCGCGGCGCTGCCCATATCCTTGGCGTTTTTCGACAGCGGGTGGCGGTCCAGGGAAATACGGTCAATGGCCGCTTCTACCGCTGAGTTGAGCAATTCGACGATCAGCGCCAACAGGCACACTGCAATCAGCAGCGCCCGTTCAACCCGACTGACCTGCAGGAAAAAACTCAGGGGGATCAGGATGACGTTCAGTAACACCAACTGGCGGAATGCCGCCTCGCCAGTGAAAGCCGCACGCAGGCCATCCAGGGAATAGCCCCCTGCGTTGAAAATACGTTTGATACCGGTTTGACCCTTGAAAGGCGACATAGATGTAGGCAACTGAACCAAAGAAGTGGGGAAGCTAGATCACGCAAAGTCAAAAAAGCGTGAAGCGGCTGTAACTTAATGTTGCGAGATAGACTCAAGTTGCTGCAAAAGCAACGCCGCCTGAGTGCGCGTACGCACGCCCAACTTACGGAAAATCGCCGTAACGTGGGCCTTGATGGTCGCTTCCGACACACTCAATTCGTAGGCAATCTGCTTGTTCAACAAACCTTCGCAAACCATGGTCAACACCCGGAACTGCTGGGGCGTCAAGCTGGCCAGGCCATCGCGGGCGGCCTTGGCTTCATCGGACACATTGATTTCTTCAAACGCCTGGGGTGGCCAGGACACATCGCCGTCCAACACCGTGCGCACGGCTTTCTGGATATCTTCCATCGCGCTGGACTTGGGAATGAAACCGCTGGCGCCAAACTCCTTGGAGCGCACCACCACGTCGGCTTCTTCCTGGGCCGACACCATCACCACGGGGATCTGCGGGTATTGGCCACGCAGCAGCACCAGCCCGGAAAAACCGTAGGCGCCCGGCATGTTCAGGTCGAGCAACACCAGGTCCCAGTCGGATTTTTCAGTCAGGCGGGCTTCCAGTTCGGCAATGCTGGCTACTTCGACCAAACGTACATCGGGGCCAAGGCCCAGGGTTACGGCCTGATGCAGTGCGCTGCGAAACAGCGGGTGGTCATCGGCAATCAGGAT
>NZ_MLCT01000208.1:0-1536 GCF_001806145.1 Pseudomonas sp. BS-2016
CCCATGGCGGTGCGGTGTTTCTCCAGCATGTCCACGCCGTTGACCTTCTCGACGAAGTTGAGCAGGTCGATTTCGATGATTTCTTCGCCGTCCACGGTCAGCTTGTAGTAGCTGCAGGTGGTGGTCATGGAGTGCTCGGTGTCCTCACCGGGCTGGGCGTCACCCATCTCGATGGTTTCGTGGCGGCCACGAACGACCACTTCCACGTTGCTGACTTCGTTGGTGTCGTCTTGCTGGTAAGGGCCAGAGAAGCGCAGGGCTACGCTGTTAGCACTGACGGCGCCGAACTGGCGCAGAGAGATCAGATCGAGGCCGCCGGTCTTCCATTCGAACTGGATGCCGTCGTCGGACATGCCCAGGTCAGCTTTGACCGGGCCATTCATGCCGCCGCCGCGATAGGCTTCCATCTTGCGGCCGAGGGAGGGCAGGGTGAGGGACTTCACCAAGCCGAGGTAGCTGTTGCCGTCATTGAACAGGTTGAGGTTTTTGAGCTTGCGAGGCATTGCCATGGCGGTGTTCTCCGGGATACGTGTTCAGGGTGAACTCCCCTTTCGGGGAGGCCCGGTTTAGCTGTTGATGCCCTTGGCGAAGTCGATCAGGTAACGGTCGGTGATTCGCTGACGGAAGGTGAGGTCTTCAAGGGGCGGCACGGGGGTGTAGTCGTAATCCACCCAGAGCTTGCCGGCCTTGAGGGTGTCTTTGGTGTTGATGTCGTCCGGGTACCAGCAGCTGCCGCCGATCAGGTAGCCCTGGGACTTCAACTCGCGCATCTTGGCGTTCACGCCTTCGACCAGGTCGCGTACCAGGGAGGCGTGCATCGGGCGGTCGATGGCCCACATGTGCGCTTCGGCCATGGTGTCCGCGAGGATCTGCGCGGTGCGGGTGTAGTTTTCGAAGGCGAACAACGGATCATCGCTGCAGGTGCGGCTACCCCAGAAGCGGAAGCCGTTGGCGTTGATCAGGGTGGTGACGTCGTTGCTGTTGAGGTAGTTGGCGTCGGTGGCCGGGTTTTGCAGGTCCCAGAACACGTCAGCGCTGATGCCGGTGACGCCGCTTACGGCCACGTTGGACAGGGTCTTGTGCCAACCTGTCTCCTGATCGATCTTGGCGCGCAGGCCCAGCGCACGGGCCACTGCCGAGGCGGTGGTGGTCTTGTTGGCGACAGTGTCCCAGTTCTGGAAGTCCGGCCAGATCACCATCATCTCGCGGGCGCCGAAGTTCTCGCGGTAGGCGACCACCTCTTCCTTGGTTTTGCAGCCCCAGGCGCTGACGTAAGCGAAGGCACGAAGGTCTTTGGCGATGGCGCCGAGGGCGGTGGCCACCGGCAAACTGTCCAGGCCAGGCACGCCGAGGATGCGCGGAGTCATGCCCACGCGGGACTTGGCGGCGAGCAGGGCTTTCATGCCGGTGTACTGGCCGGTCGGTGTGGTGCCGCCGATCAGGGCGCTGGTGGTGGCCGCTTCGTCGGCGCCTTCCTTGACCCGCACCACGATGACGTAGGGCTTTGTCTGGTCGGCGATGCCTTGCAGGCTCGCG
>NZ_MLCT01000209.1:0-1977 GCF_001806145.1 Pseudomonas sp. BS-2016
TGCACCGCATCCTCGACTGGATCGAGCGTGGCGTAGCGGTGAGCAAAGTCGGCAAGCTTTTGGCGCGCGACCCACAGCCCAACGAGCCGGCTACAGCGTCACGCAGCGATACCGAGCTGGAGTGGCGCCAATGGCAGGCGCAACTGCGGCAGGCCATCAGTGCCTTTGATGATCGTGAGCTCGACCGGTTGTACGGCCAGATCTTCAGCGTCTATTCGACGACCGTGGTGTTCCAGGACATTTTGGTACCGCTGTGGCAGCAATTGTTACGTCACCAAGGCCGCTTTGGCCAAGCCAGCGAGTGGCTGTTCTTCGACAATTTCCTGCGCTCGCGCGTCGCACGGTGCCTGCAAATGGCCTGTGCCTCGCCAGTGCCCAGGGTGTTGCTCTCAGCCATTGCCGGAGAGTGCCGTGAGCTGGAGTTGCTGGTGGCGGGCTTGTTGATGTCGAGCGAGAAACTGGCGGTCAAGGTCCTGGGCGTTGGCCAGCCACTGGATGAGTTGACGCTGATCTGCGAGCGCACTCGGCCGCAAGCCCTGGTGCTGTTTTCCAACCATGCCCCTGGCGCAGAGTTGGCGTCACGGCTCAATCGCCTGGCCTTCACCCTCGATTGCCCGTTGTTGCTGGCTGGTGAGGCGTCGGACCTGGCGGAACACAGCCTGGCAGGTTCGTCGATTGGTTGCCTGGGCAATGACGGACGCTGGATGCCGCGCCGCTTGCAGCAACTGCTCAGCGGCCATCTGGAGTCTCAGGCATGAACGTGAGGATGGACCAGGCGATGCTGGTGCAGGATGAACTGGCGTAACCGTTCGATCTCATCAGCATCGCTTTGGCTCAGGCGGTAGGCGAACAGGCCGCGGGCGGTTACCCGCTCCAGCGTACCGCGCAGGGCGATGCGTTCGTAGCCGGAAGGGCTGAACCACAGGGAAAACGTCTTTGGCGGTTTGACCCGGCCACGCACCTCTACCAGCACCCCTTTGAATGACACTTCGTGCACCCACAGCGCGCTGGAGTAGCCCTTGATGTTTTCCAGCGCCACCGGCGTTTCAAGCGCCAGGCGCCACGGGCGGATCATCGGCCCATCTTCAAAAATGCTCGGTACGCCCAAGCGTAAATGCACAGCATGAAACTCATCTTCCACCAAGTGCAACGGGAAGGTGAGTTGCTGGTTGTCGAATTGCGCCTGGATGGTGACCTGGTCGTGAGCCGCTAGCCGCGTGAGCAGATCGCGAATCTGTGCCCCGCCATTAACCGTCAGGCTCGACCATGCATCCCGCAGGTTGAGCTGCGGGTTGTGCTGCATGTCCTGGATAAAATCCAGCTCGTCCTGCGTCAATAGCGTGTCGCGTTGCATTGATCTGGCTCAAGGCTGAGGCATTAAAAAGCCATTATCGCTCTAAAGACCGCATTTTTTACAGTTTGTTAAATCCACTCGTCGCCTTGAGTGCGGCGAGCTCGCTCTTGAGCTCGGCCAACTGAGCTTCCAGTTGGGCGACACGCTGTTGTGCCTTGACTTGAGTGGTGACGTCTTTCTGCACACCGACGAAATAGGTTTGCTTGTCGACCTCGTTGTACACGGTCGAAAGCGATAGCTCGTTCCAGAAAGGCGTGCCGTCCTTGCGGTAGTTACGCAGGATCTCTCGGCAGGTGCCGCCGCTGTCGAGCGCATCACGAATGGCGATCAAGGCCGGTTGGTCGCGGTCGCCCGCCTGCAGGAAGCGGCAGTCCTGATAGAGGATTTCGTCCATCGTGTAGCCAGTCATCCTTTCGAAGGCCGGGTTGACGTAGATCAGTGGTTTTTCCCGGCCTTCGCGCTCGGCAACAACGATTCCGTCGTTGGACGCATTGACGACCATTTGCAGCAGTTTGGCGTTAATCATAGAGCGGTCCATGGCCTGGTTTTGACCTTGCCAGTTTATGGCAAGTCTGGAATGTTGCACGGTGCGCACTGAAATATTGGCACAGGCTGCTAATATC
>NZ_MLCT01000021.1:0-67682 GCF_001806145.1 Pseudomonas sp. BS-2016
CGCCGGCTCGCGCCCACATCTGGTGGGCGTTGTGAGCTCCGTCACCTATTGGGCGCTGCCACGGGCAGGCGCCTATGGCGCGTCAAAGGCGGGGCTGCGTTACTTGCTGGAATCCCTGCGGCTGGATCTTGCCCATGAAGGGATGGACGTTACCCTCGTCAGCCCGGGCTTCGTGGACACGCCGCTGACTGAAAAAAATGACTTTCCGATGCCTATGCGCTGGCCAGCCGACAAAGCAGCCAGCCATATTGCCCAACGTCTGGAGAAACGCCCGCTGGAGATCGCATTTCCAACCCCTTTCATCGCGCTGTTGCGCCTGTTGTCCAGCCTGCCCAAGCGCATGCAAGTGGCGCTGGGCAAACGTCTTGCGCGTAATGGCGAGCAACCACACCCATGAAAATCGCGATTATCGGCAGCGGCATATCAGGCCTGACCTGTGGCTATTTACTGCACAAGACCCACGACATCACGGTGTTTGAAGCCAGCGACTGGGTCGGCGGCCACACCCATACCGTCACTGTTGACGTCAACGGGCAATCCTATGCGGTCGACACGGGATTCATCGTTTTCAACGATTGGACCTATCCCAATTTCATCAAACTGATGGACCAACTGGGGGTGCGCTCCAACGCCACTGAAATGAGCTTCTCCGTGCACGATACGGACACGCGGCTTGAATACAACGGCAATACGCTCAACAGCTTGTTTGCCCAGCGCGGCAATCTGCTGTCGCCTGCTTTTTGGGGCATGTTGCGCGACATTTTGCGTTTTAACCGCGAAGCCGTCCGCGACCTGGACGAGCAGCGTATCGCTGCTGACACCCGGCTCGGCGACTATTTGCAACAGCGCGGCTATGGCGAACGTTTCATTGAGCACTACATCGTGCCGATGGGCGCCGCTATCTGGTCCATGTCACTGGCCGACATGCTGACGTTTCCCCTGCAATTTTTCGTACGTTTCTTTAAGAACCACGGCCTGCTCAGCGTCAGTAATCGCCCGCAATGGCGTGTGATTGAAGGAGGCTCAAGTGCTTACGTCAAACCGCTGAGTGCCGGCTTTGCTGATCGAATTCACCTTAATTGCCCAGTGACTCAGGTCGAGCGCTACGAGCAAGGCGTACTGATCCACACGGCAGCCGGTGTTGAGCGATTCGACAAAGTGATTTTTGCCTGCCACAGCGATCAGGCCCTCGCCTTGCTGGCCCAGCCCTCAACGGCCGAAAAGGAAATCCTCGGCGCCCTGCCCTACGCTGACAACGATGTTGTGCTGCACACCGATACGCGCCTGTTGCCTGACCGAAAACTCGCTTGGGCCAGTTGGAATTATCGCCTGGGGTCAGCCGTACAAAAACGCGCTGCCGTGACCTACAACATGAACATCCTGCAAGGTATTCAGAGCGAAACCACGTTCTGCGTCAGTCTTAACCAAACTTCAGCCATCGACCCGCTAACAGTGCTGGCCAGCTTTACCTATGCCCACCCGCAATACAGCTTGCAGGGCATTGCCGCACAAGCGCGCTGGCAAGAACTGCTGGGCGCGAACAACAGCTATTTTTGCGGTGCCTACTGGGCCAATGGTTTCCATGAAGATGGTGTGGTCAGCGCCCTGCGTGTGACCAACGCCTTCGGGCATCGCTTATGAACAGCGCCCTGTATACCGGGTGGATCGCCCACCGGCGCTTCGCGCCCACCGCCCATGCATTTCGTTACCGCATCGGGCTGCTTTATCTCGACCTGGATGAACAAGAGGCGGTCGTGGGCCTCTCCCCTTTGGCCGGAAAAAGCCGACTGGCGCCCTTCTCTTTCCGTGAAACCGATTACCTGAAAACGTACACCCAGACGGGCATGCGCCTGATCGACGCGGTGCGCCAACAAGTCGGTATCGCGTTGGGGCGCACCCCGCAAGGCGCAATCCGCGTGCTCACGCAACCGCGCAGTTGGGGGCTTTCATTCAACCCGGTGAGTTTTTTTTACTGCTTTGAGGCTGACGGCACCTTGGCTGCTGTCTTGTGCGAAGTGACCAACACGCCCTGGCGCGAGCGCTATCACTATGTTCTCCCGGCGCAAGGTGATGGTTTTCAGCACGTCGCCGTGGCCAAGGCTTTTCATGTGTCGCCGTTTTTGCCGCGCGATCTGCAATACCGCATGAGCTTCAGCGCGCCCGACGCGCGCCTCGGTGTCCACATGGCCGACTGGCAAGGTGAGTTAAAACTGTTTGATGCCACCCTCAATCTGCAACGCACGTCGCTGGACCGTGCGGGACTGCATCGCTATGTGCGCCAGTTCCCATGGATGACGGCGAAGACGTGCGTGGCGATTTACTGGCAAGCCATGCGGCTTTTTCTCAAGCGCACACCGATTTTTTCCCATCAGGCCGCCGATGGCGCCTTTCGCATTGCTACTGCGCATAACAAGGAACAACGCCATGAAAAGCCCTAGCCTGGTGAGCAAATCGTCATCGTCGAGTACCCATAATCTGACCAGCGCGCTATTGCGCCGCGGGGTGATGCGCCAATTGGCCCAGTTGAAAAACGGCCACCTGACCGTCGTCGAAAAAGGCGAGCGCCGGACATTCGGCGACCATGGCGCGGGGCTTGTGGCGGAGGTTCACATCCACGACGCCAGCGTGTGGGGCATGATCGCCAGCAACGGTTCGATTGGCGCCGGAGAAGCCTTTATCCATGGCTACTGGAGTTCCCCGGACCTCACAAAAGTGATCCGTGTGCTGGTCAGCAATATGGAAGTGCTGGATGCCATGGAAGGAGGACTGGCGCGTCTGAGCCGCCCATTCATTCGGGGCCTGCACTGGATCAATCGCAACACGCGCAAGGGTTCGCAGAAAAACATTGCCGCGCACTACGATCTGGGCAATGAGATGTTCGAGCAGTTTCTCGACCCGACCATGATGTATTCCGCCGCCCAGTTCCTTACGCCCGACGACACGCTGGAGCAGGCGCAGCTCAATAAATTGGCGCGTATCTGTCAGAAACTCGGGCTGACTGCCGACGACCATTTGCTGGAAATCGGCACGGGCTGGGGCAGCATGGCGTTGTTTGCCGCTCAGCAATACGGGTGCAAAGTCACCACCACGACCTTGTCCAAGGAGCAGTACGACTACACCCTCGCGCGCATCCATGCACTTGGCCTACAAGATCAAGTGACATTGCTGCTTGAGGATTACCGTGATCTGACAGGGCAGTACGACAAGCTGGTGTCCATCGAAATGATCGAAGCAGTCGGTCACCGCTTTTTGCCCAGCTATTTCAAACAGTGTTCCCACTTGCTCAAGCCCCACGGCTTGATGCTGCTGCAAGCCATCACCATCCGCGAACAACGCTATGAGCAGGCAAAACGCAGTGTGGATTTTATCCAGCGCTACATTTTCCCCGGCGGCGCTTTGCCCAGCGTGCAGAAGATGCTCGAAATCGTCGGCCAGGACACCGACATGAACTTGATGCACATGGAAGACTTCGGCCTGCATTACGCCAAAACCCTGCACCTGTGGCGCGAGAATTTTCGACGCGCCCATGGCCGTTTGACTGAGTTGGGCTACGACGAATACTTCCTGAGGCTGTGGGAGTTTTACTTGTGCTACTGCGAAGGCGGCTTTCTGGAGCGCAGCATTGGCACCGCGCAATTGCTGCTGGCCAAACCGGGCGCCACTCTCGAACCGCTGTTGGGCCGACTCGATGCTTAACAAGACGCTGGCCAACGCCGCGCTGTTTCAGGTCGGCTGGTTTGCCTGCGTGCTGGGCGGCCACAGCGCCTGGCTCCTGCTGGCAGGCGCGGCCTTGGTTATTCAAGTGCTGTGGATAAAAGCTGACATCCGCCTAGTGCTGCTGGTGTGCGTGCTGGGCAGCGTCATCGACAGCGTTCTGTTGAACGCGGGCGTGTTTGCATTCGACAGTCCAGGAAAGATCATCCCGTTCTGGCTGATGCTGCTGTGGGCCCTGTTGGCCACTACCTTGAATCATTGCCTGGCGTGGACCGCGAAACCGCTCTGGCTTTGCGCAGTGCTGGGCGCCGTGGCAGGTCCGCTTTCGTACTATGCAGGGCAGCGCCTGGACGCCGTGGCGTTTCCATTGGGCCTGTGGCCAACCCTGATCGGGCTGGGGGTTGTTTGGGGGGCGTTGTTCCCAACCCTGCAATGGCTGGCAGGTAAATTTTCTCACCCGGCCGGATAGGTGCAGCTGTCAGCTGTTTCACACCTTGATGCGGCACTGCCTTACACTGCGCGCCTATGACCACCATCCCGTTGACTGAAATAACCGAACCCGCCGTCACGTGCTCGACCTGCGCGGCGTGCTGTTGCCAGCTCGAAGTGATGCTGATCACCGACACGGGTGTGCCCGAGCGTTTTATCGATACCGATGACTGGGGAGGCGAAGTGATGTTGCGCCTGGACGATGGCTGGTGTGCAGCCCTGGACCGCAACACCATGATGTGCACCATTTACGAAAAGCGTCCGCTGATTTGCCGCGAGTTCGAAATGGGTGAGGTTGAATGCCTCAACGAGCGTCAAGGCATTGCCACCGCGTATCGCTGAGGTTACAGCGGCATTGTGTAATGCAGGGCGTAGCTCTCAACCCCGTCATTGGTACTGGAAAGCCCGGCGTTGGAGTAATGCGTCGCACGAATCCCGACTTCATGACCACCGTTGAAACGCAGGCCAACACCAATGCGGTCTTCAAACTGGAACGCGGTGCCCAGCTTTTGCTCTTCCACTTCGGTCTTGGAGAACAACGCCATGCCGATCCCCGCTTCGATGTAAGGCTTCACCGTTTCGCCGGCAAATTCGTACACAAATACAGGGGAGAACGACAGGCTGTTACTGCTGGATGACTTCTTGCCATCCCAGAACGTGTAAGCACCGTCCCAATAGCCGGTCAGGCGACCGACATCACTTTGTAGCCAGCTCTTGTCCCAATCGGACTTCAAACCCAGGCGATAGGTCATGCTCGATTGGCTTGTATGCCCTACCCCAAACTCGATACCGGCCGCTTGTGCCGTGTAACTGTGCCCCAGAACCGTTGCTGCGAGAGCAGCCAAGCCTAAAAAGCGCTTCATAAGAAAATCCTATTTTCGTATGCATAGGTCATTTGTTGTGTGCCCCATCAGGCAGGCGTTATGAATCCGATCACAACGTGAAAGTTCAACCCATTTGAACGGACACACATTTTTCTACAGGGCAAAGCTTCGCACAACGCCAGACTTATTCCACAGTGCAGGTAGGATATTTCTCATCTGTTCAGGTAAGGCGCTTGTCCAGAACTGGGTTTCTTGAGCCGGCCCAGTGGCCAAAAGCCCACGTTCACGGAGTAAACGCTGCAATTGACGGGCGACAGCCGCACCGGTATCGATCAGGCAGATCGACGGCGGGAGCATCTGACTGAGCAGAGGCTTGAGGAAGGGATAGTGGGTACACCCCAGGATGATCGTGTCGCACCCGGCAGCCAGCAGCGGCTCGACATAGCCTTGCAACCGTGAGCGCAAGGCCTGGCTTTGCAGGTCGCCGGTTTCGATCAATTCCACCAGCCCGGGGCAAGGCTGGGTGATGACGCGCACATCATTGGCAAACCGGTCCAGCAAGGCGGCAAATTTGGCGCTCTGCAACGTGCCCGTGGTGGCCAGAACCCCCACGACGCCACTTCGGGTCGCGGCCGCAGCAGGCTTGACGGCAGGCTCCATGCCAACGATTGGCCAGTGCGGATAGCGTTGTCGCAAATCTGCCACACCCGCCACCGTGGCGGTATTGCAGGCCAGCACGATGGCTTTGGCGCCCTGTTGCTGAAAGAAGTCGGCAATCACCGCACAACGCTGGCGGATAAATTCCGGGGATTTCTCGCCATACGGAATATGCCCACAATCACCGACGTACAGCAGCGACTCATTGGGCAGTAAGGCGTGAATCTCGTTGAGCACTGACAAGCCGCCGACGCCCGAGTCGAAGACGCCAATCGGTGCCTCACTCATGGGTTGAACCGCACACGCTGCACGCCGGGTCACGCTTGACCCGCAGCTCGCGAAAACGCGTGCCGAGGGCATCAATCAACAGCAGTCGACCGACCAGCGGCTCACCAAAACCGGCCAGTAGCTTCAAGGCTTCAAGGGCTTGCAAACTGCCCACCAACCCCACCAGCGGGCCGATGACGCCGGCTTCGCTGCAGGTCAATTCATCTTCGCTGCCGTGCCCGTATAAACAGTGGTAACAGGGGCTGGAAGGCTGGCGCGAATCGAAGACCGATAACTGGCCTTCCAGGCGGATGGCAGCCCCGCTCACCAACGGCTTGCGCGCCGCCACACACGCCCGGTTCACGGCTTCACGGGTGCCAAAGTTGTCGCAACAGTCGAGCACCAGATCCACGGCGGCGACTGCATCGGCCAATGAGTCTTCGTCCAGCGCCGTACGGTGGGCAATCAGGGTGATCGCCGGGTTGATCGCGGTAAGCCGGGTCAGGGCCGAGTCGACCTTGCTCTCACCGACACTGGCCGTGTCGTGCAGGATCTGGCGTTGCAAGTTGGTGACGTCGACGCTGTCGAAGTCAGCCAGGTGCAACTCGCCCACCCCCGCCGCGGCCAGGTACAACGCCACCGGCGAGCCTAGCCCGCCGAGGCCGACGATCAATACACGGCTGTTTTTGAGGGCCAACTGCCCGGCGATATCGACCTGTTGCAACAGGATCTGTCGGCTATAGCGCAACAGTTCCTGATCGGTCAGCACGGCAGGCGACCCAACGTAATACGTTCGTGAGTGCCCAGGTCTTTGCGGCTTTCAACCTCGACGAATCCCGCGCCCTGCAACAGGTCACGCACGGCAGGCGCCTGATCGTAACCATGTTCAAGCATCAACCAGCCCCCGGCATTCAGGTGGTGCGGGGCTGCGGCGACAATCTCACGAATGTCATCCAGCCCGTCAGCACCGGCGACCAGCGCACTTTCGGGCTCGAAACGCACGTCGCCTTCATCCAGATGCACATCCCCGGCCGCAATGTAAGGCGGGTTGCTGATGATCAAATCAAAACGGTGGCCTGCCAACGCGCTGAACCAATGGCTGTTGAGCACGGTGACATTATTCAATTCAAGGCGCTGCCGGTTGCGCTCTGCCAGCGCCACGGCTTCGAGGATGCGATCAACGGCCGTGACCTTCCAGGCCGGGCGTTCACTGGCCAGGGCCAAGGCGATGGCGCCGCTGCCGGTGCCCAGGTCCAGCACGCTGGCCGGGGTTGCAGGCAGCAATTGCAGGGCCGTCTCCACCAGCAGTTCGGTATCCGGACGCGGGATCAACGTGTGCGGGGCGACTTCCAGATCGAGGTTCCAGAAACCTTGCTGCCCCAGAATGTAGGCCACGGGTTCGCCCGCGCGGCGGCGTTGCAGGAAGTCAGCAAAGGTCAGTGCGGCTTCGCTGCTGACAATTTTCTCGGGCCATGTGTGCAGGTAACTGCGCGACTTGCCCAGGGCGGCTGCTAACAACAGCTCTGCATCCAGACGCGCCGTCGGCGAATCGGGCAATTGGGCGGCGCGCAACAAGCTGGCAATGATGGTCATTTATTCACCCAGGGCTGTCAGTTGATCAGCCTGATATTCCGCTAACAACGGTTCGATCACGGCTTCGACGCCGCCTGCGAGCACTTCATCCAGTGAGTACAACGTGAGGTTGACGCGATGGTCAGTCACTCGGCCTTGGGCAAAGTTGTAGGTGCGAATGCGCTCGGAGCGATCTCCCGACCCCACCAACAGTTTGCGTTCACTGGCAATCGCGCTCGCGGCGGCGCTGGTTTGCTGGTCGTTCAATTTAGCTGAAAGCCACGACATCGCCCGCGCACGGTTTTTATGCTGGGAGCGTTCTTCCTGGCACTCCACCACAATGCCCGACGGCAAGTGCGTGATGCGGATAGCGGAGTCGGTCTTGTTGACGTGCTGACCACCCGCGCCCGAAGAACGGTAGGTGTCGACGCGCAAATCGGCCGGGTTGATCTCGATCGCTTCCTGTTCGTCAGGCTCAGGCAATACCGCGACGGTGCAGGCCGAGGTGTGAATACGCCCTTGGGATTCAGTCGCCGGGACTCGCTGAACACGGTGAACGCCCGACTCGAACTTCAGCTTGCCATACACGTTCTCGCCTTCAACCCGCGCAATGACTTCTTTATAACCGCCATGCTCACCGGGGTTTTCCGACAGGATTTCCAGCCTCCAGCCACGCCGTTCGGCATAACGGGAATACATGCGAAACAGATCGCCTGCAAAAATCGCGGCCTCATCGCCCCCGGTTCCCGCCCGGATTTCGAGGAAGACGTTGCGTCCATCGTTCGGGTCTTTGGGCAGCAACATGCGCTGCAGGTCGCCTTCGAGTTCAATCAGTCGCTCTTTGGCTTCGCGCACTTCCTCGACAGCCATTTCACGCATGTCGGGGTCGCTGTCCTTGAGCAAGGCTTGAGCGCCTTCCAGGTCGCCCTGAACTTTCAGCCACTGGCCGTACACGGCAACAATGGGCTCAACTTCTGCGTATTCCTTGGAATAAGCGCGGAATTTAGTTTGGTCGGAGATAACTTCGCCATCGCCAAGCAATGCGGTCAGTTCCTCAAAACGGTCCTGGAGGATGTCCAGCTTATTAAGCAATGACGCTTTCATTACGATTTTTTATCCGCAGAGCTATGCGATGAGCCCTCACCGAGGGCAAAAAGTTCTTGTGCCATGGCCAGCGCATCGAGGCGGCCTTCGGCGGAAAGCTTTTTCAACTGCACGCTGGGCGCGTGCAGCAATTTATTGGTCAGACCGCGCGCCAATTGGGCCAGCACGTCTTCAGGGTTGCCGCCATTGGCCAGCATTTTCAACGCTTTTTGCAGCTCTTCATCGCGCAGGCGTTCGCCTTGTTGGCGGTAGGCCTTGAGCACATCCACGGCCGCCAGCTCACGCAAACGCACCATGAATTCTTCGGCGCCGATGCTGACCAGCTCTTCAGCGGCTTGAGCAGCGCCTTGGCGGCTCTTGAGGTTTTCAGCCACTACTTCATGCAAGTCGTCGACGGTATAGAGGTAAACGTCGTCCAACTCGCCGACTTCTGGCTCGATATCGCGAGGAACAGCAATATCGACCATGAAGATGGGTTTGTGCTTGCGTAGCTTCAGCGCGCTTTCAACCGCGCCTTTACCGAGAATAGGCAACTGACTGGCCGTCGAGCTGATGACGATGTCGCTGTGCACCAACTCTTGAGGAATGTCCGACAACAACACGGCATGTGCGCCGAACTGTTCGGCCAACAGACTGGCACGCTCCAGCGTACGGTTAGCAACCACGATACGTTTGACCCCCAAGTCATGCAGGTGTCGGGCGACCAGGGTGATGGTTTCGCCAGCCCCTATCAACAATGCCTGACTGCGCTGCAAGTCACTGAAAATCTGCTTGGCCAGGCTGACCGCGGCAAACGCCACGGAAACCGGGTTTTCGCCGATGGCCGTGTCGGTGCGCACTTGCTTGGCCGAGTTGAACGTGGCCTGAAACAGGCGCCCCAGCAGCGGCCCGACGGTGCCCGCCTCACGCGCCACGGCATACGCCGACTTCAACTGGCCGAGAATTTGCGGCTCGCCCAACACCAGTGAATCGAGGCCTGCGGCCACACGCATCATGTGACGAACGGCAGCATCGTCTTCATGGATGTAGGCGCAAGACTTCAATTCTTCAAGGTCGAGCTGATGGTAATCGGCCAGCCATTTCAGGACGGTATCGGCTGAAATCTGGTCTTGCTCTATATACAGCTCACTGCGATTGCAGGTTGAGAGGATCGCAGCTTCACGACTGTCGGTCAGTCGGCAGAGCTGCTGCAAGGCCTCAACCAACTGCTCCGGGGTAAAAGCCACGCGCTCGCGGACGTCTACTGAAGCAGTCTTGTGGTTAATACCGAGTGCGAGGAAGGCCATTCAAGATCGCTGATGATGACGAGAAGCCGGCAATTGTCCTACTTCGCCAGATTCAGAACAACCATTGCTGACTATTGTCTCTATAGTTAAGGTCTGTTGACGCCCAATTAGCCATCATCTGCATCCTGATATCGATAGTCGCAGCCGTTAGGTTTGCCCTTTCGCATGTGTCATGATGCCCCGACCGCAGGTAAGTCGCCCTTCTCTTATATGAATAGATCCTCCGCGTTGCTCCTTGCTCTTGTCTTCCTCAGTGGCTGCCAGGCCTTGGCTCCCACGTCGCCGGATGAATCGTCCGCGGTTGAAGACACCACTTCTGTGCCCGAAAAGCCAAAGGTCTACAGCTCTTTCAGCGAAGACACGCTGTACAGCCTATTGAGTGCCGAACTGGCAGGGCAACGTAATCGTCTGGACATTGCGCTGGACAACTACGTGACCCAGGCCATCAATACTCAGGACCCGGGCATTTCCGAGCGCGCATTTCGCATCGCCGAGTACCTGGGCGCCGATCAGGCCGCACTCGACACGTCGCTGATCTGGGCCAAAAACGCACCGGACGACCTTGAAGCTCAACGCGCCGCCGCCATTCAACTGGCGCGCAACGGCCGTTACGACGATTCCATCGTGTACATGGAAAAAGTCCTGCAAGCCAAGGGCGATACTCACTTCGACTTTTTAGCGTTGTCAGCCTCTGAATCAGACCCCGAAACCCGCAGCGGCATGTTGAAAAGTTTCAACAGCCTGCTCGCCCGGCATCCGGACAACGGTCAACTGATTTTCGGTAAAGCCTTGCTCATGCAGCAGGATGGAGACGCCGAAGGCGCACTCAAGTTACTGGAGAACAATCCGCCGCAAGCCGGTGAAGTCGCCCCCGTGCTGTTGCGGGCCAGAATCCTGCAAAGCCTCAATCGCGGCGATGAAGCCCTGCCGCTACTGAAGAAAAGCATTCAGCAATACCCGCAAGACAAACGCCTGGCGCTCACCTACGCCCGCGCGCTGGTTGAGCAAAACCGCATGGATGAGGCGAAGGCGCAATTCGCCAGCCTGGTCCAGCAATACCCAGAAGACGACGAACTGCGCTTTTCTCTGGCGCTGGTGTGCCTCGAAGGCAAAGCCTGGGATGAAGCCGAAGGGTATTTGCAAACGCTTATCGAACGCGACAGCCATGTCGACGCGGCGCACTTGAACCTCGGGCGTATCGCTGAAGAGCGCAACGACCCCCAAGGCGCGTTGATCGAATACGCTCAAGTCGGCCCCGGCAATGACTACTTGCCCGCCCAACTGCGACAGGCCGACATCCTGATCAGCCACGGTCGCGGCACAGAAGCCTCTGCCAAATTGGCGGCGGCCCGCGACGAGCAACCCGATTACGCCATTCAGCTGTTTTTGATCGAAGCAGAAACGCTGAGTGCGAATAATCAGACAAACCGCGCATGGGATGTCCTTCAGCAAGCGCTGAAACAGTACCCGGATGACCTGAACTTGCTCTACTCGCGCGCCATGCTCGCCGAGAAGCGCAATGACCTGCCTCAACTGGAGAAGGACCTGCGTGCCATCATCGCCCGCGAACCTGACAATGCCATGGCATTGAACGCGCTGGGTTACACCCTGTCAGATCGGACAACACGTTACGCCGAAGCCAAAGCGCTGATTCAACAGGCTTATGACATCAACCCCGACGACCCTGCCGTGCTCGACAGCTTGGGCTGGGTCAATTACCGCCTCGGCAATTTGAATGAAGCCGAGCGGTTATTGCGTCAGGCGCTGGATCGCTTCCCGGACCAAGAAGTCGCCGCGCATTTGGGCGAAGTGCTTTGGGCCAATGGCAAACAGCGTGAAGCCAGGCAAATCTGGGCCAAGTTCCTTAAAGACAACCCAGAAAGCCCTATCCTGCGCAAAACCGTTTTGCGCTTGACCGGATCCGAGACTCTTTAAATCATGCGTTATCGCACCCTGCGACACCTTATTGCCTTTAGCCTGATCGCCTTGCTGGCCGGCTGTTCCATGTTTGGCGCCCGTGAATCGGTCGAAGGCCATGGCAGCCCGACATTGTGGTCAGCACATAAACAGCATTTGACCCAACTCGACGGTTGGCAGATCAACGGCAAAGTCGGCATCCGCGCCCCGAAAGACTCCGGCAGCGCCACGTTGTTCTGGCTGCAACGCCAGGATTATTACGACATTCGCTTGTCAGGCCCGCTAGGCCGTGGCGCTGCCCGCCTGACCGGGCGCCCGGGCAATGTCACGCTGGAAGTGGCCAATCAGGGCCGCTACGAAGCCTCTTCTCCTGAAGAGTTGCTCGGCGAACAGCTGGGTTGGAGCCTGCCCGTGTCGCACCTGGTCTGGTGGGTTCGCGGCTTGCCGGCGCCGGGCAGCAAAAGCCGCGTTGCCTTGAATGCAGACAGCCGCCTGGGCCAACTGGAACAGGACGGCTGGAAAATCGAATACCTGAGTTACGTCGAGCAGAACGGCTTCTGGCTCCCTGAGCGCGTAAAACTGCACGGGAAAGATTTGGACGTCACCTTGGTGGTGAAAGATTGGCAACCCCGTCAGTTGGGACAATGACATGCAAAACGATCCACTGATTTTGCCCTCCCCGGCAAAATTGAATTTGATGCTGCACATTCTCGGCCGCCGTGAAGATGGCTATCACGAACTGCAAACGTTGTTTCAATTCCTCGACTATGGCGATGAAATGACGTTTTCAGTGCGAGAGGACGGTGAGATTCGCCTCCTCACTGAGTTTGCAGGCGTGCCGCACGACCACAACCTGATCGTGAAAGCGGCTCGACAACTTCAGGCGCAATCAGGTTGCACGCTGGGCATCGATATCCAGATCAATAAAATTTTGCCCATGGGGGGCGGAATCGGCGGCGGAAGTTCGAATGCCGCCACCACATTACTGGGCCTCAATCATCTGTGGGGGCTGGGCTGGAGCGAGGATCAACTGGCGGCACTGGGGTTGAACCTGGGCGCGGATGTACCGGTTTTCGTTCGCGGGCATGCCGCTTTCGCCGAAGGGGTTGGCGAAAAACTGTCACCCGAATACCCGGAAGAACCGTGGTACGTCGTGCTCGTCCCGCAAGTCTCTGTAAGCACAGCAGAAATTTTTTCGCATCCTTTGTTGACACGTAACTCTTTGCCCATTAAAGTGCGCCCCGTTCCCAAGGGAAACAGCCGAAACGACTGCGAAGCAGTAGTAACGGAGCTTTACCCAGATGTACGTAAGGCTTTGAATTTGTTAGGTAAATATACCAAAGCAAAATTAACTGGAACTGGAAGTTGTATATTTGGGGCCTTCCCAAACGAAGCAGATGCTGATAAAGTCCTGCACCTTCTTGCAGACACCCTTACAGGGTTTGTAGCGAAAGGAAGCAACGTTTCGATGTTGCATCGCAAGCTACAAGATCTGTCAAAGGAAACGGGTACACGGTACTCGTAGCAACAGATACAGGGGCGTCGCCAAGCGGTAAGGCAGCAGGTTTTGATCCTGCCATGCGTTGGTTCGAATCCAGCCGCCCCTGCCATTTCTTATACTCATCCAGGTTACCCTCAGCCTTCAGGTACTGCGCGTGTCCAAGATGATGGTCTTTACGGGGAACGCTAACCCCGATCTGGCTCGGCGTGTCGTACGTCAGCTGCATATCCCACTCGGTGACATTTCTGTCGGTAAGTTTTCCGACGGCGAGATTACCGCTGAGATTAATGAAAATGTCCGCGGTAAAGACGTTTTCATCATTCAGCCGACTTGTGCTCCGACCAACGATAACCTGATGGAACTCGTCGTGATGGCTGATGCCTTCCGCCGCTCCTCAGCGACTCGTATTACTGCTGTTATTCCTTACTTTGGTTATGCCCGTCAGGATCGCCGTCCGCGTTCCGCACGTGTGGCTATCAGCGCAAAAGTTGTGGCTGACATGCTTACCGTTGTCGGCATTGACCGTGTTCTCACGGTTGATTTGCATGCTGACCAAATCCAGGGTTTCTTCGATATTCCTGTAGATAACATCTATGGCTCCCCAGTTTTGGTGGATGACATCGAAGATCAGCGCTTTGAAAACCTAATGATCGTGTCCCCGGATATCGGCGGCGTCGTGCGTGCACGTGCTGTTGCCAAATCCCTGGGCGTTGATCTGGGTATCATCGACAAACGCCGTGAGAAAGCCAATCACTCGGAAGTGATGCATATCATTGGTGATGTCGAAGGGCGTACCTGCATTCTGGTTGATGACATGGTCGATACCGCCGGCACTCTGTGCCACGCGGCTAAAGCCTTGAAAGAGCATGGCGCTGCCAAAGTGTTCGCCTACTGCACACACCCTGTGCTGTCGGGTCGGGCAATCGAGAATATCGAAAATTCCATGCTGGATGAGCTGGTGGTGACTAACACCATTCCGCTGTCCGCTGCCGCACAAGCCTGTTCGCGTATCCGTCAACTGGATATCGCACCGGTTGTGGCTGAAGCGGTTCGCCGCATCAGCAACGAAGAATCGATCAGCGCGATGTTCCGATAAGGGCCCTGCCCTTCTCGAATGCCTCGTTGACGAAAAGCGCCCCGCCCCAACAGCCTGTTGGGGCGGGGCTTTTTTGCCCATACCGTCCATAGCGCTGGTCGCAAACGCTAGGCCGGATGTGGTTATTTTGGAGATACAACATGAACGAATTTACTCTGAATGCTGAAGTGCGTTCCGACCTGGGGAAAGGTGCGAGCCGCCGCCTGCGTCGTCTCGCAAGCCTGGTTCCAGCTGTCGTTTACGGTGGCGAAAAAGCCCCTGAATCCATCAGCCTGCTGGCTAAAGAAGTTGCCAAACTGCTCGAAAACGAAGCGGCTTACAGCCACGTTATCGAACTGACTGTTGGCGGCACCAAGCAAAACGTAATCATCAAAGCGCTGCAGCGTCACCCGGCCAAAGGCCACGTGATGCACGCTGACTTCGTACGCGTTGTTGCCGGTCAGAAGCTGACTGCAATCGTTCCAGTTCACTTCGTTGGTGAAGCTGCTCCGATCAAGAAAGGCGGCGAGATCTCGCACGTTGTTGCTGAAATCGAAGTTTCCTGCCTGCCAAAAGACCTGCCTGAATTCATCGAAGTTGACCTGGCTAACGCCGAAGTCGGCTCGATCATTCACCTGTCGGACATCACCGCTCCTAAAGGCGTTGAGTTCGTAGCACTGGCACACGGTAACGACCTGGCAGTAGCCAACGTTCACGCTCCACGTGTTGCACCAGAAGCTGAAGCAGAGTAATTCATTACTCTGTCTGGAGTTTTGAGGAACATCGCGAGCTAACACGCAGCGAGTAAAGCGGACAAGATCGCGAAGTTTACTCATGTAAACCCGCTTTTTTGTCCGTTTTCGCCGCTGCTGTCAGCGGCGATGTTATCCACAACTCCATAGAAGGGCCCTTGTCGTGACCGCCATAAAACTGATCGTTGGCCTGGGAAATCCAGGCACCGAATACGAACAGACCCGGCATAACGCAGGGGCCCTTTTTGTTGAGCGTCTCGCGTCCGCGCACGGGGTTAACCTCGTTGCAGACCGTAAGTATTTTGGCCTGACCGGTCGATTCAGCCATCAAGGTCAGGATGTTCGTCTGTTGATTCCCACCACCTATATGAACCGAAGCGGCCAGGCCGTTGCGGCGCTTGCCGGTTTTTTCCGGATTGCGCCGGAATCCATATTGGTGGCCCACGACGAACTCGATCTCCCGCCAGGTGTTGCCAAGCTCAAACTGGGCGGCGGCCATGGAGGTCACAACGGGCTGCGTGACATCATCGCGCAACTGGGGAACAACAATAATTTCTACCGTCTGCGGCTCGGCATTGGCCACCCAGGCGTCGCCAGCATGGTCTCCAATTTTGTCCTGGGTCGCGCGCCGCGCGCCGAACAGGAAAAACTGGATGCCAGCATCGATTTTGCCCTCGGCGTGCTGCCGGATATCCTCGCCGGGGAATGGAACCGTGCGATGAAAAACCTGCACAGCCAGAAGGCCTGACTCTACTCCTCGGGGAAAACACCATGGGATTCAATTGCGGCATCGTCGGCCTGCCTAACGTCGGTAAGTCCACCCTGTTCAACGCCCTGACCAAATCCGGTATTGCGGCTGAGAACTTCCCCTTCTGCACGATCGAACCGAACACCGGTATCGTGCCGATGCCCGATCCGCGTCTGGACGCGCTGGCTGCCATTGTGAACCCGGAGCGGGTGCTGCCGACCACCATGGAGTTCGTCGATATCGCGGGCCTGGTAGCTGGCGCCTCCAAAGGTGAAGGCCTGGGTAACAAGTTCCTGGCCAACATTCGTGAGACCGATGCCATCGCTCACGTAGTCCGCTGCTTTGAAGACGAAAACGTGATTCACGTTTCCAACAGCGTTGACCCGAAACGCGACATCGAAATCATCGACCTTGAACTGATCTTCGCTGACCTCGACAGCTGCGAAAAGCAGTTGCAGAAAGTGGCGCGCAACGCCAAAGGCGGCGACAAAGAAGCCGTGGCTCAAAAGGCTCTGCTGGAGCAGTTGATCGCCCACTTCACCGAAGGCAAACCAGCCCGCAGCCTGATCAAGAACATGTCGGCAGACGAAAAAGCCATCATCCGTGGCTTCCACCTGCTGACCACCAAGCCGGTTATGTACATCGCCAACGTCGCTGAAGACGGTTTCGAGAACAACCCGTTCCTCGACGTGGTCATGGCCATTGCCGAAGAAGAAGGTGCACTGGTCGTTCCGGTCTGCAACAAGATCGAAGCGGAAATCGCAGAACTGGAAGAAGGCGAAGAAAAGGACATGTTCCTGGAAGCGCTGGGCCTCGAAGAGCCGGGCTTGAACCGGGTTATCCGTGCCGGTTATCAGATGCTGAACCTGCAAACCTACTTCACGGCAGGTGTTAAAGAAGTACGCGCCTGGACTGTAAAAGTAGGCGCAACGGCCCCGCAAGCCGCCGCCGTGATTCACACCGACTTCGAAAAAGGCTTTATCCGCGCCGAAGTCATCGCCTACGACGATTTCATCCAGTACAAGGGTGAAGCCGGTGCCAAAACCGCTGGCAAATGGCGTCTGGAAGGCAAGGACTACATCGTTAAAGACGGTGACGTTCTGCACTTCCGCTTCAACGTGTAAACACCACACGTAAAAAACCGCGCTCAGGCGCGGTTTTTTTTGGCTCTGAGTTGGACGGCGGCACCTTGGCGCACGCTATCGGCACGCGAAGGTCTATGGTTATCACCACCATTGTTCAATTTCAGGAGCCTGAATGATCGCCCGCCCCAACTTCCTGACACGCTCTATCGATTCGCTGGTCGAAAAAATCAAAACCCGCTGGGCCTCCGGCTGGCGTGATGCGCTGGCCTCAGCCATTGCCGCCGCGCTGGCGTGGATTCTGGCGGTGCATTTCCTGGGGCATGAACACCCGGTGTTTGCAGCCATCAGCGCTGTCGTGTGCCTGGCGCCCGGCCTGCCCAGCCATGGCAAACAGGCAGTAGGACTGATGGTCGGGGTGGCCACCGGGATCATCGTGGGGGAAGCCGCGCTTTGGCTGCCTGACGGCTATCCCCTGCTGCGGATCGGATTTGCCACGTTTTCCGCCATCGCCATTGCAGCGCTGTATGGCCTGGGCGCTGTCGTACCGATTCAAGCGGGCGTCTCAGCCGTGCTGATGCTGGCTGTGGGGCCAGAAAGCGCCGGTGTTGTGCGCATGATGGACGTGCTGGTGGGCGCGGGTGTCGGGCTGGTGTTCAGTCAGATCCTGCTGACCCCGAACCCCATCGGGATCATCGACAGCTCGGCAAAGGACTTGCTGGAAAAGCTGGCGAAAGGTTTCGGTAAAAGCCTGCAATCACTGGAAGAGAACGACGCCAACAAAGCCAAAAATGCCGTGCTGATCTTCTCGGCCGCCCATGACAGCCTGATTGCTCTGGAAACCGGCATCAGCAGCGCCCGTAATACGGCGCGCTGGACGTTACGCGGGCGCTTTGTATCACGGGAAGTCAAAGACATTGCCAGCCGCTACGAACGCCATGCCGTGCGCCTGTACGCCAGCTCGCTACTGTTCGCCGAGGCCTTTGCCGATGCCTTGCGCAAGGAACAAGGCCCGCCTCCAGCGTCATTGCACGAACGGTTGGCCAGTGTGGCGTCAGGCTGCGCGGCCATCGCCAGCGACAACCAGCGCCCGGTATTGCTTCCCGTGGCGCCCAATGAAGTGGCCGATGCGGTGTCCGCGCCGTGGCAACTGTGCCTGCAACACATGAGCACGGTTGAAAGTGCCCTGCTGACGTTTGGCTTCACCACCCAAAACGACAAACCCACTGTTTAAGCGCTGAGGCTGATTACCTGCGCGGATCAGACCTTTTTGGTCCGCGGCAGGAAAATCGCCAGCACACCCAGCAGCGGCAGGTATGAGCACAAGGTGTACACGTATTCGATACCGTGAATATCCGCCAGATGGCCCAACAGCGCCGCACCGATCCCGCCAAAACCAAACATCAGGCCAAAGAAGATACCGGCAATCATGCCCACATTGCCTGGCACCAATTCCTGCGCATACACCACAATCGCCGAGAACGCCGAGGCCAGTACAAAGCCGATGATGACGCTCAACACGCTGGTCCAGAACAAGTCCGCATAGGGCAGCAGCAAAGTGAACGGCGCTACACCCAGAATCGAGAACCAGATCACGGCTTTACGCCCGATGCGGTCGCCGATCGGACCGCCAAAAAACGTACCGGCCGCCACCGCACCGAGGAACAGGAACAAGTACATCTGCGAATTGGCGATGGAGACGCCGAACTTCTCGATCAGGAAGAACGTGTAGTAGCTGGTCAGGCTCGCCATATAGAAATATTTGGAGAACACCAGCAGCCCAAGCACGACCAACGCGCTCAACACCCGATTTTTAGACAGCCCGTGGGTGGCCTTTTGCCCGGCTTTGAGCTTGAACAGGTTTAAGTGGCTGCGATACCAACGACTGATCGCATACAGCAAGCCAACGGCGAACAGCGCAAAGAGGCCAAACCAGGCCACATTGTCTTGCCCGAATGGAATGATGATCGATGCTGCCAGCAAAGGACCAAACGCAGAACCGGCATTACCGCCCACCTGAAACGTAGACTGTGCAAAACCGTAGCGCCCGCCTGAGGCCAGACGCGCCACCCGTGAAGCCTCGGGGTGGAAGGTCGACGAACCGATGCCCACCAGCGCGGCGGCCAGGAGGATCAAGGGAAAACTGCCGACCTGGGACAACATCAAAATCCCCACCAGCGTACACACCATGCCCGCAGGCAAGAGCAACGGGTTGGGATGGCGATCGGTGTAATAACCTACCCAGGGCTGTAACAGCGAGGCGGTCATTTGGAAGGTCAGGGTAATCAGGCCGATCTGGGTAAAGGTCAGGTCATATTTGGCCTTGAGCATCGGATAGATCGAAGGCAGAACGGCTTGAATCAAGTCATTGATCAGATGCGCCAGCGCCACTGCACCGATAATGCGTAGCACCAACGGGCTGGTTTGAGGCGTTTGTGAGGCAGTCGTTGTTGTTGTTTGAGCGTTGCTAAGGGCCATGAGACTTTCCGTACATCAGGTGAATGCGCACTTGCAGGTCGGTCAATGTGCCATTTTTTAACAGGATATTGCCATCCAAACGCCGTAAATTCTTAAGCGGTTGATTGAACAAAGAATTTTTTAAGATATTTGCTTGACACATGCCCTGCTCGAAGGAATAATGCGCGCCATTGGCTACATAGCTCAGTTGGTTAGAGCATAGCATTCATAATGCTGGGGTCCGGGGTTCAAGTCCCTGTGTAGCCACCAAACGCTTGTTTACAGATGTCTCAATGAGTCTATAAACAGTACAAGAAGCCCGCCTAGTGCGGGCTTTCTTGTGTCTGGGGGTTTCTCCTTGTCTCTCTCCATACCTCCCCCTCCGTGCATCCCACGTCTACCTCCGTCGTTACGAACTCGAATCGACGTGCCCCCCCCAATCCAGCGCAACCCATTCAAAACACCTACGCAGCACAGTCGCTACTCCATCGGCGCTAACCGCTTTCTGGCCTGATAAGGCCCCTTGAATAACGTGCCCAAAGCTATCGCACATGCCCCCACCGCACTGGTGAGCCGCAGGCAGCCTCGTGCTCAGCAAGGTGAGGTTTTCGCCTCTGCATAAAAAGATTGCCGATGGATTGTCAGTTGATTTTTTTTCAGCCTATCTTGAATAAAGCCTATACAAGTCGATTGGGCTTGTACAAGTATTTAGATGAGGGTTGATACTGACCCAAAAGGCCGACGCAGAACCCTCTACCGGGACTGCCCACCGAACGCACCGATGGCGCGATGCTTCGCACGCGTGAGCCGCGTGCTTCAGGGAGAAAGGCAATGAAACGATTACTGCTGTTACTGGCGCTGGCCCTCAGCATCACCAGTTGTACCGGTGTGGATGTCGCCCGGTACGCGGATCAGCAACCGGCGTTGAATCTGGAGCAGTTTTTCAGCCAGCCCGTCAAAGCCTGGGGGATGTTTCAAAAGCGCAGCGGTGAGGTGGTCAAGCGTTTCGAGGTCAATATCGTCAGCCGTCGCGAGGGCAACAACCTGATTCTCGACGAGCGCTTCCTCTACAGCGACGGCACCCGCCAACGCCGCGTCTGGACCCTCACGCCCGAGGGCCAGGGACGCTGGAGCGGCCGCGCCGAGGATGTGGTGGGTATCGCCAACGGCCAAATCGCCGGAAACACGTTGCACTGGCGGTACCGCCTGAACCTGCCGGTCGATGATTCGACCTACGAAATGAGCATGGACGACTGGATGTACTTGATGGACGAAGACACGTTAATCAACCGCACCAGTATGTCCAAGTTCGGGGTTGAGGTGGGTCAGGTGACGATATTCTTCCGCCGTCAGGGCGCCGGGGTGAGCCAATGAACCACGTCGTGACCATGACCTCCCTCGACGACGGCTATCGCGCGCTGGTGATCGGCGCCAGCGGCGCCCTCGGCACGGCGTTTTGCGAACACCTGAGGCAAGATCCGCGCTGCGCCGGGGTTCGTGCGATAGGGCGCCATACCGTGCCCGAGCTGGACCTTGAACGTCCCGAAACGATTGCCAGCGCCGCCACCGAACTGGCAGCCGAAGCGCCGTATCACCTGATCGTACACGCGGCCGGCCTGCTCCATCGCGAGGGGATCAAACCGGAAAAAAGCATCAGCGCCCTCGAACCCGAGGCGCTGCAGGCTGTGTTTCAAGTCAACACGCTGGGGCCGGCCATCGTGTTGCGCGACTTTCTACCACTGCTCGCACCGCGCGGCGCGATGGCGATGCTCTCAGCAAAAGTCGGGAGCATTGGCGACAACCGTTTGGGCGGCTGGTACGCCTACCGTGCTTCCAAGGCCGCGCTGAACATGCTGATCAAGACTGCCTCCATCGAACTGGCGCGCACTCGTCCGCACAGCCGCTTGCTCAGCCTGCACCCGGGCACGGTCATCTCGGGGCTGTCGCATCCTTTCCGCGTCGCCGACACCGCCCGTCCCGCAGACGTTGCCGCGGCCCGATTACTGACCTTGATTGACCAGTTGACTCCGGCCGACAGCGGCCATTTCTTTGCTTACGATGGACAACGCCTGCCCTGGTAGGCAAGGAGTGAAGCATGAACCTGCACACCCTCACCCAACATGCGGCCAACAGCGAAATACGCGAGCTGGAGCTGCTGTCACTCGAAGGTGGTGTTTATCTGGCACGAATCCGCCTGGATCACGGCCAGTTCACCTTGCTTGACGAGGCGGCCCAGCCGATGCACCTGCGCTCAATCCCCCACCTGCGGCAGGTGCTGCACACCGTGCCGGCATTTCCGTGCGTGCTGGTGCAGCACTGCGTGCACGACGAAATGTGCGGCCGCGATACTGGGCCTGTCGGGGAACTGCGCATTCCGTTTTCGCTCTCCACACCGTTGTGAACACGAAGTCGACGCGCGTGAGCGGATGAGCGTTTTTCGCTGGTTTGGGCGCCCCCTTGCCCTTGGACCTCAGAGGTGACCGTCGCGTCAAACCCCGGTTGATAAAGACCGTGTACCCATACCGAAAAATGGCTTGCCGCACGGTCAGCCATTTTTTTTGCCTGGGGCAAATCCCCCGTCTCAATCGTCCGCCACGGCCTTTTAAGAATCGTCTGATTAAAGCCCGGTCCTGCCCCCGATAACCTGCACTGGCTGAATCTGCTCCTGACCGACTCCACGAAGAATGGGTTGGGCTCGAGCCTCATCTCCAGTTATCAGGATTATTACTATGAAGCGTACTGCTCTGCTCATCGCGATGACGGCATTCCCGGCGATCTCGTTCGCCGCCAGCCAAAACACCATCACTTTCAAAGGCCAGGTGTCTGACCAGACGTGCCAGGTGTCGGTCAACGGTAACGCTGGCAGCCCGATCGTGGTGTTGCCCACCGTGGCATCCAGTGATCTGGACACCGCAGGCAAGTTCGCCGGTGAAACGCCTTTCACCATCGCCGTGACGGGTTGCACCGCCCCCACCACGGGCGACCTGAACATTCGCACCACGTTCCTGGGTGCCAACGTCAACACAGGCGGCAACCTGGGCAACACCGGAACGGCGCAAAACGTTGCAATCCAGTTGCTGGATGCCAGCGGTGGCACGCCGATCACCCTGAGCGGCATGACGTCGGTTGAAGGCCTGGTGCTGAAAAAAGACGAAACCGCCACCAGCCACGACTTCGCTGCGCGTTACATCAGCACCGGCGCTGCCACGGCCGGTACCGTTTCAGCGTCGGCTCAATACGCCCTCGACTACCTGTAAGCGTAACCCCCTGACCTGCCGTCTTCGCGCCTTGCGAAGCGGCGGGTCCGCACCTCGCTTGTCCTTTTCTGTTTTCCCAGCCTTTCGGAAGGAGTTGGCCATGACCTGCCTGAAACGCTTAGCCCTGTCCGTCGGTTTGCTGATCGGCGTAACGCTTGCCCAGAGCGCGATGGCCAGTGTGGTCATGAGCGGCACGCGGGTGATCTACCCCGCCGCCATTCGCGAAAAAGCCCTGCAACTCACCAGCCATGACGCGTACCCCAATCTGGTGCAGATCTGGGTGGATAAGGGCGACCCGGCGTCGACCCCACAAACCGCTGACGCCCCTTTTATCGCCAGCCCGCAGATTTTCCGGATGAACCCCAAGGCCGGGCAAATCGTGCGTCTGGTGTACACCGGCAAGGACCTGCCGCAAGACCGTGAGTCGGTGTTCTACATCAACTTCATGCAAATGCCCGCGCTCAAGGCTCACGACATGGAAGCCAACAAGCTGATGCTCACCGTGAGCAGCCGGATGAAGATCTTTTATCGCCCGCAAAGCATTCGCGGCAACCCCGAAGACATCGCCAGATCGATGACCTTCACCCTGCAAGGCAGCGGCTCGAACCAGCACCTGAGCGCTGAAAACAACAGCGGTTATCACGCGGTTATCCGCCAGGCCAACCTGCTGGTGGGCGGCAAGCCGGTCAACGTGGCCAAGGCCGTGATGGTCCCGCCCTTCTCCAAGGTGCAATGGCCGGTCAAAGGGGCCAGCGCCGGCAATCAACTGCGCCTGACGCTGGTGAACGATTACGGCGCCGACGTCACCACCGACCAGCCTGTTCAGTAACCTCGGGAACTACACATGTCCGTGGCTCAATACATCCCCTGCCGGATCCGCACCCGCGCCCCGCATAGCCGCTGGTTGTGGGCCATGTTGCTGGCGTCGTCGTCGATCCTGTGTGGCGCATTGACGGCGGGCACGGCACAGGCTCAAACCGATTCAGCCAGCACCAGCGACGACTACCAGTTCGACGACAACATGATGTTTGGCGGCGGCTCCCTGTCGCGCTTTAACACCATCAACGCCATTGATCCCGGCCACTACACGGTCGACCTGTACCTCAATGACCGTTTTGTCGAGCGCGTGCCGGTGCAGTTTGTCGCCGTGGCGCAGGGCGATGTGCAACCTTGCCTGCCACGGGCGCTGCTGGAAGGCGCGGGCGTGCTGGCCACGGCGATCACCGACACCCCCGGCAGCCAATGCCCGTTGCTCGGGGACACGGTCAAAGGCGCCAGCAGCCATTTCGATTTCGCTCAGTTGCGCCTCGACATCAGCATGCCGCAAAGCCTGATGCTGCAGGTGCCGCGCGGCTATGTGTCACCGCAGAACCTGGACGCGGGCAACACCATCGGGTTCATCAACTACAGCGCCAACCAGTACCACGTCAGCCGCAGCGCCAGTCATGCCCAGGACTCGGACTCCAGCTATGTGGCGCTCAACAGTGGCCTGAACCTGGGCATGTGGCGCCTGCGCCAGCAAGCGTCCCTGCGCTATGACTCGAAAAACGGCAGCGACTGGAACGCTACCCGCACGTATGTGCAACGTGCTCTGCCCAGCCTGCGCAGTGAACTGACGGCGGGCGAAGGTTACACCTCGGGGCGTTTCTTCTCCGGGCTGGGGTTTCGTGGGGTACAACTCACCTCCGACGAGCGCATGTTGCCCGAATCGGTACGCGGCTATGCGCCGACGGTGCGCGGCATTGCCAAGACCAACGCCAAGGTCACTGTGCGCCAGAATGGCAATGACATTTACGAAGCTACCGTCGCGCCGGGGCCGTTTGAAATCAGCGACCTGTACGCCACCAATTACAACGGCGACCTTGACGTCACGGTGCAGGAAGCCGACGGCAGCATCAGCCGCTTCAGCGTGCCGTTCTCGGCAGTGCCGGAATCCCTGCGCCCGGGCACCTCGCGCTACAGCGCGGCCGTGGGCAAGACCAGCGACGTGGGCGATAACGACCTGTTCAGCGAATTCACCTATCAACGCGGCCTGACCAACACCCTCACGGCCAACACCGGCTTGCGGGTCGCGGACGGCTACCAGGCGCTGGTGTTCGGTGGCGTCTATGCCAACTGGCTGGGGGCGTTCGGTCTTGATGCCACCTACTCGCGCGCCGACATGCCGCAAGAAGGGCTGGTCGATGGCTGGATGGCACGCCTGTCGTACAGCCGCACCTTCGCACCGACCAACACCACGCTGTCGATTGCCGGTTACCGCTACTCAACCGCCGGGTATCGCGACCTGGGCGACGTGCTCGGTGTGCGCGAATCCCTGAACAAAGGTGAGACCTGGGACTCGGCCAGCTACCTGCAACGCTCGCGCTTCGAAGTATCCGTGAACCAGAGCCTGGAATCCTACGGTTCGATTTATGTGTCGGGCTCGACTCAGGATTACCGCAACGGCCGCGAGCGCGACACGCAACTGCAATTGGGTTATGCCAACACCCTGCAAAACTCGGTGAGCTTCAACTTGTCGGTCTCGCGCCAGTCCACCGGCAGTGTCGAGAACACCCGTAACGGCGGCTATGACGGCCACAACGCGGGCAATAACGTCAACGGCGGCCGCTGGAACCCGGCCTCCCCCGGCACGACTGAAACAGTCACGTTGCTCTCGGTCTCGTTCCCGCTGGGCAGCCCGTCGAAAAGCAACACACCGACGTTGAGCAGTTCCGTCAGCCACAGCTCGACGTACGGCAACGTGTACCAGACCTCAATGTCCGGCACCGCCGGGGCCGAGCAGACCCTGAGCTACGGCGTGGATGTGTCCCGCGACGCCGAACAAAAACAGAACACCTGGAGCGGCAACCTGCAAAAACGCCTGCCCAAGACCAGCCTCGCCCTCAGCGCGTCCAAGGGTGAAGACTACTGGCAGGCGTCCGGCAGCGCCCGCGGCGCGGTGGCACTGCACAGCGGCGGCGTGACCTTCGGCCCTTATCTGGGCGATACCTTTGCGCTGATTGAAGCCAAAGGCGCCAGCGGTGCAAAAGTCATGAACAGCCAAGGCACGACCATTGATGATTCGGGTTATGCCCTGGTGCCAGCCCTCACGCCTTACCGCTACAACACCGTGGCCATCACCCCGGAAGGCATGAACCAGAAAACCGAACTCGACGATGGCCAGCGCCGGGTGGCGCCGTACGCCGGTGCCGCGGTCAAGATCACGTTCAAGACCCGCAGCGGTAACGCCCTGCTGGTCAAGGCCCTGCTGCCCGACAACCAGGCCGTACCGATGGGCGCGGATGTACTTGATGAAACCGGCAGCGTAATCGGCATGGTGGGTCAGGGCAGCCAGGCCTACTTGCGCAGCGAGAAGCCAGCAGGCGCCTTGACCTTGCGCTGGGGCGATCGCCCTGAAGAGCAATGCGCCCTGCACTACGACGTCTCCGGACGCGATCTGGACCAGCCCTTGCTGCGTGTGACCAGCGACTGCCGCCCAGTGGATTCATCGCGTTAATTCACCCCCGAAAATCGAGGCTTTCTTATGTTCACCTTACGCCCACGATTGAATCAGTTACTGCTGCTGGCGCTGACACTCGGCTTGCTTCCCACGGCTGAGGCCACGTGCCGACGGGTCTACAACGGCATCACCGTGCTGGACCCTTACTCGGCGCAAATCAACTTTGGCCGGGTCAACCTCACCAGCACCTACCTGCAACCGGTGGGGACGCCGCTGGGCACGACGATTGTGGACAGCGCCACCGCCACGGGCCTCAACAGCGAGACGGTGCTGTGGGAATGCGACCTGGCGGACAAGGACGAGCTGTATGAAGTGTTTGCCACCAACGGCGATGACCGGGTCGGTGGCTACTGGGAAATCGGCAACGGCGCCGGTACCGCGACCAATGACGGGTTGCCCGGCTACTACGCCACCTACTTCCCCTATGTCGGGCTCAAGCTGACGCACCTCAACTCCGGCAAAGTGTTCACCCGCTACTGGCAGCAAAGCAAAATCACCCAATACGACGTGGTCGGCACCAAGCTGCAAATCAAACCCAAGCACCTGAGCATGGTGCAAGCGGATCTGGCCCGCGTCTCCAGCCTGCCGCCCACATCCGGCAGCGGCAGTAACTATTGCGGCGGCATGGCGGCTGCCAGTGGCAGCGGCACCTACAGCTACACCTGCACCCAGCCCAATGGTTATGTGCAATTTCAGGGGCCAGGCTATAAGTCCGACACCGTGGGCACCGACTCCAATACCCATTATTCCTTCTGGGGCCAGTACAACGGCATCGGCTTTGGCATGCGCAGCGCGGCCTCCATCAGCTACACCGCCACCTGCGTCGCGCGCAATGTCACGCCGCTGGTGGTGTTCCCGCCGGTCACGGCCCAGGAACTGAACGACAACATGACCCGCGAAAGCGATTTCAGCATCGAGATTGAATGCAGCGATCAGGCGGTGTCGGGAGTCAACACCAATCAGACCGCGCTGGGCGTGCAAGTCTCTTCAGCTGCGTATGCCAAGGCCGTGGAGCTGGGGTTGCTGACCGGGACACAAGGGGTGACGCATCTGGTTTCCAACGGCTACGGCACCGACCCCACCATCGCCACCGGGGTAGGCATTGCCCTGAACAAGGACGGCAAAGCGATGAATTTTCTGGGCACCGGGATCGCCGGGGGCGGAAATGCCAGCGGCTGGTACCCGGTCAAGGACGGAGCCAGCGCCAACGGCAGCGCAGCCTCGGGTTACACCACGTACACACAGACACTGACCGCGGTACTCAAAACCCTGCCGGGCCGCAAAGCCACACCGGGCAAGGTGAATGCCACCGCCTATGTTCTCGTTAAGGTGCAGTAATCATGACTCAAAAAATAACCCTCATCCTCACGCGCCTGATGCTGATCGGCCTGCTGTTTGTGTTCATTCTCCCGGCGCAGGCGGGCGTCATGGCGTCCCGCACGCGGGTGATTTACGAACAAGGGCAAACCGAACGTTCGCTGATGCTGGCCAACATCAACCCCTATCCGGTGGTGGTGCAAACCTGGGTCAATGATGGCGAAGATCAGCAACCCCCCGAGAAAAGCACGTCTCCGATGATTGCCTTGCCCTCGGTCTTTCGCATGCAGCCAGGGGCGGTTCAGGGGTTGCGCATTCTTTATAACGGCGATGCGTTGCCCAAGGACCGCGAATCGGTGTTTTGGCTCAACCTCTATGAAATCGCCCCGAAATCCGGTGCCACGCCCGCCCCTGAAGCGGCTGTAGCGCTGGCCATGAACACCCAGATGAAGATTTTTTATCGCCCGAAAAACTTGCCCTCCACCCCGGATGAAATGCCCGCCAAGCTGACCTTCACGCTGGAGCAGCAGGGCGAACACTGGGTGCTGGTGCTGCGCAATCCGACCCCGTATCACGCGTCGATGGCGTCACTGCGCCTGGTCGACCGCCACCAAGAAATGGCGGTGCCGCAAACCCTCGACATGATGGCGCCGCCCTTTGGTGAAAAGCGTTACCCCATGGCCTCCGGCAGCCAGATTAACCCTCAAGGGCTCAACGTCAGTTTTACCTGGGTCGATGACGGCGGCCACTTCCACACCGGCACCGCCCCGGTGCTCCACCCCTGAAACCGCCACGGTTCAAATCAGATTCATACTGATGCAGAAGGTCAGCAAGGCGTGGTCGTTTTCCACATCCAGCTTGCGCATGGCGGAGACCTTCTGCGAACTCACGGTCTTCACGCTGCGGTTAAGCGAGTGAGCGATATCACGCACATTCATGCCCGAGGCAAACCGGCGCAGCACCTCAAACTCCTTGACTGACAGACTGGCAATCCGCGCCTGCACCGCATCTGAGCGCTCGACCACGCTGGCCGCCCCCTGACCGGCTTTGCTGTGCCATTTATCGCCTTTGGCCAACGCACCGAGCGCCAGCGGGATCTGGTTCAAGTCGCCGTTTTTCAAAATAATCCCGCCCACCCCCAAGTCATAGAGTCGCGACAGGATCAGGTTGTTGGTGAGCATGGTCAGCACCAGAATCTTGACCTCGGGAAAGTGCCGGATCAGGTATTCGATGAGCTTGACCCCGTCACCGTAGGTTTCATCCCCCGGCATGCTGTAGTCGGTGACCACAATGTCGGGCCGCAAGCGCTGCAACTGCTCGATCAGCTCTGTGGAGGTCTGAGCCTGGCCCACGATCTCATAACGCTCGTCGCGCTCGATCAGCTCGCTAACGCCCATCAGCACAATCGGATGGTCATCTGCTAATACGACTTTTATTTTTGGCACAGGTACATCCTGTCAAAAGAGCCATCACACGGTGAACGGCTCAATCGGTGGCGTGGGAAAACGAAAATATCAGACAGCGGCGACGGCGCGCTTGATACGCGCCAACAAGACCTCGATCTGATTGTGCAAAGACTCATCCAGTACATGACCTTCGAGGCGGCGCTCAAGTTCGCCGCAACCTTCGGCCAGCGCATGGGCCTGAACCACGGCCAGCGCACCACGGATGCAATGCAGCCGCGCTTTGAGTGCGTCACTGTCACGCTCCGTCAACGCTTGCTGCGCGGTGGTGATGTCCGCGCCCATGGTGTTGATAAACAAGTCACGCATGCGCGCACTGACCACAATCGGGGCGTCGACGGGCGCGTGATCATGACCCATTGCAACGGTTTTGGCCTCCGGCAACGCGTCTGGCGTGCCGATGTCGCACGCGCGGTTCAGCTCGGTCCATAACGTTTGCAAGGTCATGGGTTTGACCATCCGTGCGTTCATGCCGACGGCGATACACCGCTCGCCTTCCTCGCGCATGGCGTTGGCAGTCACCCCGATGATGGGGATGTGGGCATCCTGCTGGCGAATGGCACCGGCCAGTTCGTAACCGTTCATGATCGGCATGTTGACGTCAGTCAGCACCACGTCGAAGGCGTCCGGTGACCACAGGCTGAGCGCTTCCTGCCCGTGGGACGCCAGCACCACGCGACAGCCCAGCTCTTCAAGTTGCTCTTTGAGGATGGTCTGGTTGATCGGGTTGTCTTCGGCCACCAGCACGCGCAGCGCCAGCTTCTCGCGGATCAAAGGCACCCGCCCGGTGTCGGCAGCGACCCGCCCGAGTTGGGCCAGCATCACCGCCCGTGCCAGCCCACGGATCATGTGCACACCCACTTGCCAGCCCTGGGGCGTGTGCTCGGGCTGCCCGGCACCCGGCACGCCAATCACGCGCGGGCCGTCCCATTCCAGCGACCCATGACGGCCGGGCAGCAAATCCACTAACACCGCGCCCGGCGACAGGTTGATCGGCCCGGCAGACGCCACCAAGGCCTGTGCGCCCCAGCGGTTCAACCAGCCGCAGGTGGTTTCGGCCAGCTCGGTGACCGGTGCGCGCACGTACACCGGCGTCGGACGCAACTGCAAGTCACTGACGGCCGGTAATGTTCCCTCCAGAATCGGCATGCTCAGCAGCAAACTGAAACTACTGCCCAGGCCCGGCTCACTGACCACGCGCAGTTGCCCGCCCATCAACTCGGACAGGCGCATGCAGATCGACAGTCCAAGCCCTGTGCCGCCTGCCGAGTGGCCGTTGAACACTTGATAAAACGGTTCGAACAAGCGCTGCTGCTGGGCTTCGGAAATCCCCACGCCGGTGTCGGTGACTTGCCATTGCAAGGTCACGTGCTGGGTGTCGCGCTGCACCACTTTGAGGCGCAGCACCACGCGGCCATAGTCCGTGAACTTGATCGCGTTGTTGAGCAGGTTATTAAGGATCTGGCGGATGCGCGACTGGTCGCCATCCAACTGATCGGGCACCTGGGGGTCAATGCAGGCATAGATTTGCAGCCCCTTGCCTTCGGCCGCTGCAGCGTAGGCATCCACCACGTCCTCGACCATGTCGAGCGGGCAGAACCGCCCCGGCTCCAGCGCCATTTGCCCCGCCTCAATCTTCGACACATCCAGGATGTCGCTGATCAACTGCAACAAGGTGGAGGACGAACGCGAAATGGTGTTCAGGTACACCTGCTGGCGCTTGTCCAGTGGTGTCAGTTCCAGCAATTCGAGGGTGCCCAGTACGCCATACAGCGGCGTGCGGATTTCGTGGCTCATGGTAGCCAGAAAGGTAGTCTTGGCCTGGCTGGCCTCTTCGGCCTGTTGCCGGGCGCGGGTCAACGCGGCGGCATCGTCCTTGTGCCCGGTCACATCGCTGAAAGCGCACACAATCACGTCCTGCCCCTGGTAGCGCGTGCTGCTAAAGCTGACGTGCAAGTAGCGCCCGCCCACCTCAACGCACGCTTCCCCCATATCGGCTTGCTGCTCGCGGATCAAGCGTGAGATGTACTGAGAGTTGCCCAGCCATGCTTGCGCCCGTTTGTTGGCCAGCAACATCCGGTTATCGGACTGACGCACTACGCACAAACCGGTGGGCGCGGTGTCGATCACCGCGCGGCTGAAGATTTCGCTTTCAATCACCCGCCGATGCGCCTGCTCGGCCGGGCGCACCACGCGTAACCGATACCAGCGGTTCACCAGCCAGCCCACGTAAACGCAGAGCAAGGCAACGCCGAAAATGCTCAACAACTGCCATTTTGCGTAATGAAAAAAACTGTCATAGCTGATCCGGTACACCGCCGTCCAACGCTCGTCACCGTCGCTGGCGACTTTCATTTCCAGCCCGCTGGAGGTGAAGCGCATGCCGTCGGGCCGCGTGTTGTTTTCATCACGACGCCCCAGCAACACCTCGCCCGAGGGTGCAATCAGGGTCAAATCATCAAACGCCGGGGTGTCCACACTGGTGGGGGTTTCCGACAGGCGCCGCACATTGATCAACGCGGCCAGCAGCACTTCGCGATCATCACCTTCAACCCGCAGAAACCGGGTCGGCAAATTGATTTTTATAAACCCGAACACCTTGGCGTTGCCTTCACTGACATTGCCCGTATTGGCCCAATACACCTGCCCTTCTTGCAGCGCGGATTGGCGCTCCTTGAACAGTTGCAACAGGCCTTTGCTGGTTTCCAGATACGACTCAAGGCTCAGGATCGCCGCATGCCCGCGACGGGCGCCGATGGCGGGCACGGCAAGGGTGAATTCATGCCCGGACGGCAACAGAAACAATTGTGGTGAAGTGACCACCGAGCCTGACCAAAACTCGCTATAGAAGTTGGCCAAGTGCATGCCCAGTGAAAAGGCCGTTTGGCTAACCGTCTCGCTCGCGTCGCTTTGTGCCAGGTTGAAGGGGGTCGAAAACGAAAACTCTTTGCCTTCGTAAATGTTCACCCCGGCCCCATGAAACACCAACGTGCTTTGCAGCGGGGTGATGTTCTTGGTCAGTACATCCTGGGCGTCATTCACCGCACTGTTGACGTTGCTTAAAAACAGACGGTTTTCATTCAGGCTCTCGACCAGCCGTGAAAAATGGTAATCGACCTTGTTCACTTCCACGTCCAGCAAACGCTGCAACGCCCACGCACAGGTGCCGACCAGCACGACCGCCACCCCGACCAAAATCAGGACGCCACGGTTCAAGCGCATGGAGCTCAATGCGAGTTTGCCCAGTGAGGTGCTGTCGGTGGTCATGGTACGTCCTGTAATTTACGTGAGGGTCTGACCGGCGCTGGCTCGAAGCTTAGTCGAGCGCAAGCCGGCCGATGCGTGCGGTCTTCACCTTTTAGAAACAACGGGATGCCGAGGGTGAGGTCAGTGCAGTCGCGGCGGTGCGTCTTCGTGCAGCAGGTGGCCGAAGTGGCCCGATGATACGGCACGCGAGATGAGAAAACCCTGCACCCGGTCACAGTTGAGCTTGCGTAACAAGGCCAGCTCTTCCTGACTTTCAACCCCTTCGGCCACCACTTCGAGCCCCAATTGCCGCCCCAGCGCAACGATACTGGCCAGCGCCGACGCTAGGTTCTCGTTTTCCACACACCCGTGTACCAGCGCCCGGTCGATTTTCAACTCGGTGAACGGCGTGGACACCAAGTTGAAGTACGAGCTGAATCCCTGGCCAAAGTCGTCCTGTGCCAGCCCGAACCCTTTCATGCGCAACCGGCAGGCGCCCGCGTAATACTTGCTGATGTCCTGCGTGGTCGAGCACTCCATCAGCTCAAAAGCGAGTTTCGCCGGGATCCCGCCTTGCGCGCGCACGTAATCATGAAGCGCATCCGCCAGGTCATCGTCGTCGAGCAAATGGGTGGGCAAATTGATCGACACCGGGATGTCGTACCCCTGACTGGTCCAGCTCGCCTGGGCAGCAATCGTTTGCTTGATGAACAGCAGCAACAGCTCTTTTTCCAGGCCCAGGCTCACCAGCGAGGGCAGGAAATCAGCCGGCATCAGCAACCCCAGTTCAGGATGGACCCAACGCGCCAGCGCCTCGGCGGCCACGATATGCCCGTCGTGCAGGGATTTTTTCGGCTGGAACCACGCCTGTAACGCCCCGCTGCGCATGGCCTCACGCAGGGTTTCGCGCTCCAGCACCAGTGGCTCGCGGGCGACGGGTTGATCGGTGGTGATCAATTTATCCAGCGTGGTCATCAACGTACGCACCGCCAGCGGCACGACCGGCTTGGACAACTGCCCCACCACGCTCAACCCCATGCTTTGCGCCACCAGACTGGCGCTGACAATCATCCGCCGCGAAGCCGCGCTCATGATCGCCAGGGCAGGTTTGTGTGGCAAAGACGCCAGCCGCTGAATCAATTGCACGCCGTCCATGCCCGGCATCAGCAAGTCGGTGAGCACCAGATCAAACGGTTGTTTTTGCAGCCACTCAAACGCTTCATTGCCGTCGCGGGCGGCTTCGACACGAATGTTGCCCAGGTCGCGGAACAAGTTGAGCAAGTATTCATGCTGGAAAGGATGGTCCTCCACAATCAGAACGCTATACGGCATGAGACTTTCTCCCGGTTTGCTCAAGGCAGGTAAATAGGGCACTGAGGCCAAAGGGTTTGACCAGGCATTCATTCATGCCCACCGCCAGGCAGCGCTCGCGCTCTTCGTGCTGAGCGTTGGCGGTCGCGCCGATGATCGGCACGCTGCTATCGCGTTGGCGCAATTGCGTGGCCAGTTCATAGCCGTTCATGCGGGGCATGTTGACGTCGGTCAGCACCCGGTCAAAGGTCGACTGTTGCCACAGCGCCAGCGCCTCCAGCCCGTCCGAGGCCAGATCCACCGTGCAGCCCAGCTCTTCAAGCTGATCCTTGAGAATCAACTGGCTGATGGCGTTGTCTTCGACCACCAGTACATGCAGGCCCAGCGGTTTGTAGACACGGGTGCCCGGCCCGACAGGCCGCGCATAGGGGCTCAACCCCTGAGCCTGGCTGACCGCGCGACGCAGGTCTTGCAAGTAGCTCAAGTTGACGTGCCATTGCGGTGTTTCTTGCTCGGGCGGGGCAAAGCAGACATTGCCGCAGGCCACGATCACCGGCCCCGGCCAGTCGGGCGCAAGGTGCTGCTGGTATTCGCCGGGGTGCAGTTCAACCAGCACGGCGCTGCTGTCGCTGATGTCCATGCCCGCCCGCAACACTTGCGCCCTCGCGCCCCAGCGGCGCAACCAGCCACAGATGTTCTCGGCCATTTCCTGCATCGACGACACCACAAACACCGTTTCTGGCAACAACTCGACCAGTGCACTCACGGGCGTCGCGTTGCTCTGCTCAAGCGGCAAGGTCAAGGTAAAGCTGCTGCCGAGCCCCGGCTCGCTGACCACCCGCATGCTGCCGCTCATCAGGTACGTCAAGCGCTGACAAATCGACAGGCCCAGCCCGGTGCCGGTAATCACATTGGCGCGGTTGCCGGTCTGGTAAAACGGGTCGAACAGGAACGGCTGGTCTTGCTGCGCGATCCCCTGCCCGGTGTCCGTGACTTGCCACAGCACGGTGACGCGCTCGTCGATCCGGCTTTGCACGTTGACCCGCACCACGATCTGCCCGCTTTCGGTGAATTTGACCGCGTTGCTCAACAGGTTGTTGAGGATCTGCCGGATCCGCGGGCCATCTCCGATCAGTTGATCGGGCAAGTGCGGGTCGATGTGTGCGTACAACTGTAACCCCTTGCTTTGCGCAGCGGCCGAATAGCCGTTGACCACCTCTTGAATCAGGTCCAGCGGTGCGAATTCATTGACTTCCAGCGCCAATTGCCCGGCCTCGATTTTCGACACGTCGAGCACGTCGCAAATCAACTGCAACAAGGTCGACGACGAATTCTGAATGGCGTGCAGGTATTCCTGTTGCCGCGGGTTGAGCTGGGTGCGGCCCAACAATTCCAGGGTGCCCAGCGCGCCATATAAAGGTGTGCGGATTTCATGGCTCATGGTGGCGAGGAACAGGGTTTTGGCTTCATTGGCCTTGTCGGCCTCTCGCTTGGCCTGCTCCAGCGCCAGTTCGACTTCCTTGTGCGCACTGATATCGCTGAATGCACACAGCAACACGTCTTCACCCTTGTAACGGGTGGCGACAAAACTGATGTGCAGATGACGCCCCGCCACCGAAAATTCATCGATGCGATGAATACCGTCGTTGTTGTACGCGTGATCGATCCATTCATGGCACAGCTCATCGCGTTCACGGCCGCGCCCCAGCCAATGCTGGGCGAGGGTGTTTTCCAGCACCACGGCACCGTTGGCGCGACGCAGCACACACAACGCGACAGGGGCGGTCTGGATCACCGCGCGGCTGAACGCCTCGCTTTCGATCAGGGCCTGTTTGCGGTAAATCGCCGGGGTGATTAACTGCCGCTCAATGCGCCGCACCAGCAAGCCCATCCCGAGCGCACTGCCAAACCCCAGCAGCAGGGCAATCAACAACGGCTCGCGCATGGCCAGCAGCAAGTGGCTGAACTCCATCGAGTACACCACGTGCAGGTCGGCATACCCCAATTGGTTGCGCATGATCAGGTAATCGGGCAACAGCCCGTCGCCGGTAAAACCAAAATGCCGATCACCGGGAAACCGTTGCAGGGCCTGTCGCAGGCCAGGGTTCAAGGCACTGGCGAAGATTTCTTCCCCCCGTGCATTGAGCACGACAAAGTCACCCGCGTGCTTGCGGTCCATGGCCGCGGAAATATCCGCGCCTTCGATCTCCAGTCCGAGCCAGCCTGACGCCGGGTCACGCTTGTCGAGCAAGGTAAACAGGTACAGCGCCGAGCTTTCTGTCATAACCAGATTCGGCGTGGCGTTAAACCAATGCTCACCGGTGACCGTCGCCTGCGAGTGCTCAAGCGCCTTGAGCTGACGCAATACGTCTTGGTTCACTGCCACGGGGTTGAGTGCCGCCTGCGTCAGGCGCTCGGCCTGCAAAGCGTTGCCCGCCTTGACGTACAGCAGGTTTATTTTTTGGCTGCGCAGGTAATCCAGTTCGCGGGACGTTTGCCACAGGCTCCACGAATGGGCGCCCTGCCCCAACACCAGCTGGAACTCGTCGCTGTCTGCTTGCGCTTCAGGGGGGGCGGGTCTGGTGTTGCGCACCGCCGACAAGCTCAAGTTCTTGAGGAGAATTTCATGGCCGGTAAAAAAGCGCTGGGCTTCGAGAATGGCGCCGCTCATGTAGCCGCGACGCTTGGATATCTCCCGGTCAAAGCTGGAATTCACATAGACATAGAGCCCGCCGAACAACGAAAGCAGCAACGCCACGAAAAAAGAACGCAGCAACGTACGCGCTGCGATTGAGGTCGAGAACGAGGCATCTAACGGACGGAAAAACTGTTTGAGCTTCATGCTGCCAGCCTAGGGAGCCAGCAGCATGTGAAACATCAGACAAACCTTAAAAAAACGGTTCAGCCAAGGCAGGGGGAGAACACCAAAACGGGTTAGCCCGCGCACACCGCTGCGAGGTCCAGGCGGCCATCTTTCATCGGTGGGCACCAGTAATAGCCGCCATTGAGCGGTCGGCTGTAGCGGTACAGACCATCAATGATGCCGTCTTCCATGCCGCTCATGCGGCGCAGTTGCACTTCAAAGGCGTTGAGGGTGCGACCGAAGGCGACAAACATCAGGCCCGACTTGCCGTTTTCAGTCCACGGCATCGAGCGGCGCACGATAAAGGCCTCAGGTGTGAAGCTTTCCTGGGCAGTGCGCTTGACGTGGGCGGACGCTGGCGCGTCGTCCAGTTCCTCGTTGTCGCTCATGCGACGGCCCATGATGTTGTCTTGCTCTTCGGACGGCAGCGCCGCAAAACCGTTCAAATCATGCTGCCACTGCTGGATCGCAACAAAGCTGCCGCCGTCCAGGCCCGGGCCTGCATGGGCAACGATGGCGGCCTCAACCGCTGCATCGTCCACCGGGTTTTCCGTGCCGTCTTCGTAGCCGGTCAGGTCGCGGTCGGTGCCGTAGCGGAAGCCTTCCGTCACTTGCAGCAGGTTGAAGGCTGACGCCAGCGCCGTCTCGATTTTTTGGCTGCGATGCAGCAGCTCGCCACGGTCATCACCCAACAGCCACAACCACAGGGCGTGCTGGGTCGACGGGTTTTCAACCATGGCATTGAGTGCCGGAAAGACGCGCAAGCCTGGAACCTTAGCCCCCAACGCCATTACCAGCGGCGAGCCAAACCCCGCCACCACGCTTTTGCCGTCCACCCACTGCGACAGAACGTCGAGTGCAGCCGGCAATGCTTCTACTGACTTGAGGGCGAAAAACAGGTAACGCGCTTGCGAAGGGATAGGTTTAGCCAGAATGCTCGACTGGTAGAGACTCATAGAAACTCCTTTGGAAAGCGCAGAGTTTACTCCCAGACGTTCTTTTTCCGTCACTCGAAGGTTACTTTTCTTATGCGCAACCCTCGTGCATCACGACTCAGGTCGACAGTTGGTTGGCGAATTGCCCGACCGCATCCACCACTTTTTGCGCGCCGTCCTGAATTTCGACAATCACCGTGCCCGCTTCCGCCGCCAATGCCAGCCCCTGTTCGGCCTGCAATTTGCCGTCGGCCATCAGGGTCACGGCGTCACGCGCCATGTCCTGGTTTTGACGCACCACGTTGATGATCTCTTCCGTGGCTTTGCTGGTGCGCGAGGCCAATTGCCGCACTTCGTCGGCCACCACCGCAAAACCGCGCCCCTGCTCCCCGGCGCGGGCGGCTTCAATCGCGGCGTTGAGCGCCAGCAGGTTGGTTTGCTCGGCAATCGCGCTGATGGTTTTGACGATGCTCCCAATCACTTGCGACTGGTCGTTAAGGGCTTCGATGCCATCGCCGGCCTGCTGCATGTGTTTGGCCAGATCCCGCATGACCTCAACGGCCTGGGTCACCACCTTGGTGCCGCGCTGGGCGCTTTCATCGGTTTGCAAAGACGTGCTGTAAGCGATACCCGCCGCCTCTGAAACCGCCTGCTCCCGGTGGACCTGATCGGTAATCACCGTCGCGAACTTGACCACTTTGTACAGGGTGTTATTGGCGTCACGCACAGGGTTGTACGAGGCTTCAAGCCAGACGTCACGGCCATGGCTGTCAACGCGCTGAAAACGCCCGGCAACAAATTCACCGGCAATGAGCCGCTTCCAGAACGCCTCGTATTCAGCGCTGTTCTGCTCCTGAGCCGTGCAAAACAGGCTGTGATGCTTGCCCTGAATTTGCGCCAGGGTGTACCCCATGCCGTGCAGAAAACGATCGTTGGCCGTCAGCACTTCGCCAGCGAGGTTGAACTCGATCACGGCCGTGGAACGCAACAGGGCACTCATCAGGTTTTCGTGGTCGCGGGAGGTTTCGATGGTGCGCGTCAGGTCGCTGGAGAAAATCGAAATCCGCAGCACACGCCCGCTGGAATCCAGAATCGGCTGCATGATCGAGCGCAGCCATGCCTCCTGGCCATTGCCGCGCAACAAACGCACGGTGCCGCTGAAATGCTCGTTGCGGGTCATCGCCGTTTTGAACCGACGGTAATGTTCGTCGTTTTTCAGGTGCGCAGGCACCAGCTCATCAATGTGCCGCCCCACCAGCGCACTGTTTGCATACTGCATTTCTTGCGTGAAGTTGTGATTCGCCGTCTCGATGCGCCCATCCGCTCCCAGCGAGAGCACCAGCATTTCGCTGTCCAGGCTCTCTCTGACTTGCTGCAGGCTGGACAATTCTTCACGAAGAGCCGCTAGCTCTTGCTTCATGCGTTTGTTAAACATGGGATACCTGAGGGAATGGGGGCTGCATACCACGACATCGGCGTCAGGCCGATTTTCTAGAGAGGGTGAGACGACCGCTCATCAAAAAAATTCACCTTTTAATGGATCCACATCAGTCCACTGGCAGATAGCCCTGAACCGATGGCGGCGACCGTCAATTGGAGTGAATTTTTTGAAAGCCACAGACTCACTTACTCAACACAGGGAGAAATGTCTGAATCATGAACTCGGCAAAATTATTCATTATTGATTACACGCTGCATGGCGAGCCCAAGTCATTCATCATCCGCCACGCCGCGCTGGACAATCTCACGGCCTGGTACTGGGCGGGTTGTGACGCTGGGGTTGAACGCATTGCCCGCAATGAACGCGAAGCCGCCAAAAAGCTCGATCGCGCGCAAATGGAACGAAAAGGCATTGCCAACGTGAAATGGCGCCTGGCTTCAACATGAAGGGCAGTGGCGCAAACGCGCAGTCCACGACTGCGCGAGTCTGCACTCAGCTCATTTAGCGTTTATCGCCGCAATGGCAACCGCTGGATGACGCACACCCCTGACCGTCGGGGTGATGATCGGCGCACGCCTTGCAGCAGTACTGTTTCCCGTCGCGCTCCACGCCTTGGGCACCCACTTTGCAGTTGCAGTCCGGACAATCACACGTTTGCTCTTTCATCGTGAACTCCTTGTAGTGAGGTCGTTACACAACGGCACCATTGCCGCTTACAGGCAGTGACTGTAGACCTCGCGAGTTGGTTCAAAGCGACTGCCCATCGGAAATCCCCGTCGATTGATTTACTGTATTGGCCCGCCGCCGCTGATGCCTTGACGCTCTGAAAGGCTGCGCGCAGGCGTCACCATAATCATAAGAACAACGAGGTACTTCCCATGGCCGCTGAGATTGAATCCAGCCGTTATGCCCGCTTTGCCCTGCGCTGCTCCAATTGGGCGGAGCGCTGGTTCCCTGACTCCTGGGTGTTTGCCGCCGTCGCCGTGATCACCGTGGCACTGGCCACCCTGGCGATGGGTGCCAAACCCACGGATGCCGCGAAGGCGTTCGGTGACGGCTTCTGGAGCCTGATCCCCTTCACCCTGCAAATGTGCTTCGTGGTGATTGGCGGCTACGTGGTGGCCAGCTCACCGCCTGCGGTCAAACTCATCGACAAACTGGCACACGTCCCGAAAAACGGCCGACAGGCGGTGTGCTGGGTCGCCCTGATTTCGATGGTGGCGTCGTTGCTCAACTGGGGGTTGTCGCTGGTGTTCGGCGGGTTGCTGGTGCGGGCGCTGGCCCGCCGCACGAACCTGCGCATGGACTATCGCGCCGCCGGTGCAGCCGCCTATCTGGGATTGGGGGCGGTGTGGGCGCTGGGGCTGTCATCCTCGGCCGCGCAGTTGCAGGCCAACCCCGCCAGCCTGCCGCCTTCAATTCTGGCAATCACCGGGGTGATCCCGTTCACTGAAACCATCTTTCTGTGGCAATCCGGTGTGTTGCTGGCGGCGCTGGTGGTGGTGTCGCTGATCGTTGCCTACGCCACGGCGCCGGGGCCGGAATCGGCCCGGGATGCGGCGGCCTGCGGCGTTGATCCGGCCTTCAGCCTCCCCAAACTGCCGGCGCGCACGCGACCCGGCGAGTGGCTGGAATACAGTCCGGTGCTGACCCTTTTGCTGGTGTTGCTGGCGGCGGGCTGGTTGTTCCACGAGTTCTCGAGCAAACCGGCAATCAGCGCCATTTCAGGCCTCAACACCTACAACTTTTTGTTTCTGATGCTCGGTGCATTGCTGCACTGGCGCCCGCGCAGTTTTCTGAATGCCGTGGCCAGCGCCGTGCCGACCACGACCGGGGTGCTGATCCAGTTTCCGCTGTACGGCTCGATTGCGGCCCTAATGACGGTGGTCAAGGGCACAAACGGCGAAACCCTGGCGCATCACATCTCCACGTTCTTTGTGCAGATTGCGTCCCACGATACCTACGCCGTGTTGATGGGCGTGTACTCGGCGGTGCTGGGCTTCTTCATCCCGTCGGGGGGTGGCAAATGGATTATCGAAGCGCCTTACGTGATGCAAGTCGCCAATGATCTGGAGTATCACTTGGGGTGGGCGGTACAGATTTACAACGCGGCTGAAGCCTTGCCGAACCTGATCAACCCGTTTTACATGCTGCCGCTGCTAGGTGTACTGGGCTTGAAAGCACGGGACCTGATCGGTTTCTCGTTCGTGCAATTGCTGGTGCACACGCCACTGGTGCTGTTTTTGCTGTGGGCGTTGGGCACGACGCTGACTTATGTGGCGCCGGTGATGCCCTAACCCCTCGCCCTGCCCTTCTCCCTGTGGGAGAGGGGCAGGATGAACCGCGATCGTTAAACGGGATTGACCGGCCGCAAACGGTACTGCGGCGGCAATTGGTCAAGCCCGCTGATGGTCGTGTTCAGGCTCTTCCAGCGACCATCCTTGATCCCGTAGATGCACCCGTGAACCGACAGGCTCTGCCCGCGGTGCCAGGCATTTTGCACAATGTTGGTGTGACCCACGTTGGCCACCTGCTGGATGACGTTGAGTTCGCACAAACGATCTACGCGTTCTTCTTCGGTGGGCAACAGCGCCAGCACGTCGCGATTTTCGTAATACAGGTCGCGGATCGAGCGCAGCCAGCCGTCGATCAGCCCCAACTGCTGGTCCTTCATCGAAGCACGCACGCCGCCACAGCCGTAGTGGCCAGTGACCAGAATGTGTTTGACCTTCAATACATCCACGGCGTACTGAATCACCGACAAACAGTTCAAATCGGTGTGCAGCACAACATTGGCCACGTTGCGGTGCACAAACAGATCGCCGGGCAACATGCCGACGATCTCATTGGCCGGTACACGGGCATCCGAACAACCAATCCATAGGTATTCCGGCGTTTGCTGGCGGGCCAGCTTGGCGAAAAATTCGGGATCTTCCTGCTTGATCGCATCGGCCCAGCGCGCGTTGTTATCAATCAGGTCTTGTAGTTCGTTCATGCGGTAAGGCCTCAAGAGTTGATGCTCAGCTTTGACAGCCGACCGGCGGTCGACGTCACGTGGGCAAATGCCAAATCCGGCGATCAATCGGGTGGAATCTTCACGCTTGACTACAGTCCACCCTAGGGTCTGTTGCCGTTTCATAGTAGCCGCGATGAAACCCCACGGGGTTTGGGTGTTGCTCTGAACCTTGCCCGGCTATCTGTAACCCAGCAACGCGGCATGCAATGCAACGCGAACAGCCCCTGGCAAGGCCCCACAGTATGAGGATTTACCATGACCGATTCACGTCGCCCGTTCGGGGCAGAAGAACCATTGGACATCGACGACACCGAAGACCGCATGGGCTCGGTGGAACCGCTCGACTTTGACGACCCTGTGGACACACATGAATCACTGGACGATCTGGTGACCGATGAAGAGTACACGCGCCATGTGGGCGAGCATCGACCGCGCAACCGCGAAATCAGTGGCGCGGCGCTGCCGGGGCGTGATTCCAGCCCGGACGATCTGGACGCCGACATGCTAATACCTGAAGACGGTGCCCGGGATGCCTACGAAGCCCTTGAAGAAGAGGGTGGCGCGGCAGACTGGGATTTGAGCGTCGTCAATGAAGACGAGATCGGCGCAGGTCGTGGCCTGGATGAAGCTGAGCTGGCGGATATTGATCCGGTGGGCCGCAAGGAATAAACGCCCCTCGGCTGACCCTCTCCCCAAGGGAGAGGGGGCATTGCTCCCGTGAACAGGCGGTTGACGCCGGGTCTTGTACGGGTGCCTTTATGGAACGGGTTGTTGCCAGGGCGATGCCGTCAGTCAACCAGCGTACACGCCATGACCACGGCATCTTCGCGCCCGCCCACGGCCGGGTAATAGTCCCGGCGGCGGCCGATTTCGTTGAAGCCAAAACGCTCGTACAACTTGAACGCGGCGGTGTTGCTGTCGCGCAGCTCAAGGAAACACTCGCGGGCGTCATGCTGGTAAGCAATGGACATCAAGTGCTCCAGCAATTTAAGCCCAAGGCCTCGGCCCTGGCTTTCGGGTTTGACCGTGATATTAAGCAGGTGCGCTTCATCGAGAATGATTTGCACCACACCGTGCCCCACTTGCTGCTCGCCTTCAAACATCAACCAGATGTGGTACTTGCCCAGCCCGTCGAGGAATATCCCGCGCGTCCAGGGGTGGCTGAAGGCGGCGTATTCAATTTTCAACACGGCATCGAGGTCCGCCTCGGTCATCGGGCGGAAAGTTACAGCGTCACTCATTGATTGGTTTCCAGCGCGCCATCAGCCGGCGCATGGCTTGCCACACATCCGCTTTGCGGTGTGGCTCATCCATTAATAATTCAAGACCCGGCAGCGCCCAGACGCAGCCCAGCCCTTCAATGTCCAGATCGCGGTGATAGGCTTCGGCATTGGCTTGGCCCGCAAAACGCACGGCAGGCAGCCCGATCAGCCATAAACACGCACACTCGATGTCTTCAAGGCGCGCCATCAAAAAACCCTGTACAAATTCCCGTGCGGCCTCCGGGCCCTGATCGACATTGCCCCGGCGCAGCAACGGCCAGCGAATCGGCTCGCCAATGATTTGCGGGCTATCCGGCAGTCCGGCAGCGCGCAGCATGTCTTTGAGCAACAGGTAAGCCGGGTCGCGGCTCTGGAACGCGCCGCCTGTGGGTAACTCCACCAGCACCAGGCAGCGACCGGCGCGCAGCAATTGCAACGCAAAACGCGGCGCCGGCAAGGGCACTACTTTGGCCACCACGGGCGCAGCGTCGGCTTCGGCGACCGGTTTGCTCGCTGCACGCGGGGTGACGGACGGGCGTGGCACTTCGATCTTCGGGCGTTCGGCAGGCTTGCTCGGCACCGCCGCCACCTGGGCAACAGGCGGCGCCATGACCGGCGCTGCGGGCGGCTCGGGGACCACCAGCAGTTCAGGCCGCGACGGGGCGGCGAACGGCAATTCGGTGCGCGGTAACCAGGTGACCACCTGCATGGCAGTCAAATAAGCGCGGCGGCGGGACTCGTTCAACAAGGGTCGGCCATCTGTGGATAACAAAAGAACGGGGATTCTACCGCCCTTCTGCCCTTCCCGCCCGCAGTTGATCGCTAAACGGTGGGCAGGCGCTCGGGCGGCAGATCGCCAAGGGAAGATGTGCGCAGTACAATCGCCGCCTTTCATTGCCAATCGACCGGCCTTCCCATGATCGAACCCAAGCGCGTTTTACGTGCCCTCGCCGAGCACTGGGCACTCCTTGAGCCCTTGTGCGAACACTTCGACCAAGGCACGTTGAGCCTCAGCGAACTGCGCCTGCAACTGGCGGCGCATCAGTTGGACAGCACCCCTCAAGACATCACCAACGTGCTCGACAGCTGGATCCGGCTCGACATTCTGGTGCCGGTCGCCAAAAGCCCGAACCGCTTCGAGCTGAATGCGCAAATCCATGACTTCCTGGCCTATTTGCGGCGCGAACACCGCCTCGGCCTGTGCCTGGAAATCGAAGCCTACCTGCGCCACCTTGAGCGTCTGGCGGGGTATATCCAGGATGCGTTCGACATCCGCGACGGCAACGATCTGGCGCGTCAACTGCGTCTGCTGGACATGCGCGTGCGCGACGTACTGAAAAAACTGGCCAACGATGAGCAGGCGCTGGTGGCCGTGGCAGAACGTGCCAAGACCAGCGACCGGCAAATCCCGTTGCGCCAGCGGTATGCCGAAGTGCTGGCGACATGGGATGAATACGTTGAGCCGATGATTCAATTGGTCAACGCCGACGGCGCCTTCGAGCAAGGTGTGCGCAAGGTTGAAAACGTGCTGCTGCGCATGCTCAGCGAACAGCAGCGCCTCGGCCACCTGGTCGACGACGACATGCTGCTGCGTACCCACGCGCGGATCCTCGAAATGCAAACCAGCGCTCAACTCACCCTGCGCCATGCGCGCGAGCTGTTGTTGCCGTTGCGCGAAGAAGCCCGCCGCCACAATGCCGTGACCCGCGGCGCGGCGCTGGCACTGGCCGCGATCCGCCGTAAAGGGCTGGACGCCGTGCCACAAGCGGCGATGCCGATGTTCACCCGCCCGCAAAGCACCTTTCTGGGCAGCGCCAGCCAAGTGGAAGCGTACGTGTATGCGTTGGCGCGCTTCGAGCCAAAACCTGCGCGGTTCCCCAAGGCGCACAAAACCCAAAAAGGCGGCGAAGCCCCGAAGGCGCCGCGCACGGTCAAAGAAATGCTCGACCGCTGCAGCGATGCACTGCCCATGCCGGACTTGATGAACTGGTTGCTGGCACAAGAGCCCGACGGCGACACCGACGAATTGCTGTACTGGTTCTCGCGCCTGTCGCGGGAAAAACGCTTCGTGCGCGAGCGTCTCGAACGCCGCGAGTATCACACCCACGAACACGTGGTCAGCTTGCGCTCTTTCGCCCTGCTGTCACGTAGCGAAGACGCAACCGAGCCTACTGCGAGCCCTCTCCATGCATCTTGATCTGTCTGAACTGTCCCAACTGGCACCGATTTTTCGCGAACTGTTCAAGGGCTATCACGTCAGCCGGCGCGACCCCGAGCTGTACGCGCAGTTGTCGAATTTCCAGGATCAATACCGCGCGCTGTTCAAGGCGCTGGGCTTTGAGTTGGTGTGTGACACCCGCGGTTTTTATTACTTCGTCCCCGACACGGCCACCGCCCAGGTGAACAAGACCGCACAGCGTCTGGCGCTGTTCACGTTCATCATTGTCGAGCACCTGGCCGATCAGGGCCGCGACCCGATTGCCGTGCTCGATGGCGGCAGCCTGGGCCGCGACGAACTGCCCGCGCTGCTGGAAAAATACCGCGACCTGTTCGTACAGGCCGAGGTCACCACTCAGGACGAGCTGGAAGAGAAGATCATGCGCCGCATGACCCAGCTCGGCTTTGCCGGTGAAGAAAACGGCATTTACCGCTTTCTGCCGCCGATGCACCGTTTTCTGGATGTGTGCCTGTCGGTGCAACAAGACCGCGATCTGGCCGCCAGCCTGCACAGCATCTTGCCGCTGCCGACGCCCGTACTGGCCGGTGACGACCCCGAGGTCGAGGAAGAAGACGAAGAAGCCGCACTGGCGCGTGCCATTGCCGCCGAGCAACAGGAGATGGATGCATGAGCCAGGAACGCTACGGAATACGCCGTTTTGCCCTGTTGAACACTGCCGGTTACAGCCTCGGGCTGTTCCCGCTGGAACACCCGCTGTCGGTGTACGGGGCCAACAACCTGGGCAAATCGGCCTCGATCAACGCCTTGCAGTTCCCGATTCTGGCGCGCATGTCGGACATGAGCTTCGGCAAGTACAGCCTCGAACAATCGCGGCGTTTTTACTTTGCCTCCGACACCAGCTACATCCTCGTCGAAGTGTCGCTGCCCCATGGCCCGCACGTGATTGGCGTGGTCGGCCGTGGCCCGGGCGGCGGTTTCGGGCACCAGTTTTTTGCCTACGCCGGTCAACTGGACCTGGCGCATTACCAAAAAGACGACACCTGCCTGCGGCAAAAAGAGCTGTTCAACAACCTTGAGCGCAACGGCCTTAAAGCCTACGAACTCAAACCCGATGAACTGCGGCGCCTGTTGGTGGGCGGCCACACGTCCATCCCGCTGGACCTGACGCTGATCCCGCTGCGCTCCACCAGCGAGCAAAGCCTGAAGACCTTCCGCGCGCTGTTTATCAACCTGCTGCACATGCGCGAAATCACCGCCGCCAAACTCAAGCAGCTGTTCCTCGATGCCTTCGAGCACAGCCTGCGCTCGGGCAGTGTGGATTACATTGCCGCTTGTGAAGAGGCCTTCCGCGACGTACGCCGCATGGAGCAGGACTACAACGCCCTGGTCGGTGCCGGGCCATTGGTTGAGTCGCTGGCGGCCGGGGTGCGCCAGCGCGATCTGCTGCGCGGCAAGTTGCACCGCCTGTCTCCCCTGCTCGACTCATTGCTCGGTACGTGGCAGGACTATTCGGGGGCCCGCAAAGAAGAGCTGCTGGCCCAGTCCGAGCACTACCGTCACGAGCAAGACGCGCTGCAAAACGATCAGCGCAGCAGCACTCAGGAATTGATGCGCCTGGAGCGTGAAATCTCCGGCATCCAGCGCTGGTTGGGCGAGCTGTCCGTGCTCAAGCACCGGTTTGCCCTGGTGGACGATGTGAAGGTGCTGGAGCAGCAGTTGCTCGCCGCCAAGGACGCCCACGACGAACTGGCCGGTGCTCTGGCGCAATCGCGGCAGTTCAGCGCCGAGGACCTGGACGAACGGGTCCGGGATCTGGAAAAACGCCTGAAGTCGGTCAAGCAGCAACTCGATCACGCCGACAACAACAGCTACGCACGCCTGCGCGAAGAGTTTTCGCAACAGGATGTTGAGCGCCTGATGCGCCTGTTCAACAGCGCCCTGTTCAGCCTGCCGCTGGGCGAACACGGGATTGCACTGGACGACAGCGACGCGTGGGTCAAATCACTGGAGATGATCCTCGACGGCTTCAAAGGCGAGCGCTTTGAAGCACCGGGGTTGTCGATTGACCTCAGCCACATCGAGCCACCTGCCTTGCAGGCCTTGGCAGACCGGGCCGCGTTACGCGATCAAAAAGAGCGTCTGGACAAAGAACTCAAGCAGCTCAAAACCCAGCAAGCCGTGACGTCTGATCGGGCGGCGAGCAAGAGTGAAGCCGAGTCGCTTTACCAACAGGTACTGGACGCGCAAAAAGCGCTGGAAGACTTCCGCCGCAGCCAGACGCTGAGTGCCGAGGAAGGCGAGAAACTGGAACAACTGGCTCAGGCAGAAGCCGCCCAGGACGAGTTGAAGCGCTCCAGCGATGCGTTCACCGAGCGCGTTCAACAGCTGTCGGCCAAGCTGCAACTGGTCGCCCGTCAACTGGGCGACATGGAAGCCAAACAGCGCACGCTGGATGACAGCCTGCGCCGCCGTCAATTATTGCCCGCCGACCTGCCGTTCGGTACGCCGTTCATGGACCCGGTCGACGACTCCATGGACAACCTGCTGCCGCTGCTCAACGACTACCAGGACACGTGGCAAGGCCTGCTGCGCTGTGATGGCCAGATCGAAGCCCTTTATGCTCAAGTGCGCTTGAAGGGCGTGGCCAAGTTCGACAGCGAAGACGACATGGAGCGCCGCCTGCAACTGTTGATTAACGCTTACGCGCACCGTACCGAAGAAGCCCTGACCCTGGGCAAAGCGCGTCGTGCGGCGGTGACCGATATCGCCCGCACGTTGCGCAACATTCGCAGTGACTACGACAGCCTTGAGCATCAACTGGCGCTGTTCAACCGCGAGATCAACAAGCGTCAGGTGTCCAACCTGCAAAGTTTCCGCATCGTGCTGGCCCCCAACAAGGAAGCCCTCAAGCACATCGATCAAATTATCCACAGCGCTGGCCAGTACGAAGAAGGCGAAACCCTTTCGGTATTCGACCTCAGCCAAAGCGCCGAACAGGACACAAAAAACGAGGAAGCCAAGGAGTATCTGGCTCGCCTCGTGGCCGCCAACCATAACCAGTTGGGCCTCAAGGACTTGTTCGAACTGGCGTTCGAGATCACCAAGGTCAACGGCCAGCCGGTGATCCATACCGACATTGACGGCGCTGCGTCCAACGGCACCACCATGACCATCAAGGCGCTGACCAACATGTATTTGTTGCTGCACTTGATGGACCGCGAGCAGGCCGGGCGCATCCGTTTGCCGTACTACCTGGATGAGGCGGCGGACATCGATGAAAAGAACCAGACCGCGCTGCTCGAAACCAGCTTGCAGTTGGGGTTTGTACCGATTCTGGCGAGCGTGAAACCGCAGGTCTGTGCGCATGTGGCCATCGACCTTGAGGGCGGCAGCGGGCCTAACGGTATTTATATCGATGAGGACGACTGGAAGTACATTCGCCGCCATGACGAAGTACAGCCTGCCAAGGCGATTGACACGGCATTGCCCGAGCTGGACGAAGCCTGACCCCAAGCGTTAACCCCTGAAAACCGCGATCACCGATCGCGGTTTTTTTATGCCCGCCCGTAGTAATCGGGCGCAAACCTAGCGCCCTTAAACCGTCTTTTAGATCAGTCTTGAGGCAAATAAAAAATATATTTTAAATTTCAGAAAATTCCTACCAACTACAGCGCAATCAAACGGCAAACTCTAAAAAATCATTAAGAACTCTCTGAAACACAAAGGAAAAACAACAACTGGAAACTCGCGTGCCAACGCATTCACCCACAGGCCAGCGCACGCTCAAAATGGCATCTCACGAATATTAACTATGTTTATGATTTGAAATAACGTTTAAACTTTGCAACATTAAAAAGCGCTTTGCTTTCACAACTTGTGAGCATTGAAGACAAAAGCCTACAAGGAACTCTTGAGAAGTTGTAGGAGAAATCATGCGTAAAGCCCTTATCGTAGACGACCATCCCTTTATTCGAAGAATAGTCAGATTGGTACTTGAAAAAGCCAACTTCCAGATCGCTGCTGAAACCGACAATGGTGCAACAGCATTAGACCTGGCGCGCTCTCATGTACCGCACTTGATCGTGCTTGATCTGTCGATGCCCAAGCTCGATGGGCTCGAAGTGTTGAAGCGATTAAATATTCTCGGCTTGCCCATCAAAGTATTGGTTCTGACGTCCAAGGGCTCTGCGTTTTTCGCAGATCGGTGTATACGCGCGGGGGCCATCGGCTTCATTGAAAAAACAGAAGATGTCGATGCGCTGACCCAGGCCATCAATCATGTGATGAGTGGCCGTATTTATTTAAATGACCCCGATGCCAATGTCGCAACTGCTGACAATGACAAACCCAGCGACCTACAACTTATAAAAAAACTGTCTGACCGTGAGCTGCGCACACTTCAATATTTAGTGTCGGGTTACTCGAATAAAAAAATCTCTGAAACCATGTTGTTGAGCGAAAAAACGGTCAGTACGTATAAGACCCGCGTCCTGAACAAACTCAACATTAAATCGGTGGTGTACCTGGCCGAGTTTGCCAAGCGCAATAACTTGGTCGAATGAAAACCGTGTCAGCCCGGCGATATGCTTTCTTCTGTTTGTCGCTGTGCATAACGTCTGTCTGCCAGGCCGATCCTGTTGATTTGCAGTTATTGGCCCGCTCGCACATCGACGTCCTGCCACTGGACCTGAGCGAAGGCGACCGGCAATGGTTAACCGGTAAAGCGGCACTGACGCTGGGCACTTCCGCCCCGGACTACGCCCCCTTCGATATCTCCACCGGCAGTGATTACTTTGAAGGGGTGACAGCGGACTATGCCGGCCTGCTCAGCCACTTGCTGCAAGTCCCGTTCAAGGTGCGTCGCTACGCGTCCCGGGGCGACGTGATCTCGGCGTTGAAACGGGGTGAAATCGACCTGCTGGGGACCGCCAACGGGTATGAAATGGCTGATCCACAACTGGTCTTTTCTTCCTCGTATGCGCTGGACACGCCAGTATTGGTCACCCGGATGGGCGATGACCCGAGGACCAAAGCGCTGCCCAATGGCCTGCGGCTGGCCATGCTGTATCACTACCAGCCGGTTGAGGAGGTCAAAGCCGCTTACCCGCAAGCCGACGTGCAGTTATACGCCTCAACCCTCAGCGCCATCGGCGCCGTGGCGTTTGGTCAGGCCGACCTGTATCTGGGGGACGCGATCAGTACCAATTACCTGATCAACAAAAACTACTTGAACAACGTGTACCTCAAGGATTTCTCCAGCCTTGAAGGCCATCCCTTTTCGTTTGCCGTGCATCACCCCAACCCGCGTTTGCTGCGGCTGATCAATGCGGCCATGGCGCGCATCCCCAGCGATGAGCAGTACGCGATTCTGAGCCGCTGGGGCGTCAGCGGCATGAAATTCGAGGGCCGCGGGCCGCTGCACTTTTCACCCGCCGAACAACGCTGGATTGACCAAAACCCGCGCCTGAAAGTCGCCGTTACAGAGGATTTTCTGCCGTTTAATTTTTATGACGAACATGGCATGTTCAGCGGCCTGGCGGCGGACTTGCTGGCCAAGATCAGTGTGCGCACCGGGCTCAAGTTTGATCTGGTGCGCAGCCCTTCCGTCAGCCAGTTGACCGAACTGATCAGCCGGGGTGAAGCCGATCTGACACCGGCCTTTACCCCCAGCAGCAACCGGCAAGATGTGCTGCGCTTTACCAAACCCTATCTCACCACGCCGTTTGTATTGGTCACGCCATTGAAACCCGGGAGCCCTGCCACCCTCGATGAGCTGCAAGGCAAACGCGTGGCGCTGGTGACCGATAGCCTGATGCAGACCTACCTTGAGCAAAATTTTCCCAAGGTCAATCTGGTGTCCGCGCCCAACTCGGCGCACGCGCTGGCCATGGCCGCCAAAGGTGAGGTGGACGGAGCCATCAACTCATTGATCAGTGCCCGCTATTTGATCAAGCAGCAGTACAGCGGACGCCTGCGCATCCGCAGCACCGTCGGGGTCGCCCCTGCCCAGTTCGCCCTGGCCATCCACCCCGACGCGCACGCGCTGTACTCGATTCTGGGCAAAGCACTGACCAGTATCTCCCCCGAGGAAATGGACACCCTGACCAACCGCTGGCAAAGCGCTGTGGTGCTGGACAATCGCTACTGGGTACGCAATCGCTCGACGGTGATCAAAGTGACGCTAATGCTGTTGGGCGTGCTGACTGTGGGGGTGGTGTGGATTGCCTACTTGCGGGGGTTGGTGCAAAAACGCGATCAGGCCGAGCGTGCCCTCAATGACCAACTGGCGTTCATGCGCACCTTGATCGACGGCACCCCGCACCCGATCTATGTGCGCGACCGCGAGGGACGCTTGCTGATTTGCAATGAGGTGTATCTGCAAGCCTTTGGTGTGAGCCGCGAAGCCGTGATCGGCAAAAACCTGCTGGAGTCCACCTTCAACCCCGAAGACCAGCGCCGGGTTTACCACACCGACTACCTGGAGGTGATGCAAGAGGGGCGCCCGGTGCTGCGTGATCATTCGCTGACCCTGCCCGACGGCAAGGTGCTGACCATTTATCACTGGGTGTTGCCCTACCGCGGCAGCGATGGTGCGGTCATGGGCATCATCGGCGGTTGGATCGACATCAGTGAGCGCCAGCAATTGGTCGAACAACTCAAAGAAGCGAAGAACCATGCCGACCAGGCGAACCTGGCCAAAAGCGATTTTCTGACCACCATGAGCCACGAGATCCGCACACCAATGAACGCCGTGATCGGCATGCTGGAGCTGGCCATGAAAAAAGCCGAACAAGGCGTGGCGGACAAAGCGTCCATCAATGTGGCTTCCGAAGCCGCACACGGCTTGCTTGAGCTGATCGGAGACATTCTGGACATCGCTCAAATCGAATCCGGACGAATGTCGCTCAACCAGCAACGCACGCAGTTGATGACGCTGGTGCAATCCACCGTGCGCGTGTTTGAGGGCATGGCGCAACAAAAAGGGATACAGATGAGTGCCGAGCTGGACCCCAAAATCAACCTCGACGTATTGATTGATCCGCTGCGTTTCCGACAGATTCTGTCCAACCTGCTGAGCAACGCCATCAAGTTCACCGATGCCGGTCAGGTGCGCCTGAGCGTACGGGCCAGAGGATCGGAGGACGGCGAGCGGCTGCGACTCAATGTGCAAGTTGAAGACACTGGCATCGGCATTTCCATCAGCGATCAAAAACGCCTGTTCAGCCCCTTTTCCCAAGTCAACACCCGCGCGCAAAAACCGGGCGGGTCGGGGCTCGGGCTGATGATCAGCCGTCAACTGTGCGACTTGATGGGCGGCACCTTGTCGCTCAACAGCACCGTGGGCAAAGGCACGTGCATCACGATGCAGTTCGACATTGTGACGCTGCTGTCGCAAACACCTGTCGCGCCAGCCCCGCGCTTGCCGTCAAGCAATGCGCGGCCGCTCAACGTCTTGGTGGTCGATGACTACCCGCCCAATCGCAAGTTACTGACCCAACAACTGGGGTATTTGGGCCACTCGGCGATAGAAGCCGAAGACGGCGCGCAAGCCTTGAAAATCTGGCGCAGCCGTCATTTCGACATGATCATGACCGACTGCGCCATGCCCGTCATGGATGGTTACGAGATGACCCGTTCCATCCGGGCCGAAGAAGCGGCAGCCAATAACGCTCCCATCTTGATTGTCGGCTTCACCGCCAACGCCCAGATTGGAGAAGCCGAACGTTGTCTGGCGGCGGGTATGAATGACTGCCTGTTCAAACCCATCAGCTTGCACAGCCTGGAGGCCCGTCTGGCCAGCGCTGAGCGGGCGCCCATCAATGTGCAGAACGAGCAGGATGATGCGGGGGTTACACCGCTCATTGACCTTGAAGCGCTGGAGCATTTGACCGGCGGAGATGCCAACGCCCTGAAAAACTTGCTTGAGCCTTTGATCGACAGCCTGGAAGACGACATGGGCGGGCTATTGAATGCGTTCACCAAAAACGATCTGCCGGGCATGAGCGAAATTGCGCACAAAGTTAAAAGTGGCGCCCGCATGATCAAGGCCACCCACCTGGCCCACTGCTGCGAGCAGCTGGAAAAGGCCTGCCTCAGCCCTGAATGGAGCCAGTTGGCCCAACGGGTGGATGAACAATACGAGGCCATGGCCCAGGTGCTGGAAGTGATCGAGGTGTATCGGGTTTGAGGCGCCTGTCAGGGCAACCCCATCACCAGTGTGGCGCTGCCGGTGAAGTTCCCGCTGGCCGGGGTGGTGGCACTTTTACGCACCAGGGCGAAGGTCACATCGTCCGCGCCTGAACTGTTGTAGAGGTTGGTTCGGAAAGCTTGATTGGGCCCTATTTGCACGCCGCCCCGTAACAAGCCCGTCGCCAGATTCGGGTTGCTCATGTGCAGCAGCCCGGAATTGAACGCCGATGAAACCCCTTTGAATGTGATGGTGATGGGCATTGTTATGCCTGGGTTGGGGCAAGAGTAATTTAAACGCACGACTCTGGTGACCGATGTGCTGGCAGAACTTTCACCGATGGCGGCGGGGTCCACTTGATTAAAGTTCACATCAATTGCCCGATTGCCATTGATCGTACACGTTGAGGGCTCAATGATCAGGCTGTTGTTCGCAATCAAATTAATGCGCACCACCGGCACCGGAGGCTTACCCGTATTATTGGTTTGCCTCAAGAGTATGGTTCCGATGAGATCGTTATATCGAATATTAATGGGATTAGAGGGGTCACCCCGGTTGAGAATGTACATATACGTGCGCATATTGGCGGGCACATGATTGTTATACATGGTCGCAATATGAATCCCCGGCCGAACGGGGGCATCGTAGTCGACGTTATGAATATTAAGTCCTAATGTATGGCCCATTAGTTTTGGGCCCGGCTCAACGCCATTCAAGGTGGTATGCCAATAATCCCTGGCCGAAGCGGGAAGACCACTGTCATAAGAAAAGATGCACTCCAGAGTATAGCCATCCAACAGAATGCGCCTTGAACCGGGAGTGATTTTAACGGGCACGCGCACGTCGACGACTTTGTGGGTCGGTATCCATATCCACCGGCCGCCGTCGACTCGACAATCCGAGGCCAAGAGTGTTTGCATGAAAAACGTCAAACATACACCGATTATATATTTCATCGTTGCTCCTGCTGGCCGCTCACCCAAGGTGAACCGCTGTAGATAAATCGTAAATACCGCGTGAAAGACCCCATCAAGATTATGAGCAGCGATATACGTCTGACCTTGATAAGCGCCCTTCTTTGAAAGCATCCAGCATTGCGCCAGATTATGTGACGCGCCCTAAGGGAGCGACGGAACCCGCTCACATAAAACTTTGAATCAACACCACTGTTTTTGAAAACTCACCGGCTTGTGCGCCGTTGTCCGTCAGCGTTGAGGCAATGGTCAGGCTCGAAGTGCCCGCTGGCAGCTTTATCATGTCACCTGCTTTCACGCCGTTTACCGTCAACGTTGTACTGACGCCCAGCCCTACAGCAACTGGATTGCCTTCAGACACGAGATAGCGCACATTCGCTGATTGCGTACACGTCACCTGTCGTGTCGCCTGGGCTGTAGAGCCGGTGATTTCTCCAACTTTCAACACGCCGTGATTCAGATCCACGCTGGCGCCCAGAACATCGCACTGATTGGGCTGTATGGGTGGCGTGGCACAAGAATCTGTCCCGGGCATCATGAAATAGGCGGCGCCATAGGTGCCCCAAGCGGCGCAAATTTGCGTCGTCCATCCCGTCGCGGTTGAGTAGGCATAGGCGTGAGTTCGGGTGACACTCGTTCCATGCTTGTCGACCCACGCTTTAATTGCCTCTTCCCAGGTCATGCCTGTGTTTACCGTCACATTGGTGTCGGTAATCTGCCCGCCGCAGTTGTAATACGAGGTGCAGCCCATCACCGTCATTGTTCGCTGACTGTTGTAGAGCCTGCTGGCAGAAATTGGCCCGAACTGACACGTCGTGGCATTCAGGCATATAACGTTTCCCGGATACGGGTTGCCTGCTGTCGGATAGGCACTCGCGGTACCGGATGCTACCGAGACAAGGGTTTCGGCGCCTGGCAGGCCACGAGCGTCAGCGTTGACCTTGCTGACAAGGTTCCACGCGCCGATTGAAGGCGCATTCAGGCCTAACAAAAACGCTAAAAAAATGTTCAGTTTCATCTGGTTGAACACGCTCTATTTGTCGTGCGCCAAAGATCCAGACAGTGCTTCTTTTAAAGCAGTGAAGACCACTCGATCTTATTAATAAGCTAAACAACTGCTTAGGCTTCTGTATTTAAAATGTCTGAATACAATAGCTCGTCGGTGCCGAACCATTGCCACGCAGCGCACTGTTTAGACTATAGAAGCACACGATACTCGCGCCAACCATTACGGTAAGTATTTTTACTCACCCCTGCACTACACTTTCAACCCGCTGCATAAACTTCCGATAAATCTGTCTGAAACTTCATACATAAGCAGTGAGCAAGGCATAAACGTTGCTGACGTCAGTAAACAGATCAACCCGCTTTCAAATAAAGAGTGTGCGACAACCCCGCCATGACAGCTTTACAAAAAACTTTGAATCAAGACGACCGTTTTGGAAAACGCACCGGGGATAGCCCCTTTATCCGTCAGTGTTGAAGCAATCCGCAGTGAAGATGATCCCCCGGGCAGCGTAATGGACTGCCCCGCCGCAACCCCGTTGACGGTAATTAAACTGCTGATGCCATTCCCCAAATCAACCGGATTACCGAGCGAAACCGTGTATTTAATCGAGGTGCGCCGCGTGCAGCTAACTTGTCGGGCAACTTCTACGTTTTTACCTGTAATTTCGCCCGTATTTAAAAGCCCATGATTCAAATCCACGGCACCACCGCTGACCGTGCACTGATTAGGGAGTGAGGGGATACCGCCACAACTCATTGAGCCGGACGTGACATTTATATACGCCGTTGAATAATTGCCCCACAGCGTGCAGAGCGACTTTGAAAACGTGTAGTAGGCGTAAGCATTTGGTCGAGACACTGTCGAACCAAAACGCTTGCTCCACGCACTGATTGCCTCGTCCCAAGGTATGCCATTTTTTACGATGACACCGGTGTCAGCATTGTTATAACAAGCCGGCCCACCCCCCGAGACAGGTTCACAGCCTAAAGGAAAGTAAGAACCCGGCAAACTGAGGATCATTGGCCCAAACCTGCACTGCGAATAACCTGAGCCACAGTTCACATTGCCCACATATTGATTGGGCACGCCATTATCAAAGACGCTGGCGGAGCCTGAAATGCTGATGAAATCCCATGCAATAGGATGCGGATCGGAATTGGCTTTGCTCACCAAGTTCCAGGCATTCGAGAACGGTGTTATGCCCAGCAAGCACACAGCCCCCAAACACCGGATCGTGACGTTATTTATCTTCATTTGAACCAACAGCATGCGTGATTAGAAAGTTAAGGGTAAACCAGCATAAAGGTTGAAACAGCGCTGTAGCGCCCTGCCCGGATCGTGTGGTTGGCTATCGCTTTGGGCTCGCCGCGCACATACGCCTGAAAGCTCATGACGTTATCGCCATCGGCCAACACAAACGGATCGCTGGTCACATTTAACGGCAACAACTGGCCTGCAGCGCTTTCAAGCCCGATTGCAATGCCGCGCGCGCGGCTGCCTGTTGCAAGCGCCAGCAGGCCGGGTAATTCAGTGTTTTCAACCCCGCTAAAAAGGGCAGTGACGGTGTTGGCAATGCTGGTATCACAGCCGACAAGGTGAATGTAAAACGGCACGCTTTGGGTACGGGTATTGATGTAGAGGTAGTGGCTGGACTGGTCATCGAACAACAGTTCAATCGCCTCGTCTCCGGGCCGAATCGAACACGCTTGTGCCACCAGATTGCCAACGAAGTTCAGGTTATCCGCCGCGGGCGTTTTATCGGCCATCATCATAGACAGCCCCCACACCCATGCAGCAGCAACCAGCCGCCAACCGCTGGCCGGGCGTACAAACACCATGCTCCTTCCCCTCACTGGTATTCAGCCAGCAACGTGGCCGCTGCGCTGAAGCCGCCTGCGCTCAATGTCGTGCCGGGGCGTTTGACCGGCACGGCTTCCAGTGCGGGCGGTGAAGCAGGATTGATGACCATGGGCGTGTTGAGTGTAAAGGGCTGGCCATTTTGCAGAAGTTGCACACCAAGGTCTGTCACGCTGGTTTGCACCGCTGAGGGTTCAAATGAGGTGGCGGTCCCTTTGACGGTCAAAATCATTTCCCAGGGCAGTGTGCTGCCCGCACAGGTGATGGTGTAGTTCACCGGTTGCCGATAATTGATGCCATCGACTTTATTGACGCCTACATCCTTGAAGTCGATGGTCAGGGTGTTCCCGTTATTGATGGTGCACAGCGGAGGCTCAACCAAGGTGCCGGTGAAGGCGAGGTTGGCTGAGGCACCGGCGTTAAACCCGGCGGCGCAGACCACCAAGAGTGAAAGTTGTTTGCAGATTCTCATCACACATTCCTTCTCATTGCTGCGCGACCACCAAGGTTGCCACCGCAGAAAACGCCCCGCCCTTAAGCGTGCTGTTGGTCTTTTTGACAGGCACTGCTTCCATCACGGGCAGGGTCGGGTAGGTAAATTTCACACTTGTATTGAGCGGCCAGGACGCGCCATTGATGTACAGCCTGATCGCCAGATCCGGGTTGTTGGACGCCAAGGAATGCGCATCAAATGCGGCGCCTGAACCGGTGAGTGTCAGCGTCATGGCATTTGAAGGGCTGCCCGTGCAGGTCACGGTGTACGGCACCGCGCGGCGATACTCGATGCCGTCGATCCGGGTGGTGAGCAAGTTGTCGCCAAACGGCACGGTCAACGTGCTACCGCCGTTGATCACACAGGACGGCGGGGCCACGATGGTGCCTCGAATGGTCACATTGACGTCCGCCCTCACCGCTTGCCCACACGTCAATAACAGTGCGCTGCACAATAACAATGCACAGGCGGATGCGGCGTTAGGCATCAGGGGTCGATTAGTCATAGTTGAGCCTGAAATCGGCCACAGCCTTGAAGGCGCCATTGGTCAAGGGGGCGGAGGTTCGAGTGGGTTGTACATGCCAGGTCACGACATCGCTGCCATGGGTCAGGAACAACGGCGCGCCCCAAGCGCCCAAGCGCACGTCGCGGCCGCGTTCATCGGTCAGGCGTAACCCCATGCCCGTGACGCCGTTTACCTGCACGAGTGTTGGATTGTCCGGGTCGGCGGGCGCGACAAATGCCACGGACAGCACCGGCTCATAGGGGCTCCAGACCAATGTGGAGGTGCGGGCATCGGGCAGCCCCCCGGCAATGCGGCGACACTCCATAAAACGCAGCTGAAACGCAACGGGCGGCGCCATGTCTCCAGGGCGTTGCAGGTAGCTGCGCGGGACGTTTCCCAAATCCACGGTTTGATAGGCCGATGACATTTCCAAAATGCAGGGGGCATGGTGCAAAGACCCCCGAATGTCCAACATGCCGTCGAAAGTCATCGCGGGTTCTTCATCGACAGCCTGAACCTGTGCGCTCAGCGCCAGGCTCACCCAGGCCATGATTGAACAAGGTCTCATGAGGGTCTCCTGTCGCTGCGGTTATTCATTGCCCGGCGACGCTTTGAGGTCGACCGCGCAATTATTGCCATTACAGGAAAACGCCAGTGTGGGGCGACCGCCATAGTCATTGATGTAGGTCAGATAGGGGGTCGCGCCAAGCGCAGTCGCACTTGGCCCTAGCGTCAATGAACCCTTGGGCGGCACCATGATCGGTTCAAAGTTTTCAGCGGTTTTACCCTCTTTACTGCTGCGCGCATCCACCAGGGTGACGTAGTAAGGCGTCGGGTTATTGACCTGATACTGGTTGCCTTGGCGAGTCAGGGTCAGTTTTTCCTGCCAGGGGTTGGCCAGTTCTTGCTGGCTCGGAATGATGGCCGCGGGGCGATAAAACAGTTTGATGCGCGTCTGTAACGCTATTTGCAACGTATTGGCTTTATCGCTGCGCGGTGGAATCTCTCGCAGGTTGAAGTAGTAAACCGTTTCCCGGTCCTGAGCGAGCAACTTGGCCCCCGGCAACGCCTGCACTTTGACCTGACTGTGCTTGCCCGGCTCCAGACGCTGCACAGGCGGCAGTACTGTCAGGGGCGACGTGATCTTGTTGCCCTGTTCATCTTCGATCCAACCCTGCGCCAGATAGGGCAGCTCGGTGTTGTTATTGGCAATGTTCATGCTCACCGCATCTTTGGCCCCGTCAAAAATCACCCGGGTTCGGTCAAGGCCGATGGCGGCCTGCGCCGGGAGCGTCAAACATCCGGTCAGAACGGCCAGAGCCAGCGGCATACAGCGTGTTGGGTTACTCATGAGTTTTTCTTCTCCATGTCGTCAGGGGTGCCCACGGTAGGGGGAGGCGCAACAGCGTTCTTGGCGGTGCCGGTCTGGCAGAGCAACTTCAGTTCAGAACTCAGGCCGTCCGTTGGAAGAGATGCCGGAAGCGTGAGCGTGCATTGCTCGTCCGCTCCCCAACTGACGATCATCTGATCGCCCGGCTGAATGCCGCTCAGGTAGACGCTGCCGCCGTCATTCACAATGCCGGTGTCTTGTTGGCGGGCGTTCTTCACCGTGGCGCCGAAAGGCGGCGCCTTGCCATCGGGCATGCGCAGTACGGCCATGGCTTTCTCGCCGGCGATTACATCCAGCGAGCGGTAGCCGATCGCCCCTTCGGTCAGGGTGAGTTGGGTCACGGACTGCGTGGCTTCGACATTCTTGGGCAGGTTTTCCAGGTCAACGCTGGCACCGGTTCGGTAGTAACTGCTGATGTCCGCTATCACGGCTTTACCGTAGGCATTGGTGCGCGTCGGGCTGCCGTAACCGCGAACCGGTACGCCTGGCACGCCTTGGGTGTCCACCATCAAGCGTGTGCCGCCCATGCTGCTGCTACGATGCAGCGCTCCACCGTTGGCAGTGACTGTCGCTCCGCCCCGTGCGGAAAGGCTGAAGCTGGTGTAGTTATCTTCCTCAAGACCGACGGTGAGATCGACATCGGAAAGATCACCCGTATGGCTCAAATACCCACCGACCGACGTGTTACTGGCCGAGAGCTGATAGTGGGTGCGGTCATTCAGGCGATCACTGAAGCGCGCCGAATAACTGTTTTTGTTTTGTGACCGGTTGGCACTTGTGGACAGCGACCCCGTACGCCCCAACGGCAGGCTGAGTGAGAGATAAACCCCGTCACTGCTGGGCTGATCGCGCTCCTGGGTACGAAACATGTTCAGCGAGAAACTGACATTTTTGATCGCGCCCACATTGAAATAGCGCGCCAGTGACAGGTTCCAGCGTTTCTGGTCAGGACGATCCCAATAGGACTGATTGCTGTAGTTGAGAAATACCGATACGCCCGCGTCCCGGAACTGCTTGTTGAACGTCGCGGTGTACAGCGACTTGCTGCCACCGACCGGGCCACCGTAATGACGCGCGTCCAGGTATTCGCTCATGCTCATGTAGTTCTTTTCGGAAAAGCGGTAGCCGGCAAACGTGATCTGGCTGTCGTATTCGGCAAAGCTTTTGGAGTAACTCAGGCGATAGGACGCACCCGACAGCGTTTCATCCTGCAATTGGGTGCTGGCACGGGTGGCATCCAGCGACACGGCCCCAAACGCCAATAAATCACGGCCGAGCCCCAGTGAAAGAGCCCGGTAGCTGTTGTCGCCCAGTGCGCCGCCATACAGTGACCAACCGTTACTGATCCCCCATGAAAACTCCCCTGTGCCAAAGAAGTCGCCTTCGTTGCCGCCGTGCAGCGCAGACGGCCGCCCGCTGGCCAACTTGTAGCGCACGGTGCCGGGACGCGTCAGGTAGGGAATGCTGGCAGAGTCCACCTTGAAGGTGTGCACCGACCCGTCCTGCTCCTCGACCCGAACATCGAGTGTGCCCGTGACGGCATCGTTCAGGTCCTGAATGCGAAACGGCCCGGCCGCTACCAGCGTTTCATACAGCACGCGGCCTTGCTGGCTGATGATGACTTTGGCGTTGGTTTTAGCCACACCGACCACTTCCGGGGCGTATCCCCGCAAATTGGGAGGCAGTTGGCTGTCATCAGAGGTCAGGGCCACGCCGGTAAAACGGAAACTGTCGAACACATCCGAATAAAGGTAGTTTTCACCCACCGTCAGGCGCGCCTGGAGTGCAGGCAATGCCCGGTAGGCATAAAAGCGGCTCCATTCCAGATTCTGAGTGCGCCGGGTGCTGTCGTTATCGACCCTTCCCTGCCAGTCGGCACGCAGCCGCCATGGGCCCGCATTGGCTCCCACGGTGCCGTTACCGCTCAAGCCCATGCGCGACTCGCTGTCGTCCTGATGAATGGATTGCGCGGTGAGGTTGTAATCCACCAACAGGCCGGGCACGCCTTCATCCCAACGCGAGGGCGGGTCCCAGTTTTGGTGCGTGTATTGCAAATACGCCTGGGGCAAAGAGACATGCAAGGTTGAGGTGCTCAGGTCGCCACTGACTTCCAGGCCGGGCAAGCTGCTGAGGTCCAGGCACTTGGCCGTTTTCCACCACGTGAGTTGGGCCAGTTTTTCTTCTTTGAGGCCAAACTGATCCAGCAACTCGGGCGTCAGGCATGCTGCGCTGCCTTTGAGGTCATCGTCGGGCGGTAAAAACTCCACGCGTTGCTCGGGCAGGTGTTGCGCGTTCACTTGCACAGTCATCGGGTACACACCCGGCAAGATGAAGCCACTGCGGGAAAACTGGGACAAGTCGATATTGGTGCGATCGTTCAAGTCCAGAATATCGGTATTGAATTGAATCTCCGCAGCCAACGCTGCGCTTGTTATCGACATCAGGCCGCCCACAAAACCCGGGCGCAACAATGCCTTGACTGCTGAAGGACTCAGCAGGGCATACAACCCATTCATTCAGTAATACTCCAGCCTGAAACGCACCGCCGCGCTGTGGCTACCCACAGACATGGGTTGGTCATTGCCGACCAAGCGAAGGGTGTAATGAAGCACCTGATCTTTGGTGGCAGAGAATGGAACCAGCGGCATCGGCACGCCTGGCAAACTTTCGCGGCCCTGCGCATCGATGATGTGCAGCGCAACCCCTTGCGAGGTCCCTGTCGCCGCAAACGAACGCCCTTCTCGATCGGGCTCGCCTTCAAAAGTCACCCTGACATGCTGCCAGTCGGGCAGCCGCTCACCGATGTGATCGGGGTCGTAGCGGGTCAGCGAGCAGCCCACCAAGCGCAAGGTAAACGGATGCGGATCGCCTTCACCTTCACGAATAAGTCGCCCTACAGGTGCCGGGTCCATTTCTATAACTTGAAAGGCACTGCCGGTATCCAGGGTGCAGGCCGTATCAATGATTTCTCCACCCAACCTGACAATACCGCTGCCTTGTCCTGCGGCGAGCACCGTATTAACAGACAGCGTTAAAAGAACAAGTGACGTTGCAAGAGCTGCCGGTGAAAGTGCTTTCACGTTGTTGATCCCATTAACTTAGCCCTGCCACCTTGCGGTGGCAGGGCAAGTACTTATTGGTAAGCCAATGAGAAGTTAGTAACGGCTGTGAACTTGCCAGGTTTGACAGCATCCGTTGCGGTGCTGCCTTGCAAGTAAGCGCCGAAGGACAATTGGTTGTCTCCATCCTGCAGGGCTTGTGGCTTGGTCGCTGTACCGAGCACGATTTGCGTACCGGTACCGTCGCGCATCATGATGCCTGCGCCACTGGCTGTACCGACAATCCCCAGCGCGCCAGGAACCGCAGCTGACTCGGCACCGGTAAAGGTGGTGGTCACGGTTTTAAGGGTGCTGGTGTCACAGCCTACAAGCTTGATGTAGAAGGGTTCTGGATCAGCGTAACCGCCATCTGCCAACTGCGATCTGGCGACCTGACCCAGGCTGACGGTCTGATCAACGCTTTCTGGCTTGATAGAGCACGCCGCTTCAATAATCGCCCCCTCGAACGTGACAGTGCCCGACCCCGCGCCTGCTGCTTGTGCAATGGAGGCCGAGCCCGCCAGCAAGACCATAGAAGCCAAAGCAGATTTAAGTACGTACTTCATTCGTGTATTCCCATTTAATTAATAAAAGAACCGAAACAGCTCTTATTGAAAGGCCGGCCTTTTACCCGTAGTCTCCTTACTTATTAATACCGGGCAAAAATATAACGCACTTCAGATTAAACAACCGTGAAGTTGCTCACCCAGACCTGCGAGTTTTACCGCACTTCTAAAACAAAGGAAAAACACAAGAACTCCGTTTCTTTATATTCCCAAGTTAAAACCCCCGTCGGTGAAAACTGATATGAAGTTACCGCACCGTACTTAAATCTGACGTAGGAATTCTCTGAACAATTTCAAATAGGTAGAGGAAGCAGCAGACAGCAGGAAACGCACAATGCAAAAAGGCCGCGATCATCGAATGATCGCGGCCTTTTGGAGGGAGCCTAGTTAAACGGCTAGCTTATAAGGTCACTTTGCGAGCGGTATTTTGGGGGCCCACTGCAGCCATTCCTCTTCAAATTTGTCGAAGAGCGGGAAGGTCTGTTGCGGGCGGGCCTGGTTGCCCATTTTGTCACCGTCCGGTGTGGCAAACGCGATACCACCCTGTACGAGGGTTTCGAGCGATTCCGTACGAATCGTTGCCCCTTTGAACAGCCCGAAGTCGACACCGAACCCACTGCTGTTCCAGAACCGGCTGCCGCTGCGCACCAACGGTGCATAACGGGGCTCAATCAGGATATGAACCAGCACGCGGTCTGCCGTGTTGCCCAGCTCATAGCCCGTGACTTTGCCCACGGTGACTTCCCGGTAGGTGACGGGCACGCCTTCTTTGAGGGAGCCTCGACGTGCGGCACTCAACACCAGGCGCAACCCGGCTTCAGGCACGGTGGCGTCAGGCGCCTGATCGAGGGCGACGAAATGACTTTGCGGGCCACGGTCTTTCGGCGCGGGTTGCACCTCAAGGTATTGACCTGTCACCAGGGTTTCGAGGTTGGCGGTTTTCATGAGGCCCAACTCGGGTTTGACCACCCAGAATTGGGTCCCCACCCGTGCAATGCGCTTGGGCACTTCAGTAATGCGGGCCTGAAGCAGGACTGACTGCAAGTCATCACTCAGGTCGACACTTTCAATTTTACCCACGGTGAGGCCTTTGAAACGAATGGGCGAGCCGCTGCTCAAGCCGTCTGCCCGCGCGACTTTGATGGTGACCGGCACACCTTGCTCCATGGCCGCGTCGCGATCTTTGAACAGGCGGAAACGCGGGATACGTTTCTGCAGGGGGGCCGCGGCTTTAGGGGTTTCGAAGGCAATGCCACCTGCCATCAAGCTTTGCAGGGACTCACTTTTAACCTGAATGCCGCCGGTAAAGCCCCCTGTCAAGGTGACCCCGCTGGCGTTCCAAAAACGGGTGGAGCCGTTGACCAGGCCTTCATATTCCTTCTCGATGTGCACGCCAATGATCAGCTGCTTTTTCGTGCGCGAGAACTGGTAGCTTTGCACCGAACCGACTTTGACTTGCTTGTAGAGGATTGGGCTGCCTACATCGAGTGAGCCAAGGTTATCGGTGAACAACACCATGTGCAGGCCCGGTGAACGCAGGTCCAGGGGCGGCGCTTTGGGGCGTGCAACAAACTCACGCTCCGGCTTGCTGCCTTTGTCGCCCGGCCGAATCGCGATGTAGTTACCTTTGACCAAGGCTTCAAGCCCGGTGATACCGGCCAGCGAAATCGAAGGTTTGACGACCCAGAACTGAGTGCCTTCGACCAAATAGTCTTCGGCCAGCGGATCCAGGGCCAGTTCTGCGCTTGCGCTAGTGAGATCTGGGTCGACCTTCAGGCCTTTCAGGCTGCCCACCTGGATACCTTTGTACATAACGGGCGTGCGGCCAGCTTGCAGGCCTTCAAAGTCACTGAGTTTAACTTTGACCTTGATACCGGCCTGAGCGGCGTCGAAGTCTTCATACAAACGGAACGGCAGGTTGGGATCCGTTGGCGGGCTGTCCTGGCGGTTTTCAGGGGTGGCGAAGGCAATCCCGCCGGCGACGATGCTGGCCAGCGATTCGCTGCGCAGCTTCAGCCCGGACAAGTTGGCGTCAATGCTGATGCCACTGGCGTTCCAAAAACGCGTGTGTTTGCGCACCAGATTGGCGTAGGTCGGTTCAATGTAAACCTTGACCTCCACGGTGCTCTGGTCTTCAGACAGCACGTAGCTTTTGACCTGGCCGACCTGAATCTGCTTGTAGAACACTGGGCTGCCACGGTTCAGCGACCCGAGTCGTTCGGCTTTAAGGGTCAAGTGCAGACCCGGCTTGGCATCCGACAGAGGCGGTTCTTGCGACAGGGCCTTGAACTTGCGTGTGGGCTCGCCATCGGCGGGGCTGACAGCGATGTAGTTACCCGATACCAGGGTTTCAAGGCCCGTAATACCAGCCAATGTGACGCTGGGTTTGACCAGCCAGAAACGGGTATTGGTTCTCAGGTAACGCTCAACATCCTTGTCCATCTCAACGGTGGCAATCACCCCTTTGCTAGGACCATCCTCATCGAGCGCCAAGGTTTTTACCTTACCCACAGGCATGCCTTTGTAGACCACTTCGGTCTTATTGGCGACGATCCCTTCCCCGCTTTCGAATCGCACCTGGATGTTGATGCCGGTTTCACTGTAGGCACGCCATCCCAACCAGCCGCCGATAACCAGCGCGATCAGGGGAAGAATCCAGATGGCCGACCAGTTAGAAGCCGGGCGGGTTTTTGCGATAGGTAAATCACTCATGGTCGTCGTCCGACTCCGTGTTATCCCAAATCAGTCGGGGATCAAAAGTAACAGCAGCAAGCATTGTTAATATCACCACACTGGCAAAGGCCACAGCGCCGAGATTGGCCTCGACGCTGGCTATTCGCCCAAAGTTGACCACCGCCACCAGGATGGCGATGACGAAAATATCCAGCATCGACCAACGGCCAATGAATTCGATAAACCGGTACATGATGATGCGTTGGCGGGCCGATAAAGGCTGGCGGCGCTGCACCGAGAACAGCAGCAAGGCAATGCCCACCAGTTTGAACGTTGGCACCAGAATACTGGCGATAAAGACCACAGCGGCAATCGGGATCATGCCGTGCTGCACCAACTCTATGACGCCGGACATGATGGTGCTCGGAGATCCCTGACCGAGCGAACTGACGGTCATGATGGGCAGCAGGTTGGCAGGGATGTACAGAATGGCGGACGTCAGCAGTAGCGCCCAGGTGCGCATCAGGCTGTCTGGGCGACGTGCATGCACCCATGCCCCGCAACGGGTACAGGTTTGCTCGTCAGCTTGCGCGTCTTGCCGATTCAACTCGTGGCACTCGGCGCATATCAAAATGCCCGCATCAATCGCACGCATGAGTGTCCTCCCCTGAAAGGGCCTGCCAGATCTGATGAGGTGACATGACAACCTCCAACCAGACCTGTACCAGCAAAAGACTCACAAAGCACGTCAAGCCAAGGCCCAGGCTTAACTCTGCCATGTCAGCCAACTTCACAATGGCCACCAACACGCCCATCAGGTACACCTCGAGCATGCCCCAGTCTTTCAAGTGGTGATAAATCCTGTAGATCAGCAATCCGTAGGAGCGACCGATATTCAAGCGAATGCTGAGTAAGACTGCCAGTTGGCACAGCAGCTTGAGCAACGGAATCCCCATGCTGCATAAGAACACAACCACGGCGATGCCTTGCATGCCTGTGTCGAACAGGCCGACCACACCGCTCCAGACAGTGTCTTGAGTCGCTTGGCCCAACAGATTGAGTTGCATGATGGGCAAAAAGTTCGCGGGGACGTACAACAGCAATGCGGCGATAACGAGTGCAAGGCTGCGTTCTACGACGTTATGGCGATGGGCGTAGAGCTCATAACCACAGCGCGGGCATTGAGCTTTTTCACCGAGGGCGAGATGCGGCTTACGCATCAACAGATCGCACTCATGGCAGGCCACTAACTCGTCCAGCGGTAAATCTGACACCCTGCGGGCGTCAACCGGATCTGGCATATAAGGAGTCTCTGGCTTGAAAATGAATGCGCCTATTCTAGTGTGCGAACTACGAAATGACGCTGCCTATTTGTAGGACTTTAGGTGGAGGGGGACGAAACTAGCCGGGAAGCCGGGAAGCGTGCAGGATTGGGGATGAGGGAGTCCAGCAGAGATAACCTGAAGGCTCTTTTTCAGGCACAAAAACAAAATCCCCATCTGCGTGAGCAGACAGGGATTTCGGAATTTAATCTTGACGATGACCTACTCTCACATGGGGAAACCCCACACTACCATCGGCGATGCATCGTTTCACTGCTGAGTTCGGGATGGGATCAGGTGGTTCCAATGCTCTATGGTCGTCAAGAAATTCTGTGACAGATCCGTTACTGAGTAACGTGCCTGTGAAAACTTG
>NZ_MLCT01000210.1:0-1552 GCF_001806145.1 Pseudomonas sp. BS-2016
TGGTGGCGAACACCACGGGAATCAACATCCCTTCGACAAAACGCCACACCAGCAGCTCGGCAAAACTGTCCACATAGGCCGTCAGCAGCGTCGGCAGCGCCAGCAGCAACGCGGCCACGGCAATCACCGTGCGCTGCTCGAAACGGCCGGTCAGGCGCCCGACAAACGGCGCGGTCACCGCCACCGCCAGCGTGGTCACCGTAATGCTCCACCCTGCCTGCCGGGCACTCACCTGGAAGCTTTCGGCAAACGCAGGCAGGATGCTCTGTGTCGCATAGAGATTCAGAAACGCCGCACAGCCACACAGGAACACGGCGAAGCGGGCGTGATGCATGCGCGGGTTCATGTGGCCTCTCGTCTTATAGTCGAGGATGTTTATAGAATACCCAGCGCAGCGAACACCAATACCGAATTCGGACCGATCAATACCCAGGAAACAGAATGCTTGATCTACGCAAGTTACGTTACTTCCTGACGGTCGCCGAAGAGCTGCACTTCGGCCGCGCAGCCCAGCGTCTGCACCTTGCCCAGCCGCCCCTGACGCGGCAGATTTCGGCCCTGGAAACCGAGCTTGGCTTTCGCCTGTTCGACCGCACCAGTCGTACGGTCACACTGACCGCCCAAGGCCAGCACTTTTTGCCGTATGCCCGCGCAGCGCTGGAACACGCCAGGCTTGCACAAGACATCGCCGCCAAACTGGCTGCCGGCTCGACCGGCCAACTGGTCGTAGGCTATGCCAGCTCGATCGCGTTGTCGGAACTCTTCAGCCAAACCCTGCAAGCCTTCGCCCAGCGTTTTCCCGATGTGCAACTGACCCTGGTGGAGAGCGCTTCCGGCAGCCTGCACACGCACGTGCTGGACGGGCGCATCGACGTCGGCATGAGCCGCCTGCTGCCGGAGGCCGGGCAAACCGGCGTCGAGGCTTTGTCGTTGGGGCAAGAACCGCTGGTGGCGGCTCTTTGTAGCGACAACCCGCTGGCGGAGCAGAGCGAAGTCACCCTCGCCCAGCTCAGTGAGTACCCGTTGATACTGTTCCCCAGCGATTACGGTTCGGGCCTCAACGGCTCCATCGAGCACCTGTATCAACGCCGTGGCCTGGCGCTGCGCCCGGGCCCTGCGGGGCGCCAGATCACCTCGATCATCGCCCTGGTGGCGGCAGGCCAAGGTGTCTCGCTCGTGCCCCAGTGCACCCGAACCCTGGCCAGGAAAGGCGTGGTCTACCGCCCCTTGGCAGACCCCGAAGCCTGGGTACACCTGCTGATACTCACGCGCTCACCGTCACGCTCATTGTTGGTCGAGGCGTTCATGGGGGTGGTCGAAGAATTGCTGCGCAGCCGCCCAGCGCTGGCGCCCACGACGCTCCCGGCATAACGCGGGCAAAAAAATACCCCTGCGTGAGGGGTATTTTTTCAACAGGCTGTTGCGGCTATTGCAGCATCAGGCCAGTTTTTTGTGGCGTACGCGGTGCGGCTGGGCAGCGGCCTCACCCAAGCGCTTTTTACGGTCGGCTTCGTACTCGGTGTAGTTACCTTCGAAGAACACCGCTTGGGAG
>NZ_MLCT01000211.1:0-1812 GCF_001806145.1 Pseudomonas sp. BS-2016
AAGGTGGTCGGCGGCGGCGGATTGGCTGCCCAGGTCCACCACGGTGACAAACACGCGCATTGCTTGAAGACGATCCATGATTTGCCCGCTTTTAGAAACAAACTATGTCCCAGCATCGCATTTTTTGTCGCGTTTTATGCAACTAAGCTCTGTGCATCCCTTATCTATGGCAGGAGCTGCCCGATGTTCTCGACCTTCAAACGCTTGACCCTGGCTACTGCCGCCCTGGCATTCGCTGCCCACGCAGCGGCGGCAGAGCTGAAACTGGACGTGTACAACCCAGGCGAAGCCGCGATCTTCCCGGTCAGCTCGGTGCTGGTGAGCGGCGAGAAAGACGCGATCCTGGTGGATGCGCAATTCGGCAAAGGCCAAGCCGAGCAACTGGTGCAGAAGATCCGCGCCAGCGGCAAACGCCTGACCACCATCTACATCAGCCATGGCGACCCGGACTACTACTTCGGCCTGGACACCCTCACCGCCGCTTTCCCCGACGCCAAGGTGCTGGCGCCGCAACCGGTGGTCGACCATATCAACGCCACTGTCGCCGACAAGCTGGCCTTCTGGGGCCCGAAAATGGGCGCGGACAAACCGGCCAAGACCCTTGTGCCGCAGGTACTTAAAGGCCACAGCCTGACCCTGGAAGGACAGCAGCTTGAAGTGGTGGGCCTCGACGGCCCGCAGCCAGATCGCAGCTTTGTGTGGATCCCGTCGATCAAGGCCGTGGTTGGTGGTGTGGTTATCGCTGAAAACATCCACGTCTGGATGGCTGATACCCAGAGCGCGCAATCCCATAAAGACTGGTTGGCCACCCTCAAGCGCATTGAAGACCTGAAACCGAACACCGTGGTGCCAGGCCATTACCTGGGCACGCCATCGCTGGCCTCGGTCAACTTCACCGCCGATTACATCAAGGCCTTCGACCTCGAAACCGCCAAGGCCAAGGACTCCGCCGCCCTGATTGCGGCCATGAAAAAACGCTACCCCACCCTCGCCGACGAAAGCTCGCTGGAACTGAGCGCCAAAGTCGCCAAGGGCGAAATGAAGTGGTAACTGGCTTTAAACCTTAACCCTGTTGGAGAACATCATGAGCAAGATTGCAATCATTGGTGCCACCGGCCGCGCCGGTAGCCAACTGCTGGAAGAAGCGCTGCGTCGCGGGCATACCGTCACCGCCATCGCCCGCAATACCGACAAGCTGGCTGTGCGCCCAGGCGTTACGGTCAAACAGGTTGATGCCCTGGATGCCGAGGCCTTGCAACACGCCATCAGCGGTAGCGACGTGGTGATCAGCGCGGCGCACTTCGCCACCCTTCCCGCCAGCGCCGTGATCGGCCCGGTGAAAAAGGCCGGGGTGAAACGTTTGTTGGTGGTCGGCGGCGCAGGTTCGCTGTTGTTGCCCGGTGGCGGGCGCGTGATCGACAGCGAAGGGTTCCCGGCTGAATATAAAGCTGAAGCCAGTGCCGGGGCTGACTTCCTGGAAACGTTGCGTCAGGAAAAGGAGCTGGATTGGACCTTCCTGTCGCCATCGGCCCTGTTCGACGGCACCGAGCGCACGGGCAAATTCCGCCTGGGCAAGGATGAGCTGCTGATGGACAGTGACGGCAATAGCTCGATCAGTTTTGCCGACTTCGCCATCGCCATGCTGGATGAAGTGGAAACACCGAAGCATTCGCGCCAGCGCTTTACCGTCGGTTACTGACCCAACGCCGTCAACGCTAAACACGATGCGAAGCGAGTAGCTCTTGATCTGCTCTTGATCTGCTTTTGATCTTGATCTTAAGCGCCCCGTCAAACCACGCTGGCCGAACGCAG
>NZ_MLCT01000212.1:0-1756 GCF_001806145.1 Pseudomonas sp. BS-2016
CACAGACAAGTCCACAATGCGGTAACCCTGCTGCTCCAACACGGTTCTGACGGCGGCGCGCTCTGCTTCAAGCCTCTGCGTCCTGACCGGTGTGACAGCATATTGCAGGCTCGGGTCTAACGGATGAGGCGGTATGAAGTCTACACGCGTGAAGCCGGGCGCCTTGCCTTCAAAACCGATGTATAGATATTCGCTGCGCCGTTCATTAGGTCGCAACATCCGCAGTAAATCATCCGTTTGACCGCTCCTCGCAGGAGGCGCGGGTAGCCATTCGTCCAGCGTCGCGCGGATGTCGAGCAAATGGCTTGCCGTGGCAGCCCGGGAAGGACCTGACAATTCAACCAACCTTATGACGGCAAACGTTCGAGCGTCATTCGTCAGGGTGGGAAAGGCCATGGTCACATACTGCCTCAACGGCCTGTCGAACAGTGCCGGATGATTTTGCCACCCGCCTGAAGGCAGGCGTGATACGGGAATAGGCTGGTCGCGAATATCAGTGCTTGTCCAGCGCATGATATCGGTTAGCGCGGATCGCCCCGGTGGCTCATTTCGGGTGATAAACACCAGGCCGTTCAACGGTGCACGATCACCCTGCGGGAGCATCCGGTAGAAACCGCTGTTCGGATCCTGGATGGCGGTATAAGGAGGCGCCACGCGTAAAAACCTGGCATTGAGCTCAGAACCTCTGGGACCCACGCCTACCTCAAACACGCCAGCCGCCGGAAAGTCCACAATTTGACTGGGTTGGACTTGAACACGCCAACTCAGCCACTGAGTATCCGTTGTACGTGACTGCACAATCCGGTTCTCGGTAGCCGTGCGCGTACGAGGGGGTTGCCAATCCGGCAATGGGGAAACGGGCCATGGGTTATGCACCCCGGAGCTGGGCCCAGGTTGTGGCGCATTCATGCCCAACAACCACTCTTTAGGCTCTTGAATGTTGATGACCAACTCATCCAGCCCCGGTTCCCGGCTATTTCGCAGGCGAAATACCTCTTCGCTTTCGCGCTGGTAAACCGGGTAATGGTGCGTATCGTCCGCTATGAACTGCTCGCCGTTCTTGACATGCACGCCTTGCCTGCCCGGCCCTTTCAACGCTACGGCGCCCTCGGGCTTACCCTTGATTCTGAAACGCTCCAAGAGCTTCGATTGCGTCACCAGCGACGAAGACGCGCTGGGCAAATGACTACGTATTGCCATCGGCAAGCGACGGATACGACTCAGAACCTTCATCGGCGAACGCATACCTATGACCTTACCGCCCTTCACTTTGGGAACAGGCGCAAAGTCTGTCGCCAGTTCGACCGCCAGAAACAGGGTCATGAACGCCACATCCACGGCATCGTTAGGGTCGCCAAAGCGATGATAGCGTCGGGCAGCCAACAGCAAATCATGGAAGTCGTTAGCCTTACCGAATAACGGAATCAAAATACCCAGCAACCCGCGCCGGGTGGCCTCGCTCTGCTCTTCAAGACGTTGAACCCGATAAGTCGCCAACATCCAGCTGGAGTTACTGACGGCTTGAACCCGCCCTTGCAGCTCCAGCGAGCTGGCCGCGTACAGCAGTGCCCTGGCGTCACGGTAGGTGGTGGGCGCCACCGCCAACCAGTTCGACGGTGCACTGGCAATCTGCTCGTGGATCAGCTCTTCGATTTCATTGACCGCTGGCGTAGGCTCAAGGTGCGTGATTTTGAATGAGCGGAAAAACTCATAGCTCCTCCACACACCTTCGAAGAATGAAAAACCGGCGAGGATA
>NZ_MLCT01000213.1:0-1702 GCF_001806145.1 Pseudomonas sp. BS-2016
CGGTCAGTCTGTTGAAGCAGTTGCGCGGCCTTCTGCGCCGATAATCCAGGCAGAGCTGATGGCATATAGAGCAGGTCCCCTTCGTCCAGCGGGGGAAGAAACTCACCACCCAGACGAGAGATCGGCCACAACGCGCTGACAAAGACTAGCAACGCAACCAGCAGCGTTATTTTAGGTCGATGTAATACGGCGTCCAGAGCGGGTTCGTAGATCCGGATCAACCAGCGATTTAGCGGATTCTGCTGCTCATTGGGAATTCGTCCACGAATCCAATACCCCATCAACACCGGTACGAGAGTTACCGACAGTCCAGCCGCTGCGGCCATAGCGTAGGTTTTGGTGAACGCCAATGGACCGAATAGACGTCCTTCCTGAGCCTCCAGCGTGAACACCGGAATGAACGACAGGGTGATGATCAGCAGACAGAAGAACAATGCAGGTCCTACCTCGGCAGCCGCTTCAGTCATCACGTGCCAATGACGTTCACCTTTCAGTTCCTCCCCAGGATTGGCCACGTGCCAAGCCTCGACCTTCTTGTGGGCATTTTCAATCATCACCACGGCAGCGTCGACCATAGCGCCGATGGCGATGGCAATCCCGCCAAGGGACATGATGTTGGCGTTGATACCCTGATAGCGCATCACGATGAAGGCGATCAGCACCCCAACCGGCAGGGAAATGATTGCCACCAGAGATGAACGCAGGTGCCAGAGAAAGATTCCGCAGACCAACGCGACGACGATGAACTCTTCGATCAGCTTGTGGCTGAGGTTTTCCACGGCACGATCAATCAACTTGCTGCGGTCGTAGGTGGTGACGATTTCAACCCCCGCCGGCAGACTGCTTTTCAGCTCGTCGAGTTTGGTTTTGACCGCCGCAATGGTTTCACGAGCATTCTTCCCGCTGCGCAGAATCACCACGCCGCCGACGGTCTCACCTTCACCGTCGAGTTCGGTAATGCCTCGACGCATCTCAGGCCCTAACTGAATCGTGGCAACATCGCCCAACGTGACCGGCACACTGCCCGCGCCCAGTTTGAGCGGGATGGCGCGAAAGTCATTGAGCGTCTTTAGGTAGCCGGAAGCTCGTACGATGAACTCTGTCTCCGCCATTTCCAGCACGGCTCCACCGGTTTCCTGATTGGCTTTGCCGATCGCCTCGGTCACCTCAGACTGCGTGATACCCAAGTTCGCCAACTTTAGCGGATCGAGCTGGACCTGATACTGTTTGACCATGCCACCTACGGTGGCAACTTCCGCAACGTTCGGCAGCGTCTTGAGCTCGAATTTGAGAAACCAGTCCTGTAGGGCTCGCAGTTGCGCCAGATCGTGCCCACCGCTGCGATCAACCAACGCGTACTGGAAAATCCAGCCAACGCCAGTGGCATCAGGTCCTAAGGCTGGCTTAGCACTGGCTGGTAGGCGGCTTTGTATCTGGCTCAGGTATTCCAACACCCGCGAGCGGGCCCAGTACAAGTCAGTTCCGTCTTCGAACAGCACATAAACGAAGCTGTCGCCAAAGAAGGAGTAACCGCGCACAGTCTTGGCCCCAGGTACCGAGAGCATGGTGGTTGCCAGTGGATAGGTCACCTGGTTTTCGACGATCTGTGGGGCTTGGCCTGGGTAAGGTGTACGGATAATTACCTGAACATCCGACAGGTCTGGCAATGCATCGATGGGCGTACTTTGAACCGCCCAGATCC
>NZ_MLCT01000214.1:0-2015 GCF_001806145.1 Pseudomonas sp. BS-2016
CCTTGATCAGGTCCAGGTAGCGACGCAGGATGCGGTCTTCGTTGAGCACCTGAACGTCGTCCAGGGCGCTGAGGATCGCTTGCTCCAGGCGTTGCTGCTTGTCTTCCAGGTCGTCGGCAGTGAGCTTGCGCGCCAGGTAGAAGCGGGTCTTGAACAACCGGGTCAACTCGCGGGCGATGTCGGTGTGGTTGTTCAGGGTGCTGGCGATGTAACCCAGGTCGAAGCCCAGGCGAATCTGCTTCAGGTAACGGGCATAGGCACGCAGCAGCGCCACGTCGCGCCATGGCAGGCCGGCAGTGAGGACCAGGCGGTTGAACGCATCGTTCTCGGCATCGCCATGCACGATGTGCACGAATGCATCCTGCAGGGTGTCGTTGAGCTGCTGGATATCCAGGTTCACGCCTTCGGCGGCGATGAACGCAAAGTCATGGATCCAGAACTCACGGCCATTGGCATGGCGCAGGCGATACGGGAACTCGCCCAGCACACGCAGGCCGAGGTTTTCCAGAATCGGCAGCACGTCGGACAACGCCAGCGGCGTATCGGCGTGATACAGCTTGCAATGCAGCTCGCGCTGGCCGGAGACCTGGCCCAGCGGCTGATAGAAGCTCATTACCAGCGGGTTGGCTTCGGTCAGGCTGTTGAGGTGCTGCATGTCGACCACAGCCGAATGCGCGGCGAAACGCTCGCGGTAGCCAGCCGGGAAGCCTTTGGGGAAATCCGCCAGCACGTTGGTGCCCTGGGCTTCGCCGAAGCTTTCCACTACCAGGCTGGCGTAGTCGTCCTGCCAGCTGCGGCAGGCCTGCACCACTTCTTTTTCCAGTTGCAGCGGGTCGATGTCCAGGCGGTTCTTCGGGTCAACCCGCAGAATCAGTTGTACACGGGCAAGCACGGACTCGGAGAAGAAGGTCCAGAACTCGCAGTCCGAGGCCTTCAGGCGGTCCATCAGCACTTGCTGGATCTTCTGGCGTACTTCGGTGGAGTAGATGTCGCGTGGCACGTACGCCAGGCAGTAGCAGAAACGACCATAGGGGTCTTTGCGCAGGAACACGCGGATCTTGTTGCGTTCCTGGATCTGCACAATCGACATCACGGTGCTGAACAGCTCGTCGACCGGAGTCTGGAACAGGTCGTCACGGGGCAGTACTTCCACCACCTGGGCAAGCTCTTTACCCAGGTGCGCCTTGGCCTGGAAACCCGAACGACGTTCGATTTCCGCGACCTTGCGACGGATGTAAGGGATCACCCGCACGCTTTCGCCGTACACCGAGGAGGTGTACAGGCCCATGAAACGGTGTTCCTTGATGACCTTGCCGTCGGCGCTGATCTCGCGGATCGACACGTAGTCCGGGTAAGCCGGACGGTGCACGCGGCTTGGGTGGGCGGCCTTGGCGAACGACAGTACGGTCGGCTCGCGCAGGTAGGCCACGGCGTAGTCTTCGATGCGCAGGTCTTCGGCGGTAAGGCCGGCGCGCAGCAGCTTGGTCAGACCGAGGAAAGAGCTTGCGTCATATTCGATATGACCGCCGTCCGCCTCGTCACGTACCACGAACTCTTCGTAGCCCAGGAAGGTGAAATGGTTGCCCACCAGCCATTCGAGGAAGTTCTTGATTTCGGCTTTTTCTTCGCCGTCGATGGCGAACGCGCTGGCGTCGATACCGGCCAGCAGGTCCTGGACCTTGGCTTTCATCGGTTCGAAATCGGCCACAGCCACGCGTACTTCACCCAGCACCTGCTCAAGCTCTTTGCTCAGCACGTTCAGTTCGGCGGCGTTGGCGCAGCGGTCGATCTCCAGGTACATCAGCGATTCTTGCAGGATGCCTTCGCCCTGGGTGCCCTTGGGCAGGATTTCCAGCAGCTCGCCCTTGCTGCCACGACGCACGCTGAGCACGGTGGTTTGCAGGGTATGGATGCTGTAGCCGCGGCGATTCAGCTCGGTGCGTACCGAGTCGACCAGAAACGGCAGGTCATGGTGCAGCACTTCGACCGCAGTGTGGGTCGATTGCCAGCCATGA
>NZ_MLCT01000215.1:0-1648 GCF_001806145.1 Pseudomonas sp. BS-2016
GGATATCCGGGCAACCCAGGGCCTTGAGAGCCAGCATGTTCGAACGTGCAACCCGCGAATGCAGGATGTCGCCGACGATGGCTACCGAGAGGTTTTCAAAGCTGCCCTTGTGCCGACGAATGGTGAGCATGTCGAGCATGCCCTGGGTCGGGTGCGCGTGACGGCCGTCGCCGCCATTGATGATCGCCACGTTCGGGCACACATGCTCGGCGATGAAATGCGCAGCGCCGGAGTCGCCGTGGCGTACCACGAACATGTCGGCTGCCATGGCTTCCAGGTTGCGCAGGGTATCGAGCAGGGTTTCGCCCTTGCTCGCCGACGAGGTGGACACGTTCAACGTGATCACATCGGCCGACAGCCGCTGGGCCGCCAGTTCAAAGGTGGTGCGGGTGCGGGTGGAGTTCTCGAAGAACACGTTGCAGATGGTTTTACCGCGCAACAGCGGGACTTTCTTCACTGCCCGGCCACCGACTTCCAGGAACGAATCGGCGGTGTCGAGGATTTCGGTGAGCAGTTCGCGGGGCAAACCGTCGAGGGACAAGAAGTGTTGCAACTGGCCCTGAGCATTGAGCTGCAGCGGGCGCTTGGCATCTAGAGGCGTCATCGCGGGGACTCTTTACAAGGCGGTTTAAAGGGCAAGGTCTTGCAGTTCGAGTTCGAGCGGCGTAGGACCGGACAATTTTACCCGCTGCTGGGGGGCAAGCGACAGGGTCGCGCCTACGACGTCCGGGCTGATCGGCAGTTCGCCGGCATCCAGGTCCAGCAGGCACACCAGGGTCACGCTGGCCGGGCGGCCATAGTCGAACAGTTCGTTCATGGCGGCGCGGATGGTGCGGCCGCTCATCAGCACGTCGTCGATCAGTACCAGGTGCTGGCCTTCGATCTCGAAGGGCAGGGCCGAAGGGCGCACTTGTGGATGCAGGCCGTTCTGGCTGAAATCGTCGCGGTAGAAGGACACGTCCAAGGTGCCCAGGGGCGAATCGCTGCCCAGTGCTTCCAGCAATGCCTGGGCCACCCACACGCCACCGGTGCGTATGCCGATAAAGCGCGGTTCGCTGATGGCACGGTGTTCCAGGTGCGCCTTGAGGCGTATCGCCATCTGGCTGATCAGTTCGGCAGGGTTCGGCAAGCTCATGGTGGCTCCTTATCAAGTGTGTAGGAGCGAGCTTGCTCGCGAAAAACTCATGGGCACCGCGTTCATCCAGTCTTCTCGCGGTATCGTTAACGTTCTTCGCGGGCAAGCCCGCTCCCACAGGATCGCGGCGGGTCAGGATTCAAATAAAGCGGTGTTTTCATCCAGCCAGCCCTGCAACAGCAAGGCCGCGGCGATGGCGTCTACCGGGTTGTCGCGGTAACTGCCCTTTTGCCCGCCACGGTCGCGGCGCTCCCCCTTGGCTTCGAAGGTGGTGAGGCGTTCGTCGTGGGTATAGAAGGGCAGGTTGTAGCGGCCATTGAGGCGGCGCGCGAACTTCTCGGCGCGCAGGCACATGTCACTGGGGGTGCCATCCATGTTCAGGGGCAGGCCGACCACCACCGCGTCAGGCTTCCACTCTTTAATCAGGGCTTCGACCTGGTTCCAGTCCGGCACGCCGTTCTGGGCCTTGAGGGTGCACAGCTCGCGGGCCTGGCCGGTGATGACCTGGCCAAC
>NZ_MLCT01000216.1:0-1517 GCF_001806145.1 Pseudomonas sp. BS-2016
GCGCACTCACTGGCGCCGCAGAATCAAGCCTTGATGAAATGCTTGCGATAATGCTGCAACTCGGCAATCGACTCACGAATATCGTCCAGCGCCAGGTGCGTGCTGCCTTTATGGAAGCTGTCTTTGACTTCCGGCGCCCAACGCGCAGCCAGTTCCTTCAAGGTCGACACGTCCAGGTTGCGGTAGTGGAAGTAACTTTCCAGCCCCTTCATGTGCGTATAAAGGAAGCGACGATCCTGGCAGATGCTATTGCCGCAGATTGGCGACTTGCCCTTGGGCACCCATTTTTCCAGGAAGGCGATAGTTTCGGCCTCGGCTTCGGCCATGCTGATGCGGCTGTCGCGCACGCGCTGGGTCAGCCCGGAGTTACCGTGGGTGCGGGTGTTCCACTCGTCCATGGTGGCGAGTACGGCGTCGCTGTGGTGGATGGCGATCACCGGGCCTTCGGCCAAGGTGTTGAGGTTGCTGTCGGTGACAATGGTCGCCATCTCGATGATGACGTCGGTGTCGGGGTTCAGACCGGTCATTTCCAGATCGATCCAAATCAGGTTCTGTGGGTTTTGCATGGCTTGATTCTCTTGGCACCTTGGCGTAGCCGGGCAGTTTAGCAGGCGGGGGCGTGCTAGACTCGCGGCCGTTTTACCCAACTTTTGCATTATCGACACGGAACACCAATGGCCAAACGCCAGCTCAACCGTCGCCAAAACTGGCGCATCGAAAAGATTCAAGGTGAACGCGCCGCCCGCGCCGCCAAACGTGAATCCTCAGCCGTGGAAGCGCTCGAGGGCGGCGACCTGGGCCCCGAACAAACGGGCCTGGTGATCGCGCACTTTGGTGTGCAGGTCGAAGTCGAGGCGCTCGAAGGCGAACTCGCAGGCCAGGTGTTCCGTTGCCACCTGCGCGCCAACCTGCCCGCGCTGGTCACCGGCGACAAGGTGGTGTGGCGTGCCGGCAACCAGGGCATCGGCGTCATCGTCGCCCAGTTGCCGCGCAGCACCGAACTGCGCCGCCCCGACAGCCGTGGGCAGCTCAAGCCGGTGGCGGCCAACGTCGACATGATCGTGATCGTGTTCGCGCCACTGCCCGAGCCCCATGCCAACCTGATCGACCGTTACCTGGTCGCGGCTGAGCATGCTGGCATCCGCCCGTTGCTGCTGCTGAACAAATTCGACCTGATCGACGAGCAGAACGCCCCGGCGCTCAACGCATTGCTGGCGGTCTACCGCACCCTGGGCTACCCGGTGCTGGAAGTGTCGGCTCACCACGGCAACGGCATGGAACAGCTGCAACAGCAGTTGGACGGGCGGATCAGCGTGTTCGTCGGCCAGTCTGGCGTGGGCAAGTCGTCGCTGGTCAACAGCCTGTTGCCGGAAGTCGAAACCCGCGTGGGCCCGCTGTCGGAGCTGTCCGGCCAGGGCACCCACACCACCACCACCGCACGGCTGTTCCACTTCCCGGGCGGCGGCGAGTTGATCGACTCGCCGGGTATCCGTGAATTTGGCTTGGGCCACGTCAGC
>NZ_MLCT01000022.1:0-99202 GCF_001806145.1 Pseudomonas sp. BS-2016
CAAGGCGGGCTGATCGCTCTGGCCGCTGACCACGCAGTGTTGGGCCTGATGGCGCTCCAGCGTGCGCAGGCTATGACGCAGGCCTTCTTGATCGCGGGTGAAGCGGCCGGGGTAGGTGTAGCGTTCCAGCGGGCGCATGCTGGAGGGCGAACGGCTGTCTGCCTCAAGGGTGCGCCCGGCTTTGTCGAAGTCGTAATCGCGGGTAAACGTGCGGTTGGTGCAGGCTTGCAGGCTCATCTGAAAGTCATGGACGACAGGGCCTTGCGCAACCAGGCCATTGCCCGGCATGTAAGGTGTCGGCGTTTTGAGCGTGGTAAAGGCCTGTTGTTTATCGCCGAATACCAGCTCATGCCTGTCGGGCGAATGCCTGAAGTAATAGTGAAAACCTTCCTCAAAACACAGCCGCTGGATGAAGTGCAGGTCCGACTCGCCGTATTGCACGCAATAGTCGCGAAGCGGGTACTCCGAGAACCCGGCAAAGCTATAGACGTCACTGAGCAGGCCGTGCTCTTCAAGCACCTGCTGGATGATCTGCTGCACGCTCAGCTGCTGGAAAATCCGGTGGTTGGTGCGATGCGCGAGGTACGCAAGGCTTGGGACCAGGGTCAGGCGGTAATGGGTCAGGCGCTTGCCGGCACTGGCGCGAGTGATGCGCTCAATCTGGCCATGAATGCCGTGACCGGGGCCAAACGAGAGCCAGGCGGGCTGGTGCAAGAGGGTTTCGAGGTCAAGACTGGCCCGCTCACTGACCAGTTGAATGTCAAAGGAAAACGGCTCGCTGATGGCCTCTTCGCCTTTGAATGCCAGCACCGAAAAGGGCTGGTCGCTGCCCATTAGGGACAGCTGGAAGCGGGTTTGGCGGCTAACGGTGGACATCCTTGGTTCCTCAGAAACTGAGGGTGCGCCTCATCATGAAGCCACCCCTCGGCAAATGAGGTAAACGCTAACGGATACACCGTCATAGCCTTTGTAGGAGGATTCCTAAATTTCTAAAAGAACGGCGCCAATCTCTGCTACAAACCCTCGGCCGTGCTTTCACAAAACCTTTTTGACAGCCCGGCAATCGCGCAGGTTAGAATCGCTGGCACGCAAACTGCTAGATCGGTATGCGCCCTGCCTTTGAGTTTTCTGGAGTACTGCCTTTGAATGCGACGACCATCAACAGCCTGTTCTTGATCGGCGCGTTGCTGGTGGGTGCAAGCATTCTGGTGAGTTCCCTGTCTTCCCGCCTGGGAATCCCGATTCTGGTGATCATTCTGGCCGTGGGCATGGCTGCTGGCGTCGACGGCGGCGGCATCATTTTTGATAACTACCCGACGGCCTACCTGGTGGGCAATCTGGCGCTGGCGGTGATCCTGCTCGATGGCGGCTTGCGAACCCGGGTTTCCAGTTTCCGCGTGGCGCTCTGGCCCGCGTTATCGCTGGCCACGGTCGGGGTGATGATTACCACCGGGCTGACCGGGCTGATGGCCGCCTGGCTGTTCAACCTGAACCTGATTCAAGGCTTGCTGATCGGCGCCATCGTCGGGTCCACCGATGCCGCGGCGGTGTTCTCCCTGCTGGGCGGCAAAGGACTGAACGAGCGGGTGTCGGCCAGCCTGGAGATCGAATCCGGCAGTAACGATCCGATGGCCGTGTTCCTCACCGTGACCCTGATCGACATGCTGGCCAGCGGCGAAACCAGCCTGCATTGGAGCTTGCTGCTCAATTTGCTGCGTGAGTTCGGCATCGGCGGCGCCATTGGCCTGGCGGGCGGCTGGATGATGCTGCAACTGGTCAACCGCATAAATCTGGCCAACGGCCTGTACCCGATTCTGGTCGTGGCGGGCGGCCTGGTGGTGTTTGCCCTCACCAACGCCTTGCACGGCAGCGGCTTCCTCGCGGTGTACCTGTGTGGCCTGGTGATCGGCAACAGCCCGATCCGCAGCCGCCACGGCATTTTGCACATGCTCGACGGCATGGCCTGGCTGGCGCAGATCGGCATGTTCCTGGTGCTGGGCTTGCTGGTCACGCCTCACGACTTACTGCCCATCGCGGTCCCGGCACTGGCCTTGGCGTTGTGGATGATCCTGTTCGCCCGCCCGTTGTCCGTGCTCGTGGGCCTGCTGCCCTTCAAAGCCTTCCACTCCCGTGAAAAAGCCTTTATTTCATGGGTCGGGCTGCGCGGCGCGGTGCCGATCATTCTGGCCGTGTTCCCGCTGATGGCCGGGCTGGCGAATGCGCAGCTGTATTTCAACCTCGCGTTCTTTATCGTGCTGGTTTCCCTGTTAGTGCAAGGCACCAGCCTGCCGTGGGTCGCCAAACTGCTGAAAGTGACCGTACCGCCCGACCTGGCCCCCATCTCCCGCGCAGCCCTTGAGGTTCACGTGACCAGTGAATGGGAGTTATTTGTGTACCGTCTGGATGCACAAAACTGGTGCATCGGTGCCGCCTTGCGAGAACTGAAAATGCCCGAAGGGACGCGTATCGCCGCGCTGTTTCGCGGCCAGCAACTGCTCCACCCGTCGGGCAGTACGACCCTTGAAATTGGCGATTTGCTCTGCGTGATCGGCCACGAACACAACCTGCCGGCCCTCGGCAAACTGTTCAGCCAACCGCCGACCCGTGGTCTGGATCTGCGCTTCTTCGGTGACTTCGTGCTTGAAGGCGACGCCCATCTGGGCGCGGTATCGGCGCTGTACGGCCTCAAGCTCGACGGGATCGACCCCAACTTGCCGCTGAGCAGTTTCATTGCGCAGAAGGTCGGCGGTGCGCCCGTCGTAGGCGACCAGGTGGAATGGAACAACACCATTTGGACCGTGGCCGTGATGGACGGGAACAAGATCGCCAAAGTGGGCGTCAGATTCCCCGAAGGAAGTGCCCCGGGTCCGGGGTTGTTCCTCTAAACTGCCCACTTCTGTCCCTCGTATGACCGGAATCTATGCCCACTCTGCGCACGTTTTTCGCCACCGTCCTGCTCGGCCTGAGCCTTTGTGTGGGTTCGCTGCAAGCGGCTGAACCCCTGACCGCCGAGTCGGTTCAGCAAAGCCTGGATAAAATTGCCGATCGAAAGCTGCCCGACGCCGACCAAAAGGCCCTGCAAGCGGTCCTCGAAAAGACCCTTGCCCAGTTGGCCAACAAGGCGGAATACGAACAGAGCCTGAGTGAGGTCAAGCAACTGCTCGGCACTGCGCAGCAGCAAACCCTCGAAAACCAGCGCGAACTGGCGCGACTCAAAGCCAGTACTGTCGTGCCGGTGGCCCAACGCTATAAAAATCTGAGCGTGCCCGAGCTGGAGCAACTGGTGGCGGATCGCACCACGCAGCAGGGCGAACTGCAAAAAGCCCTGGCCAGCGCCAACAGCATGACCATCGCGGCCCAAACCCGACCTGAGCGGGCGCAGGCCGAAATCAGCACCAGCCAGACGCGCATCCAGCAGATCAACACCACCCTCAAGCTGGGCCGCGATAACGGCAAATTGCTCACCCAGGATCAGCGCAACCAACTCACCGCCGAGGCGGCTGCCCTCACCTCGCTGATTGCGTTGCGCCGTCAGGAACTGGCGGGCAACAGCCTGCTGCAAGACCTCAGCGGCAGCCAGCATGACCTGCTGCTGGAAAAAACCGCGCGCCAGGACCAAGAGATTCAGGAGCTGCAAACCCTGATCAACCAAAAGCGTCTGGCGCAATCGCAACAAACCGTGACCCAGCAATCGCTGGAAGCGCAAAAGTCTGGCAGCAGCAGCCTGCTGGCCACCGAGAGCGCGCTCAACCTCAAGCTTTCCGACTACCTGTTGCGCAGCACCGACCGCTTGAACGAAGTCACGCAGCAGAACCTCGAAACCAAGCAACAACTGGACAACGTCACCCAAAGCGATCAGGCGCTGGATGAGCAAATCAGCGTGCTGAAGGGTAGCCTTCTGCTGTCCAAGATCCTCTACAAACAGAAACAAGCGCTGCCGCGTCTGCAAAAGATGGACAAGAACCTGGCGGACGAAATCGCTGACATCCGCTTGTATCAATTCGAGATCAACCAGCAACGCGAACTGATCAGCAACCCGGTTGCCTACGTGGACAACCTGCTCAGCACGCAACCGGCCGATCAAGTCACCCCGCAACTGCGCAAAACCCTGCTGGAACTGGTGGGCACCCGTGGCGAACTGCTGGAGCGCCTGAACCGCGAACTGAGCGCGCTGCTCAACGAAACCATCACCCTGCAACTGAACCAGAAGCAGTTGCTGAGCACCGCCCAAAGCCTGCGCGCCACGCTCGATGAGCAAATGTTCTGGATCCCGAGCAACAAGCCGCTGGACCTGGAGTGGCTCGAAACCGCCCCGCACTACCTCAAACAGCAACTGCTGACCTTGCCCTGGACATCCGGTCTGAGCGAGCTTCGCGATGGCCTGGCCCAGCGCCCGTGGCTGTTTTCGCCACTGGCATTGCTGATCGTGGCCCTGCTATGGAAACGCCGTTACCTGTACGGCAAGTTGAACAACATCCATCAGGACATTGGCCACTTCAAACGTGACAGCCAATGGCACACGCCGATGGCAATCCTGATCAATATCCTGCTGGCCATGCCGATTTCGCTGGCCCTGGCTTTGTGCGGCTATGCGTTGCAAACCGATGCCCGAGGCATGAACGCCAACCTCGGCGCGGCGCTGATCCAGATGGCTCAGGCCTGGCTGGTGTTTTACACCGCCTACCGCATGCTGGCGCCGGGCGGCGTGGCGGAGCTGCATTTCCGCTGGGAAAAACCGCTGGTGGCGTTCCTTCAGCGCTGGGTACGCAAGCTGGGCTTTGTGGTACTGGCGCTGGTGGCCGTGGTGGCATTTGCCGAACAGCAACCGGCCGCGCTGGCCGACGACGTGCTGGGCATCGTGATCGTGCTCAGCTGCTACGCCGCCATGGCGTGGCTGCTGTGCCGCCTGCTGCTGCTCAATGATTTCGAAACCGATAAGAAAGCCTACCGCCTGCGCAAACTGCTGGGCTTCGCCTTTGCCCTGCTGCCGCTCGCCCTGTTTGTGGCCGTGTGCTTCGGCTACTACTACACGGCGCTCAAACTCAGCGACCGCCTGATCAACACGCTTTACCTGCTGATGTTCTGGCTGGTGGCAGAAGCCGCCTTTGTGCGCGGGCTTGCCGTGGCGGCCCGCCGTCTGGCCTATCAACGCGCACTGGCCAAGCGCCAGGCCGCCAAGGAAGCCGGCGAAGGCAACGAGATCATCATCGAAGAACCCACGCTGGACATTGAACAGGTCAACCAGCAATCGCTGAGGCTGATCCGTCTGGCGCTGCTTGCCGCATTTGTCGGCGGTTTGTACTGGGTGTGGGCCGACCTGATTTCAGTGTTTTCGTACCTCGACAACATCACCCTCTACGAATACACCAGCGGCACCGGCGCCAACGCCAGCATGGTGCCGATCAGTATTGGCGACATGATTGGCGCACTGGTCATCATCGGCATCAGCATCGCCCTGGCGCGCAACCTGCCGGGGCTGCTGGAAGTGCTGGTGCTGTCGCGCCTCGATCTGGGGCAAGGCAGCGCTTACGCCACAACCACCTTGCTGACCTACGTGATCGTCGGCGTGGGCTTCGTCGCCACCCTGTCGACCCTCGGCGTGAGCTGGGACAAGTTGCAGTGGCTGGTGGCCGCGCTGTCGGTAGGCCTGGGCTTCGGGATGCAGGAGATTTTCGCCAACTTCATCTCCGGCATCATGATCCTCTTCGAGCGCCCGGTACGGATTGGCGACACCATCACCATCGGCAACCTCTCCGGCACCGTGAGCAAAATTCGCATCCGCGCCACGACCATCACCGACTTCGACCGCAAGGACATCATCGTCCCGAACAAAACGTTCATCACCGGTCAATTGATCAACTGGTCGCTGACCGACACCGTCACCCGCGTGACCCTGAAACTGGGTGTCGATTACGGCTCCGACCTGGACCTGGTCAAACAGCTGCTGCTCAAGGCCGCGCAAGAGAACCCGCGGGTGCTCAAAGACCCGGAGCCGCTGGTGTACTTCCTCAACTTCGGCCAGAGCACGCTCGACCACGAACTGCGTATGCACGTGCGCGATCTGGGCGACCGCAACCCGGTGATTGACGAGGTCAACCGCTTCATCAACCGCGAGTTCAAAAACCACAGCATCAACATCTCGTTCCAGCAGATGGAGGTGTACCTCAAGAACTTGCAGGGCCAGGAATACAAACTGGTGCCGATCGGCCCTGAAGTGCCGCCAGCGCCGAACACGCCCGACTCGCCGCCGCGACTGGACAAGCCCGACGCGCCCAAAACCCTGTAAGCGCCCAAAGCTGCGATCGGGCCCGCCGGGATCTCCTTAAAACGGGTGGCCCGGCACCCCGTCGCCGCCCGCTGCAACGACGCCATTCATTTATGTGGGAGACGGCCATTGAAAGCCCTCGACGAACTGACCTTCGACAACCGCTTTGCTCGCCTGGGCGACGGGTTTTCGACCCACGTCCTGCCCGAGCCCATCGACGCGCCACGCGTGGTGGTGGCCAGCCCGTCGGCCATGGCACTGCTTGATCTTGACCCGGCCGTGGCCGACGACCCGGTCTTCGCGCAGCTGTTTGGCGGCCACACCTTGTGGGCCGACGCCGAACCACGCGCGATGGTGTATTCCGGCCATCAATTCGCCTCCTACAACCCGCGCTTGGGCGACGGCCGTGGCTTACTGCTGGGCGAGGTCTACAACGACGCGGGCGAGCATTGGGACGTGCACCTCAAAGGCGCGGGCATGACCCCCTACTCGCGCATGGGTGACGGCCGTGCCGTGCTGCGTTCGTCCATTCGCGAATTCCTCGCCAGCGAAGCGCTGCACGCGCTGGGCATCCCCAGCAGCCGTGCGCTGTGTGTGATCGGGTCCGACACCCCGGTGTGGCGCGAAAAACAAGAACGCGCAGCGATGGTGCCACGGCTGGCGCCTAGCCATATCCGCTTCGGGCATTTCGAATACTTCTATTACACCCAGCAACCGGAACAGCAAAAACAGCTGGGTGAACACGTCCTGGCCCTGCACTTCCCGGAATGCCTGGAGCAACCGGAGCCCTACCTTGCGATGTTCCGCGAGATCGTGGAGCGCAATGCCGAACTGATCGCCAAGTGGCAGGCCTACGGGTTTTGTCATGGCGTCATGAACACCGACAACATGTCGATCCTGGGCATCACCTTCGACTTCGGGCCGTTCGCCTTCCTCGACGACTTCGACGCCACATTCATCTGCAACCATTCCGACCATGAAGGGCGTTACGCCTTCAGTAACCAAGTGCCCATCGGCCAATGGAACCTCAGCGCGCTGGCTCAAGCGCTGACGCCGTTCATCAACGTCGACGCCCTGCGTGAAACCCTTGGCCTGTTCCTGCCGCTGTATCAAGCCCATTACCTGGACCTGATGCGCCGCCGTCTGGGCCTGACCACGGCTGAAGACGGGGATCAGGCGTTGATCGAAACCCTGCTGCAACGCATGCAAGGCAGCGCCGTCGACTACACCCTGTTCTTGCGCCAGCTGGGTGAGCTCCCGGCAGCCCAGGCCGTGGCCCGCCTGCGTGACGACTTTGTCGACCTTAAAGGCTTTGATGAATGGGCTGCGCACTACGTGGCACGGGTCGCACGTGAAGGCCACACCGACGAACAGGCGCGTCGCGAACGCATGCACGCCGTCAACCCGCTATACATCCTGCGCAACTACCTGGCGCAAAAAGCCATCGACGCCGCCGAAGCAGGGGACTACAGCGAAGTACGCCGATTGCACAGCGTCCTGACACACCCCTTCACCGAACAACCGGGCATGCAAGCCTACGCCGAGCGGCCCCCTGAATGGGGCAAGCACCTGGAGATCAGTTGCTCGTCATAAACCCGTTCAATGCGTGACAGGACGTCCCGCTCACTCGCGCCCCTCACCGGGTCAGTGGCAGGTTGAGCATTCATCTGCTGAACTTGCACGCCATTGGCCTGGAGCCGCTGACGAACAGCGCAAGAGTGAGCGCGTCGTGATCCATTTTTTAAAGGAGCTACCCCATGACTGACCCGCTGCTGATCCCCTGCCCTCACTGCAACGGCCTGAACCGCATCCCCGCCGCGCGCGTGGGCGAGCATCCCAAGTGCGGACGCTGCAAAAATGAGGTGCTGCTGAGCAAACCGTTCGACCTGAATCAGGCCGATTACGTCAGTCAGATCAAAGGCGATCTGCCGTTGCTGCTGGATGTGTGGGCCCAGTGGTGCGGGCCGTGCAAGTCGTTTGCACCGGTGTTTGAGCAGGCGGCCGGTCAATGGGTCGGCAAGTGCCGTCTGGCCAAGCTCGACAGCGAGGCCAATCCGCAACTGGCCGGGCAACTGGGCATCCGTTCGATCCCCAGCCTGATTCTGTTCAAGAACGGCCGGGAAATCGCCCGCCAAAGTGGCGCCTTGCCGTTACCTCAACTCAAGGCCTGGCTCCACAGCCAGGGCCTCAGCGTTTAAGCGTTCTGGTCCAGAAAGTCGTGCAGCTCGATAAATTGCTGGGTCAGCTTGTGCCGGGGGTCGTAGTGCACCAGCGGCTGGCTGGCCTGGTGCGATTCGCGCATGCGCACAGAGCTGCTGAGGTAGACCGGCAACACCGGCAAGCCCTCTGCTATCAGCTCATCCAGCATTTGCTGCGGCAGGCTGGCACGGGCCTGAAACTGGTTGACCACGATGCCTTCGACCAGCAGGTCTTCGTTGTGGTCGTCTTTTAGCTCTTCGATCTCGGACAACAAACCGTACAGGGCTTGCCGGGAGAAACTGTCGCAATCAAACGGGATCAATACGCGATCACTGGCGATCAACGCCGATACCGCATAAAAATTCAAGGCAGGCGGGGTGTCGATGTAAATGCGGTCGTAATCCTCTGCCAACTCATCCAGCAGTTTTCGTAGTTTATTGATCTTGTGCTTGGCTTCCAGCTTGGGCTGTAGGTCCGCCAGTTCTGCGGTGGCCGTGATGACGTGCAAGTTTTCGAAAGGCGTTTCGTAAATGTCGACCCGATTCTTCTTACTCCCTACCCCGGCGGACAAGGTTTGCTTGAAGAACTCTGCGATGCCCATCGGGATGTCGTCGCCGGTCAATCCGGTGAGGTATTGAGTGGAGTTGGCCTGGGCATCGAGATCCACCAACAGGGTTCTGTAACCCTCGCTGGCGCTGACGGCCGCCAGGTTGCACGCGATGCTGGACTTGCCCACACCGCCTTTTTGATTGAACACCACGCGACGCATTTGAAAACCTCCGTGTATCAATGAGAGCCCGAGTGTAGATGCCCTTCGCGCGTATCCGCTACCTCGCAGCGAAACGAACTACAGCTCTAGGTCGCTTATCTTCGAATACCCGCAAATATCTCCTATTCCTGTGACAGTCTTGCCTGACTCATAGACCAATACTGGCAAAAAGACAGTGCCTTTTTTGTAGATCGCGAAAAAACCATACTCAAACTGTAAGCAATATTTGCTACCAGCTAACTGCACCGGGATAATGCCGCCCATCTGTTACAGGTGTGGCGTCGGTCGATGCTCACTTTCGCATCAAGGAAGCCTGCAAAGGCGGGATGAACTCCAGTGATCAATTTCAATATCGCCGCGTGGCGTGCCTGGGCTCCGGGCCTCGACAGCGTGGCCGATTGGCAGGCCTGGAGCCAGCAACCCACCCTGTTGGCCGCCAGCGGTGCAGCCCCCGACGTCTCGTTTTTACCCGCCATGCAACGCCGCCGCTTGAGCCGTCTGGCACGCATGGCGTTCAGCGTCGGCTGGCCACTGGCTGAAGGCCACCCGGCGCTGCCGCTGGTGTTTGCCTCGCGCCACGGCGAAACCCCGCGCACGTTCGAGATCCTCAGCGACCTTGCGGCCGAACAGCCCCTGTCCCCCACGCAGTTCAGCCTGTCGGTGCATAACGCGGTGATTGGCCTGTGGTCGATCCTGCGTGGCGAAACCAGCGAGATGACGGCGCTGGCCGCCGCCGGGGATGGCCTGGAACACGGCCTGATTGAAGCCTGCGCGCTGCTCAATGAAGGCGCGCCCGCCGTGTTGCTGGTGATTACCGAAGAACAACCGCCCGAAGCCTACGCCTGCTGGATCGATGACGTGCCCTTCCCCTATGCCGTAGGCCTGCTCCTGACCCCCGGTACACAGTGGCAAGTGACGCTGGAGACGGGCCCGGCAGACGCAGAACACGCGCCATGGCCTCACGCCCTGAACCTGCTGCGCCACCTGTTCGACGAGCAGGCCTCATTCCAACACGCCTGGAAAACCCGCGTATGGACCTGGCAACGCAACCTGTGAGCACGCGCCGCGACGCCTGGTGCTGGCGCCTGATTGCCACGGCGATCAGCTTCGGCCTGTTCGGTCTGGGCTGCCTGGGCCTGCGTCTGGTCATTTTCCCGCTGCTGAGCGGCCTGCCCGGCACTGCCGTTCGTCGCCGTGAACGCGCCCGCGCCACCGTCAGTCGGCTGTTCTGGCTGTTTATCCGCTCAATGGCGCGCATGGGCGTGCTGACCTATGACGTGCAAGGCGCCGAGCGACTGGGACGGCCGGGGCAAATGATCATTGCCAACCACCCGTCGCTGATCGACGTGGTTTTTTTGATCGGTCTGGTGAGAAACGCCAATTGCGTGGTCAAACAGAGCCTTTGGCAAAACCCGTTTACCCGCAGCCCGGTGCGCGCCACGCAATACATCAGCAATGACGGCAGTGTCGACATGCTGGACAACGCCGCCCAGGCTTTGCAAGAAGGCCAGACACTGATCATTTTTCCTGAAGGCACACGCACGCCGCCGGGGCACACGCCCGCCTTTCACCGTGGCGCTGCCTCGATTGCACTGCGGGGGGCGAAGGTCCTGACCCCGGTGATTATCAAGGTCAGCCCGACCACGCTGACCAAGGCTGAACCCTGGTATCGCATCCCGGATCGCCGCGTGCACTTCAGTTTTCGCGTGGGGGCCGATATAGACCCACACACCTTTGCCGCGCTGGGCCCGCCACCCAAGGCCTCGCGACGGCTCAATGACTTCGTGCATGACTACTTTATTAAGGAGCTCGCCACAGATGAGCGATCTGAACACGCAAATTAAACAACTGATCATCGATGCCCTGGGCCTCGAAGACATCAGCACCCACGACATCGACGACGAACAGACCCTGTTCGGCGAAGGCCTCGGGCTGGATTCGGTCGACGCGCTGGAGCTGGGCCTGGCCATTCAAAAGACCTACGGCATCAAAATAGACGCCGACGCCAAAGACACCCGCGATCATTTTTCCAACGTGGCCAGCCTTGCGGCTTTTGTCACTGCCAAACAGGCCGCCTGAGACCGAACCATGCAAACCCGTGACGACATCTTCAACACCCTGCGCGACGCTCTGGTCGAACTCTTCGAGCTGGAACCCGAGCGCGTCACCCTGGACGCCAACCTGTATCAGGACCTGGAAATCGACAGCATCGACGCCGTCGACCTGATCGATCACATCAAGCGCAAAACCGGCAAAAAAATCGCCGCCGACGAATTCAAGTCAGTGCGCACCGTCAATGACGTGGTCGAGGCGGTTTACCGTCTGGTTCACGCGCACGCATGAGTCGCCTGATTGGCCTTGGCCTGCTGCTGGCCGGTCTGCTGTACCCCTTTGCGGTGTATTTCGGCATGGCCCATTTCGCCCCGTGGCAGTTTGCGCTGTTGCTCGGCGGCCTGTGGCTGGCCCGCGCACTGACCGGCGAACGTCGCCCCGGCAGCCTGTGGATGGCGGTGGTCGCCCTGGCGTTTTGTGCGCTGCTGGCGCTGTTCAACAGCCCGACGCTGCTGCGCTGGTACCCGGTGTTGATCAGCGGCTTCATGCTCAGCCTGTTCGGTGTGAGCCTGAAATTCGGGCCACCGGTGATCGAGCGTCTGGCGCGCCTGCGCGAGCCGGTACTGCCTGACATCGCGATTCACTACACGCGACAGGTGACCAAGGTCTGGTGCCTGTTTTTTCTGCTCAACGGGTTAGTCGCAGCGGGGTTGACGCTGTGGGCGCCGCTGAGCTGGTGGACGTTGTACAACGGCCTGATCGCCTACGGGTTGATGGGGCTGCTGTTTGCCATTGAATGGCTGATACGACAACAGGTAAGAGGCCGGGCATGAATTGGATAAAACTTGAGCAATTGTTGCTCAAGGGGCACGCAGGACGCACCGTCGCCGTTGAACCCGCACTGGACCACGCCGCCCTGTGCGAACAGGCCTTGCGCCTGGCCGGCGGCCTGCAACAACGCGGCGTGCAGCGCATTGCTGTGTACCTGGAAGACGCCGCCGAGCTGGCCGTCACCTTGCTGGGCGCGTGGCGGGCCGGGGTCAGCGTGTTATTGCCCGCCGACCTGCAAACGCACACCCGTCAACGCTGGGACGCTGACGTCGACCTGTGGATAACTCAACACAGCGAGCTGCACGGGTTGTCCGCCGAGCCGCTGACCCCGGCGCCCCTGGACCTCGACGCCTGCCAGCTCAGCCTGTGCACCTCAGGCTCCAGCGGCGCCCCCAAGCGCATCGACAAAAGCCTGCGCCAGATCGCCAACGAAGTGCAGGGACTGCAAGCGTTGTGGGGCGCAGAGCTGGGCGACGCGTGCGTCATTGCCAGTGTCGCGGCGCAACACATTTACGGGTTGTTGTTCCGCGTGCTGTGGCCGCTGTGCGCGGGCCGTCCCTTTGTGCGCCGCCAGTTAGCCTTCCCTGAAGACATGCAACGCGCCAGCCGCGAACACCCCGCTTTCGTCTGGATCGCCAGCCCGGCCCTGCTCAAACGCACCGCTGACAACCTCGACTGGGCCGCCCTGAGCCGGGTGCGCCGGGTGTTTTCATCGGGCGGCGCGTTGCCGGCCGATGCCGCCGCTGCCCTGTTTGAACGCCTGGGCCAGTGGCCCACCGAAATCCTCGGCAGCTCGGAAACCGGCGGCATCGCCTGGCGCCAGGGTCAAACCCTGTGGCAACCGTTTGCCGATGTGCAACTGAGCCAGGGCGAAGACGGCGCCTTGCGCATTGCGTCGGCGTACCTGCCCGTGGGCCATGTCGAACACACCGCCGACGCGGCGCGCATTGAGGCTGACGGGCGCTTCACGCTGCTCGGGCGCCTGGACCGCATCGTCAAACTCGAAGAAAAACGCATCTCCTTGCCCATGCTCGAACAGGCACTGGTCAGCCATGACTGGGTGGCCGACGCCCGCCTGGGCGTGGTCAACGAAAACCGGGCTTCACTGGGCGCGCTGCTGGTGCTCAGCGACAGCGGCCTGTTCGCCCTGCGCGAACACGGGCGCCGGGCGCTGACCCACGCCCTGCGCCAGCACCTGAGCCAGCACTGCGAAGCCCTGGCGTTGCCGCGCCGCTGGCGCTTGCTGCGCCAATTGCCGTTCAACAGCCAGGGCAAACTGCCTCAAGCCCAGGTCGATGCCTTGTTAATGGCGCCGCGCCCGAAAATGCCCGAGGTCCTGAGCCAGACCGAAACCGACGGCCAATGGACGCTGAACCTGTCGATCCCGCCGGATTTGGCATTTTTCAGCGGGCACTTCCCCAAAACCCCCGTCCTGCCGGGCGTGGTGCAAGTCGATTGGGCGCTGGCGCTGGGTCAGCAACGGCTCGACCTGCCGCCCCGCTTTGCCGGGATGGAAGTGCTCAAGTTCCAGCAACTGGTGCGCCCCGGCGACGCCATTGAGCTGACCCTGCGTTTCGACCGCGAGCGCCAGAAGCTGCACTTCGCCTACCGTAACGACACGGCTGCGTGCTCCAGCGGCCGCATCCTGCTGGAGGCGGCCTGTGGATAACGCATCACGTCGCGCCCCGGTGCCACCCGCTCGCCCACAAGGCTCCCTCATGCATAAGCCCTGCGCCGTGATCCCGGTCTATAACCACGAAACCGCCGTGCCTGCGGTGGTCGATGCCCTGCTCGCGGCGGGCTTGCCGTGTGTACTGGTGGACGACGCCAGCAGCCCGGCCTGCTGCGCGGTGCTTGAACAACTGGCCGTGCGCGAACAGGTGTTTCTGATTCGCCTCGCGGTCAACCAGGGCAAAGGCGGGGCGGTCATGGCCGGTCTGCGCGAAGCCGCGCGACTGGGTTTCACCCATGCCCTGCAAGTGGACGCCGACGGCCAGCATGACCTGCGTGATGTGGCCACGTTCCTGCACGTCTCGCGGCACAACCCCGAGGCGCTGATTTGCGGTTATCCACAGTACGACGCCAGCGTGCCCAAGGGCCGTTTGTATGCACGCTACCTGACCCACGTCTGGGTCTGGATCAACAGCCTGTCGTTGCAGATCCCCGATTCAATGTGCGGCTTCCGGGTCTACCCGCTGACCCCGACCCTGGCGCTGATCAACAGCGTCAAGCTGGGCAAGCGCATGGATTTCGACCCTGAAATACTCGTGCGCCTGGCGTGGCGCAACCAACCGATGCGCTGGCTGCCGACCCGGGTCCACTACCCGCAGGACGGCCTCTCGCACTTTCGCCTGTTCCACGACAACGCGCTGATTTCCAGCATGCACACCAAGCTGTTTTTCGGCATGTTGCTGCGGTTGCCGAGCATTCTGTGGAGACGCTGCACAGCATGAGCGACCCTCAACAGCATTGGGCTGACCACAAGGAGCGCGGCAGTTTCCGGCTGATGAAGCTCACCGCATGGGGCGTCAAACTGCTGGGCCGTCGCGTGCTCGCGCCGGTGTTGTACGCCATCGTGCTGTACTTCTTTTTGTTTGGCGGGCGCGCGCGGCGCAGCATCTGGCAGTACCAGCAGCGCCTGGCCGACTGGAGCGGGCAAGCGGCGCTGCGCCCCACGCGCCGCCGCGTGTTCGCTCAATTCATGTGCTTTGCCGACGCCCTGCTCGACAAGCTCGACGTGTGGAACGGCAAGCTGAGCATCCACGACATCGAAATCGTCGACCCGGCCCGCCTGCGCGATCAACTGCGGGGCGAACGCGGGCAAATGCTGGTGGGCGCGCACTTGGGCAACCTTGAGGTGTGCCGTGCCCTCGCTGAACTGGGCGAGCAAGTGACCATGAACGTGCTGGTGCACACCAAGCATGCCGAGCAGTTCAATCGCCTGCTGGGCGAAGCGGGCGCCAGCCACCTGCGGCTGATTCAGGTCAGCGAACTCAACCCCGCGGTGATGCTGCAACTCAACCAGCGCCTCGAAAACGGCGAGTGGCTGGCCATTGCCGGGGACCGCGTGCCCCTGCATGGCGGGCGCAACGTGCAGGTCAATTTCCTCGGCCATCCGGCGGCGTTTCCGCAAGGCCCGTGGCTGTTGGCCGGGCTGCTCAAATGCCCGGTCAACCTGATGTTTTGCCTGAAACAGGCGGGCCGCTATCGCGTGATCCTCGAACCGTTCGCTGACGCCGTGCACTGGCGACGCAGCGACCGCGAACACGTGATTGCCGACTGGACCGCCCGCTACGCCGAACGCCTGGGGCATTACTGCCTCCAGGCGCCGCACCAATGGTTTAACTTTTACCCATTCTGGAAGACCGATGACGACGCATCTGCATGAGCCAGTAACCTTCGGCCAAACCCCTTTGCGCATTGAAGACGTGCTGGCGCTGGCCAATCGTCAGGCGCCGACCCGGCTGCAAGACGACGCCGAGTACCGCGAGCGCATCGCCAAGGGCGCGCGTTTCCTCGACTCGCTGCTGGACAAAGAAGGCGTGATTTATGGCGTGACCACCGGTTATGGCGACTCGTGCGTGGTGGCGGTGCCGCTGGAGCACGTCGAAGCGCTGCCGCGTCACCTGTACACCTTCCACGGCTGCGGGCTGGGCAAATTGCTCGACGCCCAAGCGACCCGTGCCGTGCTGGCGGCGCGCTTGCAGTCGCTGTGCCACGGGGTGTCCGGGGTGCGCATCGAACTGCTGGAACGCCTGCAAGCCTTTATCGCCCACGACATCCTGCCGCTGATCCCCGAAGAAGGCTCGGTGGGCGCCAGTGGCGACCTGACGCCGCTGTCCTACGTGGCCGCAACCTTATCCGGCGAGCGCGAAGTGCTGTTCAAGGGCGAACAGCGCTTTTCGGCCGACGTACACCGCGAACTGGGCTGGACGCCGCTGGTGCTGCGGCCCAAAGAAGCGCTGGCGCTGATGAACGGCACCGCCGTCATGACCGGGCTGGCGTGCCTGGCCTACGCCCGCGCCGATTACCTGCTCAAACTGGCCACGCGCATCACCGCGCTCAACGTGGTCGCACTGCAAGGCAACCCGGAGCACTTCGACGAGCGCCTGTTCGCCGCCAAGCCGCACCCCGGGCAGATGCAAGTCGCGGCGTGGATTCGTGAGGACCTGGCCATCGACGCCCCGGCCGCGCCGCTGCATCGCCTGCAAGACCGTTACTCGCTGCGGTGTGCGCCTCACGTGCTCGGCGTACTGGCCGACAGCCTGAACTGGCTGCGCGGGTTTATCGAGATCGAACTCAACAGCGCCAACGACAACCCAATCATCGACGCTGAAGAAGAGCGCGTGCTGCACGGCGGGCATTTCTACGGCGGGCACATCGCTTTTGCCATGGACAGCCTCAAGACCCTGGTGGCCAACGTTGCCGACCTGCTCGACCGCCAGCTCGCCCTGCTGGTGGACGTGCGTTACAACCACGGTTTGCCGAGCAACCTGTCGGGGGCCAGCGCCGAACGCGCCATGCTCAACCACGGGTTCAAAGCGGTGCAGATCGGCACCAGCGCCTGGACCGCCGAAGCGCTGAAAAACACCCTGCCCGCCAGCGTGTTCTCGCGCTCTACCGAATGCCACAACCAGGACAAAGTGAGCATGGGCACCATCGCCGCCCGAGACGCGATCCGCGTGCTGGAGCTGACCGAACAGGTCGCCGCGGCCACCTTGCTGGCGGCCAATCAGGGCGTGTGGCTGCGCAGCCGCGCCGAAGACGCCCGCCCGCTGCCACCGGCGCTGGCCGCGATGCACGCCGAACTGGCCAAAGACTTCCCGCCGGTGGTCGAAGACCGCGCCCTGGAACGCGAACTGCGCCTGTGCCTGAGCCGCATCGCCCAACAACACTGGAGGCTGCATGCGTAGCAAAGGCGTGTTGCACGTAGATACCGAAGTGTTGGTGCCGTTTTTCGACATCGACACAATGCACGTGGTGTGGCACGGGCATTACGTCAAATACCTCGAAGTGGCGCGCTGTGCGCTGCTCGACCACATCGGCCACAACTACACCCGGATGCAGGAAGCGGGCTATGCGTGGCCGGTGATCGACCTGCAACTGCGTTACGTGCGCGGCGCCACGTTCGGCCAGCGCCTGAACGTGCGCGCCAACCTGGTGGAGTGGGAGAACCGCTTGAAGATCAGCTACCTGATTACGGACCTGGCCACGGGTGAGCGTTTGACCCGTGCGTGTACCGTGCAAGTGGCGGTCGAGATTGCCAGCCGCGAGATGCAACTGGCATCGCCTCAATGCTTTATCGAGGCGGTTGAGAGCGTGCTGCCATGATGCTGCTGTTAAACGCCAAAGGCCCTCACCCTCGGGGTGAGGGCAAGCGCCGTACGCGCCTCTGCCTGCTGATCGCCGCCTTTATGGCGTTCTCGCCGCTGGCCCACGCCTTCGACCTGCAACAGCTCAGCGAACAACTGGCCAAGCCGCACGTCATCCACGGCGACTTCATCCAGGAAAAACACCTGCGCGCCCTGCCCAAACCCCTCACCAGCACCGGCACCTTTGTGCTGGCCAAAGACCACGGCCTGCTCTGGCAACTCAAAACGCCGTTGCAACAGGACTACCGCATCACCCCCCAGGGCATCGCCCGGCGTGACGGCACGCAGTGGCAGATGCTTCCCGGCAAAAGCGCTGGCGCGGAACAGAACCGCTTGTTCCTCGCGGTGTTGCAAGGCGACAGCAGTGGCCTGCAACGGGATTTCGACCTGCAACTGCAAGGCCAAGCCGATCACTGGAACCTGACCCTGACCCCGCGTTCGTTGCTGCTCAAACAGGTGTTCAAGCACATCGACATCGAAGGCGGCGCGCTGGTGCAACGCATCGAGCTGCACGAAACCCAGGGCGACAGCACGCTGCTGACGATGCACAACAGCATCAGCCATCAACCGTTGACGGCAGCGGAGCAACACGACTTTGCGCAGTGAACGCTGGTTGCCACGGGGCTTTTTGATCCTGTTGCTGGCCGTGCTCGCCGTGGCGGGCTGGCAGTGGCGCCAGGGCGCGCCCTTGTCGGCCAACCTGATGGCGCTGGTGCCCGGCGACGCCCCCGACGCGCTGCAATTGCGCGCCGAACAGCGCATGCAAGAGCCACTGAACCGCGAAATGCTGGTGCTGGTGGGCAGTGCGGATCGTCAGCAGGCCATCAACATGGCCCAGCAACTGGGGGAGCAATGGCAGGCCAGCGGCCTGTTTGAACAGGTGCAATGGAACCTGCAAGCCGATCTCCCGGCGCTGCGCGAGCAATTGCTGCGCGGACGACTGGCGATGCTCTCGGCCGCCGACCGCGAACAGTTGATCGCGCACCCGGACGCCTTCATTGAGCAACGGGTTCAGGCGTTGTTCGACCCCTTCACCGGCTTCAGCCTGGTGCCCAGTCAAGACGATTGGCTGGGCCTGACCGGGCGCATACAGAACAGCCAGCCGCAGCGTGGCGCGGTGCAGTTGGACATCGGCAGCGGCGCGCTGATGGCCCATGCCGACGGCAAACAGTGGGTGCTGTTGCGCGCCCGCACGCAAGGCAATGCGTTTGACCTGACCCTGCCCATGCAGGTCGCGGCCTTGCTGGAGCAGAGCCGGGCGCAGGCGGCCACGCAACAGGTCGAGCTGCTGGCCGCCAGCGGGTTGCTGTACGCCGCCAGCGGTCAGCAACAAGCCAGCCGGGAAATCACCTGGGTCGGCGGCGGCGCCACGGTCGGTATTCTGCTGCTGTTGCTGCTCGCATTTCGCCGTTGGCGCGTGCTGCTGGCGTTCGTGCCGGTGCTGGTGGGCATGCTGTTCGGTGCCGTGGCCTGCGTGGCCTTTTTCGGCAGCATGCACGTGATGACGCTGGTGCTGGGCTCCAGCCTGATCGGCGTGGCGGTGGATTACCCGCTGCATTACTTGTCCAAAAGCTGGAGCCTGAAACCCTGGCGCAGCTGGCCCGCCCTGCGCCTGACGTTACCCGGCCTGAGCCTGAGCCTGGCCACCAGTTGCATCGGTTATCTGGCACTGGCCTTTACCCCGTTCCCGGCGCTGACCCAGATCGCCATTTTTTCCGCCGCCGGGTTGGTCGGGGCCTACCTGAGCGCCGTGTGCCTGTTGCCCGCCTTGCTCAATGGCGTGGTGCTGCGACCTGCGCAGTGGCCGTTGAACGTCGCCCAATGCTTGCTCAACGCCCGCCAAGCCTTGCTGAAAAAAGTCCCGACCCCGGCGCTGCTGGCACTGCTGCTGATGTTCTGTGCGGCAGGGCTGTGGCAGTTGAACAGCAAAAACGACATCCGCCAGTGGGTCAGCGCACCGCCGCAGTTGATGACCCAAGCGCAAGCCATCGCCCGCATCACCGGGTATCAGCCCACCAGCCAGTTCTTTCTGGTGCGCGCCGACTCTGAGCAACAACTGCTGGAGCGCCAGGCCGCGCTCAGCGAACGGCTGGACGCGTTGATCGGCAAGGGCACGTTACAGGGCTATCTGGCGCTGAATCAGTTGGTCAGCCCGCCTCGCGAGCAACAGCGCTTACGGGCAGCGCTCAGTGCGTTGCCCCGGCATTGGCAACCGCTGCTGGCGCTGGGCGTGCCGCTTGCTGCGCTGCAAAACGAACTGGCCCAGTTGCAAGCCCTGCCCGAGCAACGCATCGACGCTGCGCTGAATGGGCCGCTGGCCGAGCCGTGGCGCCTGTTGTGGCTGGGCCGTGACGCCGACGGCGTCGCCGCGATGGTCAGCCTGCAAGGGTTGAACGATGCCAGCCTGCTGCGCGAGCAAGCCCGGGATTTGCCCGGCGTCGAGCTGGTGGACCGCCTGGGGGACTTGAACTCAGTGTTCGCCGCCACGCAAATCAGCGCCGCTGAACTCAAGCTGTTGTCCTGCGCCCTGATCGTGTTGTTGCTGATTGCACCGTTCGGGTTGGGCGGCGCCGTGCGCATTGTCGCCCTGCCGCTGCTGGCCGCACTGTGCAGCCTCGCCAGCCTCGGTTGGCTGGGCCAGCCCCTGACCCTGTTCAGCCTGTTCGGCCTGTTGCTGGTGACAGCGATCAGCGTCGATTACGCGATTCTGATGCGCGAGCAAATTGGCGGCGCGGCCGTCAGCTTGCTCGGCACATTGCTGGCGGCGCTGACCACCTGGTTGTCGTTTGGCTTGCTGGCCGTGTCCAGTACGCCCGCCGTGAGTAACTTTGGCCTGTCGGTGAGCCTGGGGCTGGCGTTCAGTTTCATCCTCGCGCCGTGGGCCGCACGTCAGGAGCCTACAGCGTGATGACCCTGGTGTTCTGGCTGCTGGCCCTGGCGCTGTTTGCGCTGGCGACCCGTGTAGGGCGCCAGTTTGGCGTGATCCCGATTGTCAGCCAGTTGCTGCTGGCCTCCATCGGTTTGCCGCTGCTGATGCTGCTGTGGATCGGGCCGCACTGGCACCTCAGCGGCGCGCAACTGGTCGCCCCGACCTGGCTCAAGGGCTTGTACAGCCTGAGTTTCGCCTTGTTGTTGGGGCACATTTTGAGCGACGTGATCGACCTGCGCCTCGACCGCCAAAGTGTAAAAATCGCCCTGCCCAGCTTTCTCGTGCCGTTCACCTGCGGACTGGCCTGCGCCGTGTGGCTGTTGCCCGAGCAACCCTGGCTGAGTTCGCTGGCCGTGGGGCTGGTGTTTGCCATCACCGCCATCCCGGTGCTGTACCTGTACCTGTGCCACATCGGTTATCCGCCCGCTGCTACCCGGCGGCTGGTGCAAAGCGCGATCCTGATCGACCTCACCTGCTGGACCCTGTTCGGGCTGGCGCAAGGCAGCCTGGACCTCGCCAGTTTGCTGCTGCCGCTCGCCGGGGCCCTGTTGCCGCTGGCTGGGCGCCTCCTGCGGATTCGTCAGCCGCTGTGGTACAGCCTGAGCTTTTTTGCCGGGCTGGTGGTGGCCGAACATTACCGCCTCAATGCGCTGATTTTCGGGGTCGGCTATCTGTTGTGCATGGCCGCGCTCAAGGTGCCGCTGGTGATGCCGTTAAACGCTGTCTGGGCTGAACGTTTACACACCTGGCTGGCGATCCCGCTGATCCTCACGTTTGGCATTGTGCAGATCAACGTCCACAGCGCTTTGAGTGACATCAGCCCGCTGCAAATGAGCGCGCTGTTGCTGTTGCCGGTGGTGAGCAAAGTGTTGGGCAACTGGCTGGGCCTGAGCTGGGCCACGCCGTCGTTTGCCGGTGCCAGCCGCTGGCGTGAAAGCCTGTTACTGAACATTCGCGGGTTGAGCGAGATCGTGTTTCTCAACCTGTTGTTGCAACAACAACTCATCAGCCCCGCGCTGTACTTCGCGCTGATGCTGATGGGCCTGATCGCCACGCTGTTACCGGCGCTGGCGGGTATGAACAAAACCCCGTTGAAGTCTGCCGTAGTCCCCGGCAAGGAGCCCTTGTGTCAGTAGTAGAAATGGAACGTCGTCAGGTGGTGGTGATTGGTGCCGGGCCGTCCGGCGCGATCGCGTCAGCCTTGCTCAAACGCAACGGTCACGATGTGTTGATCGTCGAGCGCCAGCACTTCCCGCGTTTCTCCATCGGTGAAAGCCTGTTGTCGCATTGCATCGATTTCATCGAAGAAGCCGGCATGCTGGACGCCGTGCAAGCCGCGGGTTTCCAGTTGAAAAACGGCGCGGCGTTCGCCTGGGGCGATCACGTCAGCGCGTTCGACTTTGGCGACACCTTCAGCAACGGCAAACCCACCACCTTTCAGGTACAGCGCGCCGATTTCGACAAATTGCTGGCCGACCAGGCCGCGCTGCAAGGGGTTGAGATCCGCTACGGCCACACCGTGATCGCCACTGACATTGAGCGGGCCAAACCGCGGCTGGAGATCGAGCGCGAAGACGGCAGCCGCTATCAGGTCGAAACCGATTTCATCCTCGACGCCAGCGGCTATGGCCGCGTGCTGCCGCGCCTGCTCGATCTGGAAGCACCGTCGAACTTCCCGGTGCGTCAGGCGGTGTTCACCCACGTCGAAGACCGCATCGCGTGCGACGGCTTTGATCGCAACAAAATCCTCGTCACCACCCACCCGACCCAACGCGACATCTGGTTCTGGAGCATCCCGTTCAGCAATGGCCGCTGCTCGGTGGGCGTGGTCGCGGCGGCGGAGCATTTCGCAGGCCGCAGCGAAGACCTCGACGAGCGCCTGCGCAGCTTTATCGACGAGACCCCGAGCCTGCAACGGGTGCTGGCCAACGCCGTGTGGGACACCCCGGCGCGCACCCTCAGCGGGTACTCGGCCAACGTCAAAACCCTGCACGGCCCGGGCTTTGCGCTATTGGGCAACGCTGCCGAATTTCTCGACCCGGTGTTTTCTTCGGGCGTGACCATTGCCATGCGCTCAGCGAGCATGGCCGCCGCCGTGTTGCACCGCCAGTTGCAAGGCGAAGCCGTGGACTGGCAAACCGAGTTCGCAGACCCGCTCAAACGCGGCGTCGACACCTTCCGCTGCTACGTCGAAGGCTGGTACGCCGGCACCTTCCAGGACGTGATTTTCCACCCCGGCAGCTCGCCACAGATTCGCCGCATGATCAGCTCGATTCTGGCGGGCTACGCCTGGGATGAACGCAACCCTTTTGTCAGCGAACCCAAGCGCCGGTTGCGCATGCTGTCCGATATCTGCGCCACGGAGCCCGCATGAAACCTCTGAGCGACACCTACGTTGAAGAAACCCGTTTCGGCTTTTGGTTTTTGCGCAGCCACACGTGGCAGCACCACGTGTTGCGCGTGGCCATCAACGACCTGCGCAGCCTGTTCAGCGACCCGCTGCCTGCCGCGCCGGTGCTGCTGGACGCCGGGTGCGGGCAGGGCAAGTCGTTCCAGTACCTGCACCGGACGTTCGCCCCAGACCGTCTGATCGGTCTGGATGCCGACCCGCTGAGCCTTGACATGAGCCGCGAAGAAGCCAGACGCCAGGGGCTCGACATCGAACTGATCGGCAGCGACTGCGCCGAACTCGACATGCCCGATGCCAGCGTCGACCTGCTGTTCTGTCACCAGACGTTTCACCACCTGGTGCAGCAGGACCGCGCACTGGCCGAGTTCTACCGGGTGCTCAAGCCGGGCGGTTACTTGCTGTTTGCCGAGTCCACCGAAGCCTACATCGACACCTGGGTCATCCGCTGGCTGTTCCGCCACCCGATGCACGTGCAAAAAAGCGCCGCGCAATACCTCGAGATGATCCGCGACCAAGGGTTTGAGTTTGATGCGCGCAACGTGTCGTACCCGTACCTGTGGTGGAGCCGTTCCAAGGATTTCGGGCTGCTGGAGCGCCTGGGCCTGCGCCGCCCAAAACCGGTGGGCCAGCGCGAAGAAACCCTGGTCAACGTCGTGGCGCGCAAGCCCCTGCAAGGCGCCTCGGCATGATGCGTGCCGACGTGACCATTGCGCGTTCGGCTCGCCGCCAGGGGATGCTGGCGCTCTGGACGTGCCTGTTGCTGTTGCTCACCGGGTGCAGCACCCTGCCGCTGCCCCGTCAGACACCGACCCTGGCGCTGCCGATGCAGCTGCATGTGCAGCGCCAGCAAGCCGATCAGCGTCAAGACTGGCTGCTGGTGATCCAGCAGGAAGACGCCGGGCTGCGCTGGTCGTTGATGGACCCGCTGGGGATTCCGCTGGCGCGCCAGTTGCTCAAGGACAACCGCTGGCACGCCGACGGCTTGCTGCCGCCCAACCCTGAGGCCCGCGAGCTGTTCGCCGCGCTGCTGTTTGCGCTGACCCCGGCCGACGAATTGAAGCGTAATTATCCACAGGCCAAGGCCATGTCCACTGTGCGCGTGTTGCCCCACCGCTGGATGATTCAGTACGAGCAGCCGCACAGGTTGCGTATCAATACCCAGGGCGATGTGTATTACGACATCAGCCCGCTGGATGACGAGGCCAGCCGATGACCGCCTACCTGAATGCCTTGGGTGTTGTGTGCGCGCTGGGCCGGGGCCAGGACGAAGTGGCGCGCAACCTGTTTGCCGGTGATTGCAGCGGCATGCAGCGCGAAAGCGGCTGGGTGCCGGAGCGCTCGCTGACCGTGGGCGCGGTGCGTGGCGCGCTGGCGTCGATCCCGAGCGGGCTCAATCAGCAAAGCAGTCGCAATAACCAATTGTTGCTCGAAGCCGCGTTGCAGATTGAAGACGACATCCGGCAGGCGATTGACACCTACGGCGCTGACCGCGTGGCCATCGTGCTGGGCACCAGCACCTCGGGCATCGACGAAGCCAGCCGTGGCATCGCCCACTACCTGCAAACGCAGCACTTCCCCGGCGACTACGACTACCAGCAGCAAGAACTCAGCGCCCCGGCGACCTTTTTGGCCGAGTGGCTGAACATCAGCGGCCCGGCCTACGTGATTTCCACCGCCTGCACCTCCAGCGCCCGCGCCCTGATGAGCGCCCAGCGCCTGCTGGACATGAACCTGTGCGACGTGGTGCTGTGCGGCGGTGTCGACAGCCTGTGCGCGCTGACCCTCAACGGGTTCTGCTCGCTCGAAGCGGTGGCCGATGAACGCTGCAACCCGTTTTCAATTAACCGGCGCGGCATCAACATCGGTGAAGCCGCCGTGCTGTTCGTGATGAGCAAGCAACCGGCGACCACTCACGCCATCGCCCTGCTGGGCGCGGGCGCCAGTTCTGACGCGCACCATATTTCCGCCCCCGAACCCTCCGGGCGCGGCGCCGTGCAGGCCATGCACACGGCCTTGAGCCGGGCAAAGGTGCAGCCGCACCAGATCGCCTACCTGAACCTGCACGGCACCGCCACCCAGCACAACGACGCCATGGAAAGCCAGGCCGTGGCGCAGGTGTTCCCGGACGGCGTGCCGTGCTCGTCGACCAAACCCATGACCGGCCACACCCTGGGCGCGGCCGGTGCGCTGGAAGCTGCCTTTTGCTGGCTGAGCCTTGAGCGCAATGCGCTGGCGCCGCACGTGTGGGACGCCCGGCCTGACCCGGCGTTGCCCGCCCTGCACTGGGTGACGCCCGGCCAACCCCTGACCACAACCGCTGAGCGCTGCCTGATGAGCAATTCGTTTGCCTTCGGCGGCAATAACGTCAGCCTGATTATCGGAGACGCCCCATGATCGATTGGCCGCTCGCCGAATTACTGCCCCACGCCGGTGACATGATCCTCATCGATCAGGTGCTGGCGTTTGATGAAGAGCAGATCCACACCCGCCTCACGGTGCGCGCGGGCGGTTTGTTCAACCGTGAAGACGGCAGCCTGCCCGCCTGGGTCGGTGTCGAACTGATGGCGCAAAGCGTGGCCGCCTACGCCGGTTGCCGTGCGCGCCTGCTGGGCGACCCGGTGGTGCTGGGCTTTTTGCTCGGCACGCGCAAATTTGAATGCAACGTTGAACACTTCCCGGCGGGCACCGAGCTGCACATCCACGCGCTGCGCTCGCTGGAAGACGACAACGGCATGGGCGTGTTCGAGTGCCACCTCACCGGCCCCGGCATCCATGCCACCGCCCGCCTGAACGTGTTCCGCCCGCCTCAGGCCGACCATTACCTTGCTCAACCCACTTCGGAGACCCGCCATGTCTGAGTCCATTTTGGTCACTGGCTCCAGCCGTGGCATCGGCCGCGCCATCGCCCTGCGTCTGGCGCAGGCCGGTTTCGACCTGGTGCTGCATTGCCGCAGCGGCAGGCCGCAAGCCGATGCCGTGATGGCCGAGGTTCACGCCCTGGGCCGCAGCGCCCGCGTGCTGCAATTTGATGTGTCGGACCGCGCCGCCTGCAAGGCCGCACTCGAAACCGACGTCGAGACCCACGGCGCCTATTACGGCGTGGTGCTCAACGCCGGGCTGACCCGTGACGGCGCGTTCCCCGCGCTCAGCGAAGACGACTGGGACGTGGTGATGCGCACCAACCTCGACGGTTTTTACAACGTGTTGCACCCGGTGATGATGCCCATGATCCGCCGCCGCGCAGCCGGGCGCATTGTGTGCATCACCTCGGTGTCGGGGCTGATCGGCAATCGCGGGCAGGTCAATTACAGCGCCTCCAAGGCCGGGCTGATCGGCGCCGCCAAGGCCCTGGCCATTGAGCTGGGCAAACGCAAGATCACCGTCAACTGCGTCGCGCCGGGCCTGATCGACACCGCCATGCTCGACGACAACGTCCCCGTAGAAGAATTGATGAAAATGATCCCCGCGCAACGCATGGGCACCCCGGAAGAAGTCGCAGGCGCGGTCAACTTTTTGATGTCCGCCGAGGCGGGCTACATCACCCGCCAGGTGCTGGCCGTCAACGGAGGCTTGTGCTGATGAAACGCGTTGTCGTCACCGGCATGGCCGGCATCACCTCGCTGGGCAGCGACTGGGCCAGCATCGAAGCCAACTTCATGGCCGGGCGCAGCGGCATTCGGCGCATGGACGAGTGGGACCGGTTCACTGAACTCAACACCCGCCTGGCCGGGCCCATCGATGACTTTGCGGTGCCCGCGCACTGGACCCGCAAGCAGCTGCGCAGCATGGGCCGCGTGTCGCGGCTGGCCGTGGGCGCCGCCGAGCAGGCGTTGCAAGACGCCGGTTTGCTGGGCAACCCGATCATCCGCGACGGGCGCATGGGCGTGGCGTGCGGGTCGTCCACCGGCAGCACGGACGAGATCAAAGCGTTCGGCAACATGCTGCTCAACTCCGTGGCCGAAGGCCTGAACGCCAACAGCTACGTGCGCATGATGCCGCACACCACAGCGGCCAATATCAGCATCTTTTTTGGCCTCACCGGGCGCCTGATCCCGACCTCCAGCGCCTGCACCAGCGGCAGTCAGGGCATCGGCTACGCCTACGAGGCGATCAAGTTCGGGCGCTTGCCCCTGATGCTCGCTGGTGGCGCCGAAGAGCTGTGCCCGACCGAAGCCATGGTGTTCGACGCCCTGTACGCCACCAGCCTGAAAAACGACGCCCCCCAGACCAGCCCACGCCCTTACGACAATGGCCGCGACGGGCTGGTGATCGGTGAAGGCGGCGGCATGCTGGTGCTCGAAGAACTGGAACACGCACAGGCGCGAGGCGCGCACATCCATGCCGAAATCGTCGGTTTTGGCAGCAACGCCGACGGCCAGCACACCACGCGCCCGGAGGTCAGCACCATGCGCCGGGCGATGGAGCTGGCGCTCGAAGACGCCGGCCTTGAGCCCCGGGCCATCGGCTACGTGAACGGCCACGGCACCGCCACCGAGCAGGGCGACATTGCCGAAACCCTGGCCACCCATGCGCTGTTCGGGGCGCGCATGCCCATCAGTTCGCAAAAAAGCTTTTTGGGCCACACCCTCGGCGCCTGTGGCGCGCTGGAGTCCTGGTTCAGCATCGAAATGATGAACCGCGACCGCTACGTGCCAACGCTCAATCTGGACCACATCGACCCGCGGTGTGGCGAGCTGGACTACCTGCGCGGCGAGTTTCGCCCGATGCACAACGATTACGTGATGAACAACAACTTTGCGTTCGGCGGGGTCAACACGTCGTTGATCTTCCGTCGCTGGGCGTGAACCCGCTGGAGCCCATGCAATGACTTACCTGTTACGCGCAACCCTGATCGCCCTCGCCCTCCTGAGCACGGTGGCATGCAGCAGCAAACGCCTGCTCACCCCGGACCGCACCCTGCCCGTGACCCTCAAGACCGACCGCGCGCAGATGCAACAGGCGATCGTCAAAACGCTGGTGGCGCGCCAATGGACGGTGCAGCAAATCACCCCGAACAGGGTGCAGGCGCAGATCACGGTGCGCGGCCAGTACCACGCTGAAATCGACATCCCGTACAGCGCCGACCACTACCGCATCCAGTACCGCGACAGCCGCGGCCTGGACTACAAGGACGGCAAGATCCACAAGAACTACATCCGCTGGGTGCGCCTGCTGGACAAGGGCATCTTGCGTGAACTCAAAGACCACCAAAACGAACTGACAGCCCGACAGCTGTCTGAATCGGCTTTGGCCACACCGCAGTAACGCACTCATACAACGTCATGGAGACTTCAATGCGATTCAACACTCTGGCAGCCGCCACCACCCTGCTGCTGTGCACCCTGCCTGCCGTCAGCCAGGCCCGCGACACCGCGCTGTACCTGCCCTTCGATCAGGTTGTGACCGAAGCCATCAGCACCGGCAAGATCGACGGCAGCGTCAAGTTCTACCTGGCCGGCAACACCCCACGCGGCAAAGTGACCGTGGTCAGCCCGGGCGCGGTGACCAACAAAAAGACCAACGCCTTCAACAAGAGCGACGAACAAGCCTGTTCGTGGGCCCTGCAATCGGCGCTGATCACGATGCATGAAGCGGCGAAAAAAGTCGGCGCCAACGCCGTGACCAGCATCGCCAGCTTCTACAAACGCAACGAACGCAAAGACCCGAAAACCTACGAGTGCCATGCGGGCGCCGTGATTGCGGGTGTTGCGCTGAAAGGTGATCTGGCGAAGGTGAACTGAAGCCTGGCGACACGGCAGGCGATTAGAGGGAAAGGTGCAGCTTTAACCCCAGCGCCTTGGCCACTTTAAGCAGCGTGCCGAACTCGGGGTTTCCTTCCCCGGACAGCGCGCGGTACAGGCTTTCTCTGGAGAGTCCTGCATCGCGCGCCACCTGACTCATGCCGCGCGCTCGCGCAATGGTGCCCAGTGCCTTGGCAATAAAGGCAGGGTCGTCGCCCGCTTCTTCCATGCAGGCTTGAAGGTAATGACCGATGTCCTCTTCGGTCTTGAGGCCTTCAGCCGTGTCCCAGCGTGAGAAATGTTCAGTCACAGGTTTTGCTCCTTCCACGCATGGGCAATCAGCCTGGCGTGCTTGATGTCGCGCATCTGGGTGGTCTTGTCGCCTGCACAGAGCAGGAGAATCCATTGGCGGCCAGGTTGCATCACGTACAGCCAGCAATTTGTAGCCCACAAGCAACATCTTCGACATCATCCACTGCGATTTCCTTTCGTCAGAAAGGGCTTCTCGTCAGGTAGCCGTTGCCAAGCTGCGGGCCGGGTCGGAGGGGTTGTCGCTTTCCTTTGCAGGACGTTTCCTAGAGAATCCACGGGCCTTGCGTCTGTCTCTTTCGATCGATAGCCTCCGGTTCGTCATCCCCCATGGGTGGCCGGACGTGCAAGTTCGAAATACGCAAATGTCACTTTCAGAAGCCCGATTTATGGCGGCTGTATGTGGGAGGTCTTTGGCCTGCCGGTTTGCGTTCCTCCGGTCTTGCACACCCGCATACAGCTGCCACCCTCTTTGTGTGCAAGCAAATGGCGTCAGCTCTTATCACTTAAGGAACTGCGCATGAACCACACCCCCGAATACGAACAACACCTGGAACACACCCACGAATTACTGCGCTGCGCGCTTGCGACGGCGTACGCCTCGGCGGACAACCTGCAAGGCTTGAACCGCGATGTAGCGCTGGCGGTGGTGCACCTGATTCAACAGGCCCGTACGGCAGTGGACAGGTTGCTGGCCTGACTCAGACCGGGGCCACGGTTTTGCGGGTCAGCAGGTCTGCAAACGCCGTGGCCATCGGTGACTGACTGCCCTTGCGCTGCACCAGCCACACTGCGGTGTTGGCGTCCGGGTCCAGCAGCGGCCGGTACACCACGCCTTTGATGCGCATGTGCTGGAACGAGGCGGGCAATACCGAGACACCCAACCCCGCCGACACCAACCCGATGATGGTCATGGCCTCGCCGGCTTCCTGGGAGAAGTGCGGGCTGAACCCGGCCTGCCGCGCCAGGCTCAGTAACTGCGCGTACAAGCCGCTGCCATAGCTACGCGGGAAGAACACAAACGGCTCTTCGGCCAGCGCCGCCAGGTGCAGCCCCGCTTCACTGCCGTCAGCCAGCGGGTGATCGGCGCGGATCACGGCCACCAGCGGTTCGCGAAACAACTCCACGGCGTGCAGCGAATCGGGCAAGACCAACGGCCGCATCATCCCCACTTCGATGGATTCGTCCACCAGCCCGTCGGCCACTTCGCGGCTGCTCATTTCCTTGAGGTGCAAGTGCACCGCCGGGAACGCTTGCCGGAAGGCAAAAATCGCTTGCGGAATGCTGGAGCTGAACGGCGCCGAGGAGGTGAAGCCGATCTTCAGTTCGCCCAGTTCACCCAGTTGAGCCCGCCGTGCCACGTCGGCAGCCTTGTCGACCTGCGCCAGCACCCGACGGGCCTCTTCGAGAAACAGGCGCCCGGCTTCACTGAGGGCGACGCGGCGGTTGGTGCGCTCGAACAGACGAGCCCCCAGTTCCTGCTCCAGCGCTTGTATTTGCTGGCTCAGCGGTGGTTGCGAGATGCCCAGCAACTGGGCGGCACGGCCAAAGTGCAGCTCTTCGGCCACGGCGATGAAGTAGCGCAAATGACGCAGTTCCATACCCTCTCCAATGAGTCGTAAAACCTATCAAACAGGTCGAACAATATATTGGAAAGAATCGTTAGCCGCCTATATTCTTTTGCCATTGCCGCTCGGCTTTACGCGCTTTTTGAGGTCCCCCGTGAAAACTGCTGTCGCCCCGCTCGCCCACGAAGTCCGGCCGTCTGCGCTGGATGATGGTGTCGCTGAACTCAATGATGTGTTTATCGAAAAAGGCACCCCGATGTTTATGCGCACGGTACTGGCGCTGTTCTCGGGTGGGTTCGCGACGTTTGCGTTGCTGTATTGCGTGCAGCCGATGATGCCGGTGCTGTCCCATGAATACGGGATCAACGCGGCGCAAAGCAGCCTGATCCTGTCGGTGGCCACGGCGATGCTGGCCATTGGTCTGCTGATTACCGGGCCGATTTCTGACGCCTTCGGGCGTAAACCGGTGATGGTGTTTGCGCTGTTTTCGGCGTCGATCTTTACCGTATTGAGTGCGCTGATGCCCACGTGGGAAGGCGTGCTCATCACACGGGCCTTGGTGGGGTTGTCGCTCAGCGGGCTGGCGGCCGTGGCGATGACGTACCTGAGCGAAGAAATTCACCCGCAGCACATCGGGCTGGCCATGGGCTTGTACATCGGCGGCAACGCCATTGGTGGCATGAGCGGGCGTTTGATCAGCGGCGTGCTGATCGATTTTGTGAGCTGGCACACGGCGATGCTGGTGATCGGCGGGCTGGCCATGGCGGCCGCGCTGGTGTTCGTGAAAATCCTCCCCGAATCGCGCAATTTCCGGCCGCGGGCGATGAACCCGCGCAGCCTGCTGGACGGCTTCACCATGCACTTTCGCGATGCCGGTTTGCCGTGGCTGTTTCTCGAAGCCTTTCTGCTGATGGGCAGCTTTGTGACGCTGTTCAACTACATCGGTTATCGCTTGTTGGCCGATCCGTACAACATGAATCAGGCCGTGGTGGGCTTGCTGTCCATCGTGTATTTGTCAGGCATTTACAGCTCGGCACAGATTGGCGCGCTGGCTGACAAACTGGGGCGTCGCAAAGTGCTGTGGGCCGTGATTGTGTTGATGCTCGCCGGGATCGCCCTGACCCTGCTGGAGCCCATCGCGTGGGTGGTGATCGGCATGTTGCTGTTCACGTTTGGCTTTTTCGGCGCGCATTCGGTGGCCAGCAGTTGGATCGGCCGCCGCGCCACCAAGGCCAAGGGGCAAGCGTCGTCGCTGTACCTGTTCAGTTATTACGCCGGGTCGAGTGTTGCCGGGACGCTGGGCGGTGTGTTCTGGCACGTGGCGGGTTGGAACGGCATCGGCCTGTTCATTGGCGCGCTGTTGGTGGTTGCCCTGTTGGTGGCGCTGCACCTGGCGCGTTTGCCCGCCCTGCCGGGCAATATCAAACACGCTTGATGATGAGCCGGACTTCAAGCAGGCGGTCGCGTTTTTCCAGGTGCAGGCTCTGAAACTCGGCGCCTTCATGCTCGATGCGCGCCAACCAGGTCAGTAACGCGCCGGCCTCGGCACTGACGGTGACGCGCAGCACGTCGGTATCCATCTCAAATTGCTCGACGTTCAACCCGGCGGCCACGGCGCTTTCACTGAGGCGGGTGGCCAGCGGTTGATCGGGCACTTTCATCGGTTGGACGGGCCGCGTGCGCTGTATTTCACCGGCCAGGGCGAGGTTTTTGTAATAGAGCGCCTGCGCCGTTTGCAGGCGCTGCTGCGCCGGTTGCCACAGCCCGTACACGGCCAACACGCCCGCCAGAAACACCGCCAGCGCCACACACAGTTGGCGGTCGCGGCGCGGCAGTTGCTGCCACGCTTGCACCCCCTCACGCAGACGAGCCTTCATAAAATATCCTCCAGTGTGAGTAAGGCGTGTACCCGGTTGCCGTGCTGACGGGCATTGCCCACGTTGATCGGCAGCGCACTTTGCTCGCCCCGCTCACGCAACCGCTCAAGCTCAGCGAAGCTGGACGCCGTGATGGTCAAGGCCCAGCCGCCATGTTCACGCCACTCAAGGCGCTGGACATCGACGCTGCTGGCGCCGATCACCTGTTCGACCAAATGGGCCAGACGCACCATGTGGCCGTCGGCGGGCGCGGCGCCCCGTTGCTGTAACCCTCTGAGCTGCGTCGCCAAATCCAGACGGCTGGTTTGGCCCGGATAGAGGATGTTGAAGCGTTCTTCACTCAGGGCGTACAGGCGGGCGGCCTGGGTTTCGAGGTAGCTGCTGCGCGCATGGGTGAAGCCCAGCGCAATGGCCAACGTCAGCCCCACGCAACAGCAGACGCTGCGCCACGGCAGGGCTTTGGCCGCCGGACGAAAGGGCCCTTGCAACAAGTTGATCGCCTCGCCGCCGGACGCACTGAACAGCGTGTTGAGGCGCTCGCCCGGTAATTCGATGAGGTCGGCGGGTAGCCCGGCTTTCACGGTGTCGTAGTCTTGATCCGAGAGCGCCAGCCTGAGGTCCTGCGCGCCGCCGACGAGCCAGCGCCCGTGACAGCGCGCGGCGCAGGCCTGTTCGCGGGGCAGCAGGTCGGCATCCACCCGCACGCTGGCGATGTCCAAGCCCAGCGCCTGCAACTGGTCGAGCACGCGGCTGAAGCGCTGTTTGTGCGTCACCCATAAGGGGTAGCGGCGCAGCGCGTCCATCGGGCCAACGGCGATATGCAGCGCGTCGAGATCGTCAGCCAGTTGTTCTTCAACGGCGAAGGCCAGCGCCTGAAGGCCAGGCCGTCGCTTGTTGGGCCAGGGCTCGGTCAGCAACCAGCTGCACATTTCCATGGGCACGATCACCTGCACGGGGTGGTGCCGGAACGCCGTGGCGGCGTCGTGCAGCCCGCCACGGCACACGCCGGTGTCGTCCTGCCAGAAGTGAACGCAGGCACGTGTGAAGTCGATGTCGTCGCTGCGGGCAAAGTCTTCGGCGGGGAGGTAGAGCCAGCTGTTCATTCGTGGGGTTCGCTGTGTAGGGGCGCGAGAAAGCGTCGCTGCAAAAGACGCCATTGGCCGGTGGTGGAGTGGCGCGCGACGTCACTTTCCAGACGCAAGCGACTTTGACCCAGGCGCACGTGGGTGGTGATCCGAAACCGGTGGCTGTCGATGCCCAGGCCATTGGCCGGAATCCCAAGCCCCCTCAGCGCCGGGAGAAAGGTAAACGCTTCGACGCTGGCATAGCCTTGAGCAGGCCGCTCGGCCACCAGGCGGCGGGCCAGATCGGGGGTGATCCCCGCCAACGAGGACAGCAGCGTGACGGAGGCTGTGTTGATATTGAGCCGCGCGCCTTTGTCCAGCAGGGCGACCCAAGGTTGCATGCGGGCCCACCATTGGGCATCGACCCCTGGCACCTGCCGCAACTGGCTGATGTCACTCAAGCTCAAACCCTGAAATGCGGTGGCCTCGATCGCCGGGACCTTGAGCTGTTTTTGCAGGCGCAACCAGCGCTGGGCGACGGCGTCGTCGGGCGGGCCTTTGGTCAGCAGCGCGGTGACGTTGAAACGCCCGCTGAGGTCTTCGATGTCAACCTCCACCCGGCCGCCTTCGAGGCTCAAGCCCGGTTCGCCCTCGGCCCAGGCTTGCCCGGCCGCCACCGGTGACGCGGGGTCGGGCAACAGCGTGCGCAAGCGCTCGCGGCCCCAGGCTTCGCCGGCGTAACCCAGCTGGCGCAACTGCAATTGATGGATTTGTTGGGCGTTGCTGTGCAACGACAGCCGCTGGCTGCGCAGCATCCCGGCCGTCATCAGCAAGGCCAGGCTCATCACCAGCAACACGGTGATCAGGGCCACGCCTTGCTGGGCGCGGCGCTTCACTCGCCCTCCGGCAGCAACATCACGCGGCGCACCTGCTCAAAACGGCCCACCGATATCTGGAGTTCAAGGGCTTGCGGGGTCTTTTTTCCATAAGCCTTGCGGGTGGGCCACGCGTTGAGCCAGCCGGTCTTGGCATCAAACAGGCGCCAGCGCACGGCGCGCACATCGCTCAACAGTTGCTGTTTTTGCACTCCGGCCACGCCCACGCCCTGGCTGTAACGCCACAGCACGCCCTGCTCCAGCCGGTAGCTGACGTCTTGCAGTTCGCTGCGCGGTTGGCCCAGCGGATTGCGCCAGTTACCCCGGCGCAGGTTGAGCCGGTCGGTATAGAGCGTCAGGCCGGGCGACTTGGCCGAAGTGTGCACGTGCAAGGCGTCGCGCTCGATCAACGCCACCGCTCGTTGCAGGCTGCGCAGCGCCTGTTCATGGGCACTGCTGGCGCGCTCGGCACGCACCACCCCGTCAAACAGGCGCCAGCAACCAATCCCCAGCAGGGTAAAAATGGCCATGGCGATGACCAGTTCGAGCAAGGTGAAACCGGCCTGGGTGTTAGGGCGCATGGTGGACTGCCAGCCAATGCACCCGCGACTGCATGACCTGTGCGCTGCCCGCCGGGCTGACCTCCAGCTCAACCCGCCACAGCCCCGTGCCGGGCTCGCGTGCGAGGCGCTGCTGCACGCGCCAGTCCCGCTGCGCAAATGTGAGGTTAAGGACCGTTTGCCCTTCTGCCAGCGGCTGCGGCCGCAGTTGCAAGTCGCTCAGGTGGTTGTCGGCCAACCAGGCGGCGAACAAGCGCGACTCGACCCGTGCGCTTTGCCCCAGCACATAGCTGCTGGCCGACATGACCGCGGCCGACAGGGTGGCGAAGACGGCCAGCGCGACCATGATCTCCAGCAAGGTGAAGCCTTTTTCAGCGTTCATGGCAACGAGCCGTTGTCGTCGATGCGCGCGTCGTTCAGACCGTCGCTGACGATGCTGCGCCAGCGCACCGGCGGGCTCTCAAGGTGCAGATCAAAGGCGGTGTTTTCGTCGCTGCTCAGCCATATCAACTGTGGCCGGTGGGCGCTGTCGTGGAGCGGGTGAGACTGGCCTTCGAGGGTCAAGGCCAGTTGCAACCCGTCGGGCAGTGGCACGGCAGGTTGCAAGGGCTGCCATTGGTCCTGCGTGAAGCCCATCAGTTGGTAGGCCGTCGGCTCCAGCCGCAAGCCGAATTCGAGCCCTTCGAGCACGGCTTTTTCACGCAGGCCGTGCATCAGGTTCAGCAGCACGTCAGCCTCCTGACGCGCCAGCCGCGCGTGGTTGTCGCCCTGACTGATGCGCACCATCGACGCCATCACGCCGATCAGCACAATGACCACCATCATTTCGATCAAGGTAAACCCTGCCACCGCGCGCCGCATGGCTCACTCGCTCCAGTTACCGATGTCGGCTGCATAGCCCTCCCCCCCGGCCACGCCATCGGCGCCGAAGGAAAACAGGTCGTAACCGGCCGAATGGGTGCCGGGGTTGGCGTACTGATAGGGCGTGCCCCAAGGGTCGAGCGGCAGGCTTTTCAGGTAACCCTGTGGGTTCCAGTTTTTCGCCACCGGCGTACCGGACGGGCGTTTGCTCAACGCGTCGAGGCCTTGCTGGGTGGAGGGGTAGTTGAAGGTGTCCAGGCGGTACATTTCCAGCGCCGTGGAAATGGCCTGAATGTCCGTGCGTGCCGCCGTGACTTTGGCCTGATCCGGGCGGCTCATGAATTGCGGCACCACAATGGCGCCGAGCACGCCGATGATGACCACGACCACCATGATTTCGATCAGGGTGAAGCCGCGTTGGGTCGATTTCGAGCACGTGTTCATCAGTCAGTTCACCAGTTGATTGAGGCTAAGAATGGGCAGGAGAATGGCCATCACGATCAATAAAACGACGCCGCCCATGAGCACCAGCATGATGGGTTCGAACAGGCTCACCACCAGGGCGATGCGGGCGGCGAGGGTTTTTTCCTGTTGTTCGGCGGCCCGGGCCAGCATGTTGTCCAGCTCACCGGCGCGTTCGCCGCTGGCAATCAGGTGCAGCATCATGGGCGGGATATCGCCGCTGCGTTCCAGGCCCCGGGCCAGGGTCCCGCCTTCACGCACCGACCGGGCGACCTCGTGCAGGCGTTGGCGGATCGCCAGGTTGGCGATGACCGTGGCCGAGATTTCCAGCGCATCCACCAGCGGCACGGCACTTTTGCCCAGGATCGACAGGGTGCTGGCAAAACGCGCCGCTTCCATGGCCCGCAGTACGCCGCCCACCACCGGCGCGTCGAGCAGCAACCCGTGCCAGCGCAAGGTCAGCCGGGGCTGGCGCAAGGCCCAGCGGGCAGCGCCCACCCCGGCGATCAGGACGATCAGCAAGAGCACGCCGTAGCGGCGCAGCCCGGTGCTCAGGGCAATCATGGCCTGGGTAAGCACCGGCAGGGCCTGGCCGCTGTTGACGAAAATTTTCACCACGTCCGGGACGACATACCCCAGCAAAAACCCGACGATGGCCAACGACGCAAACAACAAGATCATCGGGTACACCAGCGCCAGCTGGATCTTTTGGCGCGCGGCATGACGGGCTTCGGTGTAGTCAGCCAATTGCTCAAGCACGTGCCCCAGATGACCGCTGCGTTCGCCCGCCGCGACGGTGGCGCAGAACAACGCGGGGAACGCACGGGGGAACGCCGACAGCGCGGTGGCCAGCGAATGGCCTTCCATGACACGGCTGCGCACCGCCGCCAGCAAGCTGCCGACCTTGCGCTTGTCGGTTTGCGCGGCCACGGCCAGCAACGCTTCTTCAAGGGGAAGGCCGGCATGCACCAGCGTCGACAATTGGCGGGTCAACAAGGCCAGATCGGGCACGCCCAAGCGTGTGCCGGGCTGCCCGAAACGCCCCGCCGTGCGGCCGACGCTGGCTTCGCTCACCTGAAGGGGGCGCAAGCCGCGCTCGCGCAAGCGTTGCCGCGCATGCCGTGCGCTGTCAGCGTGCTGCTGGCCCCGGCAGGTGCGGCCATTGGCGTCCTGCGCGCGATAGTCGAACGTGGGCATGGTCAGTCTTCCTGCGTCACGCGCAGCAGTTCATCCAGGCTGGTGCGGCCTTCGAGCACCCGCCGTTGGCCATCCTGAAACAAGCTCGACGAGCCCCCGCGCGCTTCGCGGGTTAACTGCGCCTCGCTGGCGCCTTGATGAATCAGGCCCGCCAGCGTCGGGGTCACACGCACTAACTCGTAAATCCCGATACGCCCCCGATACCCCTGCTGGCACTGGTCACAGCCCTGTGCGCGATAGAGGGTCACGGCCGCCTGCGGATCAAGCCCGAGCCGTGTACACACCGCCGGGTCGGCGGTGTACGGCACCTTGCAGTCGGGGCACAAGGTGCGCAGCAGACGCTGGGCCAAGACCCCGACCAGCGATGAGGCCAGCAAAAACGCATCGACGCCCATGTCGATCAATCGGGTGACGGCGCCAATGGCGCTGTTGGTGTGCAGGGTGGACAACACGAGGTGTCCGGTCAGCGAGGCCTGCACGGCAATTTCGGCGGTTTCCCGGTCTCGGATTTCCCCGACCATGACCACATCCGGGTCCTGGCGCAAAATCGCCCGCAAGCCACGGGCAAAGGTCATCTCGACCTTGGTGTTGACCGGCGTCTGGCCAATGCCCGGCACGTGATACTCCACCGGGTCTTCAACGGTCAGGATGTTGCGCGAGGTGTGATTGAGATGACTCAGCGCGGCATACAGGCTGGTGGTTTTGCCGGAGCCGGTTGGCCCGGTCACCAGAAAGATCCCGTGGGGTCGCGCCAGCACCTGCTCAAAACAGGCCAGCGTGTCGGCGGGCATGCCCAGGCGTTCGAGGTCCAGCCGACCGGCCTGTTTATCGAGCAATCGCATCACCACCCGTTCGCCGTGGGACGATGGCAGGGTCGAGACACGCACATCCACCTCATGACCGGCCAGGCGCAAGCTGATGCGGCCATCTTGTGGCACGCGCTTTTCAGCGATGTCCAACCGGGCCATGACCTTGATGCGCGAGACCAGCAGATTGGCCAGCTCACGTTTTGGCCTGAGCACCTCACGCAACTGGCCATCGATGCGCATGCGCACCGACAGGTAATGTTCGAAGGTTTCGAGGTGAACGTCGGACGCTTTTTCACGCATGGCTTCGCGCAGCAACGCGTTGATCAGGCGGATGATCGGCGCGTCCCCTTCTTGCTCCAGCAAGTCGGCGGTCTGCGGCACCTGTTCGGCCGCGCTCATGAGGTCCAGTTCGCTGTCCAGCCCCTGCGCCACCTGCTCGGCGGCGCTCTGCCCCGCGCTGTAGGTGCTGGCCAACGCGGTATTGAAGTCGGCATCCGGCACCCGCTTGAGCACCAGCGCGGTGGCCACCTTGCGCCGCACTTCGGCCAATACGCTTAACGGAGTGTCACTGCGCATCAACAGCGTGGCCGGGGTGCAAGACGCGTCCAGCACGACGCCAAAACGCCGTGCAAAACTGAAAGGCAAACGCGCACTGGATTGGGTCATGGCTGCGCAGGCGTCGACAGGTTGCCGTCAAACATCTGCTGCGGGTCGCGGGGCAGCAGCAACGAGTTGTTGTCTTTGGCCTCAGGCTGACTGAGGGCGCGCAACGCGTCATAGCTCTTTTGGCTCATGGCGTGGATGTCTTCTTTGCTGCGCACGATGGTCGGGCGCAGGAAGACCATCAAGTTGGTTTTGGTCTGGGTGTCTTTATTCCAGCGAAACAGCGCTCCCAGGTACGGGATGCTGCGCAAAAGCGGAACGCCGCTGACCTGAGTGCGCACGCTGTCTTTAATCAGGCCGCCGATCACGATGATTTCACCGTCTTCGGCCAGGATGGTGCTCTTGAGTTTGCGCTTGTTGGTGATCAGGTCACTGGAGCCTTCGAGCGAGGGGGCAAGCTCGGAGCTTTCCTGCTCGACTTCCAGGCGCAAAGAGGAGCCGTCATTGATGTGCGGTTTGATCTTGAGGCTGATGCCGATGTCTTGACGGGTGAAGTTGGTGACGGGGGTTTGTGACCCTTCGCTGGGCGGTACGTAGCTGCTGGTCTTGAAAGGGACGTTTTGCCCGACCAGGATTTCGGCTTCCTGATTGTCCAGGGTCAGCAGGCTCGGGGTGGACAACACGTTGTTGTTAACATCGCTGGCCAGGGCCGAAATCAACGCATTGAAGCGATCACTGCCGATCTGCAAGACCGCCCCTTCGGGTAATTGGGTTTTGCTATCCGAGAGTTGGCCGATTTGAATATTGGTCCCCGGGAAGGTGATCGCGCCCTGCCCGCCGCCTGTGTTCATCCCCCATTGCACGCCCAGGGTTTGGTTAATGTCGCCCGAGATTTCAACGATGGCCGCATGGATCAAGACCTGCGAGCGCGGCTGATCGAGCTGTTTGACGATGGTTTCCAGGGACCGCACCTGCGCCGGGTCCGCCATGATGACCAACGCGTTCTGGCTGATGTCGGCCGCCACCATCGCTTCGCGCTTGCTCACAGCAGCCGTCGCGCCGCCCAGCGGGGCAGTGTCCTGCACGCCCTGCCCGACAGCCGCCAGCACCTCGGCCAGCTGTTTGGCATCGCTGTGGCGCAGACGAATCACCCGCGCATTTTCTTGCTTGATGGTGGCGGGTTTATCCAGTGAGTGCGCCAGGGTGTTCAAGCGCATGCGCACTGATTCCGTGCCGATCACCACCAGACGATTGGAACTGCTGTCAGCGATGACCTGCCCGCCACCGGCGTTCTTTTTGTCGATCGTTTTCTCGATGACCGCGGCGATGTCGCTGGCCAGGCCATGGCGCAATTCGATGACCGAATGCCCGAACTGCCCGCCGGCATCGAGCTGGCGCGCCAATTGGACAATCCGTTGGGTGTTGGCCGCTGTATCGGTGACGACCAGCGCATTGGCTGAAGTCGAAGGCCCGACATAGCCATTGTTCGACACAAGGGGGCGCAACAACCCGGACAAGTCGGCGGCGACGCTGGTGTTCAGCTCGATGATTTCAGTGACGAATTCTTCATCCAGCGCTGGGCGAGTGCCGGCTGTGCTGGCCCGGGTTTTGGCGTCTGCCGCCGGAATAATCAATAAACGTTCACCCTGATCGACCACCGCAAACCCTTGGGCTTCCAGTACCGAGTAGAACAAGTTGCGCACGCCTTCGCGATCAAGCGGCTGATCGGAGATCACCGTAATGCGCCCCTGAACACGCGGGTCGAGCACCACCGTGGCGCCCAGCACGCTGGACATGTGCTGCACCACATCGCGCAACTCGGCGTCTTTCATTGCCAGTTGCCACGACGGCGCTTGAGCAAGCACCGGGCTTGCAAAAAACAGCGCGCTGCACAGCGTGCTACGCAGCAGTAAGCGGCCGATGCCGAACCTGTGTGGCCTGTTCATGGTGAGTCCCTAAGGTTGTTCGGCAACGGGCCGCAAATAAGTGGAAGCAGGCAGCGCTTTGGGGGCATCAGCCTGTGTAACCGGCAGCAGGTACTGCCCGGCGGATTCGAGGACCAGGCTTTCTTCCCGGCCATTACGCCAAAGCACCACGCGGGACACTTCAATACGGCGTAAAACACTGCCGCCCGGCAGGCGATCGCCCACGCTGTAAAAACGTGCCTCGCTGGCACCGGCCAGCAGCGCGCGGGACTGGCCCTGGCTGGAAACCAGACTGGCGCGTAACGTCAGCGCCTCGGCACTGCGCACGGCTGCGCCCTGCGGGGCAAACCCCAGGACCGTCGCGATGCCATTGGGGTTGAACACCACGGGCTTCGAAGGGGGGGCAGCCTCAAGGGGCGTCAACGCGGTCAGGCCGGGCAATGCGGTGCGATACGCCCACTCTTGCCAGGCATGCCAGAGCGCCACGCCTACCGGCAGCGCAATCAGGCATAGCGTCAGGATCAGCCGTGAAGACCGCGTCGCTAAAATTGCTGAAATACTCAAATCCTGACCGTCCGCCTGCTGTGTGCCCTGCTATTGATCGGTGCCTTGTGCAAAAGCCTAGAAAAACATGCCCTTGAGTACCGGCCTGCCCGTGAGGTGATGCTTGATCACTGCGGCTACGTGCATGAACAGCAACAGCGCCAACCCATAACAGGCCAAGGTATGAGAGTCAGAAAACCATCGATGCAATCGTGGGTCGGTTATCACGGCAGGGATGTAAAAGAGGCCGAACACATCGATGTCGCGATTCATCATCAGAAATCCCGACACAATCACGATCAGCGTCGTTATATAAATCAAGTTGTGAACAACAAAAGCGGCATAACGCATGACATCGCTTGATCTCAATACGTCGGCATAGCCTTTACCGAACGACACACACATTCGAAACACAAAGACAGGTGCAAACAACGTGGCCAACGCAACATTAAAGGCACTCACCGCATCTTTGACTTCGGGGATGCGCGTAATAAGTGCAGCGTAATAACCGGAGGCCATCAACCACACAATGATCATCATCGAAATAGCATGTAACCCTTTCTGCAACCCGGAATACGTCGAGTGATTCACAGCGTCAATCCCGAATACTTTAAAAGACATCCACTTTTTATTAAGTGCAAACACCGGCAAGAAGGCCAAGCCGCGTTAGTCACGCGACTTGGCCTCTATTTGCTTTAGTTCAGCTCAGTCCAGGCATCCGCCCAGTTCGAACCCACACCCGGCTCGAAACCGTTGGCAGTCGGCGCGTACTGAGAGCACCAGCCCGAGAACGGGAATGGCTTGCACTCGTATACCTTGTCGTTTTTCGGCTGAAGCACCTTGGTGCCCGCCTTGTATTGCTTCACACCTTCAGGGAACACGAAATCGAAGTCATGCTCGGCAGCATCGCCGGTCAGGTTCAACGACTTGGCTTCCTGGAAGTTTTCACGACCGTCCTGGCTGCTGGCGATCAGCTTCAAGGTATGCTCACCCGGCGCGCTGATCACCGGAACAACGAGTTGTTCGGTGGATGCATTCAGGGTCTGTTTGACGGTGCCGACAGACTTGTTATTGGCATCGTAAACGGTGGCATCAACGTTGATTTCCTTGTTGGTCATCAAGGTGAAGCCGACGTTGCCGCGGCCTTTTTCCAGTACGTATTGCGGCTTGACGTCATGCACATGCATGTACGCATCCGGGTCCGGGACCATGATGGTCTGCATCTGGTAGCTGGTCACGCCTGTTTGCGGCTTGACGTAAAAGATGTTGGTGCCCTTGATCGGCTCGATGTTGCCTTCGGCATTGCGAACGCCTGCACGCACCGATTTGTCAGCGGCATTGACCGCCTCAGCCAGTTTGAGCGACCAGTTTTGCGGCTTGCCTTCTTCAACCGAGTCGATGCCTACCGAGAAGCTGTACTCGGCGCTCTCGGCACTTCCGGTAAAGGCGCGGGCCTTGACCGAATCACCCGGCATCAGCGCTTGGGTGGGGGCAAGGGCACTCACACGCTTCCAACCATCCGGGTCGGGCTCGTACTCGGACTCTGCCGTGATATTCACGTCAACAACGTCATAGAACGTGGCGCCGGTGTCATCGATGGTCCAGGTGCCCAGAATGACGTGGTGGCCGCTGCGATCGCCGGGAATGGTGCACGCGTGTTTTTGCTTGAGCGGGCCATTGCCGCCAGCCGCCCCGTCAATGGGCACCGCGCCGCCGCCTTCAACGGTACAGAAGGGTGTCAGCTCAAAAGCGTCACGGGCCAATGGCAGGTTAGGGTTCCAGCCCGTTTTGGTAATGAAGTATTCCCACTTGGTCGTTTTGTGAGCGGCGGTGAAAAACCAGCTGAACGCCGTGTTGCGGTCGTTGATTTCGGTCAAATGCCAACGGTCCGGGGACTGGGCATCCATCGCTGCAAACAGGGCGTTTTCGCCACTGGCGATCTTGCCGTCAGCCGGGCCCAATGCCGGGAAGCCTTTGGGTGCTTCACCGACGGTTTGAGGTTCATATTCAGCAGGGCCGCAGTCGGCATTCAATTTTTGCTGACAGGCATAAGCGCGCGAAGGCGGGCTGTCCATGTAGCCATGGGCCGCAACCTGTTGCGATGCAAACATCGCGGCCATCAGCGTTAACGACGATACACAGCCCGTTAAAGATAACGACCTTGAACGTGAAGACTTCATATGTAACCTCATATTATTTTTTATTCAGACGTGATGCATTTCGCGCATTAATCAAACGCACGCTCATCAGTAACTCAACAACATGAACAATTAACTTCCTAAATAAAAACTACAAAACACAAAGAAAATTCCTTCAACACTTTTCTTCATAGCAGTTTAAATTCAGTCGACATCCCCCGGGAGGTGGGAGATTTTACCGTCTTACATTGATTAGTCTGTAAGGTAATACGTCGCTTAAGGTAGGGAATTTCTTATGACTTGTAAGTTTCAGCTCCGCGCATTGAGTTAATGAACGGTTGTTATGGAGTGTTTTTAAAACACGTCTTCACGGGCGCGCCGTACATACAAAAATGCCCGGCATTAGCCGGGCATTGGGTGTAATGCGAAATACTTAAACGTGGTATTGCGCCGAAAACTCGTGCACTGCGCTGATGAAGGCGCCAGCGTGTTCGGGTTTCACTTCTGGGGTGATGCCATGGCCCAGGTTGAACACGTGCCCCGAACCGTTGCCGTAGCTGGCCAGAATGCGCTTGACCTCAGTACGGATCGCTTCCGGGTTGGCGTACAGCACGGTCGGGTCCATGTTGCCCTGCAAGGCGACTTTGTTGCCGACGCGACGGCGGGCTTCGCCCAGGTCGCAGGTCCAGTCCAGACCCAATGCATCCGCGCCTGCATCGGCAATGCTTTCGAGCCACAGGCCGCCGTTTTTGGTGAAGAGGATGACGGGCACTATACGGCCTTCGTGCTCGCGGATCAGGCCGCTGACGATTTTGCGCATGTAGGCCAGGGAGAACTCCTGATAGGCCGCCGAGGACAGGTTGCCGCCCCACGTGTCGAAGATCTGCACCGCTTGCGCACCCGCGAGGATCTGGCCGTTGAGGTACGACGTCACCGACTGCGCCAGCTTGTCGAGCAGCAAGTGCATGGCCTGCGGGGTGTCGTAGAGCATGGCTTTGGTTTTGCGGAAGTCTTTGGACGAACCGCCCTCGACCATGTACGTGGCCAGCGTCCACGGGCTGCCGGAGAAACCGATCAGCGGCACGCGGCCGTTGAGTTCCTTGCGGATGGTGCTGACCGCGTTCATCACATAACCGAGGTCTTTTTGCGGGTCCGGGATCGGCAGGGCTTCGATATCGGCCAGGGTGCTGACCACCTTTTTGAAGCGCGGGCCTTCGCCGGTTTCAAAATACAGACCCTGCCCCATGGCATCAGGGATGGTCAGGATGTCGGAAAACAGGATCGCGGCATCGAGCTGCGGGAAGCGGTCCAGAGGCTGCATGGTGACTTCGCACGCGAACTCGGCGTTCTTGCACAGGCTCATGAAATCACCGGCCTTGGCGCGGCTGGCGCGGTATTCCGGCAAGTAGCGACCGGCCTGACGCATCATCCACACAGGCGTTACGTCAACGGGTTGCTTGAGCAAAGCGCGAAGGAAACGGTCATTCTTGAGATCAGTCATGTCAGCATCCGGAAAAAAAGTGCGGGCATTTTCTCAGAGACGGACACAAAAGGCACGGCAAGAGCCGTGCCTTTTATCTATCGGGGCGATTTGCCGCGGTGGGGGGCAGTTTTTCCCTCACCCCAGCCCTCTCCTACGGGGAGAGGATTAGGGTGAGGGCCGGGTCAGACGCCCAAGTAATCCAGAATCCCTTCCGCCGCCGTACGGCCTTCAAAGATGGCGGTGACGACCAGGTCTGAACCACGCACCATGTCACCACCGGCGAAGATCTTCGGGTGGCTGGTCTGGTGTTTGAACGATGACTGCTCGGGCGCAATGACGCGGCCCTGGCTGTCGGTCCGGATGTCGAACTGCTCAAACCACTGCGCCGGGCTCGGGCGGAACCCGAACGCGATGATCACGGCATCCGCCGGGATGATCTCTTCAGAACCGGGGATCGGCTCGGGGCTGCGACGACCACGGGCATCCGGCTCGCCCAGACGGGTCTCGACCACTTTCACGCCTTCAACCCGACCTTCACCCACAATTGCAATCGGCTGACGGTTGTAGAGGAATTTCACGCCTTCTTCCTTGGCGTTTTTCACCTCTTTGCGCGAACCCGGCATGTTGGCTTCGTCACGACGGTACGCACAGGTCACGGACTTGGCACCCTGGCGGATGGAGGTGCGGTTGCAGTCCATCGCGGTGTCGCCACCCCCCAGCACCACAATTCTTTTGCCTTTCATGTCGACGAAATCGTCCGGCGACTTTTCAAAGCCCAGGTTGCGGTTGACGTTGGCAATCAGAAAGTCCAGCGCGTCGTGTACGCCCGGCAAGTCTTCACCGGCAAAGCCGCCTTTCATGTAGGTGTAGGTGCCCATGCCCATGAAGACCGCGTCGTACTCGTCCAGCAGCTGTTGCATGCTGATGTCTTTGCCGATTTCAGTGTTGAGGCGGAACTCGATGCCCATGCCGGTGAAGACTTCGCGACGGTGGCTGAGCACGGTTTTTTCCAGCTTGAACTCCGGAATACCGAAGGTCAGCAGACCGCCGATTTCCGGGTTTTTGTCGAACACCACCGGGGTCACGCCGCCACGCACCAGCACGTCGGCACACCCCAGGCCCGCAGGCCCGGCACCAATGATGGCGACGCGCTTGCCGGTCGGCACGACCTTGGACATGTCCGGGCGCCAGCCCATGGCAAAGGCGGTGTCGGTGATGTACTTCTCGACCGAACCGATGGTGACGGCGCCAAAGCCGTCATTGAGGGTGCAGGCACCCTCGCACAGGCGGTCTTGCGGGCACACCCGGCCGCACACTTCGGGCAGGGTGTTGGTCTGGTGCGACAGCTCGGCGGCGGCCAGGATGTTGCCCTCGGCCACCAGCTTGAGCCAGTTGGGAATGAAGTTATGCACAGGGCATTTCCATTCACAGTACGGGTTGCCGCAACCCAGGCAGCGGTGGGCCTGCTCGGCCGACTGCTGGGGTTTGAACGGTTCGTAGATTTCCACGAACTCTTTTTTGCGTTGACGTAACAGTTTCTTCTTCGGATCTTTGCGCCCGACATCGATGAACTGGAAGTCGTTACTCAGACGTTCAGCCATGGTTAAAACCTCATCACACTCTTCAGGCGCATATCACTGCGGGTTGGCACGGATGCTGGAAAGCAACGATTTCAAGCTGGCAGCCTTGGGCTTGACCATCCAGAAACGACGCAGGTAATCATCGAGGTTTTCCGAGAGGTTACGGCCCCACTCGCTGTTGGTTTCCTCGACGTATTCGTCCAGCACGTGTTGCAGGTGGTTGCGGTAGGCTTCCATCGCTTCGCCACTGATGCGCTGGATTTCAACCAGTTCGTGGTTCACCCGGTCAACGAAGGTGTTGTCCTGATCCAGCACGTAGGCGAAACCGCCAGTCATGCCCGAACCGAAGTTGTAACCGGTTTTGCCCAGTACGCAGACAAACCCGCCTGTCATGTATTCACAGCAGTGGTCGCCCGTGCCTTCCACAACGGTGTGGGCACCCGAGTTACGCACCGCAAAACGCTCACCCGCCGTACCCGCGGCAAACAACTTGCCGCCTGTGGCGCCGTACAGGCAGGTGTTACCGATAATCGCGCTGTCCTGGGTTTTGTAGACGCTACCGGTCGGCGGCACGATCACCAGCTTGCCGCCGGTCATGCCTTTGCCGACGTAGTCGTTGGCATCCCCTTGCAGGTAGAGGTTCAAACCTCCGGCGTTCCACACACCAAAGCTCTGACCTGCCGTGCCTTTGAAGCGGAACGTGATCGGGGCCTTGGCCATGCCCTGATTGCCGTGGGTGCGGGCGATTTCACCGGAGATCCGCGCGCCGATCGAACGGTCGCAGTTGCAGATGTCGAGGTCGAACTCGGCACCGCTCAGGTCGTTGATCGCCGGGCGCGCCATGTCGAGCATTTTTTCGGCCAGCAGGCCTTTGTCGAATGGCGGGTTGCGCTCCACTTCGCAGAACTGCGGCTTGTCGGCAGGCACGTTGTCGCTGCCCAGCAACGGGGTCAGGTCGAGGTGATGCTGCTTGGCGGTTTCGCCCGGCAGGATCTCCAGCAAATCGGTGCGTCCGATCAGCTGTTCAAGGCTGCGTACACCGAGCTTGGCCAGCCACTCGCGGGTTTCTTCGGCCACGTAGGTGAAGAAGTTGACCACCATGTCGACGGTGCCGATGTAGTGATTTTTACGCAGTGATTCGTTCTGCGTTGCCACACCGGTGGCGCAGTTGTTCAAGTGGCAGATCCGCAGGTATTTGCAGCCCAGGGCGATCATCGGCGCGGTGCCGAAGCCGAAGCTTTCCGCCCCAAGGATCGCGGCCTTGATCACGTCGAGGCCGGTTTTCAGCCCGCCGTCGGTCTGCACCCGCACCTTGCCGCGCAGGTCGTTGCCTCGCAGGGTTTGGTGGGTTTCAGCCAACCCCAGTTCCCACGGAGCGCCCGCGTATTTGATGGAGGTGAGCGGCGAAGCGCCGGTGCCGCCGTCATAACCGGAAATGGTGATCAGGTCGGCATAGGCCTTGGCCACGCCAGCGGCGATGGTGCCGACGCCGGCTTCGGCCACCAGCTTCACCGAGACCAGGGCCTTCGGGTTGACTTGCTTGAGGTCGAAAATCAGCTGCGACAAGTCTTCAATCGAGTAGATGTCATGGTGCGGCGGCGGCGAAATCAGGGTCACGCCCGGTACGGCATAGCGCAGCTTGGCGATCAGGCCATTGACCTTGCCACCCGGAAGTTGCCCGCCCTCACCCGGCTTGGCGCCCTGGGCCACCTTGATTTGCAGCACTTCAGCGTTGACCAGGTATTCCGGGGTCACGCCAAAACGGCCGGTGGCCACTTGTTTGATTTTCGAGCTTTTGATCGTGCCGTAACGCGCCGGGTCTTCGCCGCCCTCACCGGAGTTGGAGCGTGCGCCCAACCGGTTCATGGCTTCGGCCAGCGCTTCGTGCGCTTCGGGCGACAACGCGCCAAGCGAGATACCGGCCGAGTCGAACCGCTTGAGGATTGACTCCAGCGGTTCGATCTCTTCGATGGCCAGCGGCGTGTCGAGGGTTTTGACCTGCAACAGGTCACGGATCATCGACACCGGGCGCTTGTCGACCAGTGACGTGTATTCCTTGAATTTGTTGTAGTCGCCCTGTTGCACGGCGGCTTGCAGGGTGGCGACCACGTCCGGGTTGTAGGCGTGGTATTCGCCGCCATGCACGTATTTGAGCAGGCCGCCTTGCTGGATCGGCTTGCGCGCACTCCAGGCTTCGGCCGCCAGCAGTTTTTGCTCGGCTTCAAGGTCGACAAACCGCGCGCCCTTGAGGCGGCTCGGCACGCCACGGAAGCTCAGGTCGCAGATTTCTTCGGACAGGCCGATGGCTTCGAACAGCTGCGCACCGCGGTACGACGCGATGGTCGAAATGCCCATCTTCGACAGGATTTTGAGCAGGCCTTTGGTGATGCCTTTGCGGTAGTTCTTGAACACCTCGTAAAGGTCGCCCAGCACTTCGCCTGTGCGGATCAGGTCGCCCAGCACTTCGTAGGCCAAAAACGGGTACACCGCCGACGCACCAAAGCCGATCAGCACTGCGAAGTGATGCGGGTCACGGGCAGTCGCGGTTTCGACCAGGATGTTGCTGTCACACCGCAAACCTTTTTCGGTCAGGCGGTGGTGAACGGCGCCGACCGCCAGCGAAGCGTGAACCGGCAACTTGCCGGGCGCGATATGGCGGTCGCTGAGCACAATTTGTGTACGGCCCGCACGGGCCGCTTCTTCGGCCTGATCCGCGATGTTACGCACGGCCGCTTCGAGTCCCAGGCGCTCGTCGTAGTTGAGGTCGATGATCTGACGCTCGAAGCCCGGCAGGTTGAGGTTCATCAACGAACGCCATTTGGCAGGCGAGATGACCGGCGAGCTGAGGATCACGCGCGAAGCGTGTTCAGGGGATTCCTGGAAAATATTGCGCTCTGCACCCAGGCAGATTTCCAGCGACATGACGATGGCTTCACGCAGCGGGTCAATCGGCGGGTTAGTCACCTGCGCAAATTGCTGGCGGAAGTAGTCGTACGGCGTGCGCACGCGCTGGGACAGTACGGCCATGGGCGTGTCATCGCCCATGGAGCCGACCGCTTCGTAGCCCTGCTCGCCCAATGGGCGCAGCACCTGATCGCGCTCTTCGAACGTGACCTGATACATCTTCATGTACTGCTTGAGCTGATCGACGTCGTAAAACGCCGAACCGTGGTCGTGGTCATCGATGGTGGCCTGAATGCGCAGCGCATTCTTGCGCAGCCATTGCTTATACGGATGGCGCGACTTCAGGCGGTTGTCGATGGCGTCGGTGTCCAGCACCTGACCGGTTTCGGTGTCGACCGCCAGAATCTGGCCCGGCCCTACGCGGCCTTTGGCAATCACGTCTTCGGGCTGGTAGTTCCACACGCCGATTTCCGAGGCGATGGTGATGTAGCCGTTGGTGGTCGTGACCCAGCGCGCCGGGCGCAGGCCGTTGCGGTCGAGCAGGCAAACGGCATAGCGGCCATCTGTCATGACGACACCTGCCGGGCCGTCCCACGGCTCCATGTGCATGGAGTTGTACTCATAAAACGCCCGCAGGTCGGGGTCCATGGTTTCAACGTTTTGCCAGGCCGGTGGAATCAGCATGCGCACGCCACGGAACAGGTCGATGCCGCCGGTGACCATCAACTCCAGCATGTTGTCCATGCTTGAGGAGTCGGAACCCACGCGGTTAACCAGCGGGCCGAGTTCGTCCAGATCGCCGATCAGGTCGTTGGCGAACTTGGTGCGACGGGCCAGTGCCCAGTTGCGGTTGCCGGTGATGGTGTTGATCTCGCCGTTGTGGGCGAGGAAGCGGAATGGCTGGGCCAGCGGCCATTTCGGCAAGGTGTTGGTGGAAAAACGCTGGTGGAACACGCAGATCGCGGTTTGCAGGCGCTCGTCGCTGAGGTCCGGATAGAAGGCGGTGAGGTCCGCCGGCATCATCAGGCCTTTGTAAATGATGGTCTTGTGGGAAAAGCTGCAGATGTAGTGGTCGGTGTCGGCGGCGTTGGCCACTGACGAACGACGACGTGCGCTGAACAGTTTGATCGCCATGTCCTGATCGCTCAGGCCTTCACCGGCAATGAACACTTGCTCGATCTGCGGCAAACGCTCCAGCGCCAGACGACCCAGTACACGGGTGTCAATCGGCACCTTGCGCCAGCCCACCAGTTGCAGGCCCGCCGCGAGGATTTCGCGGTTCATGTTATTGCGGGCCGCTTCGGCCTTGATCGGGTCCTGGTTGAAAAACACCATGCCGACCGCGTATTGCTTGGGTAATTGGCTGCCGAAGTGTTGCTGGGCGATTGCACGCAAGAACACATCGGGCTTTTGAATCAGCAGGCCACAACCGTCGCCGGTCTTGCCGTCTGCGTTGATCCCACCGCGGTGGGTCATGCAGGTCAGTGCCTCAATGGCTGTTTGTAGAAGGGTATGACTGGGTTCGCCCTGCATGTGGGCAATCAGGCCGAAACCACAGTTATCCTTGAATTCGTCGGGGTGGTACAGACCTGCTTTCATAGACACTTTCTCACCAGGCTGCCCCAAAAAGGGGCAAATTTCTTTTTAATTCAACCACTTGCTTCCCGCGCTGAACGTACGCCAGCTTGGCAGGGGCAAAAGGGTGGTCATTCTACACACCGCCAGAAACGCCCACAAATTAAGCGGCTTTTAACCGTAAATTCGTGTCGCATTTGTGAAAGGTTTAAAGAGATTACTTGTGCTAGTCAAAACATTTTTGATGTTGACTGCCACAAGGCGCAGACACCACGAGGCACACGGCTTAAAAGCCGCATGCTCAAGCAGGCATGTTTAGGTGTGAAGCGCGGCGACCTGGGTAAGGTCGCCGGAGCATCAGCGAGCTGCTGCCAGTTCTTGTTGGACGCTGGCGACAGTGCGAGGCCAAGGTTTACCAGCCTGAATCTTCGCTGGCAAGTTCTTGATGGCGGCGGTGGCCGCGGCGTGGCTTGGGAAATTGCCGTAGGTCACGACATACAACGGTTTGCCGTTAAGCATTTTTTTGAAGTAGCGGGACTCGCCGCCCACTTCTTTCACGACATTTTGCGCAGAGGCTTCAGAGCTGGTGCCCACGATCTGCACCACGTAGTTGCCCGCAGGCTGGCTGGTGTACCAGCTGCTGCCCGGCGCGGCCTTGGCCAGGGTGACAGGTTTCTCGGCCGGTTTGGCAGCCGGTTTGACCGCAGGCGCGGGCGCAGGCTTGGCCGCCGGTGCAGGCGTTGGCACAGGCTTGGCTGCCGCCACTGGTGCTTGCTGCACCGGACGTGGCGCCGGAGCAGGTGCCGGGACTGGCTCAGCCCCCGCAGGCACGCCCACAGGCGGTGCTGTGGTGGTCACGGTAGGAGGCACATCGGCACCCCCGTCAACCGCTGGCACGCCACCGTCATCACCTTCAGAAATACCCCCGGCCGCTTCGGCCAGCGGGCCGCGCATGACCGGCTGCGACTGACCCACCAGGGGCAGCGGCATGGGTTGTGAGGAACCGGCGAAATCCACCGACGGGTTGGCACCGCCATTGGGCGCGGCTTGCCCCAGCGGCAACTGTGCCTGTTCAGCATTAGGGGTGGTCGGCGTTTTGCCGCGGCCCGGAATCAGAATGGCAGCGGCGACGGCCACTACCACTACGGCACCAATGGCCAATACGTGTTTTTTCGGCATGTTGAACCCCATACTTGGACGCTTGACCGCAGTGCGGCTGGCAATCATGGCTTCGATCATTGCATCGCGGGCAACCTGGTTGATGTTCCCAGGCCAGCCGTCGGAGCTCTCGTGAATATCTGAGATCTGTTGTGCGCTCAAGAGTTCGATTCCGGCCCCGGCACCTTCAAGACGCTGTGCCAGGTATTCGCGGGTCTCTTCTTCGCTGTAGGGCTGCAATTCGATGACGTGGAAGCGCTCTTCGTCCGCGCTGAGCTGCTCAAGCCCGGCGATCATTGAAGGCTCGCCAAACAGGAACACATGCGGACGGCCTTCCGGCGTCCCGGCCGCCAGCGCCAGCAGGGCTTCGAGGGCCGAGTCGTCAAGCTGCTCGGCGTCATCGATCAGCAGATAGACTTCCTGGCCGGTCAGGGCCAGTTGTACCACTTGCGCCAAGATCGATCCGATGTCGGCATGGGCGACGTTCAGGGTTTGCGCAATCTGACGCAGCACACCGGCTGCATCACCGGCGCCACGCGCCGAAACCACAACACTTTGCACCGACTGTTTGTTGGTGCTGGCGACCAACGCCTGACGCAACAACGTCTTGCCGCTGCCTTCAGGCCCGGTCACCACCAGCAACAACTGGCTGTAACGGGCTAGGTGGTGCAACTGCCCCAGCACCGGCTTGCGCTGGGCCGGGAAGAACTTGAACCCCGGCACCCGTGGAGCAAAGGGGTCGTGGTTGAGTTGAAAGTGACCGAGAAACGCCTCGTCGGCATGCAAACTAGTCATCGGGATCTTATTAACCTTTGAGCTGAGCCAGCGCGCGGTAATCCGCACCCAGCGTGGCCTGTAGAACCTCTTGTGGATAATCGTCGGTCACTGTGGCTTCGCCCATGCGGCGCAACAGCACCAGGCGCAAGCGGCCGTCGATCACTTTTTTATCAATTGCCATGTGTTCCATGAAATCGGCAGGCGTCATCTCGTCAGGCGGCACCACCGGCAGACCCGCACGCTGGAACAGGCGAATACCGCGGTCACGTTCGGCCTCGGTGATCCAACCCAGTCGCGCTGACATCTCCAGCGCCATCACTGTGCCCGCCGCCACCGCTTCGCCGTGCAACCACACCCCGTAGCCCATATGGGTTTCGATGGCATGGCCAAAGGTGTGGCCCAGGTTGAGCGTGGCGCGCACGCCCGATTCACGCTCATCGGCGCCCACCACGGCGGCCTTGGCCGCGCAGGAACGCTCAATGGCCGTGGTCAGCGCGGTCTGATCCAGCGCGCGCAAGGCGTCAACGTGTTCTTCCAGCCAGGTCAGGAAAGGCTCGTCGCAAATCAGGCCGTACTTGATCACTTCCGCCAGCCCTGCCGACAGCTCGCGGGCTGGCAAGGTGTTCAGGCTGGTGGTGTCGATGAGCACCAGATTGGGCTGGTAAAACGCACCCACCATGTTTTTACCCAACGGGTGGTTGATGCCGGTTTTGCCACCCACCGACGAATCCACTTGCGACAGCAGCGTTGTCGGCACCTGGATGAAGTCCACCCCGCGCTGGTAACACGATGCGGCAAAGCCGGCCATGTCGCCGATCACGCCGCCGCCCAGTGCAATCACCGTGGTACGGCGATCATGGCGCGCCGTAAGCAAACCATTGAAAATCAGTTGCAGGGTTTCCCAGTTTTTGAAGGATTCACCGTCGGGAAGGATGATCGGCAGCACCGAATACGCCGCCAGGCTGCGGGTCAGACGTTCTAGGTAGAGAGGCGCCACGGTTTCGTTGGTCACAATCGCCACTTGGCGCCCGGCGATGTGCGGGGCCAGCAATTCAGGCTGATCCAACAACCCCTCGCCAATGTGAATCGGGTAGCTGCGCTCGCCTAGATCAACCTTCAGTGTCTGCATGAATCCCCGCATTGAAAAAGGACGACGGGCGCCCTGTCTCGCAATTATCAAGTGTTGGCCACGCCGGTGGGGCGCGCAGCCCAGTCGCTTTAGGCCCTACCGCTGTGCGGGCAAGGCCGGCGCCGAGGATAGCGCATTTTGTACCAAGCTTTAACGGGGAGGAAGCTGGGCCAGACGCTCAAGAATGTCCAAAACCACCATCCGCGGCGGCCGTTCATCGGTTTCGACGATGACGTCGGCGATTTCACGGTAAAGCGGATCACGAATGGCCAGCAAATCACGCAGGATTTTTTCGGGGTTCGCATTGCGCAGCAGGGGGCGATTACGATCGCGCGAGGTGCGCGCAACCTGCTGCTCAATGGAAGCGTGCAGGTAGACCACACGCCCGCCTGCATGCAGATACTCGCGATTGACCGGGCGCATCACGGCACCGCCCCCGGTGGCGAGCACAATGCCATCTTCGTTACACAACGCTTTGATCATGGCCGTCTCACGATCACGAAACCCGGCCTCGCCTTCTTTATCGAAGATCCACGGGATATTCGTGCCGGTGCGCAGTTCGATTTCCTTGTCGGAATCTTTGAACGGCAGCCGCAGCTCCTTGGCCAGCAAACGTCCAATGGTGCTTTTACCTGCGCCCATCGGCCCAACAAGAATCAAATTTCGCACAGAATCAATGACTCGCAGCAATCGCCAGGTCGTTCATGATACGCGGAGTCAAGAACACCAGCAGCTCGGATTTTTTTTCGAGGACCAGGTCCCGACGGAAAAGTCGGCCAACATACGGCAGATCGCCCAAAAATGGCACTTTATCTACCACCTTGCTTTGCGTATTTGAGAACACGCCCCCAATCACAATGGTTTCTCCGTCCTTGACCAGCACCTTGCCCCGGACTTCATTTTTCTTGATGGGCGGCACGTTGTTGACCATGTTCATGTAGTCCGGCTCGTCCTTTGTCACCACCACCTGCATGAGAATGCTGTTGTCCGGGGTAATCTGCGGGGTCACTTCCAGCGACAGCGAGGCCTCTTTGAACGACACGGACGTGGCCCCGCTGGAGGTGGATTCCTGATACGGAATTTCAGTGCCCTTCAGGATTTTGGCGGTTTCCTTGTCGGAAGTGACCACCTTGGGCTGCGAGATGATTTCACCATTGCCCGTTTTTTCCATCGCGCTCAGTTCAAGGTCGAGCAACACATTGTTGGTGATGAAGGCGATGCCCAATCCTGACGTGTGATTGGCAACCCCCAGATCTACGAAAGGCGCGCTGACCTGCGCCGCCCCTTCTGCTGCCGGCCCGCTGATCCCGCCCGCTTTCCAATTGCCAAGATTGCGAAGCTCACCGCCCCAACGCACCCCCAGCTTCTTTTCGAAATCCACGCCCGCCTCAACGATGCGCGCTTCAATCATCACCTGGCGCATGGGCACATCGAGCTGCGCCACAATGCGTCGAAGCTCACCGAGGCGTTCGGCCGTCTGGAACGCGATGATGTGGTTAGTGCGCTCATCCACCGTGATCGAGCCTTGGTCTTCCCTACCCGCCGCATTGCCCGTGGCAGACTGAAACAGTTTGGCAATGTCCGCAGCCTTGGCGTGATTGACCTGCACCACGTCTCGGCGCAAGGGCGCAAGGTCGGCCATGAGATTGCGTGCTTCCAGTGCTTGACGCGCTTGAGCGGCGATTTCATCCGCAGGCGCGATCAACAGCACGTTGCCCTCCCAGCGTTTATCGAGGCCTTTGCTCTTGAGCACCAGGTCCAGCGCCTGATCCCAGGGCACATCTTGCAGGTTGAGCGTGACATTGCCTTCCACGCTATCGCTGACCACCAGGTTGAACCGGGTGAAGTCCGCCAGAATCTGTAGCACGGTGCGCACTTCAATGTCCTGAAAGTTGAGCGACAGCACGTCACCTTCATAGGTGTGCGCATTGCCAGGCGCAGGCTGCTCGACCCGGGAGGTCGACGCATCGGGAAGTATCAAAGGCGCAGTGGCGACTGCTGCCTGTGAATTCAGCGCACTCCATAGCGCCAGTCCACAGACCGGGAAAATCCTTTTCATGGTTTGTTTCCGTTAAGACTGCTGTTTCAAAGGAAGGGTCAGGGTTCTTTGCAGCCAACCACCCCGACCATCAGAAATCACTTCAAACACTTCAACGTAGTGCGGGCTGAGGGCCACAATGCGGCCGTTCTGGCGACCCAGATAGTCGCCGGGTTGCAAGCGGTGTACCACACCGCTGGCGCGCAACAGGACGCTGTCTTCGTACTGATCTGACAGCGTGCCGACCATCTCGAACTGCTCAAGGTCAATGCTTTCCAGCCTGCTTTTGCTGCGCTCGCCCTCAGCGCTGTGGTCCGTATCACTGACCTGCCAGCGGGGCCCTTCATCCCCGGGCTGACCTTGAAAAGGGCTGCGCAACGCAGTGGCGTCATAAGCAAACGCAGGGTGCTGCACACGGGTCGGCATCGAGGGCGCGGGCACGCCGGTTGCCCCACGAAGCACCTGCAACTCCTGCTCAAGGGACTCAATACCCGGCGGATTGTCGCAACCCGCCAACAGGGCCAGCGCACCGGCCAGCACACATCGATACTTCACACTCACGGGATCAATCCTTGATCGTTGGCGCGATAGGTTTTAGCCAGTAACGTCATGCGCAACGGGCCGTTGGCCGCCGGTGTGGCCGCCGTCAGGGTGAAATCATGCAGCGTGACAATGCGTGGCAAACCCGCAATACCACTGAGAAAAACCCCAAGGTCGTGATACCCGCCCACGACCCTCAATTGCAGAGGGAGCTCGCTGTAAGCGGGTTGCAGTGTTTCAGGCAACCACTGGATCTGCTCGATGATCAGGCCGCTGTTTTGGGCAAGCCGGGACACTTCATCCAGCAGCCCCGGCACCTGGGACTGGCGCGGTAGTTGCCGCATCACCTCGTCGAAGGCCGTTTGTAATGCTTGAAGGTGCTGGTGGTGATCAACCAGTGATGCTGCCTCTTGGGCACGGTTTGCCAGTTGGGCTTTGAGTACGGGCTCGGCGCTGCGTTGCTCATGAAGCCGGGCCAGCCCGGGCTGCAACCAGAGCGCATAACCCGCCAGCACCAGCAACGCCACAAACCCGGTCGCGACACCTGCTTTACGCTTGCCTGACCACGTCCCGGCCTGTTTGAGATTCAACTCATGCAGGTCAACCGTACGCAGGCTCTCCAGCCAGTGCGCGACCATCAGAACTGCCCGCCATCATGGCCGTTTTGCGATTGCAGCACGGTCATGTGAAATAACCGGGCGGGGCTGGCGTCCTGACCGTCTTCGGCGCGCACTTCAATCAACGTGGGGGCTTCAAGCCAATGGGAGGCGTCGAGATTGCGCATCAACTCGGCGACCCGTGCAGTGGACTGCGCCACCCCTGTGATCGCAATGGTGCGCTCGGCCATCTTCACGTCAGTGAAGTACACACCTTCCGGCAAACTGCGCGCCAGTTGATCAAGCACGATGCTGCTGCCCGAACGATTGCCTTGCAGGGTCTCGATGGTTTGCATGCGCTCCAGCAATTGCTCGCGACGTACTTTCAACTGATCGATCTGCTGCGCACGCCCATCCAACTGGACCATGGCGCTCCTGATCAGGTCATTACGCGCCAACTGCCGCTCCACGGCGCGGTCCACAAAATGATCCAGCACAAACAAACCCGCAGCCGTGACTACCAGCAACGCCACCAGCATGCCTATATACCTTTTGCGGCGCTTTTCGCGCAGCCACTCACGCCATGGCAACAAATTGATTCGCGCCATCAATCGAACCCCCTCAAGGCCAGACCACAGGCTGTCAACAGCTGCGCAGCATCGCAGAAGAGTGCTTCGGGCGCGAGGCGGGGATGGATTTTCACCCCGGCAAACGGGTTGTCCGGCTGATAACCGGGCACGCCACTCAACCAGTGCAGGCCCCGGGCATGGGCGTGATCGCGCACATCAATGACCTTCGCCTGCAAGCCAGCCTGCACCAGAACCGATTGATGCCACTCAAGCGCTTGCTGGCGGCACACCACCAGCAATACGTTCGTGCGGTACGGGTCATCGGCGCAAGGCCCCAACACGTCGAAATCCAGCGCGGCTTCATCGAGGTTGTATGGGACGTAGTGTTCCGCTTCAAGGCGCACGTGCAGTTCAAGGTCCTGCTCGTTCAGGCCGGTTTCAACTTGAATGGTTTTACACATCACCAGTGTGTCTGGCATCGACATCGCGGCACTGCGGGCCTGGATGCCTGCCTTGCTCAGCGCAACGGACAACACGTGGGCGACACTTTTTGCCGTGTCGCCGGTCAGATCGTGCAACGCCATGGTCGGCAAGGGCTCAATGGCATAGGCTTGCAGCTCAAAGCCGCTGCGCGACTGGCTTAATTCGACCACATTGATCGCGTGTTGGCCGACCTCGACACCCGCGTAACGCTGAGGTTTTTGTGTGAACAATCCGGGCACTGCTGTTTTCCCTAATGCAATCCGTGACTTACGGAGGGTGAAAAATGAGATCCGTTCATAACCCGACCCGACATGAGGCCCATGACGCCCATGACCGAAAAATGCTTATAATGCCGGGCGTTTTTTCCCGCATTGTCGACCCGTCGCGCCTGCGCACTGCCCTGACGTGCAACCCACTTCTTAATCTGGAAATCCAAAAGCCTTGATTCGTCTGCTGAAGTTTTTCGGGTGGTCATTCGTTGCTGTGATCTGCGGGCTCGTGCTCGGGTTGAGTGGCGCGTTTCTCTATCTTAGTCCTGGCTTGCCGTCCGTAGAGTCGTTGAGAAGCATCCAGTTGCAGATTCCTTTGCGGGTCTACACCAGCGACGGAAAGTTAATCGCAGAGTTTGGCGAAATGCGCCGCTCTCCGATCAAGTTCGCCGACATTCCCCCCAACTTCATCAATGCATTGCTGTCGGCCGAAGATGACAACTTCGCCAATCATTACGGGGTCGACCCCAGCAGCCTGATGCGTGCCGCGACCCAGTTGGTAAAAAGCGGACACATACAATCGGGTGGCAGCACCATCACGATGCAGGTGGCGAAGAACTATTTCCTATCCAGTGAGCGGAGCTTTTCCCGCAAAACCAACGAAATTCTGTTGGCACTGCAAATCGAACGCGAGCTGACCAAGGACGAAATCCTTGAGCTGTACGTGAACAAGATTTACCTGGGCAACCGCGCCTACGGCATCGAATCGGCCGCCCAGGTGTATTACGGCAAATCGATCCGCGACTTGAGCCTGGCGCAAATGGCGATGATCGCTGGCCTGCCCAAAGCCCCCTCGCGCTTCAACCCGCTGGCCAACCCGGTACGCAGTAAAGAACGTCGCGACTGGATTCTGGGCCGCATGTACAAGCTGGGCAAAATCGATCAGGCCAGCTACGAAGCAGCGATTGCCGAACCGGTCAACGCCAGTTATCACGTGCCGACACCGGAAGTGAACGCCCCTTACATTGCTGAAATGGCCCGTGCCGAAATGGTCGGTCGTTATGGCAGCGAGGCCTACACCGAAGGCTATCGCGTCACCACCACGGTGCCGAGTGACCTGCAGGAACTGGCCAACAAGTCCGTCGAAGACGGGCTGATCACCTACGACCAGCGCCACGGCTATCGCGGCCCTGAGTCGCGCTTGCCCGGCAAGACGCTGGCGGTCTGGAAGCAAGAGCTGGCCAAGCAGCGCCCGATTAGCGGCCTTGAGCCAGCCATCGTGACTGAGGTCGACAAAGATGGCTTGCATGTCCTGACCCGCACGGGTGAAGGCCGCGTGAGCTGGGACAGCATGAAGTGGGCGCGACGCTTCCTGAACACCAACAGCATGGGCCCGATGCCCAAACAGCCAGCCGACGTGGCGCAGGTGGGCGATCTGATTCGCGTCCAGCCGCAAGCCGACGGCAGTTTCAAGTTCAGCCAGGTGCCGACCGTACAAGGCGCGCTGGTTTCACTTGACCCGAACAATGGGGCCATCCGCGCCTTGGTGGGCGGGTTCGCGTTTGAGCAGAGCAACTACAACCGTGCAATGCAGGCCAAGCGCCAGCCAGGTTCGAGTTTCAAGCCTTTCATTTATAGCGCAGCACTGGATAACGGCTACACCGCCGCCACGCTGGTGAACGATGCGCCGATCGTGTTTGTTGACGACTACCAGGACAAAGTCTGGCGGCCGAAAAACGACAACAACACCTTCCTCGGCCCTATCCGCGTGCGTGAAGCGCTGTACAAGTCGCGCAACCTGGTGTCGATCCGCCTGCTGCAAAGCCTGGGCGTCGACAAGACCGTCGACTACATCAGCAAATTCGGCTTCAGCAAACAGGACTTGCCGCGCAACCTGTCGCTGGCACTGGGGACCGCGACCTTGACGCCCATGGAGATCGCCATGGGCTGGAGCACCTTTGCCAACGGCGGTTATAAAATCACGCCGTACCTGATCGACAAGGTTGAAAGCCGTAACGGCGAGACCCTGTTCGTGGCCAACCCGCCGAGCGTGCCTAAAGAGGCCCGCAAAGACGTGCCGCCCGAAGCCGAAGCGCTGACCATCGACACCCTCAATGCCGCGCCGGGCTTGCCGACCACTGAAACCCAGGCCGTGGCCGAGCGCATCGTAGACGGGCGCACCACGTACATCCTGACCAGCATGCTGCAAGACGTGATCAAGCTCGGCACTGGCCGCCGCGCCTTGTCGCTGGGGCGTACCGATCTGGCCGGTAAAACCGGTACGACCAACGAATCGAAGGATGCGTGGTTCTCGGGCTATAACGCCGATTACGTGACCACGGTGTGGACCGGCTTCGACCAGCCCGAAAGCCTCGGTCGTCGCGAATACGGCGGCACGGTGGCGCTACCGATCTGGATCAACTACATGGGCGGCGCATTGAAGGACAAGCCGCCTCACACCCAGCCCGAGCCCGAAGGGATTCTCAGCCTGCGGGTTGACCCGATCAGCGGCCGCGTGGCGTCGCCGGGCACACCGGGCGCGTACTTCGAGCTGTTTAAAAGCGAAGACACGCCGCCGTCCAACAGCGAGTTGGGCAATGGTGTTGCACCGGGCAGCCCGCTGCCCGCAGAGGATGGCGCCCCGATCGACTTGTTCTGACGGCATCACCCTTCGCCAGAGGCCGCGCCCTTCGGGTCGGCCTCTCATGCTGACAAACCGCCCGCCTGGGCCATGCCCTTTCTCGCAGAACCAAAAAAGCCCCGACACTCGCGTGCCGGGGCTTTTTGTTTAGCGCTGTCGAACCTTAGCCGTTGAACACGTCATCCACGCTTTTGAGCGGGTAGTTCTTCGGATACGGCAGGGTGGCAACGCCGGTCTCGATGGCGGCTTTGGCCACAGCATCGGAGATCACGGTGATCAGGCGAGCGTCCATTGGTTTAGGAATGATGTACTCACGACCGAATTCCAGCTTGATGCCGCCGTAGGCGTCACACACGTCCTGTGGCACTGGCAGTTTGGCCAGTTCGCGCAGGGCGTTGGCCGCAGCGATCTTCATCTCTTCGTTGATGCGCTTGGCGCGAACGTCCAGTGCCCCACGGAAGATGAACGGGAAACCCAACACGTTGTTGACCTGGTTCGGGTAGTCCGAACGGCCGGTGGCCATGATCACGTCGTCACGGGTGGCGTGCGCCAGTTCCGGGGCGATTTCCGGATCCGGGTTCGAGCAGGCGAACACGATCGGGTTGGCCGCCATGGACTTCAGGCCTTCAGCGCTCAGCAGGTTAGGACCCGACAGGCCGACAAACACGTCAGCGCCTTCCAGGGCATCGGCCAGGGAACGCTTCTCGGTGGCGTGGGCAAACACTGCCTTGTACTGATTCAGGTCATCACGGCCGGAGTGAATCACACCGGTGCGGTCAACCATGAAGATGTTTTCGATGGTTGCACCCATGCTCACCAGCAATTTCATGCAGGAGATGGCGGCTGCACCAGCGCCCAGGCAGACGATTTTGGCGTCAGACAGGGTTTTACCGGCGATTTCCAGGGCGTTGATCATGCCGGCTGCGGTCACGATCGCGGTGCCGTGCTGGTCATCGTGGAATACCGGGATGTCGCACTGCTCGATCAGCGCACGTTCGATCTCAAAGCACTCAGGGGCCTTGATGTCTTCGAGATTGATACCGCCGAAGGTGATGGAAATGCGTTTAACGGTATCGATGAAAGCCTGTGGGCTCTCGGAATCGACTTCGATATCGAACACATCGATACCGGCGAAGCGCTTGAACAGGACGCCCTTGCCTTCCATCACAGGTTTGGAAGCCAACGGACCCAGGTTACCCAGGCCCAGAATGGCGGTACCGTCAGAAATAACGGCAACCAGGTTGCCCTTGCCGGTGTACTTGTAGGCCAGCTCGGGATCGCGGGCGATTTCGCGCACTGGTTCGGCTACACCCGGGCTGTAGGCCAACGCGAGATCGCGGGCAGTTGCGGTGGGCTTGGTGAGCTCGACACTCAGTTTCCCTGGACGGGGCTGGGCATGATATTCGAGAGCGGCGGTTTTCAAATCAGACATGTGGGCATTCCGCTTTTTTGCTGTTGGACAGACGGATCGCCGAGCATACGCGTGTCGCAAAGTCCCGACAAGACTGGCCGGTCAGCAGTGTCAAGGGCTTTACCCTACGACTTTGGGCCAAGAGCCGCAGCCCGTAAGGGCTGGAGTGTTCACAATCCACATTTAAAATTGTCTACAATTTTTAGCGAGAAACGACTTTCAGCATCCCCGGATGCGTCAAAGGCAACATCCAGCGTGCCTGCCCCGCTTTCAAACCGCCCCGGCGCGAGCGATCAAGTACCCAGCCACGCGCCTCAAGCTGCGCCCCTTGTAAACCGGATAAGGTTTTTGGGTCGAAACTGGCCAGATGATTGGGTGCAATGTGCAGCACCAATCCCCCTTCCAGGTCGATCCAGAGCCCACCGCGATTGCGTTGCACCTTGCTCACCGTTCCGCTCACCAGCAAGAAGCCCGAGCGACTGATTTGCGACGGCGCCAGCACCGGTGAATGCCGCCACAGCCCCGCCCCCGCCGAACGTGCGCGCTGTTCAGCCGTTTGTTGGCAAGCCTGCAGCTCTACGTTGGGCGCAATCGCCACCTGATACGCCAAGCCGTCGGCCAGCAATTGCGCTTCGAAATTGCTGCCATCTGCGCCGAATACGTGGGCAAGCGTGCGACCGAAGCGATCCTTGGGTTGCTTGCTCGCCAACAACCCGACCCGCCCGTCGCTGCGCGCCACCAGGGCCTGCAAACGCTTGCGGGCCGCATCCGCATAGGGCTCGGCGCTTTGCCCCTTTTTACCGGTCTCCGGCGCATTAAGGCCGATCATGCGCACACTGCGTCCGTCTTTGAGCCGCAAGGTGTCGCCATCGACCACGCGCTCGACCTGAGCGGGCGTGACCGCACGCGGCGCCGGGCACAACACCTCGGCCTGAACCGAAGAAAGCCAAATCGCGGGCACAAAAAAGGCGCCCGCAAGGGACGCCTTTTTCAATAACCCGGTCAGACCCAAGAGCCTGTCCAGAGTCATACGCCTTACTCGGCGGCTTTTTTGGTAGTACCGAAAGCACCGAAACGAGTTTTGAAACGATCAACACGACCGCCAACGTCCAGAGTTTTCTGCTTACCGGTGTAGAACGGGTGGCACTCGTTGCATACGTCAGTGTTCAGTGGCTTGCACAGGTTCGAACGGGTTTCGAACTTGTTGCCGCAGCTGCAAGTTACTTCGATCACTTCGTACGCTGGATGGATATCGGCTTTCATGGGTATTCCTCAGGCTAGCGTGCCGCCACTCAACACCATTGTTGAATACCGCACGTAAATTTAGGGCGCCGATAATACCAGACCTTTGCATTGACGCAAGCGGCCAAGCATGCTCCTTCTAAAATCATTGCGCTTTAAAGGGCCTGCCTTTTAGTCCCCAAGTACGTTGTCTGCTAGTCTGCGGGCCATCTTTGCCGTTCATCACTTGAGAGCCTCGCGTGCCCGACGCCATTTTGCGCCTTGCCCTGCCTTCCCCTTTGCGCCGCTTGTTTGATTACCGGGCGCCTGCGGGCGTGCGCCGCGATCAGTTGCAGCCGGGCATGCGCTTGCGGGTGCCGTTCGGTCGACGCGAGATGATTGGCATATTGGTTGAAGTGGTCGATCACAGCGATGTGCCCGCCGATAAGCTCAAGCCCGCGATTGCGCTGCTCGACACCACCGCGCCCCTGCCCCCTTCGTTGTTCAAACTGTGCCTGTGGACGTCGCAGTACTACCAGCACAGCCTGGGCGACACCCTGAGCTGGGCATTGCCGGTACTGTTGCGTCAGGGCGAATTGGCCGAAGCGCGTCAGGAGCGCTTTTGGCAGGTGGCCCCCGGTGCTCGCCTGGACGACCCGCGCATCGCCCGCGCACCCCGTCAGCGGGAGGCACTGGCGACCTTGGCGCAGCACCCCCATGGCGTTGCGCACGCGCTGTTGAGCAAGCTGATGCTGAGCAAGGACAGCCTGGACCTGTTGCTGGCCAAAGAGCTGGTCACCGTGGAAATCCGCCGTCATGCGCCAAGCCAGCGCCACGAACACTGGCTGGCGCAGCCCGAACTGCCGCTCAACAGCGAGCAACGGGCCGCGTATGAGGCCATCCACGCCGGGCTCGGCAGTTTTCATGCGTTTTTGCTGGCCGGGGTAACGGGCAGCGGCAAGACCGAAGTGTATTTGCAACTGATCCGCGAGACCCTGGAAGCCGGCAAGCAGGCGCTGGTGCTGATCCCGGAGATCAACCTCGGCCCGCAAACCCTGGCCCGCTTCGAGCAACGCTTCAATGCGCGCATCGCGCTGGTGCATTCGGCGGTCAATGACCGTGAGCGCCTTGAAAGCTGGCTGGCCGCGCGAGATGGCGAAGCCGACATTATTATTGGCACCCGCTCGGCACTGTTCACTCCGATGAAAAACCCGGGGCTGATCATCATCGACGAAGAACACGACGGCTCTTATAAACAGCAGGAAGGCTTGCGTTACCACGCCCGCGACCTGGCACTGGTGCGCGCACGGCAGGAAAACATCCCGATCGTGCTCGGATCTGCCACCCCGTCGCTCGAAAGTCTGCATAACGCCTACACCGGCCGTTATGGGTTGCTGCGCCTCAATGAACGCGCGGGGGGAGCCAAACAACCGCGCTTCCTGCGACTTGATGTAAAAAGCCGTCCGCTGGACAGCGGTATTTCCGGCCCGATGCAACAAGCCATTGGGCAGACGCTGGCAGCAGGCCAGCAAGTGCTGGTGTTCCTCAATCGCCGGGGTTTTGCCCCCACACTGCTGTGCCACGATTGCGGCTGGATGTCGGAATGCCAGCGTTGCGACGCACGCATGACGGTTCACCAGCGTTCGGGCGAGTTGCGGTGCCACCATTGCGGCTATGTCGAACGCGTCCCGCGCAACTGCCCGCAATGCGGCAAGGTTGACTTACGCCCCGTCGGCGCGGGCACCGAGCGCGCCGAAGAGCGGCTGGGTATTCTGTTCCCGGATTACCCGGTGCTGCGCGTCGACCGGGACAGCACCTCGCGCAAAGACGCGATGAACCAACTGTTTGCCACCATCCAGAAAGGCAAACCGTGCATTTTGATCGGCACGCAAATGCTCGCCAAAGGCCACCACTTCCCGCGGGTCACGCTGGTGTCAATCCTGGACGCCGATGGCGGTTTGTTTTCCGGCGACTTCCGCGCCAGTGAGCGCATGGCGCAGTTGATTGTGCAGGTGGCCGGACGCGCCGGGCGCGCCGAGGAGCCGGGCAAGGTGATTATCCAGACCCACCTGGCCGACCACCCGTTGCTGATCCAGCTGACGGAGCAAGGCTACTTCGCCTTTGCCGAGCAAGCGCTCAGTGAACGCCGCACGGCCGGGTTGCCACCGTTCGCGCACCTGGCCTTGTTGCGGGCCGAAGCGCATAAACCGGGGCAGGCCGAAGGGTTTCTGGATCAAGCGTGCAGCGAGGCAGAGCGCCTGCTGGGTGAGCTGAACCTGACCGGTGTCGAACTGCTCGGCCCGGTGCCCGCGCCAATGGAACGCCGGGCCGGGCGCTACCGCGCGCAATTGCTGTTGCAGGCCAACGCCCGCGCGCCGTTGCACCGGTTGCTGAATCAATGGCTGCTGGTGCTCGAACAAATGCCCGCCGGGCGACAAGTGCGCTGGTCGCTGGACGTTGATCCGGTTGACCTCTATTGACCGCACAGTCGTTGATCGAGAGCAACTGCGCCCCTATCTATATAGGCACCCTTAAAGGTGTGAATGGATCCCGGATCACACAGGGATCGTCACCACAGATCCATTACCCGACTGCCAAGGTTGGCAAGGCCGACCCGGCAACGGATAATGCCCAGTTTTTCCACCTGCGCACTGAAGCGCTACCGCGCTTGCGGTCGAAAGAGAAGACCATGAAAGACACCATTCGCCAGCTTATTCAACAAGCCCTTGCTCAACTCGTCACAGAAGGTGTGTTGCCTGAAGGCCTGACGCCAGCGATTCAGGTGGAAAACGCCCGTGACAAAACCCACGGTGACTTCGCCAGCAACATCGCCATGATGCTGGCCAAGCCTGCTGGCATGAAGCCGCGCGACCTGGCTGAAAAAATCATCGCTGCCCTGCCGGCCGATGAGCAGATCAGCAAGACTGAAATCGCCGGCCCCGGCTTCCTGAACTTCTTCCAGAACACCCAGGCGCTGGCATCGCGTCTCGACGCCGCGCTGGCCGACGAGAAAATCGGCGTGCGCAAGGCCACCCCGGCCATGCGCACGGTCATCGACATGTCCGCCCCCAACCTGGCCAAAGAGATGCACGTCGGCCACCTGCGCTCGACCATCATTGGTGACGGCGTGGCGCGCGTGCTGGAATTCCTTGGCGATGAAGTGATCCGTCAGAACCACGTGGGCGACTGGGGCACCCAGTTCGGCATGCTGATGGCTTATCTGGAAGAAAACCCGATCACCAGCGACGAGCTGTCTGACCTCGAAAACTTCTACCGTGCCGCCAAACAGCGTTTCGACGAGTCGCCGGAGTTCGCCGACCGTGCCCGTAGCCTGGTGGTCAAGCTGCAAGCCGGCGACCCGGACTGCCTGGCGCTGTGGTCCAAGTTCAAGGACATCTCGCTGTCGCACTGTCAGAAGATCTACGAACTGCTGAACGTGAAACTGACCATGGCCGACGTGATGGGTGAAAGCGCCTACAACGACGACCTGATCAACGTGGTCAACGACCTCAAGGCCAAAGGCATGCTGGTCGAGAGCAACGGCGCACAATGCGTGTTCCTCGACGAGTTCAAAAACGCGGAAGGCGAGCCGCTGCCGGTGATCATCGTCAAGGCCGACGGCGGTTACCTGTACGCCACCACTGACCTGGCGGCCATCCGCTACCGCAGTGGCGTTCTGAAAGCCGACCGCGCGCTGTACTTTGTCGACCAGCGTCAGGCCCTGCACTTCCAGCAAGTGTTTGCCGTGGCGCGCAAGGCTGGTTTCGTGACGCACCCGATGGACATGGAACACATGGGCTTCGGCACCATGAACGGCGCTGACGGCCGCCCCTTCAAAACCCGCGACGGTGGCACGGTAAAACTGATCGACCTGCTCAACGAAGCCAAAGAGCGCGCCTACACGCTGGTTAAAGAGAAAAACCCGGAGCTGCCGGAAGAAGAACTGCGTGCCATCGCCAAAGTGGTCGGCATCGATGCGGTCAAATACGCCGACTTGTCCAAGCACCGTGCCAGCGACTACAGCTTCAACTTCGATCTGATGTTGAACTTCGAAGGCAATACCGCGCCTTACTTGCTGTACGCGTACACCCGTGTGGCGGGCGTGTTCCGCAAGCTGGGCAAAAACTTCAACGAAGTTGAAGGTCATATCGTGCTGCAAGCACCACAAGAGCTGGAGCTGGCCGCCAAGCTGGCGCAGTTCGGCGAAGTGCTGAACAACGTGGCCGAGAAAGGCACGCCGCACATTCTGTGTACCTATCTGTACGAAGTGGCAGGCCTGTTCTCCAGCTTCTATGAGAACTGCCCGATCCTGAACGCAGAAGACGAAACACAAAAGCAAAGCCGCCTGCGCCTGGCTGCCCTGGCGGGCCGTACCCTCAAGCAAGGTCTGGAATTGCTGGGCCTGGAAACTCTGGAGCGCATGTAAGTTGGCCGCCAAGAAAAAACCTGCACCCAAGCGTGGCGCCAGTCGGTATCAGGCGCCCGCCAAACAACCGATTCCCGGTTGGCTGTGGATGGCCATCGGCCTGACCGTGGGCGCATTTATCGTGTTTCTGATGAAACTCGAACCCGGCAAGGGCGACGACGTCAAACGGGTCAAGCAAGAGCAGCAGAAGGCTTCGCAAACGGCACAAGCCAATAAAACACCGCCCAGCCCGACGCAACCGGCCAAGCCAAAGTACGACTTCTATACCTTGCTGCCCGAGTCTGAAGTGATCGTGCCGCCAGAAGCCGTGCCGGAAAAAACCCCGCCGACGCCGCAAACCGCGCCGCTGGCACCCGTGACCCCGGCCGAGGCTGCCAAGATCGACACCGCGCGTGCCCAGGCGGCATTGAGCGGCATCACGCCACCGCCTGCACCACCGGTGGCCAAAGCAGCGCCGGTCACCAAGTTCTTCTTGCAGGCGGGCTCGTTCCGCAAGCAGGCAGACGCGGAAAAGGTGCGCGCACAGATCATCCTGCTCGGCCAGACCGCCACGGTGGAAGCCGGGACAGTGAAGGATGAAACCTGGTATCGCGTGCTGGTGGGTCCGTTCAGCAACCGCGACCAGCTCACCGTCGCCCAAAAGCAATTGGCGGGCAGCGGCTTTAGCAACCTGTTGCTACAGCAGCGCCGCTAACCCTCGCCAGCCCGGCGCCCCTGCAGATCCCACGCAAGATCTGCAGGCGCTGGCTGACGGGCGATTGTTTGTTCACCACTCATCCGCATTCCCTCCCCACAGTTGAAATACTCGACTGCACCCCCATATGTATCTCCATCAGGCATTTTCGCCCCGCTGCGTGGAGACTCTTCCCTTGACCACCATCGTTTCAGTACGCCGTCACGGCAAAGTTGTCATGGCTGGCGACGGCCAGGTTTCACTTGGCAACACCGTCATGAAAGGCAACGCGAAAAAAGTCCGCCGTCTCTATCACGGTCAGGTCATTGCCGGTTTCGCTGGCGCCACCGCTGATGCATTTACCCTCTTCGAACGTTTTGAAGGCCAACTGGAAAAACACCAGGGCCATCTGGTTCGCGCTGCCGTCGAGTTGGCCAAAGAATGGCGTACCGACCGCTCGCTGAGCCGCCTTGAAGCCATGCTGGCCGTAGCCAACAAAGACGCTTCATTGATCATCACGGGCAACGGTGATGTGGTTGAGCCCGAAGACGGCTTGATCGCCATGGGTTCGGGCGGTGCATTCGCTCAAGCCGCGGCACGCGCCCTGCTGATGAAAACCGAGCTGTCGGCCCGCGAAATTGCCGAAACCGCTTTGGGCATCGCGGGCGACATCTGTGTATTCACCAACCACAACATCACTATCGAGGAGCAGGACCTCGCCGAATAAGCCGCCTGCCGGGTCAATTCACCGACCCGTATGTGCCCTTCATTCAGCTAGAGGAACGCCAACTACTATGTCCATGACCCCCCGCGAAATCGTCCACGAACTCAATCGCCATATCATCGGCCAGGACGATGCCAAACGCGCCGTCGCCATTGCGCTGCGTAACCGCTGGCGCCGCATGCAGCTCCCTGAAGAGCTGCGCGTTGAAGTGACCCCCAAGAACATCCTGATGATCGGCCCGACCGGTGTCGGTAAAACCGAAATTGCACGTCGCCTGGCCAAACTTGCCAATGCACCGTTCATCAAGGTAGAAGCCACCAAGTTCACGGAAGTGGGCTATGTGGGCCGCGACGTAGAGTCGATCATTCGCGATCTGGCAGACGCTGCCATCAAATTGCTGCGCGAACAGGAAATCGTCAAAGTTCGCCACCGTGCCGAAGACGCGGCCGAAGAGCGCATCCTCGACGCCCTGCTGCCACCGGCGCGCACCTTTGGCGAAGAAGCCGCTGCCCCGCAGGACACAAACACTCGCCAGCTGTTCCGCAAGCGCCTGCGTGAAGGCCAGCTGGACGACAAAGAGATCGAAATCGAAGTGGCTGATGCCGTTGGCGTCGATATCTCCGCGCCCCCAGGCATGGAAGAAATGACCAACCAATTGCAGAGCCTGTTTGCCAACATGGGCAAAGGCAAGCGCAAGAGCCGCAAGCTGAAAGTCAAAGAAGCCCTGAAAATGGTGCGTGACGAAGAAGCCGGCCGTCTGGTGAACGACGAAGAACTCAAAGCCAAAGCGCTGGAAGCCGTTGAGCAGCACGGCATTGTGTTCATCGACGAAATCGACAAAGTGGCCAAGCGCGGTAACGTGGGCGGCGCCGATGTTTCCCGCGAAGGCGTCCAGCGTGACCTGCTGCCGCTGATCGAAGGCTGCACCGTGAACACCAAGCTGGGCATGGTCAAAACTGACCATATCCTGTTCATTGCCTCGGGCGCCTTCCACCTGAGCAAGCCCAGCGACCTGGTGCCTGAGCTGCAAGGCCGTCTGCCGATCCGCGTAGAACTCAAAGCGCTGTCGCCGGAAGACTTCGAACGCATCCTTAGCGAGCCGCATGCTTCGCTGACCGAGCAATACCGCGAGCTGTTGAAAACCGAAGGCCTGAACATCGAGTTCATGCCTGAAGGGATCAAGCGTCTGGCCGAAATTGCCTGGAAGGTGAACGAAAAAACCGAAAACATCGGTGCGCGCCGTTTGCACACCCTACTAGAGCGCCTGCTGGAAGAGGTGTCCTTCAGTGCAGGTGATATCGCCAGCGCACAAAAAGATGAGCCGATCCGGATCGACGCCGAGTACGTCAACAGCCACTTGGGCGAGTTGGCAGAAAACGAAGACCTGTCGCGCTACATCTTGTAAGTCCACTGGCCCACAAGGGCAAACATGACACCTGTAGCCGCTGCTGCAGGTTACGAAACGGGTTAACGCCTGTTCGTAACCCGCGCCAGCGGCTACGGTGTTTGTGAAGACCAAAGGTTATGACCATGATTCCTAGCGCCATCAACCTGCATAAAGCCTCGAAAACACTCACGCTGAAGTACCCCTCGGGCGAGGAGTACCATCTGCCTGCCGAATTCTTGCGCGTGCACTCACCGTCCGCCGAGGTACAAGGCCACGGCAATCCAATCCTGCAATTTGGCAAGATCAATGTAGGTATCAGCCACGTCGAGCCCGCAGGGCAATACGCACTGAAGATCACCTTTGATGACGGCCACGACAGCGGGCTGTTTACGTGGGAGTACCTGTACCAGTTAGGGCAGCGTCAAACTGAACTCTGGGCGGAGTATCTGGCAGATCTGAAAAAAGCCGGGAAATCTCGCGACCCGTCCGAGTCCATCGTCAAATTGATGCTGTGAAAAAACGCTGTTATCGCGCTTCGACCCTGTGTAGTCGCCAACGCGTCATACGCAGCGGCCATCAGTCGGAAACTGCGAGGCTGCGCTGTAACGCCATATGAAACTGGCCGCAGACTCGCATTGCTGGTCAGGACGCCGGGGTTTCCGTTTTTGGCGCGCTAGCAGCAGGCGCTGAAACGGCTGGGGTTTTGGGCGCTGCCGGTTTTTTGCTGGCGGCGGGCTTTGAAGCCGCGGGTGTAGCGGGTTTGGTCGGTGCCGGTTTTGTCACAGGTTTACTGGCAGACGCAGGGGCTTTTTTGGGCGCAGGTTTTGCAGCCGGTTTAACCGCTGGTTTGGCTGTGGTTTTGCTGGCAGCTCTGACGGGCGACGCCTTGGCTGCAACCGGTTTGGCCGCAGGCTTTGCAGAGGCCGGTTTGCTGGCCGCAGGCGCTTTGGTCCCCGCCACTTTGGCGGCGGCAGCTGACAGCTTTTCAATGTGCTTGGTCAGCGTCTCGACTTTGGCCTGTAACACTTTCACTTCATCGCGACTGGGGACACCCAGACGGGCAATTGCCCCGCTCAGACGCTTATCAAACGCCTCCTCCAGTTCACCCCATTTACCCAGTGCCAACTCTTTAACATCCTCGACCTTGGAACGGGCGGACGACTTGGTTGATTTGGGTTCAGCCGCTTTAGTCAGCTTCTCGGCTTTCTCGCCATCCTTGACCAGACTGTCAAACACCTTGCTGCCATCTGTATCAATTTTCGAATACACACCCAAGCCTGCCAGCCAGATTTTGCGTGAATACTCTTCTACCTTGCCTACCCATGAATTGCTTTCTTTAGCAGGTGCAGCTTTTGCAGATGCAGCCGGTTTTTTAGCAGCCATCGTGTTCCCCTCAATGTTCAGTCGCGACACCCGTAGCCAAACTGTCGAATCATCAAGATGAACAAAATGTTCACCTCCATCAGGTTTAGACGCTAAAGCCGTGTATTTCAAGGGTTGGAGACGGGCGCTAAAACCATGGCCGGCGAAGGCCATGGTGGTTAAAAAACAAACGCTATAGGCGCCAGGCCTTAAATCAGTTCTTTCGCCAGGATCGAATTGATCGTGGACTCAATAACGCCCTTGAAAGCGCTTTGCAGAAAACTCAGCTCCACAAACACAGTGACCGTTTTTTCGGAGACTTCCAGCGTCCCGGTGATACCGGTCATTCCATGTTTAACCGTCACGCCTTTATCAGACCAATAGGTTTTCAAACCATACTGCTCGGCCAAGCCATCGACCAAGCCTCGCGCACGGATCATAGCCTGTGCAATACCCAGATTATGCTCACGTGTAATTTTTACATTCGCCATAACAAACATCCTTTTAAATTATAGGGGTGAATTAATATAACCACGCGCCATCCTGGCACCCGGCAGAGCAACTACTGCAACTTCATGCGATGTTAATAACGTCAATTTCGCGCCCACATGAGCGAACAACACAGTCATCCACGACCACAACACTGTGGATTGGCGAGTACCGAACCGCCTTAAGCACGACTGCAATCGAACAAAACACTGACTGATGAGCCATTGCTCTATTCGCTATAAATAACTGTAGCCCCCCTTGACCAACATACAAATACATCAATTTGACTGCCTGTTTACGGCGAACGCTCTAATACGCACTTGAAATAGCTTTCACTGTTTTAACTTCATGCTTTACAGCGCTTTAAAGTAAAACCACCTACAGCCTGGAGCACCAATGCGCGTTTACATCCCTCTATAAATCCAACCTTTCTAGCCTGTGCTTCAGCCAGCGGTTAATCCATTGGCGAAGCGCTCAGGGCCAGGCGTGCTCTCTGTGCCTCTCGCCTCCTCCTTTGATACACCCCATCTCAGTACCAACCCCACTGCAACGCACAAAACGCCATCCCATTGAAGGGATAGCGTGGTCGATAAAGCGTAACGAGGGGCTAATTAATGCAGGCGTGAATCAGGAAAAGCCTCTTCCATCAGATCGGCCGCATCAATTTCCATACGCCAGTTATCTTTCTCGGCGACGGGCCCAACCAAGGTGAAAATCACACTATTGCGATAAACAATAAGGCTACCGACATCTGCTTCCTGGGTGTCTTGGAGAATAAATTTGGTGAGGTCTTCATCGCTGTGTTGCTCATCCACTCGTAGATGTTCACGATCTTTGACGAAGGCATGGATAAGGGCGCGTGATTGTTCAAGCGCTTCTTTATGTTCAATTTTAGGGGCGTACGCGAGCATATAACGATAGACAGACATTTAATAATCCCACGGTGGTTTTTGAGTCCTGAAAAACAATAACCACTGACAGAGCATTATCAAAACGAACAGCCCGACTCATGCCGCCCCGATAAAACTTAAACAAATAAGTCACTTAAGAAAATTCTCAAGCCTACTTCCATCGTTAGTGCATTGATCGCTGATGACTCTCACACAACAAAGGGCAATGCGCTAACACATGAATACGCGAACCACGGTTCACTTGCTGCCCGTCTGGACTTTCACCGCAGGGGCAGCAAGCCGTGTTGCTTTTTAAGCCAAGGCTTTATCCAGCGAACGCTCGATTTCAGATTTGATCATGCCGCTCATCGCTGACATCAACATGCCCAGTTTCACGTCGACCTTGACGGTGTTCTCGCTGATCTCCAGCACACCATCCACACCTGAGCGCTTGAAGGCGACCTTGTCTCCTGACCATTGAGGTTTGAGCCCGTATTGCGACTCAAGCTTGGCAACCACGTCCCGCGCCTTCACGCGTGCGACCTCCAGGCCAAGGGTGTGGGTGCGTTCAACGTTGATGTGCGCCATGGCGGTTCTCCTCATAAATAAGCCGCTCACTATACTTACATTGACCCTCGCCAAGACAAAGTCGGCCACCGGGATTAGAATGGCCAGCATTCTCTTTTGGTGACAGCGATATGACTGATCAGCGCAAAGGCAGCGATGCCGAACCCACCACGCACTTCGGTTTCAAAAACGTTCCGGAAAGCCAGAAAGCGGAAAAAGTCGCTGAGGTGTTCCATTCCGTAGCGGGCAAATATGACCTGATGAACGACGTTCTGTCGGGCGGCATGCACCGCCTGTGGAAGCGTTTCACCATCGAGCTTTCGGGCGTTCGCCCTGGCAACAAAGTGCTGGACATCGCAGGCGGCACGGGCGATCTGGCACGCAAGTTCTCGCATCTGGTCGGTCCAACCGGTCAAGTGGTGCTGGCCGACATCAACGCCTCGATGCTCAAGGTTGGCCGAGACCGCCTGTTGGACAAAGGCGTGGCGGGCAATATCGAATTTGTTCAGGCCGACGCTGAAAAGCTGCCGTTCCCGGACAACTACTTTGATTGCGTGACCATCGCTTTCGGCCTGCGCAATGTGACCCACAAAGAAGACGCCCTGCGTTCGATGCTGCGCGTGCTCAAGCCAGGGGGTCGCCTGCTGGTGCTGGAATTCTCCAAGCCGACCAATGCCCTGATGTCCAAGGTCTACGACGCCTATTCGTTCGCGTTCATGCCGATGGTTGGCAAGCTCGTCCTCAACGACCCGGAAAGCTACCGCTACCTGGCCGAATCGATCCGCATGCACCCGAATCAGGAAACCCTGAAATCGATGATGGTCGAAGCCGGTTTTGACCGCGTGACGTACCACAACATGACCTCGGGCATTGTTGCCCTGCATCGCGGCATCAAGCCCTGATGTTGCTCAGCGGCCTTCTCGCCAGCGTCGAGAGCGGTGTTAACCGCATCTTGCGCCTGGACAGCACTGCACTGGCGCGCATGCGGCCTTTGACCGGCAAGGTCATTGCGGTCGAATGCGCGAGCCCCGCCTTGCACTTGTTTATCCTGCCCAGCGATGAAGGTTTGCTGCTGGCTGCCCAATGGGCGGCCGATGCCGATTGCACCCTGCGCGCCCCGGCGTCCAGCTTGCTGCACCTGGCCTTGAGCAAAGACAAAACCGCTGTGTTACATGGCCCGCAGGTCGACCTCGAAGGCGACAGCCATGTGCTGATGGAGCTGGCGGCCATCCTTCAAGATCTGGAGCTGGACTGGGAGTTCGAGCTTTCGCGCTGGATTGGCCCGGTCGCGACCGCCCTGATCGCTGGTCATGTGCGCAGCCGCGCCAACTGGTATCAACACGGGTTCGCCAGCCTGAATCAGAATCTGGCCGAATACCTGAGCGAAGAAGCCCGCACTTTGGTCGGAGAACGTGAAGCGCAAGCGCGCTTTAACGAACTGGATCAACTCAAACTCGACCTGGACCGACTCGAAGCGCGTGTTGAACGCCTTTCTCGATCCCTCAATACCAGCGATCCCGCATGAAGCTGCTTGCCATTCGTCGCCTGTTTCGCATCCAGCGCGTTGTCATTCGTTACCGACTCGATGACCTGCTATTCGCCCTGCCATTGCCCTGGTGGATGCTGTCGTTGCGCTATGTATTGCCGTGGCGTTGGTTCCCGCGCAAAAAGCTTGAGCTGAGCCGCGGCGCTGCGTTGCGCCTGGCGTTGCAGGATCTGGGGCCGATTTTCATCAAATTCGGGCAGATCCTCTCCACCCGCCGCGATTTGCTGCCGCCCGACATCGCCGACGAGTTGATGCTGCTGCAAGACCGCGTACCGCCGTTCGACCCGCAAGTGGCGGTGAAGCTGATCGAAGAGCAACTGGGGGCCACCATCAGCGACGTGTTCAGCCGCTTCGATATCGAACCGCTGGCTTCGGCATCCGTCGCGCAGGTTCACGCCGCCAAGCTCAAGACCGGCGAAGAAGTGGTGGTCAAGGTGGTTCGCCCGGGCCTGAAGCCGATCATCGGTTCGGATCTGGCCTGGCTGTTCATTCTGGCCAAGACCGCCGAACGCCTGAGCGCCGATGCGCGTCTGTTGCACCCGGTGGATGTGGTCAGCGATTACGAAAAGACCATTTACGACGAACTCGATCTGTTGCGCGAAGCGGCCAATGCCAGCCAGCTCAAGCGCAATTTCGACGGTTCGCCGCTGCTGTATGTACCGCAGATTTACTGGGACTGGTGCCGCCCGAAAGTCTTGGTCATGGAGCGCATTTACGGGATTCAGGTCACTGATCTGGCCGCCCTCGCTGACCAGCGCACCGACATGAAGCTGCTGGCTGAACGCGGCGTCGAGATTTTCTTCACCCAGGTGTTTCGCGACAGCTTCTTCCACGCAGACATGCACCCCGGCAATATTTTCGTCAGCACCGTGAGCCCCTGGAGTCCGCAGTACATCGCGATCGACTGCGGCATTGTCGGCAGCCTCACGCCTGAAGATCAGGACTATCTGGCGCGCAACCTGTTTGCGTTCTTCAAGCGCGACTACCGCCGTGTGGCGCAGTTGCACATTGATTCGGGCTGGGTGCCGGCGCACACCAAACTCAACGAGTTCGAAGCCGCTATCCGTACCGTGTGCGAGCCGATCTTCGAGAAGCCGCTGAAAGAAATTTCCTTTGGCCAAGTGCTGATGCGCCTGTTCCAGACCGCGCGGCGCTTCAATATGGAAGTCCAGCCGCAATTGGTATTGCTGCAAAAAACCCTGCTTAATATCGAAGGCCTCGGGCGTCAGCTTTACCCCGACCTCGACCTCTGGAGCACGGCGCAACCCTTCCTCGAGCGCTGGATGCGCGAACGCGTCAGCCCGAAAACCCTGCTGCGCAACTTGCACAGCCAGGTCGAGCAGATTCCGCACCTGGCAGGCATGACCCGCGACCTGCTCGAGCGCCTCTCGCAGCCCCATGCGAAAAACCAGAAGTTGGTCGTGACCGAGCCGCGGGACAGCTGGTTCTTGCGTTTGCTCGGGGCGGGACATTTGGCCGCAGGTGCCTTGTTGGCCTCCGTTGGCCCGCTGCACACCCTGGGCTATTGGCCGGCTGGCATCATGCTGGCCGTGGGCTTGTATCTGATCGTGCGCCGATAGCCAGCCCCAGGCGAGGCTGGCAAACTGTGCATTCGCCGGTCCGGACCATCAGGTGCGGGCCCGTTGTCGGAGTCATACATGAAAGACTGGCTGGACGAGATCAAATGGGACAACGACGGCCTGGTGCCAGCGATTGCCCAGGACCATAAAACCGGGCGCGTCTTGATGATGGCCTGGATGAACCGCGAGGCCTTGAGCCTGACTGCCGCCGAAAACCGTGCCATTTACTGGTCACGTTCGCGTGGCAAGCTGTGGCGCAAGGGCGAGGAATCGGGCCATGTGCAAAAACTGCACGAGATGCGCCTGGACTGCGACGCCGACGTCATCATTCTGATGGTCGAGCAGATCGGCGACATCGCCTGCCATACCGGACGTCAGAGCTGCTTCTACCGCGTGTACGAAAACGCCGAGTGGAAAACCGTTGATCCGGTCCTGAAAGACCCGCACGCCATTTACCAAGCAGGGCACACCCATGACTGACACCTTGAGCCGCGTTGCCCAAGTCATCGAAGCGCGCAAGAATGCCGAACCGGGCAGCTCTTACGTCGCCAGCCTGTACCACAAGGGCTTGAACAAGATTCTGGAGAAGGTCGGTGAAGAATCGGTCGAGACCATCATCGCCGCCAAGGACGCTGCCATCAGCGGCGATTGCAGCGATGTGATCTACGAAACCGCCGACTTGTGGTTCCACAGCATGATCATGCTCGCCCAACTGGGGCAGCATCCGCAGGCTGTACTGGATGAACTGGAGCGTCGCATCGGCACCTCCGGCCACGTGGAAAAAGCCTCACGGCCGTCCGCCTAACCTCTTTTGCAAAGGAACAGATCATGGGCATTTTTGACTGGAAACACTGGATCGTCATTCTGGTAGTCGTGGTACTGGTCTTCGGCACCAAAAAACTGAAAAACCTCGGCACTGATGTCGGCGAATCGATCAAGGGCTTTCGCAAGGCCATGAACGACGACGAAAAACCGGCCGAGCCTGTGGTGCCACCTGCGCAGCCAACGGCCGCGCCGCAGCCGCACACCACCTCGACCCTGAACGAGCCGCACACCATCGACGTGCAGGCCCAAAAAGTCGAAGAGCCAACCCGTAAAGACGTGTGAGCCAAAACCCATGTTCGGTATCAGCTTCAGTGAACTGCTGCTCGTCGGCCTCGTGGCCCTGCTGGTGCTCGGCCCCGAGCGCCTGCCGGGGGCCGCACGCACGGCAGGGCTGTGGGTCGGGCGCCTGAAACGCAGTTTCAACGCGATCAAACAGGAAGTTGAACGTGAAATCGGTGCCGACGAAATCCGTCGACAACTGCACAACGAACACATCCTGTCGATGGAAGAGGAAGCCAAGAAGATCATGGCGCCCCTGCAGGACGCCATGAAGCCGGTCACGCCGGTCGAGCCGCCTGCGCCGCCCGCCGCCGTGCCTGCCGAACCCGCCAGCCCCGCGCCTGTGAGCCTGAGCAAAACCGCGTCCGAACCTGCGCCTGAACCGGCAGCGCCACACGACCCAACCCTGCCACCGCGAGCCCCTTAAGCGCATGAGCGACATTCCTGAAAATGACCAGCCAATGCCGCTGGTCTCGCACTTGACCGAGCTGCGCACCCGCTTGTTGCGTTGCATCGCGGCGATTTTCATCATCTTCGCCGGCTTGTTCGCCTTCACGCAGCAGATCTACACACTGGTCTCCACCCCGCTGCGTGAATACCTGCCGGTGGGCGCCACGATGATCGCCACCGACGTGGCATCGCCCTTCCTGACGCCGCTCAAGCTGACCTTGATGGTCTCGCTGTTCATTGCCATCCCGGTGATCCTGCACCAGATCTGGGGCTTCATTGCGCCCGGCCTCTACAAGCACGAAAAACGCATCGCCGTGCCGCTGCTGATCTCCAGCATCTTTCTGTTCTACGCCGGGATGGCTTTTGCCTACTTCCTGGTGTTCCCGCTGGTGTTCAAGTTCTTCGCCGCCGCCACCCCGGAAGGCGTGGCCATGATGACCGACATCAGCAGCTACCTCGATTTCGTCATGACCCTGTTCTTCGCCTTTGGCGTGGCCTTTGAAATCCCGGTGGCCGTGGTGTTGCTGGTCTGGATCGGCATTGTCGACGTCAAATACCTGCGCAAGATCCGTCCGTACGTGATCATCGGCTGTTTTGTGGTCGGTATGATCCTGACCCCGCCGGACATCTTCTCCCAGACCCTGCTGGCGATCCCGATGTGGATGCTGTTTGAAATCGGCATTCTGTTCGGCAGCCTGGTCAGCAAAAACAAACGCGGCAATGACGCAGACGAGCAACCGGCTGACCAAAACGCCCAACCGCCAGCGCCGCACGCGTGAACCTTCTGCTCCTCGAAGAGGCTGACTTCATTGCCGCCGACCGCGTGATCCTGCGTGATCGGCGCCTCACGCACATGCAGGAAGTTCACCGTGCCGCTGTCGGTGACAGCCTGCGCGTGGGTCGGATTGGCGGCTTGATGGGCAGCGCCGAGTTGGTGCGCCTGGAGCCCAAAGAGGCTGAGCTGGTGATACACAGCCTCGACCAGCCGCCACCGGCCAAACTGCCCCTGACCCTGCTGCTGGCCCTGCCGCGTCCAAAAATGTTGCGCCGTGTGCTGCAAACCGTGGCCTCAATGGGCGTGCCCAAGGTGGTACTGGTGAACAGTTACCGGGTCGAAAAAAGCTTTTGGCAGACCCCGTTCCTGGAGCCCGAGGCGATTCGCGAGCAACTGATCCTAGGGCTGGAGCAGGCCCGCGACAGCGTGTTGCCTGAGATCATCATCGAAAAGCGCTTCAAACCGTTTGTCGAGGATCGCCTGCCTGCCCTGGTGCAAGGCACGCGTGGGCTAGTGGGCCATCCGGGCGATTACCCGCCCTGCCCGCGCGGGCTGGATGAAGCCGTTACCCTGGCCATCGGCCCGGAAGGCGGCTGGATTCCTTACGAAATCGACCTGCTGGCCAACGCCGGATTGCAACCGGTGCAACTGGGCGCTCGCATCCTGCGGGTTGAAACCGCCGTCACCGCCCTGCTTGCCCGTCTTTTTTGAGGCTGTAACCGCCCACAGCCTCGCGCCTCCCCCATCACGGCCATAGCAGCAGCCGTCTCCCTGAAACATCTTGCATTTAATACATTTCGTATAAACCCCTCAAGTTCACCGTTTGAGGGCCGATAGCCAAGCTCCGCAAAAGATACTCAGTGGCCATGGACGGCTTATATCGATGTGAATCGATCAGATAAGGAGCATCACCATGAATACGTGGTTGACCACTACGCTTGGCAACATCAGCGTCCATCGCAAACTCAGCCTGGGCTTCGGCCTGGTGCTGATGCTGACGCTGTTAATCACACTCACAGGCTGGATAGGGCTGGCGTCGATCATCGATCGGAGCAACAAGCTCAGTACCATTTCCGACACCGTGGCGCTGGTCAAAGACCTGCGCATCGCCCGCGTGTCCTACGATCGCGACAACGGCGCAAACGGCCCCGCCGAGGTCAACGATCTGTTGAACCGGATCGAAAACAACCTCAAGCAAGCCAGCACGCAGTTGGTCTTGTCGCAAGACCTGGCCATGATCCATCAGGAATTACAGGCCGTCGCGCAGTACACAACCATCTTCAGCCAGATCGATGAAGCCACCCAGGCCCGCGAAGTGAGCCGAACGCAACTGGGCGCCAGTGCAGACAGCGCTGTCGCCCGCATCGAAACCATTGAGCAGGATGTGCTCAAAGGCAATGACCTGGGCATGCTCAACCGGGTCGATCAACTGGCGCGCTCCGTGCAAAATGCGCGCTTTCACGTGCGCGGTTACACCTACAGCGGCGCGGCGGATACCGCGCAACCGGCGCTGGACGCGATCAACCAGGCGCAGGCCCAACTCACCCGCCTGTCAGCCACCCTGCCTGCTGAATACGCCCTCCCGTTGCAACACATCAAACAAGCACTCACGCGCTACGGCGATACCTTTGTGCAGTTTCGCGACTCGCAAATGCTCAGCGATCAGCAACAGAGCACCCTCAAAACCCTGGGCGACAGCCTGGTGGACGTCAGCCATCAATTGGCTGACCTGCAAACCGAGAAACGCGACAGCGATGCGCAACAAGCCAAGACCGCGCTCGCCCTGTGCGCCACGCTGGCGCTGGTGTTGGGCACACTGGCGGCCTGGCTGATTACCCGCCAAATCGTCAACCCGCTGCAACACACCCTGCGCATCGTGCAAGCCGTGGCCGCAGGCGACCTGACGCAGGATCACCCCACGCAACGCCGTGATGAACTGGGTCAGGTGCAGAACGCCATTGCCCGCATGACCGGCGAGCTGCGGGAGCTGATCGGCGGCATCTGCGACAGCGTGACCCAGATCGCCAGCGCCGCTGAACAGCTGTCCGCGGTGACCGAGCAGACCAGCGCCGGGGTCAACAGCCAAAAAGACGAGACCGATCAAGTCGCCTCGGCGATGCATGAAATGGCCGCCACCGTGCAGGAGGTGGCGCGCAACGCTGAAGATGCATCGGTGGCCGCCGTCACCGCCGACCAGCAAGCGCGCGAAGGTGACACGGTCGTGGCTCAGGCCATCGAGCAGATCGAGCATCTGGCCGCCGAAGTCGAAAAATCCACTGACGCGATGACGCACCTGCGGCAGGAAAGCGGCAAGATCGGCAGCGTGCTCGATGTCATCAAGTCGGTGTCACAACAAACCAACCTGCTGGCCCTCAACGCGGCCATCGAAGCGGCCCGCGCAGGCGAAGCCGGTCGCGGCTTTGCCGTGGTGGCCGATGAAGTGCGCAGCCTGGCGCAACGCACTCAGGCGTCCACCGAAGAAATCGAAGAGCTGATTGTCGGCCTGCAAACCGGCACCCAACGGGTCTCCGCGAGCATGGACAACAGCCGCGTGCTGACCGACAGCAGTGTCGAACTGACGCGCCGCGCCGGTGCCTCGTTGAGCACCATCACCCGCACGGTGTCGACCATTCAGGGCATGAACCAGCAAATCGCAGCCGCCGCCGAACAGCAAAGCAGCGTGGCGCAAGAAATCAATCGCAGCGTGCTCAACGTGCGCGATGTGTCCGAGCAAACGGCGTCCGCCAGCGAAGAAACCGCAGCCTCCAGCATTGAACTGGCCAGGCTGGGCACTCACCTGCAAGGGTTGGTGGGTCGATTCAAGGTGTAACGCCTTAGCGCGAAGTGGTGTGGGCCACCCCTTGCCGCTTCGCGTTGCCCGACAGCGACTACACTCGTGATGGCATAAAGCCTGCGATGTCCGTCACAGTCTGACCATCGGTGCTTACAGTTCTGCGCGGGCGCGCCGATGACCTGAGAACTAATAAAAAGACCGCGATGCACTGGACAGCCTGCCATGGAGTCGATTCGGTCAAAAAAGGAGCACCGCCATGTACCGTTGGTTGGCCCACACGCTAGGCAATATCAGCGTCAATCGTAAACTCAGCCTGGGCTTTGGCCTGGTATTGCTGTTGACCCTGCTGATTACCGCTACCGGCTGGAACGGCCTGGTGTCCGTGATCGATCGCGGCGACAAACTGGCGAATATCTCCAAAATCATCGCCCTGACCAAAGACTTGCGTATCGCGCGCCTGGACTATGAAAAGGACAGAGGCGAACACGGACCCGCTCAACTCAATGCCCGCTTGACCGAGCTGGACGAGACGCTGGAAACGTCCCGCCGCCAACTCACACAACCGGCAGATATCGCGCTGGTGCAACAACAATTGGCGGCTGTGGCCGATTATCGCCGGGCCGTGTCCGACATCACACAGGCCACCCAGGCCCGCGAAAACAGCCGCACCCAATTGGGGGCGACCGCCGATAACGCGGTGGCCAAGGTGGCGGACATCGAAAAAGCCCTGCTGCAAGGCGACAGCGTGGCGCAGTTCAACAGCGTGATCGAACTGAGCAAATTGCTGCAACAAGCCCGTTTCCAGGTGCGTGGCTACACCTACAGCGGCAAACCTGAAGCCGAGCAACCGGCGCTGGACGCCATCGACAACGCCATCAAGGACGCCACCCGCCTGGCTGGCACCCTGCCAGTCGAGTACACCGCCAACCTGCAACAGGCCAGCGAATCCTTGCAAAACTACCGTGCCGCCGTGACCAGCTTTCGAGACGCTCAGGTGGCCAACGCCCAGGTACTGGAGCGCATGCACGGCTTGGGCAATACGCTGATCGATCTGAGCAAACAACTTTCGGGCATGCAAACCGCCAAGCGTGATCTCGACAGCCAGCACGCGAAAAACCTGTTGTTCGGCTGCACCGTGCTGGCGCTGCTGCTGGGCGCCATCGCGGCGTGGAGCATCACACGCCAGATTGTGATCCCGTTGCGTCAAACCTTGAGCACCGTCGAGCGCGTGGCTGCAGGCGACCTGACGAACAACTACGACACCCCGCGCCGCGATGAAATGGGCCAGTTGCAACGCGCCGTACAGCGCATGACGGTGGGCCTTCGCGAGTTGATTGGTGGCATCTCCGAGGGCGTGACGCAGATCGCCAGTGCAGCCGAAGAGCTGTCAGCCGTGACGGAACAGACCAGCGCCGGGGTCAACAGCCAAAAGGTCGAAACTGACCAGGTGGCCACCGCGATGCATGAAATGGCCGCCACCGTGCAGGAAGTGGCGCGCAATGCCGAAGAAGCGTCCGAAGCGGCTGTCGCCGCCGACCAACAGGCGCGTGAAGGCGACAAGGTCGTGGGGGAAGCCATCGCCCAGATCGAGAAACTGGCGATGGAAGTCGGCAATTCCACCGAGGCCATGAGCCATCTCAAACGCGAAAGCGACAAAATCGGTAGCGTGCTGGACGTGATCAAATCCGTGGCCCAGCAAACTAACTTGCTGGCGCTCAACGCAGCCATTGAAGCGGCACGGGCGGGCGAAGCGGGACGCGGCTTTGCCGTCGTGGCCGATGAAGTGCGCAGCCTGGCGCAACGTACTCAGCAATCGACTGAGGAAATCGAAGAGCTGATTGCGGGCCTGCAAAGCGGCACGTTGCAAGTGGCCACCAGCATGGACAGCAGTCGCAGCCTGACCGACAGCAGCGTCGAGCTGACCCGTCGCGCGGGTGAGTCGCTGGGCAACATCAAACGCACGGTCTCAACCATTCAGGGGATGAACCAGCAGATCGCGGCGGCGGCCGAACAGCAAAGTGCGGTGGCTGATGAAATCAACCGCAGCGTATTGAACGTGCGCGATGTGTCAGAGCAGACCTCCGCCGCCAGTGAAGAAACGGCTGCATCGAGCATCGAATTGGCGCGACTGGGCACGCATCTGCAAGGGTTGGTGGGACGCTTCAAAGTGTAGACAGGCCGCTGCCCTCACCTCAGCCCTCCCTCAAAGGGAGGGGGCCAAGGTGAGGGCGACGTTTACAGCACCTGCCGCAAAAACGCCTGGGCACGCAGGTCTTTGGGCGAGTGGAAGAAGTCCTCCGGGGCAGAGTCTTCAAGCAATTTGCCGTGATCAAAGAACAACACGCGGTTGGCCACTTCCCGGGCAAACCCCATTTCGTGGGTCACGCAAACCATGGTCATGCCTTCAAGCGCCAGGGTTTTCATCACGTCCAGCACTTCGCCGACCATCTCCGGGTCGAGCGCGGAGGTCGGCTCGTCGAACAGCATGACCTTGGGTTCCATCGCCAGCGCGCGAGCAATGGCCACCCGTTGCTGCTGTCCACCCGAGAGGCGCGACGGATATTCATTGGCTTTCTGCCCGATACCGACCTTTTCCAGCAGGGCGCGGGCCTTGGCTTCGCGCTCGGCCTTGCCCCGTTTGCGCACGACTTTCTGCGCCAGGCACAGGTTCTCAAGCACGGTCATGTGCGGGAACAAGTTGAAATGCTGGAACACCATGCCGACTTCACGACGGTAGGCGTTCACGTCCGTTTTCGGGTTGGCGAGGTCGACCCCGTCGATGCTGACCGAGCCCGAATCGAAATCTTCCAGGCCATTCAAACACCGCAAAAACGTCGACTTGCCCGACCCGGACGGGCCAATTACCACCAGCACTTCGCCCTTGGCGACCGTGGTGCTGACGTTATCCACCGCGCGAACAACCTGCCCGCGGGTGTCGAAGACTTTTACCAGTTCGCGGACTTCAATCACTTTGCGCGAGCCTCCGCTCAAGACGGCTGGCCAGGTTGGACAGCGGCAGGTTGATCAACAGGTACAGGCCCGCCACGCAGAACAAAATCTCGAACGGCGAGAACGAGGTGGTAATGACTTCGCGCCCGCTCTTGAGCAGCTCGGTAATGGCAATCACCGACACCAACGAGGTGTCTTTGACCAGGCTGATGAACTGTCCGGCCAGCGGGGGCAGCACGCGTTTGAAGGCTTGCGGCAACACCACGTAACGCATCGACTGGGTGGCATTGAGCCCCAGCGAACGCGCCGCTTCGTTTTGCCCGCGGGCAATGGACTGCACGCCCGAACGGACGATTTCAGCCACGTACGCCCCGGTGAACAACGACAGCGCAGCAATGCCGGCAAACTCGCGGGACAGGTTGAGTACGGTGCCAATGAAGAAGTAGAAGATGAAAATCTGCACCAGCAGGGGCGTGCCCCGTACCAGCTCGACGTACAGGGTCGATAGGTCGCGCAGGGTCGGGTTATTCGACAGCCTGCACAGGCCGGTGGTCAGGCCAATCATCAGGCCCAGCACCCCCGACACCAACGACAACCACACGGTGGTCCACAACCCCAGCAACAACGGGCCAGCGGCCCAGTGCCGGGTCACGCCAATCACATCGCCTTCGGCAACGTCGTCGCCTTCAGCCAGTTGCACACTGTTGTCGGCCACTGTCAGGCGTTGCTCGGTGCCATCATCGGCGCGCAACACCACTTCGGCCTGATCGCCTTTGCGCACCAGCTCGATCACGGTCGAGGTTTCAGCGGCTCGCTGAGCTTCCTCCGCCTGATAGACGAAGTACTGCGGAACTCGGTTCCAGCGCCACTCGTAGGACATCAGCGAGGTGGCGTAATACAGCGCGCCCGCCAGACCGATGAGCACCAGCACGGTCAACACGTGCCAGGGCCACTGTGCTTTTTTTTGTTTGATCACGTTGCAATATTTCCGTCGAGGTCAGCGCGGCAGACTGTGTGGGGTCGCTGCCGCAGGCTGCAATGGGCTGCGTGGCAGCCCTGATAACAGAAGGCCTTCGGGCCTTGGCGCAGCCTTGGGCAGCGACTACAGGAGACCGCGTTTATTCCATGTCTTTGAGCCAAGTGGTGTCTTTGAACCACTTGTCATGGATGCGATCGTAGGTGCCGTCTTCGTGGATCTGGTGCAGGAAGTTATTGATGAAGTTGAGGCTGTCGTAGTCGCCCTTCTTCAGACCGAAGGCCAATGGCTCGTAGGTGAACGGCTGATCGAGGAACACCAGTTTGCCGTCGCCGAACTTGTTAACGGCCACCACGTTGTAGGGCGCGTCGTAAACAAAGGCATCGGCCTTGCCGTTCACCACGTCCAGCACGCCTTCAGGCTCGTTGTCATAGCCGTGGTACTGGGCCTTGGACATCAGCTTTTTGGCGATCATTTCGCCTGTGGTGCCCAGCTTCGAGGTCAGGCGGTATTGCGGGTCGTTGAGGTCTTTGTAGCTTTTGACCTTGTCAGCCAGTTCCTTGCGGATCAGCAGGGTCTGACCGACCACGATGAACGGTTCGCTGAAGTTCAGGCGCAGGTTGCGTTCCTGGGTCAGGGTCATGCCGCTGCCGATCATGTCGAATTTGTTGGTCATCAACGCCGGGATAATGCCGTCATAGCCGGTGGAAACCAGCTCCAGCTTGACGCCCATGGACTTGGCCATGGCTTTGAGCAAGTCCACTTCGAAACCAATAATCTGGCCACGCTTATTGGTCATTTCGAACGGCATGTAGGTGGGGTCCATGCCCACCTTTAACGTGCCGCGTTTGACCGCATCATCAATCGCGCCTGCGTGGGCTGCGCTGACCGCCAGTAGTGCAGTGACACCGAACATCAGTTTCGACAGAAACTTCTTCATCATCAACTCCCCGGAACCTACTCAATAAAGGCGTTGGCCAACGGTGGGCCCGATACTCAAAGCCAACACAGCCGGGCATTCGCCCACTCGGAGACGGATGCTAACTCAGAGCAGAGAGAGCACAAAGGTTTTGCGTAAGAAAAGCGCAGCGCACGCCGGGATAAGTACCCGCCATTGCTGACGAAGGGAGTGCCAACGCCTGTGGGCCTTTGTGATAACGGCTGGCGGTATCTCGCCTGGCCGGCGCCGGTGGCGACTTCAGACGCACCGTAAAAAGCCCAAAAAAAAACCCCACCGAAGTGGGGTTTTGTCTGCATCAAGCGGCCGGTTGCAACGGCAACAACGGCGCGTGAGGATCAGCGGCGATCGACTCACGCCACGCGTTGAGCCAGTCTTCATGGCCTTCGTCCCACACCAACGCGTGCAAGCGTGCCAGGGCGACAGGGTCGCTCAGCAGCGCCATGCGCTCGTTGTTGTTCAGACCGCCAGGTCCGACTTTCAGGGCGTGACGCACCCGCTCGGCACGCAACCATTCAATCGGTTCGGCCTGACGGTGACGCGACGTGGCCAATGCACAGGCCAGCGCGTTCTGCTGCGGGTCCACCACTGAACGGATAAACCCGTCATGCAAGGCGTGGTAACGATTCTCGTGGGTGTATTCGGCAGTGGCCGACAACTCACGGGGCGGCGCGTATTCCTCAGGGATCAGGAACAGGCTGGCGTCACGAGACTTGAGGCCCAGCTTCACACGGCTGGAAATCACCGACACCGGGATCGACAACATCAACGAACCCACAATCGGCACCAACCACCACAGGAAGCTCGGGTTCAACCACAACACCAAGGCCGCCCAGGCTGCACCCAGCAGGGTTTGCGGCCCATGGCGACGTACCGCTTCGCTCCACGGCGTGGAGTCATCGTCACGTTGTGGCGAGTTCCACGTCGCGGCCCAGCCCAAAAATGCAGCCAGTACGAAACGGGTGTGGAAGATCATGCGCACCGGCGCCAGCAGCATGGAGAACAGCATCTCCAGCAGCATCGACAGCGTGACCTTGAACTTGCCGCCAAACTGTTTCGCGCCTTTGGCCCAGATCAGGATGATGCTCAGCAACTTGGGCAAAAACAGCAGCACGATGGTGGTCGAGAACAACGCCACGGCTTTTTCCGGGTGCCACTGCGGCCACAGCGGGTAGAGCTGACGCGGTTCCATAAAGTACTGCGGCTCCATCAGCGTGTTGACCGCCAGCAGCGCCGTCGACAGCAGCAAGAAGAAGAACCACAGCGGCGCCGACAGGTAGGACATCACGCCCGTCAGGAACACGGCCCGGTGAACCGGGTGCATGCCCTTGACCAGGAACAGGCGGAAGTTCATCAAGTTACCGTGGCACCAGCGACGGTCGCGCTTGAGTTCGTCCAGCAAGTTGGGCGGCAATTCTTCATAGCTGCCCGGCAAGTCGTAGGCAATCCACACGCCCCAGCCCGCACGGCGCATCAACGCCGCTTCAACGAAGTCGTGGGACAGAATCGCACCCGCGAACGCCCCTTTGCCCGGCAACGGCGCGAGGGCGCAGTGCTCGATAAAAGGCTTCATGCGGATGATGGCGTTGTGGCCCCAGTAGTGGGATTCACCCAACTGCCAGAAGTGCAGACCGGCCGTAAACAGTGGGCCGTAGACCCGCGTGGCGAACTGCTGCATGCGCGCATACAGCGTGTCCATGCCCGACGCCCGTGGCGCGGTCTGAATGATGCCCGCGTCCGGTGTGGCTTCCATCAAGCGCACCAGGCTGGTCAGGCATTCGCCGCTCATCACGCTGTCGGCGTCAAGCACCACCATGTACTTGTAATCGCCGCCCCAGCGACGGCAGAAGTCGTCGAGGTTGCCGCTTTTACGTTTCACACGGCGACGGCGACGGCGATAGAAAATCCGCCCGAAGCCTCCGGTCTCGCGGCACACATCCAGCCAGGCCTGCTGTTCAGCCACGCAGATGTCGGGATCGTTACTGTCACTGAGGACGAAGAAGTCGAAACGGTCCAGGTCACCGGTGGCAGCCACCGATTCGTACGTCGCACGCAAGCCCGCAAACACGCGGGTCACGTCTTCGTTACAGATCGGCATGACCAACGCTGTGCGAGCGTCTTGCGGGATCGGCTCATTACCGGCGCTCGCGCCCGAGATGCGGTACTTGTCGTGACCGGTCAGCAGTTCCAGAAACCCCATCAGGGCGGTCCAGAAACCCGCCGATACCCAGCAGAACAGAATCCCGAACAGAATCAGAATGCTGGTTTGCAGCGCATACGGCAGCACTTGCTGCGCGGTTTGCAGCAGCGGCTGATGGATCACTTCGTCCAGATCGACGAACGACCAGCCCTGATACGGCATGATGCCTTTCATGTACCAGCCGGCAACGATGGTCTGGCCGAGCATCAGAATCAGCAAGATGTAACGGCGGATCGAACCCACCGTGCGCCAGCGCGCCTTGGGCAACACGCGTTCATCTTTGGGCGGTGCCGGCGGATTGCTGCGCCCGGTCAGGCGCCGCCAACCACGCACCAGGATATTGGTGCGCCACGGCTCGGGCACCACTTTGGTGCGACGAATCGGCGGCGTGGCCTTGAGCATCACCCGGCCGCTGGCATCGACGCCGAGCATTTCGGCGTCTTCCAGCGCGTGCGCCGAGCTGAGTTTAAGGCGTGAGCCCACCGACGCCTGAGCGGCCTCGGCGGTGCTCACGTCGTGATGGGCCGACAGGCGCTCGTGCAACGCCTCGAACGATGTGCAACTGGCCAGCTCGGCGCGCTGCTCATCGCTCAAGGGTAGGTGCGCCAGGTACTCGCTGAGCGAGGCTGACTCTGCGTGAGCGTTACTCATCGGCTGGCAACTGGTAGCTCCAGGTCTCGGTCAGGACTTTTTCAGTCTTGACTGGCGCTGGTGTGGCTGGGGCCGCTTCGGCCGCAGGCGCTTTAGCGTCCTTGGCTTTGTGCTGTTCTTTCTTTTCCTGAGCCTTGGCCGCCGCTTTCTCGGCCTTGGTCAAGGGGGCGGCAGGGGCCGGTTCTTCATCGGCGACCAGCGCGGCACGCAGCTCGGTGGACTTGCTCGGGTCTTTGACCTTCAAGCGCAACGTCAAACGCCAGCCCTTGGTTTCCGGGTTGTGGCGCAGGTTGTTTTCCACCAGCTCGGCGTTATCGCCCACGCTGACCTGGCTACGCACGGCGGCGTCTGCTGGCAACTTCTCAAGCGACGGGCCTTCGAAGTCGATCAGGTAAGCCACGCTGCCGTCCGGTTGACGGATCAGGTTGGACTGCTTGACGTCACCGGTCGAGCGCAGTGTTTGCTGGGCCCAGGCGCTGTCTTTAGGGTGCAGGGCGGCTTCGTTCATCGTCCAGTGCAAGCGATAGGCAAAGTCGAAAGGCTTGAGCGGCTCAGGCTGAGTTTCCGGGCTCCAGAACGCAACGATGTTGTCGTTGGTCTCGTCAGCGGTCGGGATTTCGACCAGATCCACCGTCCCCTTGCCCCAGTCGCCTTGTGGCTCGATCCAGGCACTTGGACGCTTGTGGTAGTTGTCGTCGAGGTCTTCGTAGTGGCTGAAATCACGGCCGCGTTGCAGCAGGCCAAAGCCCAGCGGGTTTTCAACCGAGAAGTTGCTCACCGACAAATGCTTGGGGTTGTTCAGCGGACGCCAGATCCACTCACCGTTGCCGGCGTGAATCGCCAGGCCCGACGAATCGTGCAGTTCGCGGCGGTAGTTGAGCACTTTGGACGGCTGGTTGGCGCCGAACAGGTACATGCTGGTCAGCGGGGCGATGCCCAGCTTGCCGACTTTGTCACGCAGGAACATTTGCGCCTTGACGTCGACCACCGTGTCGACACCCGGGCGCAGCGTGAAGCGGTAAGCGCCGGTAGCACGAGGCGAATCCAGCAGGGCGAAAATCACCAGATGCTTGTCACCGGCTTTCGGACGTTCAATCCAGAACTCGGTGAAACGCGGGAATTCTTCGCCGGACGGCAAAGCGGTGTCGATGGCCAGACCACGAGCCGACAGGCCGTAGGTTTGGTCCTTACCGACAACGCGGAAATAACTGGCGCCGAGCATGGTCATGACTTCGTCCTGCTTATCGGCTTTGTTCAGCGGATAAAGGACACGGAAGCCCGCCCAACCGAGGTTCTCGGTAGCTTTCGGGTCAAATTGAACATCACCGAAATCGAAACGACTGGCGTCGTACTTGATCTCTTCCACCTTGGTGGCGGTGACTTCGTTGATTTTCACCGGCGTGTCGAAATGCATGCCCTGGTGATAGAACGACAATTTGAAAGGCGTTTTGTCGTCAGCCCACTGAGCTTTCTCGTTGCGGAAACGAATCTTCTGGTAGTCCGCGAACTTCATGTCGCGAAATTCGTTAGGCAGATTGCTGCGCGGAGCTTGGTACTTCTGCTCGGCGAGGGTTTTAGCCTGCGCCGCCACGTCATCCAGACTGAATGCCCACAGTTGACCCGCACCGAACAAGCAAAAGAGCGCAGAGCCCGTCACCAGTGCGTTGCGTAACCGCTTGGCAGACTTTTTTGGTGCATTAAATGGACTAACAATCACGAGCAAACCTCGCCGAATACAGATGATGAAACCAACCGCCAGCGATTGAATGCCGGGTTGGCGAGCACTGTTCCGACCTTCAAAGGAATGAATGATTCCCCCAACGCGTCGGATTAGTCTCTGTGTAGCGCGCGATTATCTAGTAGCCCGCGTTACAACGCATCTAGTGACAGCAAGTATTTGTGCTTAAAAAACCCTGTTTTCTGACGAAATCACGGTTTTTCAGGGTTTTAGGTTTGTAACAAAAATGTCACGGGGCCATCATTGACCAAATGCACCTGCATATCGGCACCAAAACGGCCTGCTGCCACGTTCGGATGCAGCCGTTTTGCCTCGCTCAGCAGGTGGTCAAACAACGATTCGGCCAGAGCCGGTGGCGCAGCCGTAGAGAAACTCGGCCGCAGGCCACTTTTGGTGTCGGCGGCCAGCGTGAACTGCGACACCAGCAGCAAACCGCCGCCGATATCCGCCAGTGACAGGTTCATTTTGCCGTCGGCATCGCTGAACACCCGGTAATTGAGCAGCTTGTGCAGCAGCTTCGCGGCATTGGCCTCGGTGTCGCCGGGTTCGACAGCCACCAGCACCATCAACCCTTGATCAATCGAACCGACGATCTCCCCCGCCACTTCAACCCGCGCGCCGGTCACCCGTTGTAAAAGTCCCTTCATGCTTCATCCGGTTGCAGGTTGAGCAGACGACGCGCCATCTCTTCGGTGGCCCTGACCAGTGCGTCGGTGATCCCGGGCTCAGTGGCGGAGTGGCCTGCTTCGCGGATGATCTGCAGCTCGCTGTCCGGCCAGGCCTGATGCAACGCCCATGCGTTATCCAGCGGGCAAATCACGTCATAGCGCCCATGCACGATCACGCCCGGCAAATGCGCAATCTTGGGCATGTCACGGATCAGTTGGTTGGGCTCAAGGAACGCGTTATGGGTGAAGTAATGGCATTCAATGCGCGCAATCGACAACGCACGCTGGGCCTCGCAAAAGCGTTCCACCACTTGCACATTGGGCCGCAGCGTGGCGGTGCGCCCTTCCCACGTTGACCAGGCTTTGGCGCAATGCATTTGCGCGATCTGATCATTGCCGGTCAGGCGCTTGTAGTAGGCCGTGAGCAAATCATGGCGTTCGTCTTCAGGGATGGGCGCCAGGTAGTCTTCCCAATAGTCGGGAAACAGGCGGCTGGCCCCGGCCTGGTAGAACCATTCAATTTCTTGCGGGCGGGCCAAAAAGATCCCGCGCAGAATCAGGCCATGCACGCGCTCCGGGTGGCTTTGCGCGTAGGCAAGCGCCAGCGTCGAGCCCCACGAGCCACCGAACAGCACCCATTTCTCGATCCCCAGATACGAGCGGATCCGCTCCATGTCGGCGACCAGATCCCAGGTGGTGTTGTTTTCAAGGCTGGCGTGGGGGGTGGAGCGCCCGCACCCGCGCTGGTCGAACGTAATGATGCGGTACTTGCTGGGGTCGAAATAGCAGCGACTGTTGGCATCACAGCCCGAGCCCGGCCCCCCGTGAATGAAGACCACCGGCAGGCCATCGGGTGAACCGCTTTCATCGACATAAAGAACATGCGGCCCATCGACAGCCAGATCGTGCCGGGCGTAGGGTTTGATCTGCGGGAACAAGGTCTGCATTGCGCGCTCCATGGGGTTGAGGTCATCCCTGTGGGGGACTTCAAAAAATGTGCCGTCTGGCATCATAAACCCGATTCGCAGGAATGAGCATGCCCTTATAGAAGCCAGGGTTGAAGAGCCACACGATGCCCTGGCCCTCACCCCTGCGCACGAGGGTCCAGCTGACGGCCTGTCACTTCAGGCACGCCCATAGCGCTCATGTCCCCACGCGATAAACCGCTCCAGCAATTGCCTGAGCACCACCTGCGTGGGCTTCGCCAGATCCTCGCGGTAATCAAACGGTTCAAACTCCTCCATATAGGTGCTCTGCGCCAACTCCAGTTGCACGGCATGAATGTTGTCCGTCGGGTTGCCGTAATGACGAGTGATATGCCCTCCCTTGAAGCGGCCGTTCAGCACATGACTGTAGGCCCGGTGTTCGGCGCAAATCCCTTGCAGCTCAGTCGCCACGTGCGGATCGCAGCTGGCGCCATTGAACGTCCCCAGGTTGAAGTCCGGCAGTTTGCCGTCAAACAGGTGCGGGATGTACGAACGGATCGAATGCGCATCAAACAGCAATGCATAGCCGAACTCGGCTTTAAGTCGCGCCAGTTCTTGCTGCAAGGTCTGGTGATAGGGCTTCCAGATCTGCTCAAGGTACGTCGCGCGCTCTGCCTTCGAAGGCGCCAACCCCTCGTGAAACAAGGGCACCCCGGTGAACAGCGTGTCCGGGAACAACCCGGTGGTCGCGCCCACGTACATCGGCGCATCGTCCTGCGGGCGGTTGAGGTCAATCACAAAACGCGAATACTCAGCCGCCAGTGTGCTGGCCCCCAACTCGCTCGCGAACGCATAGAGCCTGGGAATGTGCCAGTCCGTGTCGGGCAGGCTTTGCGCCTCGGGAATCAGCCCGGCCTTGACCTCTGGCGTCAGGCGCAGCCCCGCGTGGGGCATGCTGATCAGCAATGGCACACGGCCTTGTTTGAATGTCAGAACCTTTTCCACACGCGTTTCTCCTAAAGCACTACGTCGGCGCCGTTGCGCACGACGCGTTTATCCAGATCACCGCCCAACCAGTACGCCAGGTCCGCCGGGCGATCTATATTCCAGGCCACGAAGTCCGCTACTTTGCCCGGCTCCAGCGAACCATGGGTCTCGCCCATCCCCAACGCTGTGGCCGCGTGCAGGGTCACGCCTGCCAGCGCTTCTTCAGGCGTCATGCGAAACAGGGTGCAGGCCATGTTCATCATCAAACGCAATGACAACGCAGGCGAAGTACCCGGATTGAGGTCGCTGGCGATGGCGATTTTCACACCGTGCTTGCGCAGGGCCTGCATCGGCGGCAACTGGGTCTCACGCAGGAAATAGAACGCGCCCGGCAGCAGCACCGCGACAGTGCCCGCCGCCGCCATGGCCATGGCGTCTTCTTCGGTCATGAACTCCAGATGGTCCGCCGACAACGCGTGATAGCGCGCCGCAAGGCTGGAGCCGTGCAGCGACGACAGTTGCTCGGCGTGCAGCTTGACCGGCAACCCCAAGCCCTGCGCCACCTTGAACACCCGCTCCACCTGCGCCGGGGAGAACGCCAGGTATTCGCAGAAGGCATCCACGGCGTCGACCAGCCCTTCGGCTGCCAGCGCGGGAAGCATTTCGTTGCAGATCAGATCGATGTAGTCGTCTGCACGGTCCTTGTACTCGGGCGGTAATGCGTGGGCCGCCAGACAGGTACTGCGCACCGTGACCGGCAGCGTGTCGCCCAGACGGCGAATCACGCGCAAGATTTTGCGCTCGCTTTCAAGGCTCAAACCGTAGCCGGATTTGATCTCCACGCTGGTAACACCGTCGCGCAGCAGACACATCAAACGCTGACGCGCACTGGCGAACAATTCCTCTTCGCTGGCAGCACGGGTCGCACGCACGGTGCTGGCAATTCCGCCCCCGGCGGCCGCAATGTCGGCATAGCTGACGCCTTGCAGACGCTGCTCGAACTCACCGCTGCGGTTGCCGCCGAACACCGTGTGCGTGTGGCAATCGATCAGGCCCGGCGTCACCCACGCGCCTTCCAGGCCATGGGTCTGGCTGTACTCACCGTGGGGCACGTGCAGCCGTGGGCCGATCCACTCAATGAAGCCTTCACACGTCACAATGGCGGCGTCCTCGATGATCGAGTACGCACCCTCGGCCATGGTTGCGACATTGCAGTGTTGCCAAAGCGTTTTCATTCACTCACTCCGCCGTTAAACGTTGGGATCAGGACAACTCGGGCTGGGCTTTGACCGCATGCCCGGCTAACGGTTTTACCCACAACCGATACGCCACGATCAGCAATACAATCCAGACGGCGCCCACAATCAGTGCCGCACGGGTGTCAGGGAAATAGCCCAGCACGCCGAAGATAAACACCATGAACACCGTGGCCGCGATCGGAGCATACGGCCAGAACGGCACCGGAAACTTGAGCTGCGCCACTTCTTCGGCCGTCATCGAGCGGCGCATGGCGATTTGCGTGACCAGAATCATCAGCCACACCCACACCGTGGCGAAGGTCGCAATCGAGGCAATGATGAGGAAGATGTCTTCCGGGATCAGGTAATTGAGTACTACACCGGCCAGCAAGGTCACGCCCATCACCAGCACGGTCATCCACGGCACGCCATGGCGCGAAATCTGTGCGAAGCCTTTTGGCGCATGGCCTTGCTGGGCCAGGCCATACATCATGCGACCCGCCCCGAAGATGTCGCTGTTGATCGCCGACACCGCCGCAGTAATCACCACGATATTGAGCAGGGTCGCCGCCGAGCTGATGCCCAGGCTGTCGAAAATTTGTACAAACGGACTGCCCTGGCTACCGATCTGCGTCCAAGGGTAAATGGCCATCAGTACAAACAGGGTCAGCACGTAGAACAGCAAGATACGCAACGGCACGGCGTTGATCGCTTTGGGGATCACACGTTCCGGGTCTTTGGCCTCACCGGCCGTGATGCCAATGATTTCAATGCCGCCGAACGCGAACATCACCACCGCAAACGAGGCAATCAACCCGCCCACGCCATTGGGCATAAAGCCGCCAAACGACCACAAATTGCTGATCCCGGTCGCGGCGGCGTCTGCACTGCCCGCGCTGCCGATGCCAAACAGCATGATGCCGAAACCGGCCAGAATCATCGCCACGATGGCGGCGACTTTGAGCAGCGACAGCCAGAATTCCATCTCGCCAAAGACTTTGACGCTGCACAGGTTCAGGCCGCCAATCAGCAGCACGATGCCCAGTACCCAGATCCAGCGCGCCACGTCGGGGAACCAGAACCCCATGTAAATGCCGAATGCCGTGATATCGGCCAGGCACACGATGATCATTTCAAACGCGTAGGTCCAACCGAGGATGAACCCCGACATCGGGCCCAAATAGGTGCTGGCGTAATGGCCAAACGACCCGGACACCGGATCGCGCACGGCCATTTCGCCCAGTGCGCGCATGACCATGAATACGGCGGCGCCACCTATCAGGTACGCCAGCAAGACCGCGGGGCCAGCCATCTGGATGGCCGCAGCCGAACCGTAAAACAACCCCGTCCCGATCGCTGAACCCAGCGCCATGAAACGGATGTGGCGAGCCGTCAGCCCGCGCTTCAAACCTTGAGCTTGCTTGTGCATTTCGCGCGTCCTTAATTATTTTTGTCGGCGCACACCACCGCACAGAGGGCTCAAGGCCCTCTGCCGCGACGTGATTACAGGCTTGGCAGCATCCGCGCAGGCACTAGCGCGTTCAGGCAACGCGAGGCCAGCAGTTGCATGGCCGCATCGATGTCCGGGGCGAAGAAACGGTCTTTTTCATAGAACGCCACTTTTTCACGCAGCGTGGTGCGCGCAATTTCCAGCTTCGGCGAGGTTTTCAGGCCATCGCGCAAGTCGAGCCCCTGACAAGCCGCCAGCCACTCGATAGCTAATACACCGCGCACGTTTTCAGCCATTTCCCACAAGCGCTTGCCCGCAGCAGGCGCCATGGACACGTGGTCTTCCTGGTTCGCCGACGTCGGAATGCTATCGACACTGTGGGGGTGGGACAACGCTTTGTTCTCGCTGGCCAAAGCTGCGGCGGTCACTTGAGCAATCATGAAACCGGAGTTGACGCCGCCATTGCCCACCAGAAACGGCGGCAGTTGCGACATGTGTTTGTCCATCATCAGCGAGATGCGACGCTCGCTCAGCGAGCCGATTTCAGCGATGGCCAGCGCCATGTTGTCGGCTGCCATGGCCACGGGCTCGGCGTGGAAGTTACCGCCGGAAATCACGTCGCCCTGCTCAGCGAACACCAGCGGGTTATCCGACACAGCGTTGGCCTCAATACCGAGCACCTCGGCCGCCTGACGGAACTGGGTCAGGCAGGCGCCCATCACCTGTGGCTGACAACGCAGGGAGTACGGGTCCTGCACCTTGTCGCAGTGCTTGTGGGACAGCGACACTTCACTGCTGTCGCCCAGCAGGTCGCGATAAATGGCAGCAGCGTCGATTTGCCCACGCTGGCCACGCGCGGCGTGAATGCGCGGGTCGAACGGCGAGCGCGAACCCAACACCGCCTCAACAGTCAGGCCGCCACACGCCATGGCCGCGGCAAACAGGTCTTCGCCTTCAAACAAGCCGCGCAGCGCAAAGGCGGTGGACACCTGCGTGCCATTGAGCAACGCCAGGCCTTCTTTGGCGGCCAGTGTCAACGGCTCCAGACCGGCCTGTTTCAAGGCAGCACGGGCGTCGAGCCATTCACCTTTGTAGCGCGCTTTGCCTTCGCCCAGCAGCACCAGCGACATGTGCGCCAAGGGCGCCAGGTCACCTGATGCGCCGACCGAACCTTTGAGCGGAATATGCGGATAGACCTCGGCATTGATCAGCGCGATCAAGGCATTGATCACCACCCGGCGGATACCGGAAAAACCGCGGCTCAGGCTGTTGACCTTGAGCACCATGATCAGGCGCACCAGCGCATCACTGATCGGCTCACCAATCCCCGCCGCGTGGGACAACACCAACGAACGCTGAAGGTTTTCGAGGTCATCGCTGGCGATTTTGGTCGACGCCAACAGTCCGAAACCGGTGTTGATGCCGTAAGTCGTGCGGTTTTCGGCAAGAATCTGTTCAACACACGCGACACTGGCATCGATCTGCGCCAATGCACGTTCATCCAGCGTGAGGACCACTGGCTGCTGATAAATGTCTCGCAGTTGGGCAAGGCTCAGCTGGCCGGGAATCAGGTTTAACTCAAGCACGTTAATACTCCTTCACGCGTGTTGATAAATGACGTTTTTGTTGTGGGCTGACGTGCTCGCAGGGGGACGGATCCACGCCTGCGCACGCGCGTCAGCAAAATACAGCTCAGCCGTTAATCATCGGCAGGTTCAGGCCCTGTTCGTTGGCGCAGTCGATGGCAATTTCATACCCAGCGTCGGCATGGCGCATCACGCCGGTGGCCGGGTCGTTGTGCAGCACGCGGGCGATGCGTTCGGCCGCTTCGTCGGTGCCATCACACACAATCACCATGCCCGAATGCTGCGAGAAGCCCATGCCCACGCCACCGCCGTGGTGCAGCGAAACCCAGGTCGCGCCGCTGGCGGTGTTGAGCAAGGCATTGAGCAGCGGCCAGTCGGACACCGCGTCCGAGCCATCCTGCATGGCTTCGGTTTCGCGGTTGGGGCTGGCCACGG